>JBJMGK010000247.1:0-7468 GCA_045807925.1 Bryobacteraceae bacterium | reverse complement strand
GCGGCCATTGCCGAAGACATCGGGCAGACCGGCCAGAGCCTGTTTCTTCCAACTCCCGACCTGCGTTGGATGGACACCGAACATCTGCGCAATCTGCGCCGCCGTCTTCTGCGACTTGATAGCCTCGACGGCCACCTTCGCCTTCAGACCGGGCGAATGATTCTTTCGAGTTTGAGGCATTGACTCTCCTTATTGTTCAATGCCGCCCCTCTATCTAAAAAAGGCCTGTTTTCTGTCCAGAAAATGGGGTCCACCACAGAAATTCCTCTCGTCAGCCCTCATTTTTCCGCATCCTGCTAGCGAACAAACGTGCTCAACTGCACGTTATCTCCATCGGTGAGAAACGTCAACGCACCTTTTTGATCTGTTCTCAGCACGCGTGTACCGTGCTCCTCGAAACGTGACAACACCGTCGGATGCGGATGATGGAACTGATTCTTATACCCATCGGAAATCAACGCGAACTGAGGATTGATCTGGTTTAGGAACTCCTCAGTTGAGGAGCTCTTGCTTCCGTGATGGCCTACTTTGAGCAGAGTGACCGGGTGGAGCTCGCCACTTGCCACGAGCTCGTCTTCGACCGGGCGCTCAGCATCGCCAGTCAACAAGACAGTGCGTTTACCGTAGCTGACCTCGAGGACCAGCGAGTCATTATTGTTCGGCGATCCGCCGGGTAGGTAATCGGGTGCCGGAGCCAAAACGCGGAGGTGAGCTTTCCCGAAGTCGAATGGCTTGGAGGTGCGGGTCAGAGACACAATCCGGACGTTGTCGGCGGCCGCGTGCTGCTCGACAGTACGCCACTCACGCGTCTCCGGTTCCGCACCGATCCACAACGCGCGCGGATGGAAGTTGTCCAGCACTGCCGCCAGACCGCCCATGTGATCCGAGTGACCGTGAGTGAGTACCGCATAGTCGATGTGCCGGATGCGCCGGTTCCAGAGGTAGGGAGACACGACGTCCTCGCCTAAATCCAACTGTGGCTTTCGAACCATGTTGGTAAATCCTGGAAACCCACCCGCGTCGACCAGCATCGTCGTCCCGTCCGGGAACGCTACAAAGATGCTGTCGCCCTGTCCGACGTCGATAGCCGTGACCTCAAGTTTGCCGGAATTGAGTTCCGGCTTCCACGGCTGCCAGCACAGTGCGAAGAACAGTCCGACAGACACAAGCAGCGGCGCCGCCACCCAGCGGCGCTGGTTCCGGATGACCCAGGCGAGCACACAAAGGGAAAGGGCGAAGCTGAGCGAGATCCAAACCGGCAGGGCCGCAAGGCGCCACGAAGGTTCAAAGCGCATGTGCCAGCTGGCCACGTCTTCAGCCCATACGAGAAGCAATCTTGTGGCTGCTGCGAGAGGATGCCACATGGTCAACATAGATGCAAAGCCAAGCGGCACAACGAGCGAGAGGAGCGGAATGACAATGACGTTTGCTGAAAGTCCGGTAATCGAGAGCCGATGAAAATAAGAAATCATGGGCAGCGCCAGACCGAACTGTACGCACACAGAGATCACTAGAGCGTCAAATGCAAACAGGGCCGCGGACACACCCGTACAAACGAGTCGACCGGCTCGGTTTTGCGACAGACCCGTCCAGGCGGCAACCGTGCGAGCGAGAAGACGAAGTTCGACTCGCCATTGCGCGGCTCTGCCTTCAA
Organism: Bryobacteraceae bacterium; assembly: GCA_045807925.1. Classification (GTDB taxonomy): domain Bacteria; phylum Acidobacteriota; class Terriglobia; order Bryobacterales; family Bryobacteraceae; genus Bog-105. Next base: position 5,814 of record JBJMGK010000247.1, on the reverse strand, counting down.
CCTGCGGATCGTACCCCACTTGATCGAAGCGTTTCGTCGCCGACCGCAATGGCTCGCTGAAGCGCTCCATCAGGGGCATGGCGAATACCGCAATCGCGGCTGCGGACAGGAAAGAGAGTTGGAAGCTCGGATCGAAGAGCTCGTCTGGAGCAGAAATCAGGTAGAGGATCGCGACAGCTGCCAGTACATTCAGAACACGCGTCCGCCGGAAGCAATAGCTGGCAACAAGAAAGAGGGTAAAACCGCCCGCTGCGCGCACCACGGGTGAGGTAAATCCAGACACCAGGGCGTACAGCCAGCTCGCCGCCGTTGCGGAGCAGAGAGCCGGAACGCGGCGGACCCGGCACAGGCGCAGGATGAATAAGAGCGACAGGGCGAGCACGGAGACGTGCTGGCCGGAGATGACCAGTGCATGGTACGTGCCCGTGATCCTGAAAGCGCTGGTCCATTGCTTTTCTACACCGCTGGTTTCGCCAAGCAGCGTCGCTTCGAGAAGCGCAGCCGTGTGCGGGTCGTCCGGATAGCTCTTTCTGATTCGTTCGAGAGCCCATGTCCGAATGGCGTAAACGGCGCCCATGGCCCGGTTCCCACAGCTTCCCGGTAGTATCCGGAGATCGGACGGGTCCGAAACCGAGCCACTCCAGAAAATGTTCTTCTTCGCCAGGTACGTAACGTAATCGAAGCTCCCAGGATTCCCGAAGTTTCGGGGAGTGCGAATCTTTGCCGTCGTCTCGACCAACTGTCCATACCGAACGGGCAGAACATCGTTGTTCTTCAGATTCACCGAAATGCGCGCGGAGGTCTTCGGAGCCAGATCAAGCGTGAATTGTTCGCGTCCCGGGGAAAAAACGGCGGGTTCTGACACGCACCCGCTCATTAGCAGGGACTCGCCATCGTCGGCGTTGAGCTTCGGCGAGCGGACGTCCCGATGAACGGCCGCACTGAGCAACCCGGCAACCAACGCACAGCAAACGAGGGTGTGGGAACGATACCGGTGAAGGGGAGAGAGGAGCAGTGCAGCGGTATAGCCCAGGACCGCCGCTAGCGCGAATAGGGCGATGCCCGCCAGGGGAACCTGATAGAGATGAGAGATCAGGATTCCGAGGGCCAGCGCCACTCCGGGTATCAGTAACGGCTCGCGTTTCATTAGGAGAAAGGCGCTGGGTGTATCGGCCGCGCCCTTCTACCGTAGTGGCTATCTCGGGATACTGCTCTCTCTGCGCAAATTACACGATGAGGTTAGAACAAGGCAAAATTTACTTGACAGTATATGAAGGAACTCTCATACTGAGAACAGGTTTTCTGGTTTGCTGTCGCTGAAACAGTGCGGCAAACCTGACTGGTTTACTTTGTTAGGCCATTTCTCCGATCTTCGCTAAGACTTCTCCTCCAACCCAAACTATCGAGGCTGATCTCCTCCGGTCAGCCTTTTCTTTTTACCTGATCGAAATCCGCCCGTTTTGCCATCTACACTCCTGAGACTATTGCTTAGCATATGTTACGTATCGTTCTAATCATCTTTTTATTGCTTTTGCTGATCGGTTCGCTTCCGATTTATCCGTATAGCACGGGCTGGGGATATTATCCAAGCGGCGGCGCCATCATTTTGATTATCCTCGTGCTGCTGCTCCTGCGAGGCTGAGGGTCCAGGCAGGGCTCTTTCGGATTGCGCTTGCGCCAGAGAATTCCCCGGGCACTGCGATTCAGCTTGCTCCGAACATTGCCTCGGAGTTGACAGAGGCTAGTACTCCCCTCTACACTTAAAAAGTTTGGCGAGTTGATTCTTCGGCCTCCGTGCTACCGTGCCTGCTCGCAGGCATCCGGCCGGAAGTCGGGCCCCGCTGCTGATCCAGCAAGCTGATCCCCAAAAAGGGACGGTGACGCTGGCTTTTGGCATGGGCCATATACCCGAAGCAGTTACCCTCGCGGTTCAAGGCTGGTGAAAACGCTATATCAGCCTTCTGGCAGTTTTCGATCGCAGCCGAGAAGTTTTTCGAGCCTGCGCTAAGGCCCGAATGGGCGCACCAAGTTTAGTTTTGCTTGTGAGATGCGGCGCTGTGCCGCTTTGAACGAGCGGATGCAGTTCCGAGTTACCAGATTTAAGGATATTTGTGCCGACCTTTAACCAACTTGTGCGAAAGGGGCGGAAGCCCACGCGATACAAGACTGCAAGTCCCGCGCTGCAGGCCTGCCCGCAGCGTCGAGGTGTTTGCACCCGTGTTTACACCACAACGCCTAAGAAGCCGAATTCGGCTTTGCGGAAAGTGGCTCGCGTGCGGCTCACGAACGGAATCGAAGTGACCACCTACATTCCCGGTGTCGGTCACAACTTGCAAGAACACTCCATCGTGCTGATCCGCGGCGGTCGTGTCAAGGATCTTCCCGGTGTCCGCTATCACGTCGTTCGGGGAACTCTCGATACGGCCGGTGTTGCGAATCGTAAGCAGAGCCGTTCGAAGTATGGTGCGAAGCGACCGAAGGGCGGCGCCGCAGCTGCTGCTCCGACCAAGGGCAAGAAGTAAGGAGATCCTATGCCACGTAGACGACGGCCAGAGCCAAGGGAAGTGGTTGCTGACCCCTTATTTAACTCGACGCTTGTTGAGAAGTTCGTCAACTCCATGATGTGGGACGGAAAGAAGACCACGTCTCAGAAGATCTTCTATCAAGCGATGGAGATCCTGCGGGAGCGCTCGGGTGACGATCCGTTGAAAGCCTTCAAAAAAGCGGTAGAGAATGCGAAACCGTTGCTCGAGGTGAAGACTCGCCGCGTCGGTGGTGCGAACTATCAGGTGCCCGTCGAAGTTGCCCAGAATCGTCGGACCAGTCTCGCACTGCGGTGGCTGATTGGAAACGCCCGCTCGCGTCCCGACAAGAGCATGGCCGAAAAGCTGGCAAATGAGTTGAACGATGCCTCCAATATGCGTGGGGGCGCTGTGAAGAAAAAAGATGATGTGCATCGAATGGCGGAAGCTAACAAGGCCTTCGCGCACTATCGCTGGTAATCAAGGTTAAGTCTTAAAATCTGTATGTCCCGTACTGTACCTCTCGACAAAATGCGCAATATCGGCATCATGGCGCACATCGATGCCGGTAAAACCACAACGACCGAACGAATTTTGTACTACACCGGCCGTACGCACAAAATCGGTGAAGTGCATGAGGGAACTGCCACCATGGACTGGATGGCGCAGGAGCAGGAGCGTGGTATCACTATCACCTCTGCTGCGACCACCTGTCAGTGGAATGACATCACCATCAACATCATCGATACGCCGGGTCACGTGGACTTCACGGCTGAAGTCGAGCGCAGCTTGCGTGTGCTTGATGGTGCTTGCGCGGTGTTTGACGCGGTTGCCGGTGTGCAGCCGCAGTCCGAGACGGTTTGGCGGCAGGCGGACAAGTATCACGTACCGCGTATTTGCTTCATCAATAAGATGGACCGGATCGGAGCCGACTTTTTCCGCTCGGTCGAAACCATTGTTGATCGTTTGAGTGCTCGTCCGGTACCGATTCAGCTTCCGGTCGGTGCGGAAGACCAGTTCAAAGGTGTTGTTGATCTGGTCTCGATGAAGGCTCGTATCTGGCGCGACGAGACGCTTGGCGCGAAATACGACGATGTTGAAATCCCGGCCGATCTGGTCGAGAAAGCAAAAGAATATCGCGAGAAGCTGATCGAGGCGGTCTCCGAGTCGGACGATGTGCTCTTCGAGAAGTTCGTCGAAGGCCAGGCGATTACGGAGAAAGAGTTGGTCGCGGGTATCCGCAAGGCAACCATCGCTCAGAAGATTTTCCCCGTCATCTGCGGGTCCTCGTTCAAGAACAAGGGCGTTCAGAACCTGCTCGATGCTGTTTCCGCTTATCTTCCGTCGCCGCTTGACGTTCCCCCGATGAAGGGTGTGAGCATCGATGATCCGAACGTGGCGGTGGAGCGTCCCCCGTCAGATTCAGCGCCGTTTTCCGCGCTGGTGTTCAAGATCATGACGGATCCGTTCGTCGGGCAACTCTGCTTCATCCGGGTTTACTCGGGCAAGCTGAACGCCGGGGAATCAATTTACAACGTCAGCAAAGGCAAGCGTGAGCGCGTCGGCCGCCTGGTCAAGATGCACGCTAACAAGCGCGAAGAAATCTCGGAAGTTCTCGCGGGGGACATCTGTGCCGCGGTCGGCCTGAAGCAGGTTGTCACCGGTGACACAATCTGTGACGAAGACAATCCGGTTCTCCTCGAATCGATCGACTTCCCGGCCCCTGTCATTCAGCTCGCCATCGAGCCGAAGACGAAGGCGGATCAGGAAAAGCTCGGCGTCGCGATCAACAAGCTGGCCACCGAAGATCCTACCCTGCATGTGTCGACTGATCCGGAAACCGGGCAGACGATTCTGGCCGGCATGGGTGAGTTGCACCTCGAAATCATTGTTGACCGCATGCAGCGCGAATTCAATGTCGGCGCAAACGTCGGTAAGCCGCAGGTTGCGTACCGCGAAACAATCCGGCAGCAAGCCGAAGCGGACTATACGCATAAGAAGCAGACCGGTGGTAGCGGTCAGTATGCGCGCGTCAAGCTGCGTGTCGAACCGGATCCGGAGAAGGATTTCGAGTTCAAGAACGCGGTCACTGGCGGCAATATCCCGAAGGAATTCATTCCTGCCATCGAAAAAGGTGTTGTCGAGGCGCTCGAAGGCGGTATCCTGGCCGGCTTCCCATTGAACAACATCAAGGTGACGGTTTTCGACGGCGCCTATCACGAAGTCGACTCTTCGGAAATGGCGTTCAAGATCTGTGGCTCTATTTGCTTCAAAGAAGCCGCCAGCAAAGCCAAACCGGTTCTCCTTGAGCCGGTGATGCGGGTGGAAGTCACGGTTCCCGAGGATTACATGGGTTCGGTCAACGGCGATCTGATCTCGCGTCGCGGCCGGCTCGAGGGCACGGAAATTGCCGGCGGAACGCACATCATCAAATCGATGGTGCCGCTGTCGGAAATGTTCGGCTATGCCACGGAACTGCGTTCGCGTACGCAGGGCCGCGGAAGTTTCACCATGCACTTCGGTCAGTACGAAGAGGTGCCGCGCAATCTGGCTGAAGAAATCATCAACCGCAATAAGGGCGGAGTCGCAACTAGGTAAGGAAGGGATTTGACGAATGGCGAAAGAGAAATTTGACCGCAGTAAGCCGCACGTAAACATTGGGACGATCGGGCACATCGATCACGGCAAGACGACGTTGACGGCCGCAATCACGACCACGCTAGCGAAGCACAATCCGAAGAACAAGGCGCGCTCGTTCGATTCGATCGACAATGCGCCGGAAGAGAAGGCGCGTGGTATCACGATCGCGGTAGCGCACGTCGAGTATGAGACGGCGAACCGTCACTATGCGCACGTGGATTGTCCGGGACACGCGGATTACATCAAGAACATGATCACGGGAGCGGCGCAGATGGACGGCGCGATTCTCGTGGTGGCGGCGACGGACGGACCGATGCCGCAGACGCGTGAGCACATCCTGCTCGCTCGGCAGGTTGGTGTTCCGTACATCGTGGTGGCCTTGAACAAGGTCGACATGGTGGATGACCCCGAGTTGCTCGAGCTGGTGGAACTTGAAGTACGCGAGCTTTTGTCGACGTACCAGTTTCCTGGCGACGATCTGCCGGTTGTGCGCGTGAGCGCGCTCGGCGCGTTGAACGGGGAAGAGAAGTGGCAGAAGTCGGTCGACGAGCTGATGGCGAAGGTCGACGAGTACATTCCGCTGCCGGAACGTGTGACGGACAAGCCGTTCCTGATGGCGATTTATGAATTGTTTTGTTTTGTGTTTGTGTGT
>JBJMGK010000246.1:0-9319 GCA_045807925.1 Bryobacteraceae bacterium | reverse complement strand
CGACATGGGCGCTTATGACGTGCATGAGTTCTTTGTTATCCGCAGATTTCGAAGGAGCGGCTTCGGACAGCGAATGGCAACGCTCCTTTGGAATGAACGTCCCGGCAAATGGCTCGTCAGAGTCCTCGAATCAAATGCGCCAGCAGTCCTCTTTTGGCGAACCGCGATTTCGAACTACTCGCGTGTTTCGTATGAGGAGGAAGGGCGCATCGTCAACGGACGTCCATGGCGATTCTTCAGGTTCGTATCCAATAACGCCTTGCCGATTCAATCCTGACGAAACTGGGATCGCGCCCACCCGGTCCCTTCTTCGCTCGAGCGACTACGCCTTCACTAACGATTTCCTTTGTCTTTGCCCGACTGGGGCAATCCCGCCTCAAATCCTTCATCAAAAGCCGCCACTGATCCGCACACCGTACGGCATTCCCCTGGGCTGAAAAGGAGATCTGTGCCCTGGTTCTGGAGGAAGGTGGAGCAGGTATGGTGAGATGGATGCGCGTGAATGAGAAGCTCACTGAACCCTGGGCTATCGACCTGGTGACAAGATGCGGAGTCAATGCGGGTGCACGCGTACTCGATCTTGCCTGCGGAACGGGCGCCGTCACGCGAGTAGCGGCGCCGATGCTCGGTCGAAACGGTGAAATCGTTGGAGTTGATGGGAGCGAGGCGATGCTCGCGATAGCACGACGGTGCCTTGCGTCCGATCTTCGAGTGGAGTGGCGGGTTGGCGATGCGGCGAGTCTGCCATTTCCGGACGGCTCATTCGATGCTGTGCTTTGCCAGCAGGGCTTCCAGTTTTTCGCGGATCACCAGCGAGCACTGGCTGAAATTGCAAGAGTTTTGCGCCGCAGGGGGCGGCTGGCACTCAGCATCTGGTGGCTGCCGAAGAGGATTGACGACAGCGAAACGACAGCGACTTGGAGTAGAGTAACGGTGTGGCAAACGTCCTATTTGTCGCTTCGAACGCGACGGCGATCCACTTCGACTTTGTGACGGAATTGGAGCGGCTTCAGACGGCGCGCGAGCGAGCGGCTGGAAGCTTCACGCTAACAGCGCGCTGGTCCGTCAGCGCGGACGCCCTCCACAGGCTTCTGGAGGAGCACGAACCCGATGTCGTCCATGTGTTGTCGCCGGGCGTGAATCCGGCAAACCGGGCATTGATGCTCGATCGCGGCGGCCAGGTGGAATACGTTTCACCCGCCGCCTTTACCAAAATCTTCGATCTGCCGAAAACAAAGGCTCCGTCGCTCGTTGTGTTAAATACTTGCCACTCGCTGAAGCACGCCGAGGCAATTGCCCCGCGTGTCGGGGCCGTAATCGCCATGAAGGACGTGATTTACGACTCCGCGGCGATCGAGTTCGCGGCGGCTTTCTAAGACAGCCTTACCGGGAAATCGGCGAAGTGGTTGCGCTTGAAAGCCACTTCGCGCAGTCGATTGCCGAAAAGATAGTTGATACTGATACGGGCGGGAATACACCCGACTCGCGACAGCGCGTCAGGTTTCGCCCGAAGTTTATGAGACATACCTGAAACGTAAGCTTTCGCCACGCAGCACCAAGGCCGACCTGGAGCAGAATCGGGTGTATTTCGAAGGCCGGGAGGTTGTGCCGGGTCAAACAACCACCTCGACGGTGCCTGATGCGCAGAGCGAGCCGGATCCTATAAGCTGGTACGGGAAGAGCTGGTCTTATTGCTCGCGGGCCACCGCTCCTCATAGCGAGGGGGGAAACATCATGACACAGAATTTAGAGGTCGAGGTTGGCGTGAAGAGTCATCTTACCGACGAGCAACTTTACCTCGCCTTCATTACAGCTGATGAAGGATCTCTTTACAGCCCCGAAGGACGAATAATCGAAGGCAAAAAGCGGTTTCTCAGCATGCTCGCCAAGTACAAGGCCGCTGTTTGCGATGCCTATCGGAATTACGGTTCTGACATGCCGCAGGCAGTCACAGTGGCAGTCGGGATTGCCACCGCCCTGTCGCCTACCTTGGCGACGAGCGGGCTGCCGCTTGTGCCATTCAGCGTCCTCGCCGTCCGTCACGGGTTGAGACGGCTGTGCGACGACAAGGAGGAGGACGATGACTGACTTCGGCGCTCGCATCGACCTCCAGAGCTTCGTGTGCCATCTCGCAACGACGGATCTTGCCCCGCCGAAAGTGAGGCTATCGAATTGGACTCACTTCGAGAGTATGACCGACTTGGGGCGGCGAATGCTCGGAGGGAAGTTGAACCTGTTGGCCACGGTTCCAGACGAGATCTACGAGGGTGCCGGCGACCAGTTGTTCCATGAGCGGTTGCACTATTGGCAGCTGATTGGGTATCCAGTGTTCCAGTGGCGGTTCGTTTACTCCTTGGAGCGATTGCGCTACCGCCTCTTCCTGCAGAACGCGAAGACCTATGTTGTCGCGGGCCTGACGACAGGTCATCGCGCATCGCCCAAGGAGCCTGTCGAGAGAGCAATCGCCATTCTAGATAGTGTGGTCAGAACTCACCCTGCATCATTGGTTGAGGAGACACGTGTTGAGGTTACTCCGAACTTATGCGAGTTGGAGATTGGGCTGATCAAACCCGCAACATCTTACTCGCTCCCCCACGCAAACGTCTTGATAAGATGCGTCGATGGAACCGTAGCCAGAATTCCCTTGGACGCCGTCCACCTACTGGAATCCGCTGTCAGCGTAACGGAAGTGATCTCGGGAATCCGCAAGCTGCCCTCTGACGAGACGATGGTGTCTGCGGACACCCTTCACTACTGGGGCTGCTGGGTTTACTGGCGTGAGATGCTTTCCGCGAGCGGCTTGGACACAAAGCGGCTCATGTATGTTTTCCTGGCGGCCGTTGATCTTGCGATGATGGGTGACGTCGGTTCGCTGCTTGACACCGACGAGGCTTCAATCAGCGAAGACCCGGCGACTTCATTGGATAAATTTCAGCGTGAACTGTCACCCAGTATGAGGTTTCTTCATATTTGCAAAGTCAGTCGCGTCGATCTGAAGAACGTCCTTTCCAAAGAGCCGTTTGACCGCATAACGGGTGAATTCAAAAGCAGCGACCCTGACGCACTATATCAGCTTCAGGGTGTTATGGCTGCCGCTTGCAAGATGTCGCTGCCGATCGATGTCGCTGGCCGCGACCTTTTGCGCCACACGTTGCAACTGGGCAAGTTTCTCCTCAGCTCGGATGGTTCAGACTCGCGCACCCCAGGTCAGCAGGCCGTTTACGAACTCTGCAACATGCCTTTAGCTGCTTGGCGGAATGCTATAAGCGTGTGCGAGACGATTTGGCAGGAAATTCACCAAAGGAGGGTTGAGGAGACGATGGAGTTCATCGGCTACAAGGTCTGGTCAGTGATGAAGAACTTCACCGAGAGCCGCTGCCGTCAGCCCGCTGCGCACGCCAGTCCTAGCTATTACTTGACGCTCTTGCGAAACCGCTTCCCGCTGCCATTCGTGAACTTCGGAGGTTACTTTTTCGCCGAGCGCGAAGGAATCGACGACGAAAAGCTTCTGTCCATGCATCTGCCCGGCCCGAAAGTCGCGGTCGATCTCATCGAACTTCTGCCACTACTCGGGGTATCGGCAGGAGATTCCCATTCCGCTTGCGGCTTCATCGATCACGACGTCGCTAGCTGCGACTACGCAGTGTTTGGATTGGGCTGCCCCGTCATAGGGCTTACGCCAAAGCAAACGGCCAGGAGGGAAGAACGGAATCTTGGCAATTATTGCCATTTGGCTTTCTCGGAGAGCAAGACTGGTCTCCGGCCGTGACCGTTGCCCGCCGTGGTGGATTTACGCAAGACACCGGCCGGAACGCGTGATGGCGCATCGTCGGACCTCGGAAATGGGAACGGGTAGCGGGTCATCACGGCGACAATTGACGGCAAGTGGGCCGCCTAAAGTAACAAAAAGGTTGCAGGATGCAACGGCGTTTTTCAGGACGAATCGGCTTCCGTCTCACGTACCTGACCTTAGCCCGACTATGAACTCGATAGGAGTGTGGACCGACTCTCTGCATTGCTGGTCAAAGGAGAAGCCGCCTGATCTGAGCGGCTTGGATGGTGCAGAGTGAATCAAGGGTAGGGATGCGATCCTACCTCTTTAATGATGCTGAGGTCGACGATAAAGAACGCCCGTAGGCCTTTCCAAGGTTCTTCGAATCAAGTACGCGAAACGCTTTGAGCTGGTACTTACAAGCTCTGTTCCAAACGCCGAGAGGTTAAGCGCAATCATCATCAGAGAGAACAGCCATAGGCCCAGGCAGATCGCGATCATGAGATGCAAACTGACCGTGATAATAACGCCGGCCGTTCTCGTTTGCCGTCGGCAGACGAGAACCGGATACCCAATCTCCAACGCCACTGTTCCCCAGCAGATTAAAACCGCAAGCCACGGCGCAGAAGCCATCCAGGACATGTCAAAAACCTGGAACTGAGGCTGCATGAGAGCGCGCCAGATCGCTTCGCCATTCCACCATTGAATCGGAGAAGAATGGGAGACACAAACGAGAGAGAGATCGAGTTTGCTGCCTATATCGGAATCGATTGGGCAGAGCAAAAGCACGCCTGCGCGCTGCAGAGTTCAACGGCGTCGGGCGTGGAGGAGAGCGAACTAATACACAAACCGGAAGCGGTGGAAGCTTGGGCAACCGAACTGTATCGACGATTCGGGGGATCAGCGACAATTGTTCCAACGTAACGACCATCGGTTCCGTATACCTTATCGTTACTGATCCGACCGACAACAGCACCAGAGTTACTGTAGGCGGTCCCGCCCGACACCTGAAGCCCGCATCCTGCTAAGCATCCGAACGCGAAAGCAGCGAAGCGGCTTGTAATCAGGAGCATTCATAGCGAGGTGGCGGGATGACCGACAATTTCGAGCGGTTGCTGAAGGATCTGCGTGCAGCATCGAAGAAGTGAACGGAGCTATACTCAGCCACTATGATCGGCGGCACTATCAGTCCCTTGACGACGGCCATCCTCCTGCTCATATTCGTCTTGCACCTTTTTCCACTCTGGCGAATTGCGAAGAAAATGGGCTATCCAGGTGCGCTTGCGATATTAGCGTTCGTACCCGGCGTCCACCTCATTCTCGCCTACTTTCTGGCGTTGAGCGATTGGCCGGTGCTTAGGAGGCCAGATGCATAAGCCACCAGGAACTCCCAAGACCGCTCGACGAAGGCCCGCGCCATCATTTTCAAAACCTGTTTCGGTGCGACCTCACGACGATCGTTCACGTTTATTGGCAACAGCTCGCGTTACGGATTCGCCAGCTTCCCGTTTTCGACGGAACCCTTTGGCGGCACCATATTGGGCCGGTTCGCAATGTCGTAAACCAGTGTCGCAATCACGGCAGAGCATTGCATCAGGTCCTCGGGCACTTGTGGTTCTCGCAAACCTCGATGTCCTTGATAAGTTGAGGTTTGCCCTTCTTGCTTCGGTTCGCATGCGTGCCCGCCCTTTCGGCTCTAGTCGCGACTGTCTTGGGATCATTCCGCAGGCGTGCGGCGCTCCAAGTTGAGATCCTCGCTCTGCGACATCAACTTGGTGTCCTGCAACGTTCTGTGAAGAGGCCGAAGCTGTCGACTACGGATCGAATTCTGTGGGTCTGGCTTTCGTCCGTCTGGAGCGAATGGCGGAGCAGTGTCTTCATCGTCAAAGCAGCGACTGTGATTGCCTGGCATCGCAAGGGCTTTCGACTGTTCTGGACCTGGAAGGTACGGCATGGCAAGCCAGGCCGGCCGATGGTGCCGCGAGAGGCCCGAGAGCTGATCCGGATCATGAGCCGTGAAAACCCGATATGGGGCGCTCCACGGATTCACGGCGAGCTTTTGAAGCTCGGAATCGACATCGGAGAGACTAGTGTTAGCAAATATATGGTGCGTCGGAGAAGACCGCCCTCGCAGACCTGGAAGACCTTTCTTGCGAATCACGTGACGAGCATGGTTTCGATCGACTTCTTTACGGTGCCGACGATCCGGTTTCAGGTCCTGTATGTGTTTCTCGTGCTGGCACACGACCGTCGACGGATTCTCCACTTGCCGTTACCGCGCATCCGACAGCGGAATGGAGTATCCAGCAACTCCGGGACGCCTTTCCATGGGACACCGCGCCGCAGTATCTGCTGCGAGATCGTGATCGGATCTTCGGGAAAGACTTTGTCGATCAAGTCAAGTCCATGGGGATCACACAGGTCCTGTCGGCGCCGCGTTCGCCGTGGCAACGTGCTTATGTGGAACGGGTGATCGGAACCATTCGCCGCGAGTGCTTAGATCACGTCATTGTGTTCAGTGAACGAAGCCTATACCGGCACCTTCGAGATTTCGTGAAATATTATCATCGGACCCGGACACATTTAGGACTGCAGAAGGACACACCAGAGTCTCGGCCCGTACAGTCTAAAGAGGCCGGGCGTATCATTTCGATTCCGGAGGTCGGCGGACTCCATCATCGTTACGAACGGTCCGCCGCCTAAGTCTCATCCAAGTTCCAACCGTCATTTTGCTCTGTAGTCATTAGGAAAAGCTTTTGATAGGTCAGCATCAGCGAGGTCATGTTGATCTCAAAATGCATGCTCTCGAAAAACCCGAGACCTCAGCTCTACGCATCAACGTCAAAACCGCCGTCAATACATCCAGAGCGAACGTGCGCCGTATTCCCTTGATTCGCTCGCAGACCGAGTTTTCGAGAACGACAGTTTGAAGCACCAGCTCCGCCCAACAAATGAAGGAGCGCAGGGCAGGAGTTTACCTGTAGCGCTGGCAGGGCATCCTCATGGTGCGGGCGATTAGTTTCGTCCTCAACAGCGAAGACCCGGTTAAACCAGCGACTTATCCCGCTCTCACGCCCGCTGGCCGTATCGTACGCAGAGGGCGTACCAGCCGTGGATGATCCTTGTCCCGAATAGTCGGAAGCACTGCAGCCGCACGACAATCCTGCTAGATTCCTGATCAGGTTACTGGTTCACGCCCTGTTTGGAGGCTCACCGATTTTCGACGTATCCTGCCGGCATCGAAAAGTACATCGTTGTCTCGCGAAGTCAGCCTTCTTTGACTTTCAACTTGTCTTGATTGTCAGCAATGAACTGTTTGATTTCGTCCGCCATAGAGAGGAGCTTGTTCCACTGCTCCTGGTAGAGAGTGACAGGAAATCTACCCAACCCGTAGACGGAAACCGCCCCTTTTTCGCTCACTCTCATCGACACAGCGCTTGATCGCCGCTTCTTGAGCGTTTCATTCTCTGCCTTGAGCCGTTCCAGCTCAGCTTTCAGATCTTCATCCGCCATTGCGATTTCATTGTCGCAGCATGAGCGGAGTTGTATCCGAGTTACCCGTCACTCGATTGGTAGCTGATCTCGAGACCGTCTTCTGCCTGGCTCGCAAGTGCGCCAAATCCAGCGTGCGTGGAAATGAGTTGCATACGACGCTGCTATCTAAGGCCGGATGACTTTCTTGATTAGATGAGAGCGCTGCAGGTCCCGCGGCTAGAATGGGCGCACGTGCAAGGCAGGGCACGGAAGGAGTTGCAGGATGGAACAATATATTGGCTGCGATTCGCACCGACGTTATTCGGTGTTCGTAGTGATGAACGAGAGAGGCCAGGCAAGCGCACCGATGCGAGTGGAACACGATCGAGGGGAGGTACGAGAGTTCTTGCGTGAATTGCCGGTCGGCTCCCAAGTAGCGATCGAGTCAACAGGCGGATGGTACTGGCTAGTGGACGAGATGGAAGCGGCTGGGCTAAAACCGCAACTGGCGAACGCCCACGAAGCCAAGCAGCGAATGGCTGGTCGGAATAAGACCGATAAGTTTGACGCACGAGGGCTCGCCATGGAGTTACTGATGGGAACTTTGCCGTCGGTCTGGATCCCGCCGGCCGAGTTGCGCGATTTGCGTGCATTAATGCGAACTCGACTGGCGCTGCGGGCCCAGAGCACGCAAGTGAAGAACCGCGTCAGTGCTGCTGTGAATCGGTACGGATTGAAGGAGCCGCACCGAGACGGAGATCTCTTTGAAGGATCTGGGCGGGTTCATTTGAACCGATATGTCCAGTGCTTACCAGAGGCCACGCAAGCAGCAACCTTGCGTGAGTTGGATTTGCTTGAATCGCTTCGAGACCACATTGCCGCATTGGAGAAGCAGATCGAACATCGCATAGGAAACCGCGAGGAGATGCGATTGCTGAAGACACTCCACGGGGTGGGTCCAATTCTCGGAGCAACACTGTTATTGGAAATTGGCGAGGTCGACCGCTTCCCCTCAGCGGCCCGCTTGGCGAGCTACGCGGGATTGGTTCCCATCGTGCACAGTTCCGGCGGCAAAACATGGCACGGACGAGTTCCCAAAAGTGCGAACCTCTATCTGAAGTGGGCCTTCGTCGAAGCCGCCAACTGCATTGCCGCTCAACGGCGCAGATTGAAGGGAACGCATGTGGTCGAGTTGTATGAGCGGCTGAGGGCTGCCAAAGGACACGGTAAAGCGGCCGTAGCGGTCGCCCGCCACTTGGCCGAAGCCAGTTGGTGGGTACTGACGAAACGGCAACCCTATCGCGAGCCGAATCAGGCTCGGATGTCTTCGTCCATGCACGGGTAAGCGCGGCGTATGGTTGGCCATCTTCCGATAGGCCTTTTTTTTGATTGCGACACCCGGGGCGAAGATGCTCATGCCTCCAGAAGGCGGATAGATGACTCGCGGACGAAACGTCAGCTTGTGAGCGAAGGGACAAGACACATCCGTCGCATGGGTATAAAACGGCAACTCCGATTCCTGGGGTTCCACCCCAGACCCCGGAGTTTACCGCTTTGTGCAGAGATGTTTGAATGATTGATTCAGTGGGAAGGCCAGGGACTTACATCGTATCCCTAGCCCATCTCCGCCTCCGGCGCGGCGCTCTGGTCGCTCTCCAGCGTTGCCATGTCCTCCGGCCGGCTCGGGTCGTAGTGTATCCAAAAACGTCCATGGGCGCCGCTAAGGGTTCAGATTTCGGCTTGACAGAAGCAGCGCTCTCATAGATGACCATACGGGGAGGCTGTACCTGCAGTACTTGTACTTGTACCCCTAAGCCTGTACTATTCCCTGCAAGGCCCAAGGAAGGACCTTCCCACATGGTCACCCGACAGAAGTCGTTGATTGCGGCCCTTGCTCTTCTTTCGTTTTCGGCTCCAGTAAGCGCCGATGGTACATGTTTGCCGGTACTTGCGCAGAGTTGACAACCTGACTGGATCCCTGCAAACAACTGAAATGAGAATTAAGATGAAAGTCACCCAATTCGGGTTGTGTGCTGCGCTGCTCTTCGGAGCCACGGCATTTGCCGCACCCAT
>JBJMGK010000245.1:0-6207 GCA_045807925.1 Bryobacteraceae bacterium | reverse complement strand
GTCGTGCCCTTGCCGATTGAGTTCGTAAGCTGAGCACAGACCCGCAAGGCCTCCACCCACAACCAGAACGCGCTGTGGTACGCCTCGGCGTCCGGGCGTTGTTATCTGTGGTCGGGCCGAAACTGCCGCACCGGCACACAACGCCAGAAAGCGTCGCCGACTAGTTGTTAGAAGCATGAAGTGACTCTCATCTGAAGATTCTCTCGTCGAGAGAACAAGTGCTCAGAACCGAAACTTCACTGCGAGCTGGATATTGCGCGGCCCGCCGCCTCCTAGGTAAGGATTGCCGCCAGCCACGTCGGGAGTCGCGGTGATCGGGATCGAGCCGCTGCCGCGGCCATTGCTGCCGGGAAGGGAGCCGTTTAGAAAATCCACCGAGAAAGCGGGCAGGAGCGGGTTGCTGAAGTTAGGGTGGTTAAAGATGTTGAAGAAATCGATTCGCCATTGCATCGAGAGCCTTTCCCCCAGCTTTGTATTTTTGGCCAATGAAAAGTCGAACTGCTGGAACGACGGGCCGTGGAATGCGTTGCGGCCGAGATTGCCGAAGTGCTGCGTTCCAGGGACACAGGCGCCTGTGGCGGCGTCCCAAGCGCAAGGAACAGCAAAGGCTTCGGCTTTCAAAAAGGCATTCGGAAGGTGACGCCCAGCCTTCGGATCGCCGATGGCGTCTGGACGCCCAAAGTATTCGCCGCTTCCGTTGAAATCGCCTTCGAAAAGATAGTTGACATTAACAGGTTGCCCCGTCTGCATGCTCAGAACGCCGCTCAATGTCCATCCGGACAGAAGCAGTTCGTGATGGGTCACAGGAGGAAGTTCGTAAACGAAGTTCCAGGCCAAACGTTGACGAGTGTCGAAATTCGAGTTGGCGCGTTCATTGCGAGCGTTATAGCTGTTATCCGGCTGGCTGGCGTTGGGTACAAAGTCCTGTCCGTCGCTGGCCGTGTCGATGGAATGCGACCACGTATAGTTCACGTTCGAGGTCAGACCGTGGGTCCGGAGGCGTAGGGTTGTCTGCAGCCCGTTATAGCTCGAGTTCGCGGTCGATTCGAACTGGTTGATATACACGAAATTGGGGTAAGGCAGGGGCCCGCCTCCAACACTCTGATTCACATCGCGATACCGGAACAGTTTTCGGCCGGCTGAGCCGATGTAGCCGACCTGGAGCACCACGCCGAAAGCGAGCTGCTGTTGAATGTTCAGATTGTAGTTCTGAATGTACGGAGTGCGGATATGCTGGTCCACCGTGAAGACATCGCTTGCTCCAAAGTTGCTGAACACAGGCGGTGCGCAGAGGCCCGAGTTGGGTACCGGAATCGTGGGCGCGGAGCACGGACCGGCGGTTGTGGTCAGCGATGCAGTGCTGCTAAAGAGAATCGGCGCAGGTCCGCCGATGTCGTTGTACGCCGGTCCCCATTGAACGTATTCCACGGCAACTGGCCGACAAAGAAATCCTGCGAGAAGGCGTCGTAGAAGAGACCCCATCCCGCGCGCACGACTGTTTTAGCATCGCCTCGAACGTCATAGGCGAGACTCACCCGCGGGGCGAGATTATTCCAATCTTTCGGATAAAGCTGCGTCACCTGTCGCGGCGAACCTGCAGTGGGATCGAAGATGCTGAAGCGGCGGCGTTCCTCGCCGATGACACCGAAGTAATCCCAACGCAGGCCGGTGTTGATTGTAAGATTGCGACTGAGCTTGATATTGCCCTGCGCAGATAGAAGCCGTGGCTGTTCTGGAATGTGCCCCGCCTCGAATCACCGGTGGCCTGGTGGTTGGACGAGGTGAGGTTTCCGGAGGGCAGTCCCGCGAGGAAATTCTCAAGATCGGGAAAAAGGAGCCTTCCACGGTAGCCGTTATCGAAGAATCCATTCACAAAGGTGCGGCGGTACTCATAACCAAACTTCCAATTGTTGCGACCCGTGTTGTACGAAACATTGCTGTTGTAATGCCAATTGGTATCCACTCGCCCGCGAGGAAGGGACGTGTTGGCGCCCAGAGTTGCTTCGCCGGAGACGTTGATTTGGGGCAAGCCGAGATCGCCGTACTGGACGGTGTTCAGGCCAATGGAACGGGGATCGAACGTTTGGTCCTCGGGCGCGAATGTTTCGAAGAAGCGGTTGTAACCACCGCGTACTTCGAGGAGCAGTCGCGGGTTGAAAACATGGGTGTACGAAAGCGAGGCGAGTTGCACGCGGGTGGGTGTGATGGTATTAAAGCCCGGAAGATTTCCTCCGCCGACCAGGGCGAGAGGATAGCTTTGACCGCTATCACCGAAGTAGTAGCGGGCCGTCAAGACATCGCCGGACGCGAACTGCCGGTCGATTTTGGCAATCATGCTGTCGAGCCGGTTGGAGAAACGTGTTGTTGCCAGCAGGTTGTTGCCATTCGCGTCAGTTGGGATGTTCGCGGCGGGCCAAGGATGGAGAGCCAGCAGATTCGCGATGATCGGACTTTCGCCGCCAGCGTTCACGACCGTTGGAGAAGCGAGTGCGGTGGCGATATCGTCTTGAGTCGGCACGTGACCGACGCTGGTAAGACCGCCGTATTCGCGCTGCCCTTCATAGGCCAGGAAAAAGAACGCCTTGTTCTTGACGATGGGACCGCCCAGTGAGCCACCGAACTGGTTATTGTGAAATGGATTTTGCGGGACGGCGGTGGAATTGAAATAGTTGCGCGCATCGAGTGCGCTGTTGCGAAAGAATTCAAACGCCGTGCCGTGGACTTGATTCGTTCCGGATTTGGTCACCAGATTTACGATGGCGCCCGAATTTCTACCAAATTGCGCATCACCGCCGGAGATGACGGGTATCTCAGCGAGCGCACCGAGCGGCAGAAGGGTGGCCGCCGTTCCCCAGACACCTGGCTCGTTGATAGCCGGACTATTGTGGAAGCCATCATTCATATCGGTGCCATCGAGAAGATAGTTATTCGATTTCCCGCGATTCCCGTTGATACTGAAAGTGCCGAATGAGCCAGGGGCGTCCGAAACCGAGGACGGGTCGGAGGTGGCACCTGGCACGAGGATCAATGCTTTGACAAAATCGCGCCCGTTGACGGGCAATTCAGATAGCTGGCGGCCCTCGATGGTGCCACCCTGGCTATCTGCGAACGTGTCGAGGAGCGGGACGCTCCCGGCCACCTCGATGACCTCCGCTACAAGGCCGGGAGTCAATTTCAGATCGACACGCGGCACAGCGGCGACGTCCAGGTGAATGCCAGTGACGATCTGCGTTTGAAATCCACTCTTTTCAGCAGTGACCCTGTATGAGCCCAGGGGAAGCTCCGTCAAGAGGTAATTGCCGGAATCGCCTGTGAATACCTGGCGCGCGAGATTTGTGTCCTCGCCGATCGCCCTAACTCTGGCGCCGGAAACGGCAGAGCCGGTGAAATCCATGACCATGCCCTGAATCGCTCCGCGAAAAGTCTGCGCGTGCAGCAATCCGGCGGTGAACGTGAGAGGCAGGATAACAGCGACAATCGCTCGCAACATCGTAGTTCCCTCCACTTGCAGTTAGTAATCTCACGCAGTTCGGCGGCGGACGCCATAGATGGGATCTTGCTTGTGGATTAGCGCTGCCTGTCGGCGTAACTGCCCGAAAATAGATCACTTCGGTCTCGACCTGTCTTAGCCGCCGTGCTTGAATTCCCGAAGGAGAGCGAGTTCTAATCGGGCCTGAATGTGTTACACTCGATACCCAGTGGAGTGAGCCACGATGTCGGAACGGGCTGGCTCAGAATCGCTGTTCCAGTTCGGAGTGTTCGAACTGGACTTCCGGGCGGGCGAATTGCGCAAACGCGGCATTCGCATCAAGATTCAGGAGCAGCCTCTCCAGATCCTGCACCTGCTGATCCAGTGCCCCGGGGAAGTGATCACTCGGGAACAGATCCAGAAAAAGCTCTGGAACGACGACACGTTTGTCGGTTTCGACAACGCAATTAACAGCGCCGTTCGCAAGATGAGGGATGCGCTGGGGGATAGCTCTGAAAACCCCAGATTCGTGGAAACGGTGGCCAAGCATGGTTACCGGTTCATCGTGCCCGTTAAGCAGCATCTCACTCCAGCACCTCCCGTTCAGGAGAACCCTCCCACAACGGCCGCGCAAGCGCGGCTGCCGGAGATTGGGATCGCAAAGCCCGAGATCGTCGGCGCACTGGCCGCGCCTGCACAGCGTCCAGTCGCACTAGGAGCCAAACGTGGCCGCATGCCCTGGTGGATCGTGGTGGGCGCTTTGTTAGCCGCCGCCGGACCGGCGGTTTGGCAAGGGGTCCGCACACCGGCGCAGGAACTGTGGTCCGGAATCATGCTGAGCGGCCCGGCTAAGGCCTTTGAGCCACGCCTTTCGCCAGACGGTCAACTATTGGCGTTTTTAATATTCATAGACCAACTGCCGCAACTCGCGATTATGAAGCCCAACGGGGGGAGTTGGACCATCCTCACCAGCGATCGCGAGCACGGCTACATCACCACCGCTGCCTGGGCACCTGATGGAAGCAAGATTTACTTCGATCGCATGTGGGGCCAACCGCTGGGAATCTACTCCGTGCCGCCTCTGGGCGGGGTGCCGCGCATGCTGCTGGATGAGGCGTTCGGGCCTGAGCCGCTGCCCGATGGCAGCCTGATCGTGGTGAAATTGACGGACAAGGGCGACAACCAACTGTTTCACTTTTGGCCGGAATCGGGACGGTTGGAGCCGTTGCCCGCGTTCCTTCAAAAGAGTGACATTACACCGATGCTGCGCGCCTTTCCCGGCGGCAAAGAGTTGGTCTACTTTGGCACGAGCGACGGAGATCGTTCTCAGAGCGCGCGCATGTTGGTATTCGATCTGGCTTCACGGCGGGCGCGCGAGTTGGCTCCCAATCTCCGAGTGGATCCTGGGACCGACGGTTGGTCGCCTTTGGCCGCCGCGCCCGGCGGAGAGTCGGTTTACCTAATTTCCAGGGCGGGAGATACGCGGTGGCTGACCGAGGTTCCGCGGAAACCCGGCCGGAAGCCGCGGGCGTTGTTGTCTTTTCCGGATTCCGCCATGCCGGTCGGAATGGATGTGGCACGCGATGGCTCACTGTATCTGGATCTACTTCGCGACCAGTTTGTGGTCCTGCGCGTCAACGCTTCGGGCGGGGCCGGCGAGGAGTTTGGGCTACCGACGAACGACTTTTTAACGATGGTTTCGCCTAAAGGTGATGTGCTGTTGACACTCCCGGGTATGGGCAGGCGGCGGCTGGCGGCAATGCACCCGGGAGGCGAGCCGCAGATATTGGTAGAAACCTCCGAAGACACCACGCTTCCGGCGACGATATTCGGCGACAAAGTCGCTTTCGTGATCGGCACTGGAGATCAGCGGCGGATCGCGGTCGCTTCGCTTCGCGACGGGCGGGTGCTGCGCCGCTTTTCAACCCGCAGCGACAATGGCATGGCGGCTTCGCCGGACGGCCATACGCTCTACTACTCGTTCAGCGGAGCGATCTGGGCCCAATCGGTAGCAGGCGATAAGCCTAAGCGCCTCACTGAAGGTATTGATGTAACGCTGGACCCCAAGGGCCAATACCTGTATGTGAAACGCGTCCGAAACGGACTTCTTGCAATAGTGCGAATTCCGGCGGCGGGCGGTGATGCGGAAGAGTTGCCGCTGCCGGCGGAATACCATGTGGTCATCCCCACTGGGCTCTCGCCGGCCGCAGTGGATGCGCGCGGGCGGATCTTGGTGTCGGCGGTTTCAAAGCACAGTTTCTTCTACCAGACCGCAATCCTGGACGCTGCATCGAAATCCTTCACGCTCGTGCCGATAGCGGTCGATGGAGATGCGGCCATGGCCGGTTGGGCTCCCGACGGCCGGATTCTGGCGCGCGGGCATCGGTATTTGTTTTCGCTCTGGCGGTATCAGCGCTCCAACAATCTTCGCTAGACTCCGCACGACGCCTCTGTCGCGCACTCGTGTCGACCATAGGATCGCGTAACTTGGTTCAACGGCTCGGGGGAGCGGTTGAGGTGCAGGAAAAGGGCTGGCCCGGTATTTGAACCAATAGATCTGCCCTAACGTGTAGTAGTCATGACTTGATCTGACATTTTCTGATACAGTGCGCGAAGCGCACGAAGGAGATGTCAATGAACACTGATCAAAAGATCATCAAGAACAAAGTGGGTCTTCTGAACCTTGCCGAGATGCTCGGCAGTGTTTCCGAGGCTTGCAAGGTGATGGGCTACTCGCG
>JBJMGK010000244.1:0-5393 GCA_045807925.1 Bryobacteraceae bacterium | reverse complement strand
CGCTTCGCCGCACTCGGGCAGAGCGGCATAATCCCGCTTCCATTACGACCCTCCGCATCCAGATCGCTCGCTTTCTCCTGGCCCAACTTCCTCACTGCCCATTCTGCTACGCGCTTCGTTTATAACACAGTAGTATTAGGCTAGGGCATCGCCTTGGTTGGGGCTGAGCGTGTGCACTAGAGAAGCATCCAGGTTCTCCCGTTTTGACCATCGTTCGATCGCTTCTTTTGCCAGCGCGGTTCTGACCGACGCTGTAAAACTCGGCCGTATCAGTCATCCTGCTGACAGGCCTATCGTCTTCCTGTGTTGCTTCAAACCAGGCGGAGGATTGCTCATCGGCCCACGCCACGATCTGGCAGCAGGTATAGACGTCCGTCTGAAACTCTCGGAGTAAACCGAGACTCTTCGCGTCGGACGTTATTTGAGACTGCGTCCGTCCGCATTTCAAACATTTGTCAGTCATTTCGCACCTCAGGTTCAACTCGACTGAGTTTCGCTGCTCAGCGACTTTTCGCTGCGCCCTCAATAAACACGCAGCACTTTGATCGCCAAAGAGCAAGGTGATTGGGTTCCAAAACTCCCGCACCCGTTTTGCGCAGCCAAGGTGCCGACTATCAGACAATTGCCTGATAATCGGCAACACGCGATGTGCTTTTTTCCCGCTAAGTCGTAGCGATGGCTCTGGTGCAAAGTCTTCTGAGCGTGCGATCCGTATCCGGAAACGATCGAGCGGGCGGCAGGCGGCGAGAATAGCCGCCCAAATCTCTGGTGCTCTGTCCCGGTTTCCCCCGAGCCACGGATATCAAAACGCTTCATCAAGCCATCTTCGATCTGGAAGATGTGCCCAACCATTTTGTCTTCCAGGAGGTTGCCCTTGAGGTCGCGCATGATCTGGTAACGTCGACAACAATGTCCCTGTCCTTGCCGCGACTAAACTCGACAGGTGCAACGCCCGGATCGACCAGCGCCCACTGGCGAGTCCAATAGCAACGCACTTCATCGCGCCCGTGAACGTGGCCGCCATCCATCCCGTTCGCCCAGATGACGTCGTGATGCATTGCCACGAGAACGCCCTCCATGTCGCGGGCGCTGCACCGATCGTAGACACGGTTGAAGATTTCCCACGTGACTCGACATCAGGACCTTCCATTGCCATCTGAACGGCACTAACCTATTCTCGCCTGCGTGCTCGTTGCGAGGCTCCGCTCATACTTTTGTCCTTGTTTTTCCTGAACGGCATGCCATTTACAAATGCGCCCGGATGATTCTATCCACATAGGGGCTGAACTGTAACCCAGATACGGACCCAGAAGTGTGCGTCCAGCGAACGGTGGCATGAACAGTGGGAGGTGAGTCCCACGGGGGTAAGGGTCAAAGCCCAGTAGCTTGAATAGCAGGAAGGAGGGAAACTGAGAATCCCGAAGCCTATCGACAAGCCATCTTATGGCTGGCGAGCGAGTCACCGGGCCGTAACGCAAGTGAACCCGTTCGTGGCCGCTGCTCAGTAATCTCTATCTTGCGGGGGCTGCAAACGGATTCACGGTTCGGCTAGTGCGGCACTCTCAGAGGAAACGGGGAGCAACAGATAGGCTTGACCTTCGGAATACCGCGCCAGGCCTCGACCCGACCTTTTCGGTTGTATCGGAAGTCTTTTGGGTTGTATCGGAAGTGGGACGGCGTGCAGCGAGGCTTTCGATTGGGATCATCGGAAGACGACTGGAGCAGACCAGAACAGATTCTCCAGGCAACAAGAACACAATCACCTCTCGGCTCCCCATAGTCTGAAGAATCCGGCAGCGACTTCGCGGTCCTGCCGGACTCCAACCAGTTTTACGCCCTTCAAACCGCTCGAGCAAAGCCGCTCTCGACGAAGCAGTCCGCCCGTAGGGCGGGGCGCGCTCCTTCGCTCGGACCTGGACCAATGAACTTCGCGAATGACGGCAATAACAGAATTGTCAGAATAACTAATCCCGGCCATTGACATCCAAGAAGCGTGAGTCACGGCACGCCGGGTTTTCGGATTCAGCCTCTGTATGCCCAAGAGATGAGCTCAGAACGCAATGCAACGCGACTCAGCCGGTGGATTGAATCATCAAAGTCCCGCATATGCCATCAGAACTTGCGCACGTAGCGACAGAAAGGAAAACGGGTTAGCGGTTTCTTCGGATCTCATGCCGTCATCGACAAGCTACTTTGCTGGGCTTTGCCAGACGAATCAAATGGGTCGCTATTCTGCCTGGCGGTTTCCCGCGAGATTCTTAGCTTTCGCATTTTCGCGATAAGAGTTGTCCTGTTCACTCCGAGTCTGGCGGCAGCACCATTCCTCCCGCCGACAACCCAGTTGGTTTTATGCAGGGTCGCAAGGATGTGTGCCCTATCTGCATCCGCCAGCGTACGGACATTGCCGTCCGGCAGCTCGTGATTGGTGAGCGCCGCAAGAGGAGGTCGTAGCTCCACACCCTTCGTCAAGATCACCGAGCGCTCAATAAAGTTCTGCAATTCCCGGATGTTGCCCGGCCAATCGTATGTTTCAAGAGCCTTCATCACATCGTCGGGGACGCGTTCGATTGGTTTACGCTGGCGCTCGGCAAAAATTCGAAGGAAGTGAGCTGCGAGCAGCGGGATATCGCCTTCTCGTTCACGTAGCGGTGGCAGCGTGATCGGAAAAACGTTCAACCGATAGTAGAGATCAGCGCGAAACCTGCGTTGCTTAACCATGGTCCAGAGATCTTGATTGGTTGCCGCCACGATCCGCACGTCGACTCGAGTGGTTTGCGAACTCCCGAGTCGTTCGAATTCCCGCTCTTGAAGCACACGTAACAGCTTAGGCTGAAGTTCAATCGGCAATTCGCCGATTTCGTCGAGAAAGAGCGTACCTCGATCAGCGGCTTGAAAGCGCCCCATTCTCGGAGCAACTGCCCCAGTGAAAGCTCCTCGCTCATGCCCGAAAAGTTCACTCTCTAGTAACGCGGCAGGAATCGCCGCGCAGTTGATGGCCACAAACCGATGCTGTCGGCGGGGGCTGGCATCGTGAATGGACTTTGCGATCACTTCCTTGCCCGTGCCGGTCTCGCCTCGTACGAGGACGGCGCAATCCGCCGATGCTACCGTTTCTACGTCTTCAAGTACCGCCTGGAACTTCGGGCTGGATCCTATCAAATCCGAGATAAGCATCGTTTTACTCCTTACCTGAGCGGTTCTGATGACGTCTATGCCAGCTTGATCCAGTAGTGATTTCGGGCCAGATTACTCTGAACAACTTCTCGCGAACCATTTGGATTTGTGCTTGTGGCCAAGATGAATGTTTGTGAGATCCGCTGTGTTTTCGAGCTCTCTTGCAGCGCTGTTTACCACTCGTATCAAACATCTTGGATATCCTCCTTGCTCCTGCCTCGAGGTCCGACAGCTCCGCAATCGTTTGAGCTCTCGCTCGAGACACCCATTCACGTATATAAGCCGGACAGTTCCTGAGTTCTGTTCCCTTGGTCTCGCAGACGGCAAGGAGTTTCACAGCTTCGTGATCCGCGAGAGTGACCTGCTCGAGATCGATAGCGACTGCACCCTTTTCTCGTCCGAGTGATTCTCTGAGCGTGTCGACGTTCTCTGCGTCAAGCCGACCACTCACGCGGAAGACCACACCGCCCTTTCCATTGGCAAGTCGGTCGATTCTGCAGGTCATTCTTGTCTGACGATTCGTCCAGTGCACACCATCCGCGACGAAATCTTCACGGCCGTACTGCAGCATGCGGAGAAATGCGTCATTCGCCTCAAGAATTCGCCCATCGAGATTCAAAATCATGACTCTGACGATGTTGGAGTCAACGAGGCGGCGAACACGTGCTTCGCGCTCTTGGAGGTCGCTATAGGGACGCGTATTCTCGATGGAGATCGCCGCCTCCGAAGCAAGCAACTTGAGGACGGGCATTCGAGCAGGGGTGAACGCGTGAGGTGTGAGATTGTTTTCGAGGTACAGCAGCCCGAGCAGCCGGGTCCGTTTTAGCAGGGGGAGGCAGAGCACAGAGCGTGAGCGGTGCTCGCGAATATAGTCGTCCACTGAAAACGAGTTCTGACTGCACGCATCGTGCAGGAGAACGCTTTCTTTTGTCCGAAGGACGTAGTGAAACACAGACTGCGGTAGATGTTCGGTCGTAACGCGTGCCTGTTTTAGGACCACGTTCACGTTGTTACTGCTGGTTATGGCCTCTGCTTCAATTTGGTATTTATCGCCTCGCGGAAGAATCAAGAGACCTCGTTCGGCGCCCGCGTGTTCAATTGCCGAACTCTTGACCGTGTTGATTAGCTTCTCGAGAACGATCTCGCCTGACACTGCTTCCGAGACTCTGATTACCGTAGCCAAATCGAGCTGCTCGACGGATGTCACGATGGTCGCCGTGGAATCCGGGATTGATTTGTCCAATCTGAGGTGCAAATAAAGCTCCTCGAGTTGGCGAACCTTTCCGTCGGCTCCCCAGCGCAGGTAGCGAATCGAGCACCCATCGAAATCAATGTAGGAGCCGCACTGCGCATTGGCGGCTGACTCAAGAGCGTAGACAACGGACGCCATGACTGTTTGTCCTTTCCCCGGAGGCCGGCTTTAAGGGTGCCCTTCCGTCTTCCTTTTCCCTGAGTGTGCGCCGTGTGTTGCCAGCCAACAAGCCCCAAATCGGTGGGCTTTGGAGCACTAAATGGTTGAGAATCGATTCACTCTTCTGGTCAAACGGGATTCACTCTTTACTGGAAACGAGATTGACTCTTCAGTGGAAACGGGATTCACTCTTTACTGGAAACGAGATTCACTCTTTACTGGACAGGATTTACTCTCGCAGAGAAGTGAGCGGCGCGCTTACGGTTCTTAAATGATGCGTTTTCTTCCGAACATCCGGGCATCGACGGACCATGCCCCAGGCCCGAGCATTGCTAAAGCAGCGCCCACCGTAGCCAACAGAGCTTGACTCCAAGGCTCCCCGACGCCCGAAAACACGGCCCAGAGCGCAAAAATGAACACTGCGCAGCCAGCGATCGGCGTCCACAAACCGGCACACAACAACAGCCCGGCAGCGCACTCCATCGCGGTCCTGAATGATGGCTGTGCAGCCAATTCGGATACGACGTTGTGGGCAGTGAAGACTGCGGCAATCAGCCGCAGCGACAACAAGCCCACTCCAGGCCAGCCCCGAGCAAAAGAAGAGTATAGCCTCTGCAAATCAGCTTCCGTTCTAAGCGTAAGCAGTGCTCCTGAGGCATCGAAGCCCCAATAATAGGATGGGTGTTTCACTCTTTCGAGTGATTAGAACTCGATGATTCCGCGCTTCAATCCGATCGTAACGGCATGTGTCCGGTCTTTTGCACCGAGTTTGTCCAGGATGTTCTTGACACGGCTCTTGACGGTTTCT
>JBJMGK010000243.1:0-10302 GCA_045807925.1 Bryobacteraceae bacterium | reverse complement strand
GATCGACGGTCGTCCGGTAGCAGAGTACAGCTCATTGAACTTTGTCGACAACCCTTGCAACACTTCATCCGTCATCCTCCGGATCGCCCGCAACGGATGCCTCTCCGGCACCCGCTCCTCCGGCGAAACGTAACTGAACATCCCGCTCTGTTGTGTATCCGTTCCCCGCATCTGCTCTAAAACATTTGGACGTCACTATGCTTTATCCGGTAACTGCCACGCTCCCTTTTTCCGCATCCTGTTAGGTTAGCAGCCCGTGGTTTTAGTAACTCCAGACCATTTGAGGCGATCTTGCGCCGTTCGGGAGGGTCCCCAAATGGCCAAACGCCTGTCAGCAGCGCGTTGTAACGCGTCTGTGAGGTTCACATTTTTCAGATTCTGTCGCGTTCGGATTCAACCTACTTCCACCACGGGCTGTTAGACGAAAAGGGCAAAGGTTATCTTCCGACATCTCCAGTGCCGCTGAGAATGCTGGAACTCTGGTCGACAATCTCCTTAATTTCTCGCGCGTTGGTAGAGCAAAGCTGTATGTGATGACGTCAATAGACATGAACGGACTGCTCGATGAGGTAATGCGCCATTTGCCGCTCGACCACGATAGACCTTCGGTGGTTTGGGAGATTTCGGCGCTCCCCAAGGTTCAGGGCCATCCGACTTTGTTGCGCTTGGTCTGGCAAAATCTGCTCGCGAACGCGCTCGAGTTTACCCGGGGCCGTGAGAGGCCCCGCATCGAGATCAAAGCGGTGGAGGATGAGGCGGAAGTAGTCTTCTCTGTAACAGATAACGGCGTGGGGTTTAAGCAGGCATACGCGAACAAGCTGTTTGGTGTCTTCCAGCGGCTTCCATTCGCAGGAGGAATTTGAGGGGACAGGGATCGGTCTTGCTAACGTGAGACGCGCTGTCGGTAAGCACGGCGGGCGAACCTGGGCGGAAGGAGAACTCGGCAAAGGTGCGTCTTTCTACTTTTCACTGCCGAAGAGAGTGGTCGCTGAACGAGGGTAGA
The DNA here is from genome assembly GCA_045807925.1 of Bryobacteraceae bacterium. Classification (GTDB taxonomy): domain Bacteria; phylum Acidobacteriota; class Terriglobia; order Bryobacterales; family Bryobacteraceae; genus Bog-105. The sequence goes on along the minus strand of JBJMGK010000243.1, from coordinate 9,299 downwards.
GGCTTAAGCCGATTCGTGCTGATTGAGGACAGCGCACAGGACATTGAACTCACGATCGCAGCCTTGACGAAAGCGAGGCTGGCAAACGAAGTCATCATGCTCAGGGATGGCGAAGAAGCCCTTGAGTATCTTTGCTGCAGAGGCCGGCACGAAATGCGGGAGAAGGGAAATCCCGCCTTGGTGTTGCTCGATATTAAGTTGCCCAAAGTGGATGGACTGGAGGTCTTGGCGTACGTGAAGCGCGATCCGGAATTGAAGAGCACCCCGGTCGTGATGCTTACAACTTCGCAGGAGCGCCGGACCTGGCGAAGAGCTATGAGCTCGGTGCCGACGGGTGAAGCCGGTGCGATCCCAGGACTTCGCCAAGGCGGTTCAGGGTGTCGGTGGCTTCTGGGCCGTGCTTAATGAACCTCTGCCAGGAAGTGTGTGCGTTTCCAAAAGAGTTTCTGAAGAATGGCGCCGATCTCCATCCTTTACCTTGAGGACAGCCCTCTTGATATGGAGCTGTCCGTTGCGCTCCTCAGTCGTGCAGGCATTGAACATCGCGTTAAGCGCGTGCAAACGGAGGAAGACCTTTACGGAAGCGCTGCTGACCGAAAATGCAGAGCTGATTCTTGCTGATTACATGCTGCCTTCGTTCGACGGCGTTAGCGCGCTCGAACCGGGTCGGGAGAATCGTCCGGATACCCCGTTTGTGTTTGTCAGCGGCGCAATTGGCGAGGAAGTAGCCATCGACTCGCTCCGCCGCGGAGCAACCGATTACGTTTTGAAGCATCGTTTGGATCGGCTCGCACCAGCGGTGACGCGAGCACTGGCTGACGCGAACGATAGAAAGGCCCGAAAGGCTGCCGAAGCAGAACGCGAAACTCTACCGAAGCGCGAGCAGGCGGCGAGAGCTGAAGCGGACGCCCGTGCTCACGAGCTGACGCAAGTCAATGCCGAACTGGAGCAATTCGCATATGCGGCCAGCCATGACTTGCAGGAGCCGCTCCGGATGGTCAAGCTCTACTCCCAGCTGCTTGCACGCCGGTACGAGAAATGTCTGGACGAGACGGGAACCGAGTTCATCGGGATTATTGAGCAAGGGGTCGATCGCATGTATCGCCTCATCGAGGATCTGTTGTCCTATTCGCGCGTGTCTCGCGACAAGGATCGAAATCTTCGGCCCATCGAGTTGGACACCGTCGTCCGCGGAGCCTTGGACGGCCTGCATCCGCGTTGGAAGAAAACCAGGCAACCGTCAACCTGGGAACGCTACCCAAAGTTTTTCGTCACGGTGAACGAATGTTCCATGTGTTCCAAACGTTCTGTCGAACAGCCTGAAATATCGGAATAGTCATCCGCCCAAGATCGATCATCTCGGCAGCGAAGGACGGCTCAGAGTGGGTCATCTCGGAGAAAGATAACGGCATCGGGTTTGAACGGCAGTATGCCGAAGACACCTTCGGGATGTTCAAGCGGTTACATGGGAATCAGTATCCCGGAACAGGAATGGGACTGGCAATCGTCCGCAGAGTCATCGAACAGAACGGCGGACGCATTTGGGTAAAATCTGCTCCGAATGAGGGAAGTGCGTTCTTTTTCACCATGAAAAGCGCCTAGCTGCTCTGCAATGTATCCCCGGTCCATCGTTGTTATTCCGGTGATTTCAGCAGGTCGCGGACATACTTCTCGACGATGTCTGTCGCAGGTCCATAGATCGCTTCGTGAAAGGATGAAGCTATGAGAGAGCGCTCCAGGTTTAACTCGACCGTATACGAACCGGCATCGCGCGCAACCTGCACAAACCCCGCGGCCGGGTAAACGTTCCCAGACGTTCCGATCGAAATGAACAGGTCAGCATGCTCCAACGCGGCTTCAATCATCTCCATATGCATTGGCATCTCACCGAACCACACCACGTCGGGACGCATGGTGCCTAGTGCTCCACATCGGGAACACCGGGAGGATACAGTCAGATCCCCGCTGCACTGAATTCGTTCGTGGCAGCGAGTGCATCGTGCGTTCAGAAGTTCACCGTGCATGTGGATAACGTTCGCAGAACCGGCACGCTCGTGCAGATCGTCGATGTTCTGGGTCACGAGAGTCACCGTTCCCGGCCAGGAGCCCTGCAACTCGGCTAAGGGTAGGTGCGCTCGGTTCGGATGCACCGTCCCTGAAACTAGCTGTTGGCGGCGATTGTTGTAGAACTCGTGTACGCGTGCCGGATTGCGCGAGAAAGCACCGGGAGTTGCCACGTCCTCAAGGTTGACCTTGGCCCAGATACCGTCGGGATCGCGGAACGTGTGGAGTCCTGATTCACGCGAGATTCCTGCGCCAGTCAGGATGACGATATTCCGGAAGCGATTCTTACTTTCGTTCGTCCGCCGCACGTCCATCCGAAATCTGCCCGCTACCGGATCGCCACTCCACTATCGTTGCCCTCATTTTGGTGGCGGTCGGCCAGTCCGGGTGCCCTCGGAGGAAATCACTCAGCTGGTCGGCTGCGCGCTGCGGTTCGTTCTTGCGAACGTACACCTCCGCTAGTAGAAGCTGGGGATGGGAAAAGTGATCAGGGTCGAGGCGGAGCGAAAGCAGAAGGTGCTTTTCGGCAGCGTCAAGTTGGTTCAGAAAGGCATAGGTCATTCCGAGCTGCGATTGTGCAAGCGCATCTTGCGGGCGCCGCCGGACAGCCTCCGTGTTGTATTTCAACGCTTCCTCGAAACTCTGGAGATTAATCAATACACCGCCTAGGTTCACGAGGGGCTCATACGCGTCCGGGTCCGATTCCAATCCTCGGCGAAAGCAATTCTCGGCCTCTCGATACTGCTGACGTTGATAGGCCATGGTTCCCAGGTGATTCCACGCGGCCGCGAACCTCGGCGCAATCTCGACGGCCCGATGCAGGCTGACGAGTGCGCCATCGAAGTCTCGCTTCGAGACCTTTCGCAGCGCGTCTTCGTATTCGCGCTGCGCGCGATCGGGAATCTGCCAGGCGCGAGCCGAGACTGTGCCCGCGCCATCACGGTTTACATTTTCACCGTCCGTATTGATCTCAGCCGTTACTCGACGTTTCCGGTCAGCGGCACCCGGACCGATCTCGACCGTTCTGCGCACGTCGCCTCCGAGTTGCGTCGAAACGGACAGCGTGTATGTACCCGGCTGGACGTCCTTAAAACGGAAGCGCCCGTCAGCCCCGGCCAGCGTTGACACGGCGAAAGGGCTCGCAACAGCGTGCAGGCTCACCGAAGCGACACGGTGGGGCGAAATTTCTCCTCGCAGTTCGAACGTCGATCTGCCGGTTGCCGCGCTCAAACCTGAAACCAGAAGTGCAGTTGTCGCTAGTCTGAACAAACGTTTCTCCTGCCGAGTACTCTCCATGGTAGACCCGTCGTTTGCAGCCCGATATAGCCTAAATTAGTGGCCAAAAGTGAGACCGCCGAAACTCTATCCATTGAAGGTCGCGAGGTGCGGGTATCGCATCCGGAGAAGCTTTATTTCTCGAAGCAGGCACGACTGACGAAGCTCGAACTGGTGAACTATTATCTCTCCGTTGCTCCGGCAGCCCTCGCCGGCATCCGAGATCGTCCTCTTGTTCTGAAGCGGTTCGTGAATGGCGCCGACGGGGAACCGTTTTACCAGAAGCGCGCACCGACAGAGCGGCCCGACTGGTTGCGCACGGTCACACTTGCTTTCCCTTCCGGACGTACGGCCGAAGAAATCGTGGTTGACGATGCGGCAGGATTGGCCTGGGTCGTGAATCTGGGCTGCATCGAACTACACCCTCACGCCGTGCGCTCCCGGAATATGGAACACCCCGACGAGTTGCGGGTCGATCTCGATCCGGGGCCGGGTGTGAGCTGGTCAGATGTTTGCAAAGTGTCGCTCGAAGTAAAGCGCTTTCTGGAGGAGATGGGATTGCGCGGGTGGCCGAAGACGAGCGGCTCTCGCGGAATGCATATCAACGTGCGGATTGAGCCACATTGGAGCTTTACGGACGTACGCCGGGCTGCGCTTGCGCTGTCCCGCACGGTCGAAGAGCGCGTGCCGGAAATCGCTACGTCGAAGTGGTGGAAAGAGGAACGCCATGGAGTGTTCCTCGATTACAACCAGAACGCGAAAGACCGAACCACCTGCTCGGCCTACTCTGTGCGTCCTCTTCCAGATGCACGTGTGTCAACGCCGCTCGATTGGGATGAAGTGCCGGGGAGCGATCCCGCCGAGTTCACCGTGTTCACCGTTTCGAAGCGCTTTGAAAACGTGGGAGACCCCCACGCTGCGATGGATGACAATCCAGGGTCGCTCGATAAGCTTCTCGACCTGGCAAACCAACACGACGCGGCAGGATTAGGGGACGCGCCATGGCCACCTCACTTCCGCAAAACCGATACGGAAGGTAAGCGGGTAACACCGTCTCGCTCGAGAACTGCTGTGAAACAACCGCGACAGCAAATGCCGCTCGTCGTAGTCGCTAATTCACCACATAAAGACGACGCTCTCGCCGGGCTTGAGCGGTGGAAGGTCAGACACCGCGAAGCGGCCGCCCACCTTGCCGTCGACGACATACTGGTCGATTCTATGCGGGGCAGGTCCTCGACCTGGACACGGATCCGAGTCAATCTGCGGAACGTACCGGAAGCGCTCCGGCCCGCAGAGGAGAAACCAGACCCGGATGACGATCCAACGCGTCAGGGAGCGGCACTCAAGAACCACAAGCGCGCTGCCAGGAAGAAGAGCGCGTAGGGACCGTCACAGACCCGCCCCGAACCGAACTTATGCGTGCTGCAGCGTGTGTTTGCCCTCCGTAATCTCTTCGATCAATTTCTTATTGAATGCGGGGATGTCGTCCGGTTTACGGCTGGTGACCAGGCCCTTGTCCGTAACCACCTGCTCATCCGTCCATTCACCACCTGCGTTACGGATGTCTGTCTGAAGGGAAGGCCAGGAAGTCAATTTCCTTCCGCGAACGACGTCCGCTTCCACCAGCATCCACGGCCCGTGACAGATCGCAGCGACCGGCTTCTGTGCGTCGAAGAATGACTTAACAAAGGCCACGGCGGTCTTATCCTGTCTTAGATGATCGGGGTTCATGACGCCCCCCGGAAGTAGCAGAGCATCGAACTCGCTTTCGCGTGCAGACTTCAAATTCATGTCGACGGGGACTGAATCGCCCCAATCCGTGCGGTCCCAGCCCTTGATCTGACCATCTTTCGGCGAAATCACGACTGTCTTAGCGCCCGCTGCATCCAGCGCCTTCTTTGGTTCTGTTAATTCAACGTATTCGAATCCATCAGTGGCCAGAATCGCCACCCTCTTGTTTGCCAAGCTCGCGCTCATACGGTTGTTCGACCCGCAGAGCGTAGCGCGGGTTTCTGACTAGATGCGCACCGGCTTACCCGAACTATTCCCTAATCAGTTCTCTCTAATCGCTGGGATTTTACTCGATAGTTCCGATTCAATTCTTCGGCGTTTTCTCCTGACCTTTTCCGGCATTGGACGTATGAACGAGTTCCGGTGAACTCTGCGCGCGCAAAGTTTCAAGCTGCCTTTTCGGATCGATGCGCTTTGAGCGCTCGAATGGTTCGAGCGTCTGAGCGGTTCCGGTCTTCAAGGCCCGGAGCACGCCCTCCAGCACGCGAACGTCGGCGTATCCTTCTTCTCCGTCCGGTTCCGGATCTGTTCCGTTCAGAATGAAATCGGAGAAGTACTTCATTTCACCCCCGAAATGATCGGTGTTCTTGAAGCTCTCTTCGCTCTGCTTCTGACCGATTGTTGTTTGCTGTGCGAGCGGGACACCGTACATGTAGCCGGGGCTCATCACAACGTTTCCCTTCGTTCCGACGACGGTGTACGAATCGATTGTGTTGCCGTAGTACGTCAGGGTGAATTGTGCGATCCGATTTTCGGGGAAACGCAACGTGACCGCGACTGTGTGGTCAAAATCCCCTAGACCCGACTCAGGATGGCGTGTGCCGACGGCACAAACCACCTCAGTCGGCTCGGCGCTGAAAACGTAACGAGCCGCATTCACGGGATAAGGGCCCATGTCCAGCACAGGACCGGCGAGATCGCCATTTTGGGCCCGGTGGTTCGCGGGATCAAGCATTTGCGCGAAAACAGAGCTGAACAGATGGACGGTGCCGAGTTCCCCGCCCCGGATCTTCTCGATCAGATCAAGCGTGGCCGGTTCAAAGTGCAGACGATAGGCGACCATTAGCTTCGCGTTCGAATTCTTTTGGACCTCCAGGATTTCCTTGCATTTCGCCGTGCTTACCTCCAGCGGTTTCTCCGCAAGTACGTGGATGCCCGCCCTCAGCGCCGGAATGATGAACTCGGCATGACGCCAGTTCGGCGTGGCTAAATAGATGGCGTCGATTGTGCCCGATTTGAGAAGGTTCTCGAACTGTTCATAACCGTAGCAGTTGGTCACACCGTACTGCTTGCCGACGTCGCGCGCCTTCACGGCGTCCGAGGTGACAAGGGCAGTTACTTGAGAGTTGCCCGTATGTTCCACACCCGGAAGCATTGCCTCCTGGGCGATGTCGCCTAATCCCACGATTGCATAACGTACCTTTTTGTCGGATCCGAGACCCAGGGCTTCTTTGATACTCACGATTGTCTCCGTCTCATAGATGCCCTTTCGGGCGCAGGGTAACGGAGAGACGTCGCGATTTACCGCGGGTAGGGGTGTCCGCGCAGGATTGTGAAGGCACGATACACCTGCTCCAAAAGAACAGCGCGCGCCAATTCATGCGGGAAAGTCATGGCCGAAATTGACAGGAGCAGATCGGCACGTCCCTTCCATTCCGGCGGTAACCCGTCGTGCCCGCCGACGAGAAAAACGAGATCCTGTCCGATCAACTCGGCGTGACGGAAGATGCCGGCGAACTGGTCGGAGTTCATACTTTGCCCGGTCGGGTCGAGGAAGATCTTTCGGGCGCTGCCGTGTTTTGCGAAAAGGTCAAAGCGTGACGGCACAATCTCGCGCTGAGTACAGTCGCAAAACCGACTCGTCCGTTTTACAAACTCGGCTGCAATGGCATTGGCATGTGCGTCCCTTGGCTTGCCAATGAAGTAGACGTAGACCTTCAATCGTCCGCACCCGAGAGCGAGGAGCGGGACTGTTTCCTAGTACGATCGAAGAGAACCCGGTTACTCAAGTTGCTAAGCGGACCGGCGAAACGATATTGTTTAAGGTACAAAACTGGCGGCTCGCCTCTATCCTATAGCCGCATCACGACTTTGCTGGGAGGATCGCCATGGCTTCAACAGTTTGGAAGGGGTACATCTCCTTCGGGCTCATCACAGTTCCGGTGCGCCTGTTTACAGCCGCTCGCACGGAACGCGTCAGTTTCAACCAGATCCACGACGTCTGCGGCAGCCGAATCAAGCAGCAGACTTTTTGTCCTCATTGCGACCGTGTCATCGAACGCAGTGAATTGGTCAAGGGATACGAAGTAGAAAAGGACCGGTACGTCATTGTCAATGACGAGGAAGTAAAGAGTGTTGCGCCCCCTTCCAGCGACAACATGGAGATTTATGAATTCGTGAAGGCCGAAGGCATCGATCCCATCTACTTCGACGCTTCGTATTTCATGGTGCCGGAAGAAGCAGGTAAAAAGGCTTATCACCTGCTGTTTGAAACCATGAAGAAGTCGGGCTACAGCGCGATCGCGAAGATCACGATGCATCAGCGCGAATACACAGTAGCCGTTCGCCCGCATTCCGACGGTCTGCTGCTGCACACGATGTTCTATCCGGAAGAGGTTCGCGACGTTCCCGAGTTTCGCCGTGATCACAGTGTCACGGTAAAGCCGCAAGAGGTAGAGCTGGCGCAGAAACTGGTGGAGGGCTTGGCGGCGGATTTCGATCCTTCCAAGTACCACGATGAATATCAGGGACGCCTCATGCAGATGATCGAGGCGAAACGAGAAGGCCAGAATGTCGAGACGGAGGCGCCAAAGAAGCGCGCTCCGGTTATCGACCTGATGCAGGCCCTGCAGAAGAGCTTGGGAGAACTTCCGCAGCGCAAACCAGCTTCGACTGCGGCGGTCCGTGACACTGTCGCGCCCCAGCCGGCGAAGAAACAAGCTGGTGGACGACGCCAGGCAGCGCGGACGGCAAACGGCTAATACCCGGCCAGCCAGTGATATTGTTCGGCACTTAACGGCACGACCGAGAGCCGTCCCTGGTTGACAAGCGGTGAGTCAGCGAACAACTTTTCCGCTTTGATTTCGGCTAGGGCTTTCGGCTGGTCGAATCGTTTTCCCGCTTTTACCCTGACCTTCGGGAGTTTCGGGTCGGAAACGTCCACACTCGCCACGGAAGCCGTGCCGACGGCCTGCCTCTCTTTACCGGTGTGATAGTAAACGAGCTTATCACCGACTTTCATCTCGCCCAGATGCCGAACGGCAACAGGATTGGATACTCCGTCCCAGAGCGTTTCCTCGTCCCGTTGTAAATCCGCAAAGGAGTACTGATCGGGCTCCGATTTCAGCAGATAGGGCATTTTCGATCATCTTATCTCTATACGCCGAGGTCTTTACCGGTACCGGATACCCCTCTTGGTTTGTAGGAATGCGCCGAAATGAGGCGCAAGCTCGGGTTGAGCGAGTTGAGGCGTATAAAATCCCTTGTTCCGGCCGCATTACTGACGATCGCTTCCGCTCTTCTGTACGGTGCGCCCGTAACGGTTACGTGTGGTGCTCCGCTCTCCGCGAGTGTCTGGTCAGGTGGGTCGGCCGGAAGTTGCGCGTCCTTCAGCAACGGAGCTTCCTATTCCGGAGGCGGCGCAACCGCCACGGCAAATGTCGTCCTCCAACTAGTCAAGTGTCCAACAAATAGCTGGACATAGAAATGGAGCTGGCGTACGCTAGGCCATGCCGCGTTCGACTCCGCCGATTTCCGTTTCAGCGGCTCAGAAAAAGCAAATGGAGCAGTGGCTTGCCGCCCAAGGAACACCACAACAGGTTGCTCTGCGGTGCCGTATTGTGTTGTCTGCGGAGGGCGGTCAATCGGAAGCGGCGATCGCCTCGCAGCTGAACGTAAATCGCAAGACCATACGCCTTTGGAAGGAGCGTTTCGCGGAAGAGGGATTGAAGGGTCTCTGGGAAATCGCTGCCGGGCGTGGTCGCAAGGCGACGTATGGGCCAGAACGTATCAAATCAGTGATCGACGCCACGCTGCAAGCGAAGCCGGAGGTGAGCACTCACTGGAGTTGTCGGCTGATGGCGGCGAATCAGGGTCTCAGTAAATCGACAATAAGCAATATCTGGGTCAGCCATAACATCAGGCCACATCGAACACGTACATTTAAGCTG
>JBJMGK010000242.1:0-23210 GCA_045807925.1 Bryobacteraceae bacterium | reverse complement strand
TCATTCTCCGGTCGGTTTCCCGTAGCAGCAGCGCGCCGCTATCGGAAGTCATCGTTCCACCGCTAAACTCCGCCACCACTTCACGCCTGCCGTGGTGAGCGAAGGGCAATCGGGATTGGGTACACTCTGTCATAGCGAAAGCCGTCTCCTCCTGGGCTGAAACATCTTGTGGCAAATATGTTTATGCCAGAGAAGACGGCTTTTTGCCAGACCCTGTGTGAGAATTCCGGGCTAGACGGCGAACCGCCAGAGGGTAAATCGAAAAAGGACACTTGGGAACGGCTTCGCGCCTGTGCGAAGTCATGAAGTGTGCTTAAGAGAGCGAGGCCTTGGGTTGCCGGGGTTGTCGCAATCTCGACAGCAACTCTCGTATCGCAAACGGATCCGAGCTTGGTATCGGCGACGCCTCGGACAGACCGGCTATCCGAGGCGCTTACTCGAGATTTCGCCGTTTCCCCAAACGGTATGTCGGCCGACTCCGATGAAGGATGCCGCCTGGAGCAGAGGTAAGAACGGGCCTAAGTTCCCCGAGTATTCAGCCCATCCGAGGAATCCGCCGAGGGGATGCGTTTGCCCGAGCCGAGTCCCCCTTCTCGACACTTCTATCGGACGGAGATCGGTACCGGTCAGAGCGATGGAGCGCGCGTCCTTGCACAATGACTTCAGGTTTTGCCCCGGGTCTCCGGATCCGTAAAGGGTGATGAGCCGCCGCAGCCGCTCGTACACCTGCTCGACAAGCACGAAAAAAGGGCCGGGAGGGGATATCTCGCCGTTGCTTTTTAGTTCGGTTGGAGTCTGGAAACACACCCGGAGTGAACGGGTGGGTTCGAACGCCTCGTCGAGACGTAATGAGTGGCGTACCTGCTCTGGAGGTAGCAGAAGTGCGGCACGGCTGCGAGTTGGACCGAACCCGGCGTCACCCATTGCCGTTAGGGCGGCGGACAAGGCGTCAACCAATTCCACACGGGTGAGGAACAAATTCAACTGGACCGAAAAAATCTCGCCCGGTGAATAATTCTGCCCCTCTACAGTTCGAGATCGCAGGACAAATGGCCGCGGAGGAGTTTTTCCGGCGGTCGAGCCTGGCTCCGTTGGCTCAAACAAAACGCGATAAGCTGCCGAATTCGCTGACTGCAGGAAGCTACCCAGCGCTCCGCGGAAAACGTTGCCCGTCAGGAAAGCAGGAAACGCGAATGGGTCGAGCGCTCGAAACCGGTAAGTAAGTGAGAGAACTTCGAAAGAGGCGACAGAACCCTGCAATCAGAGCTTAGGTTCAGCGGCGGCCGGGGGAGGATTGTGCTGGCTCGGAGGCGCCCCACCCTCCGGAAGCTTCACCAGCATTTGCTCTTTCCGGTAGATCAAAGTGGAAGTGTTGTAACTCGCCAGCTCGAAACCGTGCCCGTGGGTGATTGCGTCGGTCGGGCAGGCTTCTACACAGTAGCCACAGAAAATGCAGCGATTGTAATCGATGTTGTAAACAGCCGCGTAGCGTTCGCCGCCGCTGAATCGCTTTTGTTCAGTATTTTCGGCCGCTTCGATGTAAATACAGTCAGCAGGGCAGGCCGCTGCGCATAAGAAACAGGCCACACACTTTTCGAGACCATTCTCGTCGCGCTGCAATACGTGCGCGCCCCGGAAGCGTTCCTCCAAATGAGCCGGCCCTTCCGGATACTCTTCCGTGATTGCGGGCTGCAGCATCTCCTTGAAGGTGATGCCCATGCCTTTGGCGATCGCCGCAGCTGAGCTAATCACCTCGCCAATATTCGCCATTTCTCTTTCAGGTTAGCGCAGGCGGCTTTCCTGATGGATAGCCCGCGAATTTCCGAATCACTTGGCGGAAAATAATAATGTTGTGCTGCGACTCTTGTTTCTTCTGGTGCTCTTCGCTGCTTTAGCGTTTGCAGACGTTTTCAAGCTGTTTCTCAAGGACGGAGACTTCCACATGGTCCGTGAGTACCAGGTGCAGGGCGATAGAATCCGCTACTACAGCACCGACCGCGGCGATTGGGAAGAGATTCCGAAAGATCTGGTCGACCTGGAGAAGACGGAAGCTCAGCGTCGACAGAAGCAGGATGCCATCACAAAGGAAGCACGGGCTCAGGACGAGGAAGAACAGGCCGAGCGCGCCCTGAGACGCGAGATTGAATCCATCCCGGTAGACGCCGGCGCTTACATTCGTGAGAACGGGGAGATCAAAGCCCTGAAATCGGCCGATTACCAGATCCTCAACGATAAGAAGCGCAAAGCGCTGCAGATGATTTCGCCCATCCCGATCATTCCCGGCAAGGCAACAGTCGTGATCAAGGGCGAGCGCTCGAGCTTCGGCATCAAAGAGAGCCGGCCCGAGTTCTTCCTCCGTCTCGCGAAAGAAGAGAAGTTCGGAATTATCAAGCTGACTCCTAATTCGAAAAAGAACTTCAGAATTGTAGAGAATGTTTCGATCATTCCGGTCGCGCACGAAAACATGGAGACGCGCAAGCAGATCGAAACCTTCGAAACCCAGTTGGTGGGCAATCTTTATAAAGTCTGGCCGGAGAAGCCGCTCACTCCGGGTGAGTACGCATTAATGGAATTCGCAGACGATGAGAATGCCGAAAAGGAAGACATCGCACTACTGATTTGGGATTTCGCGATCGAGCAGGCGTCCAAGTAAGACCGGCTATTCGTACCGCAGCCCTTCCGCGGGAGCGATTCGCGACGCGTTCCGGGAGGGCTGAAGCGTGGCGATGAGGCTGGTTGCGATCGCGAGGACGGAGACCCAGAGTGCATCGGTCCAGTGGCTTTGAAACGGCACATAGCTGAGCGCGTATATCTGCTCATCCAGACGTAGCCAGCGGTAGTGATTGAACAGGGCCGTCGTAGTGAAACCAATGGCCAGTCCGAGAAGGCAGCCCACGGCGCCTATGACGAGACCCTGCAGCACGAAGATCCGTTGGACCTGGGTTCGATTGGCGCCCATCGACATCAGAATGGCGATGTCGCGGTGCTTCTCCATCACGAGCATCACAAGAACAACCAAAATGTTCAGAGCCGCGATCAGCTCAATTAAGCTGACGGTGATCACGCTGACGATTTTCTCGAGCCGGAGCGCATTTAGAAGCGACCGATTCTGATCCATCCAGGTGTTCGCAATCAGTGTTGGACCAGCGACCTGTTCCGCCTGCCTGGCCACTTCCGGAGCCCGAAAGATGTCGTCGAGCCGCAGTTCGATCGTGTTTACGACGTCATTCAGATCGAGAACCCGCTGCGCATCGGACAGAGATGTGAACGCCCAGTTCGAATCGAGCTCGTACAAGCCTGTTTCAAAGAGACCGGCGACTCGGAAGCGGAACATGCTCGGAATCATGCCCATCGGCGTGAGCTGCCCTTGAAAACTTAAGATGCTGACAGGGCTGTGCAAGCGAAGGCCGAGTTGTTCCGCAAGGCGAGAGCCCAAGATGATCTCGGAGCGTGCAAGTCCTCCCGGAGACGTCATCACCGAGCCGGCTTTCAGATGACGCAGCAAGTCCGGAATCTTCTCCTTGTTGTCCAGCAGCACACCTTTCATCACGCCGCCCGTACCGACTAGGGGACCTTTGAAAGCTACCTGACCGTAAAGACCCGGTGTCGCGCTGATGACATGCGGAATTCTGAGGAGCTTCGGTACCAGTTGTTGCCAGTGCTCGATCCCATAGGCGGGATTCCGCTCGAGGATGTTGACATGCGCCGTAGCGCTCAACAGGCTCGATTGCAGTGTGCTCTGGAATCCGTTGTTGATCGCGAGCGCAATGATTAGTGCAGCGACGCCGGCAGCCACGCCGAAAATGGAGATAACCGTGATGACCGAAATGACAGTCTGTTTCCGTCGCGCCCGTAAATACCGGACCGCGACGGTCCACTCGAAGCGCATCAGGCAGGACGGGAGTCCGCTGCCATTTCACCGTCGAGTTCCCGCATCCGATCGACTAATCCGATTTCACCTTCCGGCCGGAGTAGCGGGAACAGAATAACATCGCGAATCGATTTGGAATCGGTCATCAGCATCGCTAACCGGTCGATTCCGATACCTTCCCCGCCAGTAGGCGGCATGCCATAGGACAGGGCGCGAATGTAGTCCTCGTCCATCATGTGCGCTTCCTCGTCGCCAGCGGCTTTTCGGGAGAGTTGAGCCTCAAACCGCCGTCGCTGCTCCTGAGGATCGTTGAGCTCGGTGAACGCGTTGGCAATTTCCATGCCTCCGGCATAGATCTCGAAGCGTTCTACAAACTCCGGCTCGTCAGGCTTGTTCTTCGAGAGCGGCGAAACTTCGAGGGGAAAATCAAAAATGATGGTGGGCTCGAACAAGTGCTCTTCGACGTTGTTCTCGAAGAGCTCCATCAGGGCGTTGCCCGGCGTTGACTGGTGAGAGTGGGCCAGCAGCCAATCGGGGTCTTTCAGATTGTTCAGGGACGGCATTTCACCCAGCTTCTCCGGCCAGTACTCGATAATGGCGTCGCGCATCGAGAGCGCGCGGACGTTCCCGAAGTCGATCGGCCGCCCTCCATATGTAATCTGTGCAGATCCGGTCGCATCGATGGCCACTTGGGCCAGGAGCTGCTTCGAGAGCTCCATCATGCCTCGGAAATCGGTATAGGCCTGATAGAACTCGAGCATCGTGAATTCGGGGTTGTGCCGGGTGGAAATACCCTCGTTTCGGAAGTTCCTGTTGAGTTCATACACGCGCTCGATGCCACCGACCACGAGCCGTTTCAGATACAACTCCGGCGCGATCCGCAGATAGAGGTCCAGGTCGAGGGTATTGTGATGCGTGATAAACGGCCGGGCCGCTGCGCCTCCGTAGAGCGGCTGCATGATCGGCGTTTCCACCTCGAGGAAGCCTCGGTCGTCCAACTGCCGCCGAAGAGAGCGCACAATTTTTGCCCGAGTGACGAACGCGTCTCGCACTTCGGGATTCGCGATGAGATCGACGTAGCGCTGCCGGTATCGGGTCTCTACGTCTTCGAGGCCGTGCCACTTCTCAGGAAGCGGCAGCATGATCTTCGACAGAAATACAAGATCCTCGACATGTACTGAAAGTTCACCAGTCCGCGTCCGGAACAAATAGCCGGTTACTCCGATGATGTCGCCGATATCGAGGATCTCGTATAGCCTGTACGCGCTGTCTGGAACGGCGTCTTTCTTGATATAGATCTGAAGAGTGCGGCCATTCTGCTGCAGGTGAATAAAGCCGGCCTTTCCCATGCGGCGGCAGGTTTTCACTCTTCCGGCTATACGAACGTGCAAGGATGCCGGCAGATCTTCGGCTTTTGTGTCGCCGAACTCGGAAAGGATCTCCGGGATCGTATGGGTAAAGTCGAAAGCCTGTCCATACGGTTCGAACCCAAGGTCTCGGATTTGGTTAATGCGCTCTTGTCTTTGGCGCAACAGATCGTCTTCTAATGACAGAAAGATTCCCTCGAACCTCAATTGTAGAGGCTCGGGTCAAGAGTCTGACGGGTCCGGTCAACGGCGGACGATCACTTCACGGAGATGGTCCCGAGTGAGGAAGAACTTCATAGAGGACGCTCGTTCGAACAGTTTCTCCAATCGGCGGTTATTGAAGTACTGGCTCTTCTGGTCGGTTGTTCCCGAACGCGGCATTTGTAGAAGCGTCTTCCTGTCCTGGATCCGGTAGTTATAGACAGGGATACTGGGGGCCTTTTCGTTGGCGCTGAAGAACATCAGCAGATGCGCGCCGGGCCGCAAAATGCGGAAGAGCTGGGTAATAGCCTGTTCGATCAAGGGAGACGTCAGGAACTGAAACGTGTCCCACACGAGCACGCCATCGAAGGAAGCCTCCGGGAAGGTGAAGCTCTTGTCCAGAAAGCGCTGCGCGTTGCTCGCGGCTTGCTGGTTCCCGAGGAAATCTTTGCCGAAGCATTCGACCATGGTGCCGATGATGTCGTCGGACGAGATGCGGTGGCCGAGCCCGGTAATGAAGCTGATATTCGCCTGGCTGGCGCCCGACATATCGAGTATCGACAAGTTCTCGTAGCTCTGGAGGATCGAGCAGAACTGATCGAATCCGCTGCTTTTTCTAGTAAGGGTGGGACGGGTGTCCTTGTCGCTGAAGTGCGAAAAGACACCCTTACCTGCACCAAATTTCATGAGCTCAAAGACAAGAAGCTAGGAGGGACTAATTCAGGATGAAGCAGAATGCCGCAGAGGAGCTCGGCGAAAGCTCCTCAACACGTCATTTTGAGGCGTTTGCAACCGCAGCGGCCGTGTTTGCCACGGGTACACCCTGAGGTGCTGCTGCCGCGGGCTGCGACGCTTTACTCGCTGATTTGGAGATGTCGATGCTTCCTTTGAAGTACGCGCCGTCTTCAATTACGATTCGGCTGGTTTTGATGTCTCCAACGAGCTTTGCTTCCTTCTTGATGTCGATCTTATCGGTGGCGTCCACGTTGCCCTGGATGGACCCGTGAATCACGATTTCTCTTGCTTTCAGACCGGCCTGCACTCGGGCGTTCGGTCCTATGGTTAAACGATGTTCCTGGCACTCAACGGTGCCTTCGACTTCGCCATCAATCATCAGATCTTCACGCGCGAAGATCTGGCCCTTGATGGTTACATTTTTGCCTAAAGCGGCGGTACCGGTGCCTCGCGGGGAAACTGGATCAGGATCGAAAGATCTCGGCTGCGATGACATGGTCGTGGTTTCTCTCCTCGGTGATTCGGTACCGGCTGCGTTTGATGTCGGTGTGACGCCCGACCGCGCCGGCTGTTCGTCTGTTTTCGGTTTAGTCCACATTACGGAAGGCTTCTCCTCGACTGGCTCCACTCAATCGTACTACTGCGGCGCACGTACGTGATGAGCCGAAAAGTACGCTGGGTTGAGCGCGTCGAAGTACTCCCAAAGATTATTACATTCCGCTTCCGTGCTTCCCAGCTGAGCACTGCTTTGGGATAATAGCCTCGGTGTCCAGGACACGCGATCTCGAAGCTCGGCTTGAGCGCGCCGAACAGCAACTACGTCTTTTTCAACGAGTCAGCAGACTCATGGTACGCGATCTCATGCTGGAGGACGCTCTGAATGAGATCGTTCTCCTGGTCAAAGATTTTCTCGAATGCGACTCATGCCTCATCTACCTGGTTGAAGAAGACCAACTGGTCCTTCACGCGGCGAGTGACGCCAACCGGAAGAGTATCGGTTCAGTAAAGCTTCGAATGAGCGAGGGGCTAACGGGGTGGGTAGCCCGCGAGCGCCGTCTCTTATGTATCTCTCGCGAAGCCTACAACGATCCGCGGTTCAAATACTTCAAAGATCTGCCGCAAGATCACTTTGAGGCGTTCCTGTCGGTCCCGATCATCTCCCAGAACAAGGTTGTGGGTGTAATCAACGTCCAGAATCGCGCCGCCGGCACTCATTCGGGCAATGACATAGAAGTGCTGAGTACCATCGGCGAGCAGGTCGGCTGCTTGCTGGTACTTTCACAGCAGAAAACTGCTTCCGCCGGTCTCTCCGTCGCCCAGTAGGCGATCCCGGCCCAAACGGTGGAATAATCGGCTTTAAGGGAGCCGGAAACTGACGAAATTGAAGCGGCACCTGGTGCAGCGGTAGCGGTGTGCTCCGAAGGAAATCAGCAAAGTCTTCCAACGCGGAACATGGTAGTGTTTCGGGTCCCAACGGTCCAATCTCATCCCCAGGCATTTAGGGCATTTGGCGTGTAAGATCTTCGACACGAGGAAGATGTTGACCCAGAAGCGCTTCTCGCAGTCGAGGCAGTGCAGTTGATAGCTACCGAAGAGCATGCGGGCGTAGTGAAGAGCCGTACGTCGTTGAGATCGCCTCACGCGTGAACTATTGCAGCTTTCACAACGGAACAGCGACGGCTTCATGCAACCAAAACTCTGCTTTCGTCCTGCTGTTTGCGGACGTATTCCGTTCTGTAATCCAGGAAAGCCTGTTGAAGCGGAAGCAGTTTTTTCAAATCGGGCTGCAACGTCACACCATCGATCTGAAGGACGGGCAGAAGATCGCGAGTTGTTGAGGTGATAAAAACGCATTCGCTCCGTTCGAGGTCAGCCGGAGCTAATTCGGATTCGCGAATGGCGAAGCCGGGCACGCTTACCTCTTCCATCAGTACAGCGCGTGTCACTCCAGCGAGACAACCTGAGCTTTCGAGCGGAGGCGTCAGCGCCGTATCACCCTGGATGCAGAACACATTGGCCGATGTGCATTCGCTGATCAGTCCGCGCTCGTTCAATAGAATGAACTCGTCGAGCCCGCGCTCGTGTGCCAGCTCGTACCACGTCAGATTTTGAGCCCACGACGTGTACTTCGTGCCGGCGAACGGCGAGGCTGAATAGCGCGCATTTGGCATGTAGCCGAGCTTTACGCCATTGCCCCACTGGTTCAGGTCTGCGGTAAAAGCAACCAGGTCGGAATTGCGAGTGATACCAGGGCATTCGAAGAGGCCGCCTCGGTTCCTTACGACCGCGACGCGCAGAGTCGCTTCCTCCGCTTTGTTCGCCTCGACCAATTGAGAGAGAAGGCGGCTCAGATCGGCGGGCGCAATTTCAAACGGTACTCGCATTCGCTCCGCGTCTCGCCTCATGCGGGCATAGTGGCGTTCGAAAGCAAAAAGTACACCGCCAGTAACCCGGAGGGTGCTGAAGATGCCCCATCCATTCATAAATCCGACTTGGCCCGGCGACAACAGGGCCTCGTCGGTCTTGTGAATCGACTCGTTGTGGAGCAGGTAGGGATGCACGTCCGTAGTTTATCGGAGCCAATGACTTACTCGGGCCTAAGTCAATTCCGAGGTGCGTAGCAAAGGAAGCAGTTGTGCCATCGCTTTTCCTCTGTGGCTTACCGTCACCTTTTCAGCTGGGGTCAGTTCGGCAAAGGACCGGGTGAGCGGAGGATAAAAGAAAAGCGGATCGTAGCCGAACCCGTTCTCGCCCTGGGGCTCCCTCAGGATCGTGCCCTCCGTTTGGCCGCGGGCCGTGAACAAGCGCTCGCCCGCTCTCGCTCCCACTACTACGCAGACGAACCGGCATCTTCTCCGTTCTTCGTTTCTCATCAACTCGAGAAGGAGCGCGTTGTTCTCGGCATCGTCCGCATCAGACCCGGCAAAACGCGCTGAGAGGACACCTGGCGCCCCTCCCAATGCATCCACTTCCAAGCCGGAATCATCGGCAATAACCATCTCAGACGTGAATTGCGAGTAGTAGAGTGCCTTCTGCAAAGCGTTCTCCTCGAAGGTTGAGCCGGTTTCCTCCGGAGGGGCGATCTCTTTGAGTCCGGGCAGCGGCTGTACGTCCAGGCCAGTTCCTTCCGCAGCCAACGAGAGTTCTTTGAGTTTTCCCCGGTTGGACGAACAGAGATAAACAATCATCTACCCGTGTTGGGCAAGTGCCGCCTGCTGCATAGCTGTCAATTCCCGGATGCCGCCGCGTGCGAGCGAGATCAGTTTCGCCAGTTCAGCATCCTCGAACGGATTGCGCTCGGACGTTGCCTGCAGTTCGATGAACCTTCCAGACCCGGTCATAACGACATTCATATCTACGTCGGCGCGCGAATCTTCTTCGTAGGACAGATCCAGCATCGGTTCGCCTGCAACGATGCCTACGGAAGTGGCAGCTACGGAATCAATGATGGGCGATTTCGCAATGGTCTTGTACTTGACCAGCGTTTCGATGGCGATCGCAAGTGCTACATACGATCCAGTGATTGCGGCTGTGCGGGTTCCGCCGTCGGCTTGAAGCACGTCGCAATCGATAATCACGCTCCGCTCGCCCAAGAGGCTGAGATCGACAGCAGCGCGGAGTGAACGCCCGATTAATCGCTGGATTTCATGTGTGCGTCCGGACTGTCGACCCTTGGTCACTTCCCGGGGCGTCCTGGTGCTGGTAGCACGAGGAAGCATCGAGTACTCTGCGGTCACCCAGCCCTTTCCCGTGTTCCGCAAAAACGGAGGCACAGTAGTTTCGACGGTGGCTGCGCAGAGCACGCGCGTGAAGCCGGCCTCAATCAGCACCGAACCTTCTGCGGTCATCAAGAAGTTCGGCGTAATTACGGTGCGCCGGAGTTGGTCAGCCGCACGATTTTCAGTTCTCATATCCCATTGATCGATCCCAAAGCAGCTATCCGATCACATGAAAACTGGCGAAAAAGAACACTGCAATCAAAACCAGACCGACTAAGAGCAGGATGAGGCAAGGAATAGCCCCTTGGCGGGGCAGGGGAGACGCTTTAACGGTGGATTGTTTTTTCTTGATGCGCGGTGCAGCCATTAGGTCTAGTCATTGCCGCTCGGAGGGAGCAGGCAATGGAGCCCTGAGGCGCAAGCTTGCAACTCTAGTTCGAACGGCGAAGCCGTATGTTCGGTACTTCTCCTATTTTTTGAACAAGCTATTAAAGGCGGCGCGAGCGTCGTCAGCATTGCGCGGTGCGGGACTCGCGCTCGTGACGACTCGAGCTTTCGCCGATGGCGCCATCGCGATCCCATCTCTTGCGACGGTAACACGCGGCCGGAAGAGCTCACATGTGTTCGCCTGATCCTTCACGGCGATCCTGACCGGGATCGGCTTCAGACATTGGAAACGCGTGGAAGAATCGAAATTCACACACTGCTTGCAGCAATGAAGAGAAACGCTGCATTTCGGGCAAACCCCGCCGTAGTCAAAATCTGGGGATAGCATAACCGCGCAGCTATAGCACCGGGCCGAGGCAACATTCTGAACGAGGCGGGGAAGCCGCGGGCCGGTGATGTCAAGGGGAAGTTTAGGGCCGCCTGGCCTCCCTCGATCGTGTTTGGGTGAATTGGAAGGCTCAAAGCCTGAGTCTTGATAGCCGTGTTGCCTGTATTTGCGATCTCCGTCCATTGTCGTTGATCGACTCCTTGGTTTTTCCGCGAGCTGTAGAGAGCAGTCTCCGAGTGTTGAACCCGGGCTCTTGGACTTGCATCAAATGTGGTTCCAGTGTGATAGCAAAATTTGTGATGAACGCTGGAAGTTCTGGGAGGAGGGACGGGTCAAGCAAGTTGGAAGTTAGCTTTGACCCGCCTGTCCTGATTAGTATTTACCACGCTTTGCGCCTCAGCGCCAGTAAGTTGTGGAGAAATTATCCGGCTTGCAATGCATTCTCGTCAGAATGCCACTTCAAAAGCGCATTGCAGGGCCGTGTAAGCGGGATATCGAAGTGATTCGGCGTGATGCGAACCGAGTAACCGATGCGTCCGGTCTGCGCGACGGTGAATTCGTTTGCAAAAGTAACAGTACCATCGCGGCCTTTCAACGGTTTCAGCGGAAGGACGAACGTATCCTGCAGATTGCCGTTTGTGCCGACATGACCGATGACGGCTTCCACTCGAACTTCCGAAGGCTCCAATCCAGCCAGATCAACAGTAGTTCGAAGAGGAACTGCTGAACCGCTCATGACATGATCTTCCGGACCGCTTCCGAAATCGAGGAACCGAATGGAATCCCATGAGCGATGCAAGCGGTCATCCCAGGTGGTCTTATCTCGCGCGGCTTTGAAGTTGGCTTCGGAAATCTTGTCCCACAGGTGATGAGCCGGTTTGTAAAGCAGGTTCATGTATTCAGCGACCATGCGGCCGCAGCTGAAATGAGGTGTGATGTTCGCTATGCATGTTTTCATGCGGCGAACCCAGTCGAGCGGCAGCTCTCCTTCGCCACCCTGATAAAAGAGCGGGACTATGTCGTTCTCGAGTGTGGAATAGATAGCCCGAGCATGCATTTCGTTCTGCTCTTCCGAGTAAGAACTGCGATCACCGATGGCCCAGCCACCAGAGATATCGACGGCTTCGTCGAACCAGCCGTCGAGCACGCTGAAGTTGAGCACGCCGTTCATGCTGGCTTTCATACCGCTGGTTCCGCACGCCTCTTCGCCGCGTCGAGGATTGTTCAACCACAGGTCGACGCCCTGAACCATTTCGCGGGCCACCTGAATGCTGTAGTCCTCAACGAAGATCAATCGCTTGGCGAGCTCAGGGTCACGCGAGAGCGAAACAATCTCCCGGATTAATGTTTTGCCTTCCTGATCCTTCGGATGCGCTTTGCCGGCGATGACAATCTGCACCGGCATCTTGGGGTTGTTCAGCAGGCGCTTCAGGCGCTCGACATCCCGGAAGATCAGTGTCGCGCGCTTGTACGTAGCAAACCGCCGTGCGAATCCGATCGTAAAGACGTCAGGATCGAGAACTTCCTGCAGACGCCGCATTTCGGCCGTCGAGGCCTTCCGCGCCAGTCCAGAATTAGCGACACGCTCCCGGACATACGCAACCATGCGGCGTTTGCGCTTCCGGTGCATCTCCCAGATTTCCTGGCTGGGAATCTCATTGACGAGTTCCCACATCTTCGTGTCTTCCAGGCGCTCGCGCCAATCCGGTTGCAGGTACTGATCGTACAGGCTGGCCAGATCACCGTTAATCCAGGTAGGCGAGTGTACCCCGTTCGTGACGGAGGTGATAGGCACTTCGTCCACCGGAAGACGGGGCCAAAGGTCCTGGAACATCTCCTGCGACACGGTCCGGTGAAGGAGGCTGACGGCGTTGCGGAAAGCGGAGGTCTTTAGCGCAAAAACGGCCATGGAGAACCGCTCGGACGGGTCGGCTAAATTCTTTCGGCCGAGGCTCAGAAAATTCTCGAACGGGATGTTCGCAGCTGCGCAGTAGCGATGGAAGTATTCGTAAACGAGACCGGAATCGAACAGGTCGATACCGGCGGGAACCGAGGTGTGCGTCGTGAACACGTTGCTGAGTCGAGTCGCTTCGAGGGCCTGTTCGAAGCTCAAGTTGTGTTCTGACATGAGGAGACGGACGCGCTCGATGGCCTGAAATGCGGAGTGCCCCTCGTTCATGTGGTGGACAGTCGCCTGGATTCCCATTCTCTTGAGCGCTCGCAGGCCGCCAATGCCCAAAACGATCTCCTGGCGGATGCGCTTGATCGTGTCACCCCCATAGAGCTGGTCCGTAATCCCACGAACCTCAGCGCTTTTGTTTTCAGGAATGTTGGTGTCGAGAAGGAGCAGCTTCACCCGGCCTACATCGATACTCCAGACCTTAATGAAAACTTCACCGTTCGGCAGATCGACGCTGACGACCACGTCTTTTCCATGGTTGTCGACGCAAGGCCGAACGGGAAGCGTGTAGAAATCGTTCAGGGGCGTGCGTTCCTGCTGCCATCCATCCGGATTCAGAGCCTGCTGAAAGTAGCCGTGCTGGTAAGCAAGCCCGATCCCGGTCAGTGCAAAGTCAGAATCGCTCGCCGCTTTGAGGTGGTCTCCCGAAAGCAGTCCCAAACCGCCGGAATAGATCTGCATGCAGTCGAGGAGGCCGTATTCCATCGAGAAGTACGCGATGCTCGGTTCGGTTTCCGTGCGGGACCGGGTATGTAGATAAGAGTCGTAGCGCTCGCAAGCTCGGCGGTAGAGCGAAACGAATCGCGGGTCAGACGACGCCCGATCCAGTTTTTCCTGGGAGACTCGCCCCAGCAGCAGCACGGGATTGTGGTTCGATTCCTTCCACAAAGCCGGGTCAAGCCGGCGGAAGAGGGCGCGAACCGTGTGGTCCCAACTCCAAAGGAGGTTGTAGGCCAGCTCGGAAAGGCGGCTGAGGGCCGCCGGCAACGCCGGACGGACTAAAAACTCTCTAAGCGGCTGAATCTGATAGGACATGAGAGGAATTTCGAGCACAGGTCTAGCCTTATAGTGTCTAAAACCGCCGTAACGTAGCAGAGTAAGTTCGAAACGGAACCACTTTGCTCAAAAACGGGATGGCTAACCTGCATCCGTTATTATCCCATCAGAGCAGTTGCGAAGGAAAGCGCAGGGCCATTGGCATATTTATCGTTCCGGAATGTCAGTTTCAAAGCCGCCGGACGTACGATTCTTGACGAGTTGAGTCTTGACATAGATCGCGGCGAGACTCTCGTTTTGCTTGGGCGCAGCGGATCCGGAAAAACAACAGCGCTACGGCTCGTGAACCGCCTTCTTGACCCATCCAGCGGCGAAATCGTGATCGACGGGAAAGAACTAGCCAGCATGGACCCTATCTCCCTGCGACGGCAGATCGGCTACGTGATCCAGGAGTTCGGGTTAATGCCGCATTGGACCGTGGAAGACAACGTGACGCTCACGCTCAGGCTGTTGAATCGGCCTGTCGCAGAGCGCGAGACGCGGGCCAGGACACTCCTCGATCAGGTCGGACTCGCATACGAGCAATTTCGGTCGCGGCGCCCCCATGAACTCTCGGGCGGGCAGAGGCAGCGAGTCGCCGTCGCGAGAGCGCTCGCGGCAAATCCGCCGCTGCTTCTGTTTGATGAACCATTCGGAGCGCTCGATCCGGTTACGCGGAACGAGATGCAGGGACAGTTCCTCGAGCTACGGTCGAAGTACGAGTTCGCATCCGTATTCGTCACCCACGATTTGCTGGAAGCCCTGACCCTCGGAACTCGAATTGCTGTGTTGCACTCGGGGCGGCTCGAGGTGGTCACTACGCCGGATGATTTCTTGGACGTACAGACGCCGACGGCTCTCTCGTTTTTGAACACGTTGCCGCCGCAATTGTTAGCGGAACGCCGCAGGTGGCAAACTTAACTCTTGGATCCGATCGTCCTGAAAAGCCTGGCTCGTGATGTGGGAGAGTTGACTCTCGAACATATCGTCCTCGTTGCCACTTCATCGGGCGTTGCAGTAGTGATCGCAGTGCTCCTCGGAATTGTCGGCACCAGGCGTGCAGGCATCCGTCGAGTTTCTCTCGCAACCGCGAGCGTGCTTCAAACGGTACCGAGTCTGGCGCTCTTCGGTTTTCTTCTTCCTGTTCCGTTCATAGGGGGTATTGGTAAGCACACTGCGATTCTCTGCTTGATTCTGTATTCGTTATTGCCTATTTTGCGGAACACCATTGTTGGTATCTCGAGCGTCGACTCGCCTGTGCGCGAGGCTGCGATCGCGATGGGAATGACGGATATGCAGTTACTTCGCATGGTTGAACTGCCCCTGGCCGCGCCGACGATCATCGCGGGAATCCGGGTTGCGCTGGTCACGAACATAGGAACGGCGGTGATAGCAGCCGTGATAGGGGGCGGGGGATTGGGCGTCCTCATTTTCCGCGGAGTTGCCTCCGTCGATACGTTGCAGATCCTGGCGGGAGCCGTTCCGGCGGCTGCCCTTGCGTTACTTGCGGATGCCGGTATGGGATTCTTGGAGCGCAGAATCAATCAGGCATGAAGCAGATTGTCCTCGTACTGATTTCACTTGCAAGTCTGCTCTCTTGCTCGCGAACAGACGCAATCGTAGTGGGGTCCAAAAATTTTACTGAGCAGTTGATACTCGGCGAGATCGCCGCCCAGCAGATCGAGCGCAAGCTGCACGTTCGCGTGGAGCGTAAACTCAATTTGGGAGGAACACTTCTATCGCACGAGGCGCTGGTGAAGGGTGACATTGATCTGTATCCCGAGTACACGGGGACAGCGAGCAGCGTTGTCCTGAAGCAGAAAACACCGCCTGATACCGCTCGGGCGTACATGGAAGTCAAAGACGCCTATTTCAGCCGCTTTCATCTGGTCTGGCTTCCACCACTTGGCTTTAATGACACGTTCGCGATGGTGGCCAGGTCTGCCGACGTGCGAAAACTCGCCTCTCCTCGACTTTCGTCTGCTGAATCCAGGTCGTGGCGTTTAGGAGTCGGCTACGAGTTTCTGACGCGGGCCGACGGCCTTCGTAAGCTGGACCAGGTTTACCATCTGCGTTGGGAAGGAACGCCGAGCAGCATGGATCTGGGCTTGCTTTACCGCGCACTGAAGTCTCACAAAGTGGATATGGCGGCAGCGGATTCGACGGATGCCTCTTTGACTGACCCAAGTTTCACGGTCCTTGAGGACGATCGGAACGCGTTTCCTCCCTATAACGCGTGCTTCGTTTTGCGGAAGAGTCTGATTGACCAAAGACCCGACGTCGAGATGGCGCTCACTATGCTTTCGAACCACATCAATGCCGAGACTATGCGTGGATTGAACCGTCGCGTTGAAGTGGATCACCAGCCTGTGGAAGCCGTCGCGAGAGACTTCCTTCAGACCCAGCCGTGAGACCGAAACGCGGAATTAACTACCAATGATTAACAAGCTGGTTCTTGAAAACCTGAAACACCGCTGGGTGCGCACATTGCTGTGTGCGCTCGTGGTGGGCGTTCAGGTTATGTCCATCCTCACACTCATTGGCCTCAGCCGAGGTTTGCTGCAAGACTCTGCAGACCGGGCCAAGGGAACCGGGGCTGACATCTGGCTGAAGCCGGGTGCATCGTTTTCGATTTCGACCGGGCAGGTGAACGAGAAATTCGTCCCTTTTCTGCGCAAGCAGCCGCATATCGTTAAGGCAATCGGTGTTTTAATCATCCCGCTGGGCGGAGCCGAAATTCTGACTACCTTAAACGGTGTTGACATCAATGAATTTCGCCAGTTCAGCGGTGGGTTTCGCGTCATTCGTGGCAAGGCGCCGAGCGATCCAAATGACTTGATTGTCGACGAATACTACGCCCAGCAGCATAAGCTTCAGGTCGGCCAGACCGTGCCGTTGTTGAGGCACCCCTGGCATCTCAGCGGAATCATGCAAGGCGGGACGCTGGGCCGGTTGGTAGTGCCCTTGCGATCGCTTCAGCTACTCACGGGTAACGCTGAGCCGGCGCGGATCTCTCAGATTTTGGTCAAGCTTGACGATCCCGGCAAGACAACGGAGGAAGTGAAGAGATTGAACGATCTGCTGCAAGGAAATTTAACGGCTATTTCGTACCGGGATTTCATCGGGCAATTCAGCATCAGCAACATCCCGCAATTGCAGGCGTTCATCGGAGTCATGACCGGAATGGCCGTGGTTGTCGGATTTCTGGTGGTGTTTCTTGCCATGTATACGGCAGTGCTCGAGCGCACGCGTGAGATTGGCATCCTGAAAGCGCTGGGAGCGAAGCCGCGTGTCATCGTTGACATCCTGGTTCGGGAGGCTGTCGTCTTGGCGATCGCCGGGTGTCTGATCGGGATCCTTTTTGCGTTCGGGGCGAAGTCTCTGATCATGCAGCTGGTTCCTGCTTCGCTCCAGGTTGTCACCGTTCCCGACTGGTGGCCCATTGCTGGTGCTATCGCGCTAGGCGGCGCTTTACTTGGAGCGATCTATCCAGGTCTCAAAGCCGCCCGACAAGATGCGATCGAGGCGCTTGCTTATGAGTAGGAACGGGTTTCCAAGCAAGGAGTTGATCATCAGGGTCCGTGACCTGCGAAAAACTTACCACGTGGGCGACATCGATGTTCATGCTCTCCGGGGAGTGAACCTGGATGTCAAACGAGGTGAATTTTTGGCCGTGATTGGCCCGTCCGGCTCCGGCAAATCCACGCTTTTTCACATACTCGGAGGGTTAGCCCCGCCGTCGGCGGGTGAGGTCACGATCGACGGCGTCGATCTGCTCGGGATGACAGAGAACGACCGTACGGAAATGCGGAAAAGGAAGGTAGGCTTCGTTTTCCAGAAGTATAATCTGCTTCCTACGCTCTCGGCTCGCGACAATATCGCCATTGCACAATCGCTCGCGGGCCTGACGCAGGAACCTGAGGACTTCGGCGATACCTTGAAGGCACTGGGGATCCACAGTCGTTTGGATCACAAGCCGCGTGCATTATCCGGAGGCGAGCAGCAGCGGGTCGCGATTGCGAGAGCGTTAGTAAATCAGCCGGCGATCCTGCTTGCCGACGAGCCGACGGGTAATCTCGACACGGCGAATTCCGATGCGGTCTTGGGAATTCTTCGCCACTTGAACAGAATCAAGGGCCAGACCATCCTGATGATTACTCACAATCCCGAAGCCGCTGCGTTCGCGGACCGAACTGTGACGATGCGTGATGGCCGGGTCGAAGTAAACTAGCTTAGGGCAAGGCGTTCAGTCGAGAGCTTCGGGTTTGATCTCGGCTGACTCGCCGACGGCCTTCTTCTCCCAATACTTCCGGACCCAGGCTTCCCAGCTTTTGCCTGCCGCAGGGTCTCTGTCGCTGAAACGTAAGGCAGCAACTTCCGAATAGGGAATGTTTATGCGAGGGCTCCCGTCCGATGGAAGGATCCGAACCAGAGATTCTGCGAGAGTTTTCGCGCTGCGCCGGTCGTAGAGATAGCCGTCGACTGTCGTGCCGTCTCTCCGAGTGATTTTCACGTCGCCGCGATAATCAAAAGCCTTCTCGAGGGCAGTTCTCAGTTCTTCCTCGTTCTCGAGTACGGGCACCCATCCCTGCAGTTGCTCATGAACGAAGCCAGGTGCGACTTCCAACTCATCGGGGTTCAGCGCCTGCGCAGCGTAGTTTTCGGTCAAAGCTGCGTCTCTCCGGGCGATTGGATTTGTACCAGTGGGTTGAACGAGTGAGTTGGCTTAACCGGCTCGTTCAGGAGTGCCTTCGCATACGAATCGCGATAACGGCTGAATAGGGTAGCGCGGACCATGCCCACGAATCCGCTTACGGTATTGAAGCCGTAGTGGACAGACGACGCTTCATAGCCGCTGTGCACCATGCAGTTGGCGCATTTGGGATTACCCGACTCCGTCCCGTAGTTGCTCCACTCCGTCTCACGCACCAGTTCTTCGAACGTATCGGCGTAGCCGTCTTGGAGCAGATAGCAGGGTTTCTGCCATCCGAACACGTTGTAGGTCGGCATCCCCCAGGGCGTGCAGGCAAAATCGCGGCGTCCCATCAGAAACTCGGCGAAGAGCGGGGACATGTTGAATTTCCAGTTTGGCTTCCGGTTGGAGAGGATTGCCCGAAAGAGCCGGCGAGTCCGGGCCCGCCCCAGAAAATGCTGCTGGTCGGGAGCCTTATCGTATGAGTACCCGGGAGAGAGCATCATGCCCTCTACGCCGATATCCATCATCTCGTCGAAGAAGCGCCGCACGCTGTTCGGGTCGGCGCCATCGAAGAGGGTGGTGTTGGTAGTGACGCGGAAGCCGGCGGCAAGGGCAGCCTTCATGCCCTCGATGGCCACATCGTAGCCACCTTCGCGGCAAACGGAGAAATCGTGGTGTTCCCGCTCGCCGTCTACGTGAACAGAGAAGCTGAGGTACTTGCTGGGTTTAAAGAGATGGAGCTTTTCCTTCAGCAGTAAAGCATTCGTACAGAGGTAAATGTACTTCTTGCGTGCGACCAGCCCCTCGACAATCTCTTGTATCTGCGGGTGCATAAGCGGTTCGCCGCCGGGAATCGATACGGCGGGCGCATCGCATTCATCAACGGCCCGGAAGCATTCTTCCGGGGTGAGCTGGCGCTTCAGAACGTGAGCCGGATATTGAATCTTCCCGCATCCGGCGCAGGCAAGATTACACCGGAACAGGGGCTCGAGCATAAGGACAAGCGGATAGCGCTTTCGTCCCGCAAGTCTTTGCTTGAGGACATAGGACGCTACCGTCCACATCTGCGATACGGGCACACTCATAAGTTCAGGGGTGAGGCCATAAAAAACGCCAAGCGTCCAATATGCTCTATGTCAATGATACCCAACAGGTTGGCTGGGGATCGATCCGCTACTGCTGTTGCTGTTGTTGCTGGAGCATGATGAGCTCCGCTTCTTGGTCCTTCTCGAGAAAACGTGACCACTCCTCGTCTGCCGCGAACTCCTGATCGGGCGGAAGAATGGCTTCGGACGGCGTCACGCGCACGCGAACCTGAAGTTCGGTTTCGCCCGCGCCTTTCATTCGGCCGACCGTGGGAGCCACATCCGCGTAGTCACGTCCGATCGCCGTCCGAATGTGGCGGATGCCGGCCTGGAGATTGTTGGTCGGGTCGAAACCGACCCAGCCTAAACCCGGCAGGAGAGCTTCGACCCAGGCATGGGTCGCGCCTTCCGCAGAGCGGTCCGTATGCCAGGATTCGTGATGCAGGTAGCCGCTGACATACCGGCATGGGATGTGGAGCCCTCGTACCAGGGCAATCATAATGTGTGCGAAATCCTGGCAGACGCCCTGTCTCTTTTCGAGCGCCTCTTCAATCGGCGAATCGACCTTTGTACTCTGCTTCACGTAGTCAAAAGCGTGATAAAGCTGCGAGTTCAGAGTTTGTAGCAGGACCAGCGGATCCCGGTCTCCCCTGCTCACCACGTCCAGTGTTTCCGCCAGAGCGTCGAGCGCGGGAGATGGCCGGGCGAACTGGCTCGGCCGCAACATGTCCCAATAGTCTTCGAGTTCGATCAAACGATCGAGTTCCGACCATGCGTCCGGTCCGAGGTCTGAGGGTAGCGGCTCGGGTTCGTCTACCTCGACAAGGGCGTCGGCGATAATTGTGAGCTGCTTGTGCGATGCAGGGACATCGAAATGGTGCACCAGGTTGGTTAGGTGATCCGGGTATGAAAAAATCCGTGCGCGCGGACTCACCGAAAGCTGAAACGTGAAGCAGCGCTGCATATGTTCGCTGCGGGGGTGCATCCGGACTTCCATGATGCTCTGCCACGCCGGGCGGCTGTAACGATAACGCGTGAAGTGGCGGACGGCGTAGAACATATTAGGCTTCCAGGGCAGATTCGATCGGGTAATCGATAAAGATGTGATGCATCGCGGCGTGGAGGCTGTGGCACTGTTCAAGAACACCGTTCAGATAGGTGTGAAGATTGCGGCCCAAAATTTCCTCGATCCCGATGTATGTCAGCGAGGCACGCAATTTTCCAATCAGCCGCTCACTCCGGGCACCCTTACGGCTTGCCGTAATCTCGGCGATCTTCTCCAGTGCAAAGTGCATCTGGTCCGCTGCATACCGGACTGTGTGAGGGAACTCAGGGTTCAGGATAAGAAAGTCGGCCACGCATTCGGGACTTACGTTCGACGTATTCACCTTCCGATAAGCCTCGACTGCGGCGCAACTCGACAGCAACCCCACCCAGTCGAGATCGTCCGCACCGTTCGATTCCGAGAAGTGGGCGTCGAGCAGCAGGGACAAGCCGCAGGCTCGCTCCATGAAGCGCCCGAGCTGGATGAAATACCACCCTTCGCCGTGGTTCATGGTTGAATCACTCACGCCGTAAAACTGGTACGCACCTTCGCGGAACGAGGTGAGAAGTCGAAGCGGATCGAGATCGCTCTCCGCAGAGCTGGCGGCCGTTACCTTGTGATACAGCTGGTTCAGCGATTCCCACATCTCCGAGCTGATCTGCTCTCTCACCTGGCTGGCGTTCTCGCGAGCTCCCGTGATGGACGAAACAATGGAAGACCGGTTGCCCGGCTGAGAGATGAGCCGCATGATGGTTGCCTGCGAGTCACCGGACGAAAATTCAGGCTTCAGCCCGAGCGCTTCCGTAATCCGGTTCCATCGAGCCTCACGCGAGGGTTTCGAAGGATTCAGCAGGAGGATGTAGTTGGCTTCGAGGACACGGCTGCAGTGGTCAGCCCGCTCAAAGTAGCGGCTCATCCAGTAAAGGCTGTCGGCTACGCGAGATAGCATGGCTGGCAGTGTCCTCAGTTCTGCAAAACCCAGGTGTCCTTGGAGCCTCCGCCTTGGGAAGAATTGACTACCAGCGATCCTTTCCGCAGCGCCACGCGCGTCAGACCGCCGGGGACGATGGTTACCGATTCACCGAAAAGCACATAGGGCCTCAGATCGACATGCCTGGGCTCAATACGCCCATCCTCGACAAAGCAAGGCGCGGTGGAAAGCGCAAGAGTCGGTTGAGCGATGTAGTTTCGCGGGTTGGCTAGAATTCTGTCCCTGAAATCGTTTCGCTGAGCAAGGGAGCTTTGCGGACCGATTAACATTCCATAGCCTCCGGATTCCCCAACCGCTTTCACCACGAATTTGTCGAGATTAGAGCAGACGTGCTCGCGTTGCACGCGATCACTCATCAGAAGCGTTTCCACGTTGTCCAGGATTGCTTCCTCACCTAGGTAATAGCGGATCATGTCCGGTACATAGGCGTACACGGCTTTGTCGTCTGCAACCCCGGTTCCGAGGGCATTCGAGACAACAACGTTCCCGGCACGGTAGGCATTGAAGAGCCCCGGCGATCCCAGCGCGGAATCCGACCGGAACGTGAGCGGGTCGAGAAAATCGTCGTCCACACGGCGATAAATCACATCGATGCGCTGCAACCCCGACGTGGTGCGCATGTACACGACGTTGTCGTGCACCAGGAGATCTCGCCCTTCGACTAATTCGATACCCATCTGACGAGCCAGGTACGAGTGCTCAAAATAAGCGGAGTTGTAAACGCCTGGAGTCAAAAGCACAATCGTGGGATTTGAGCGGCCTTCCGGAGCTAGCGAGCGCAACGTCGAGAGAAGCGCCTGGCTGTAATGCTCAATGGGCCGAACGCCGTATTTGCGAAACAGCATGGGGAAGGTCTGCTTCATCACGCGGCGGCTGGTCAGCATGTACGATACGCCGCTCGGCACCCGTAGATTGTCTTCGAGAACAACGAACTTTCCGTTCGGCATCCGAATCAGATCTGTTCCGCAGATGCTTACGTAGACATCGCGGGGAACCTTGAGGCCGCGCATTTCCCGTCGATAGTGCGGGCAGGTATAAATCAGCTCGCCCGGGATCACTCCGTCCTTCACGATTCGACGTTCATGATAAACATCTTTCAGAAAGAGATTAAGGGCTGTGATGCGCTGGGTCAGACCTCGGGCCACGGTCTCCCATTCGGCGGAGGGAATGATCCTGGGCAGCAGATCGTGCGGAAAAATGCGCTCTGTTCCTTCGCCTCTCCCGTAGACAGTAAATGTAATGCCCTGGTTGAAAAAGGAGAGATCTGCTTCCTGTTTACTCCGAAGCAGTTCCTCCGTCGGCGAATTTAAAAGGCGCGCATAGAGAGCTTTGTAGTGGGCCCGGGGGCGTCCGTCCGGCCGGAACATCTCGTCATAGGCCGTCTCGATTTCATAGCCAGTGAAAGGCACCTGAGCTGCCCGGCTTCCTGTTATTGCTGAAGATGTAGCCATGTTCCGTTGCGACGACAAACCCGGAAGCCTCTCGACTTGGAACAGGACCGGATGGTATGCACGAGTATAACTGAAATTGGTAAGCCACTGGTTCGACCAGTGAGACTTGAGCAGGTTTGACCGTTCCGGGAGTAAGATCCTCCTCACGTGGCTTGATGACCAACGAAAGGAGGATCTAATGTCGGATCTTTACCAGAGCCTATCCCACTCCAAGTGGGACTGCAAGTATCATGTGGTGTTCGTGCCCAAGCAGCGCCGCAAGGTAATATTCGGGCAAAC
>JBJMGK010000241.1:0-4477 GCA_045807925.1 Bryobacteraceae bacterium | reverse complement strand
GCCTCATCGGCGGCGCACCTGGGCGCCTCGCGGGCAGACACCTGTCCTCCAGTTTCACTTCAACTGGAAAACGCTCTCGGTCATCGCCGGTGTCACCGTCTGGAACTTCTACTTTGAGATCTTCGAGCAAGCAATTAAGTCCGAGCAGATCATCGAGTTTCTTAAACACTTGCTGCGCTGCATCGAGGGCGACATTCTGTTGATTTGGGACCGGCTTCCGGCCCACCGCAGCAAAATCACGCAGCAGTTCATCCGCTGACAAATCTAGGGCGCGAACTAGAGAGCCGCGGGAAAATAGCTGACGCCGAGCGTGCCTACCGTGATGCAGTGACCATCATGGCGGAGCCCATCAACGATCTAGCGTGGATATATTTGAGCTCGGGCGGGGAACGAGCGGAGTGAGGTGCGGTTATGACTAGTGTCGGTGTTGCGCTTGCCGTGATTTCGCAGCACCGGACGAGGAATCTTCGCCAGATTAATCCGAGAAAGCCGTATGCTTGCGGATCTAATACATGCACTCTTGGCCAGCCTCGCTCGGAAAGCGCACAGGAGCCTAATCCGGTGCCCTGACCGCTGCATAAATCCTTGCTTGCCACGGGCAATTCCAGTTGACGGTAGAGCACTTCCTTGGTAAGGAAGAGGTGACCGGCTCGACCCGGTCACCGGCTCATCCTAGGTACGGCGTTTCGCTGCCGGGCAGTTACGACAAGCCTTTTCGCGGAAAGCGTTACTCCGGCATGTTGGCCCGCAAATACGACCCCGTGTGGGTTGTTGGCAGCGCGTCGAACCACTGCGCCGCCTGCTCGTCGCGCTGGTAGGACTGCCGACCGTCCGTTGTTGTCGGCTCTTTAGCTACGTTGCTCATCAATATCTCGTACCCTGGCGTCACGTCCATTGTGACGGCTCCGTCCTCTAAATAGAACGTCCTGGCTTTCTCCTGCCCATCGATGGTCGTTACCAACATTTCACACTGCTTCATGCTATCGCTTGAGAAGCTATAGGCCGTCACGGTCACTGTACGCCGCAATGAAGTCGGCCATCTGTTCCAAGTCTTGTTGCTCTGCTAGGCGGAAATACGCGAGCCGCTCTTCATAATGGGGAGCGATGGCAAGCGTTCGCGAATTGGGTGCTCCAGGAACACGAAGCCAAACATACACGCCATCTTGAAGCGGCGCAGCCTCAATCAGTTCGCCCTTGTCTTATTCATAAATAACGATCTTCGCGGCTGCGTCTCGTCAACGCGAAAGAGAACAATCAGCTCATTCCGGCAACTGGAAAGCGGTGGACAACTGATTGGGGACACGATTTTATAGCATTCATTACCGCACCAGGAAATAAGCATGCCAACTGATCTCGTCCTCTCCCCTGCTCCTGGCCTGTCCCCCGCTCCCCCCTACGCACCCACACCCAAGGCCAAGCGCAGCGTCGTCGAATTCTCACCACGCAGATCAGTAACGACCATACCCACAAGGCGTACCTGAACGCCGCTCGCCGCTTCTCTACCTGGTGCGAGCAGCACGGGTTACAGGAGCTTTCGGCCGTCGATCCGATCCATGTGGCGGGTTTCCTGAAAACCCTCGAAAAGGACTTTTCCGCCCCGACCGTCAAGCAGCACCTGGCCGCTCTCCGCATGCTG
This sequence comes from Bryobacteraceae bacterium, assembly GCA_045807925.1. Taxonomy (GTDB): domain Bacteria; phylum Acidobacteriota; class Terriglobia; order Bryobacterales; family Bryobacteraceae; genus Bog-105. The sequence goes on along the minus strand of JBJMGK010000241.1, from coordinate 2,841 downwards.
TTCGACTGACTGGTGACCGGCCACATTCTCGAAGTCAATCCGGCACATGCGGTGCGCGGTCCCAAGCATGTCGTTCGCAAAGGCAAGACGCCGGTGCTCTCCCCCGAAGAAATCCGCCAGCTGCTCGATTCCATCGAAGCCGAAATCCTCATGGGCTTGCGCGATCGTCGGAGCCGCCATTAAGATGAAGATCGAAGACTATTACATCCAAGGGCGGCGCAGCTGGGTACGGCTCCGGGAAAAAGGCGGCAAGGAGCATCAGGTGCCGTGCTATCACCGGCTGGATGAATACCTGCACACCTACATCCAACAGGCCGGCATCGAAAACGATCCCAGGGCATTTTTATTCCAGTCGATGACGAGCAAGGCCGGAATCGCCCTAACGGAAAACCCGCTCTTTCAGCAAGACGTGCACGCCATGATCCGCAACCGAGCGGCCGCGGCGAACATCAAAACGCCGCGCGTCGGCTGCCATTCCCTGCGCGCGACCGGCATCACGGGCCTACATGAAGAACGGCGGTCGCCTCGAAGTCGCGCAGCAGATCGCCAATCACGAATCGCCGTACACGACGAAGCTGTATGACCGCAGCAGCGATGAGATTTCGCTTGATGAAATCGAGCGGATTGCGATTTGAAGTACCTGCGATTGGCACTTCAGCTCTATAAAGCCGCCACGCCAGAGCCAGGTCGGTGCCGCGTTCCAGCCGTGATCGGACGATACTTCTTCTACGGTCTTTCATCTGTTTGATGTCCTGAGGAAAGTGGAGAAGATTTAAGCTGCAAACGCTTTAATTCTGCTTGACCAAACGGGTTACCAGCGTCAGCCGCTTTGCGATACCAACTGACAGCCTGGGCCTCGTCTTTCGGCAACCCACCGCGGCCGGCCAAGTACATGTCGCCCAGAGCGGTCATACCAGCAACGTTACCGGCATCGACCGCTTTGCGAAACCAGCTGAGAGCCTGGGTCTCATCTTTCGGCAAGCCACCGCCACCGGTCAAGTACATCCAGCCCAAATAGAACATTCCATCGCTATTGCCAGCATCGGCCGCTTTGCGATACCAGCTGGCCGCCTCTGTGTCATCTTGTAATACGCCCCATCCGTGGGCATATAAGCTCCCCATATAAAAGGTAGCTTCGGCATTCCCGCTCGAAGCAGACGCCTGAAATAGAGGAAGAGCCTCGGTGAACCGACTTGCCTTAAGGTATTCCTTAGCTTGAGTAAGTTGATTTGTATCACCGCGCTTAACTGCAATTGGGGAGACTGGTTCGGCGGTGACCTGTAATCTTGTTGCAGCGAGTGGCGAGGTGAACACGAACTCTCCTCCTGCATTTCCAGGCAACACACCTGTTGCCGGTGTCTGGAAGCGATTCGAGGCGCGCGGGATGACATAGGAGTCCAATTCTGCAAATGTGATATATCCATCCCGGTTGAAGTCCGCCGCGCCACTGAGCCCTTCGAGCAGTGCATTCGTAAACACGCTATGGCCATTCGCCCCAGTGTCCAAGACCTCCTGCATTTCTCCACCTGCGGTTAACGCTTCTCTGGTAATCCGCTTTGTTACCTCGTCAATGTAATTAGGCAGTTCCGGCGAAACGCCTCCGGTGCGTGTCTTTAAGAGCAGACCGGCAAAGCAGGCATCTATGATGAACAGCTGATGCCGGGCGCGGCGCCCATCTGGCGGGAAGTGTCTTGCAGTTCCGTGTAGGCCACATACGAGACCGTGTCCGCGCCGTCATAAGAAATGAAGTACAAGACTCGTAATGCGACCTTCCTAATGCCGGTCGAGTTCGCGCCGGTCCAGAGTCATTTTCGATTTCGGCTAGAATTCGCAGATCCACTCCAAGCAGGCAGGGTGGGGTATAGATCGGAAACTTGACGCCACCGAGAGCCCAAGCTCGAAGGTTACAGCCAACTTATTCACTACCAGACCTGTGACGGGTTGATCATCTTCGGTTTCGCGCGGGAGCATGCAAGGGCGTGCCTCGGTGTAATATTTCAGCCCGCAGCTGGACCTGCAGTAAACTTGCTGAACAAATGTAGCCATTGCTGTTCGGGTTGTGGCGTTTCGGAGAGTGATGCAATCAGGAGGGTATTGACGGCGGACCATGTGCGACCGGTCTCCAAGGGAGGCAGCAATTCCATCCGCAATATTCAGCCGCTGTGCGGGTCGTGCAATGCCTGGAAACGGCAGCGTTTTATCGAGTATCGGCAGGGTTTTGGATCACCGACAAGCATGCAGCAGGTTGTAGGCGCACCTGCCCCGATCAAAAGAACTCGGCCTGTGCAGCCGTGTTTCGCGCTTAACTGCTGAAGCGATGCTTCAGGACTTGCTGAAGCCAGTGAATGATGGAGTGGAGCGCCGTGAGAAATTGACGGCCACATTCGAAGCGTTCGTGGAATCGGTTTACATTCCGGTGTTCGAGCGCAAGTGGAAGCCGTCAACGGCGGAAAACGAAACAAACCGTATCCGGGTTCATCTCGTGCGGAGTTTCGGGGAGAAGCTGGTGCGGGACATTAAGCGGGAGGAACTGCGAGAACTTCTTGACAGACTTGCTCTGAAATCTAACGAGGCTGCGCCTCAGACCGACGAGATGTATTTCGTGTAGCTACGGGCATCGCTGATAATCCGAGAGAAGGCTCCGGTCGACGGTGGAGGACTGAAAGCAGTTCTCGGCAATGATTTAGGCCGCCGCAGCGGCAGTCGATCACGAAGGATCGGAGTCGTACCGGAGCCGAAAATGAGCGTATCACGAAGTATTGCTGAAGTGTTGCTCGACCACGTCACCCTTGAAGTCGAGGGCATCGACCGGATGTATCTGAACGTCTACGTTCCCGGTTT
>JBJMGK010000240.1:0-2412 GCA_045807925.1 Bryobacteraceae bacterium | reverse complement strand
CTCACGAGGCACTTGGGTGCCTTCTGCTGTCTCGTACGGTGCTTTGAGCCACCGCTCGATGTACAACAGAACCCAGCCTTCCTTAATGTGGCTGCGAACCGCTTTCATCAGGAGGTCGTGATCAATCTGATCAAATGCCGCCTTGATGTCAAATTCAACCACCCAAGCGAATTGCCAGCACCTTTTTCGAGTGACGGCTACGGCCTGTTTGGCCGAACGTCCAGGCCGATATCCAAACGAATCTGGATGGAACATCGGGTCCAGCGTCGGTTCGATGATTTGCTTGACTACGGTTTGCGCGATTCGGTCCGAAACAGTCGGGATTCCCAACTTTCTCGTGCCGCCCTTTGCCTTCGGAATCTCAACCTGTTTCACCGGCGGCGGGAAATACGATCCCGACGACATCCGGTTCCACAACTTGTAAAGATTCTTCGACAAGTTCTGCTCGAACAGCGCGATGGTTTCATCGTCGATGCCGGCAGCTCCACAGTTGGCCTTTACTTGCTGGTAAGCTTCCCACACTGCGCGTTTTGCAATCACATAGGGTTTTGTCGTTTTCCTGCCGCTCATCCCCGCTTGCGGGTTGGCAACTTCTTCCGACTGGATAACGCTGCCCCTTCGCTCCTCCCTCATTACAAGAGACTCTTCACTACTATGGGCAGCTCCGCCCCTCCCTCCGGCATCGGTATTCTTCCTCATGGTGTCAGCCACTTGTCATTTCCCTTTTCATCCAGAGCGAGGTTCTCATGTTCCGTACCAAAGCCTGCGCTGAGATCATGCCGCCTATACACCGACTGCCGCCGGGCCAGTAAAACAGGCACCTTCCCGACTTATCCTGGAGCTAGTGGGCGGCTCCAGTTTCGACAGTTCTTTAACTACTTGACGATGCGTCATCGGACGGTTTGCTTTCGCTCATCTTCTCAGCACTTACCTGACGCCCTTTTCGGACGCCTTTTCCTCGGACGTTCACTACCGCGCCTTTTGAGCGCAGCAGCTCCGGGTAGTTTGAAGCCAACTCCTGAAAGTCGACTCCGGGAGGCCTGCTCCCATCTTCGATACAGCTTGCAAGCCTTCGCTTGCTTCATGACACACCCCACCACAACAACTTAATGAGATCGCCACGCCGGCCTCGGAATACAAACACGTGTCCGTCGAATGGATCCTGTTCAAGCACTGTCTGCGCCGCGGCGCTCAGCCCGGTAAAGCCACGCCGCAGATCCGTAATCCCTGCCGCAATCCAGATCCGTACTCCGGGTGGCGGTCCAATCATCCGGCCAGGCTCGCTAACACAGTCTGCAACGTAGCCGCATCCACCACACCTTCAATGCTGACTCGAGCTCTTGCCAACTCGATGTGAATCATGCCGTGCCCATTCACCTTCGACTTCGACGGACGGCTCCTATGATCCGGTTGGGCATCCTCTGTGACACGCACCGCCAACATCGCCCGAGCCGGCGTGCTGCCCAGGCAGCCTCTTCGGTACAGGCGCCGCCACTTCCCAATCTGGCTGGGATGCACGCCGTACTCATCCGCCACTTCTCTCACGGAAATCCCAGGCTTCAGTGATGCTTCCGCTATCGCACGTCTCTCTTCCGCCGAACGCCAATGCCGTTTCTTTGCCGGATTCTCTAACTCATTGCCTTTTTGATTAGAAACGTTCATCATTCCTCGCCGGCATCTACTGCTAGGCCTCTTCGAAGAATTCCGCATGCCGCGATCATCCGCTAGACGGTTACAAGCGGTTACAAGCGGACGCTTACGGCTCTGCTGGATTCCATGCGACCACAGGACTCCGAAGGTTGGCTATTTCCGGCAGAGACGAAGAGCGGCCATATAGACGTGTCCAGCTACAAAAAACAGCATGCTGCAACTCTGAAGCGATGCGGTCTGCGACCTTTCGTGATATACACCCTTCGACACACCTGCCTCACAAGATGGGCAAAGGCTGGTATGGACCCTTTCACGCTAATGTATCTGGCTGGCCACAAGCGCCTCGCGACTACGATGCGATACGTACACCTGGCGCGAACGGACGCACAGGACAGACTCCGAGAAGCGCGAACTCGAATGGAGGAAAGTTGCAATGCGATAGCAGGGCATACTTTTGGGCATACCGTCACTGCTAAAGCATTGTAAGTCCGGAAACACTACTGAATTTCGCATAATATAGCGGAATCGATCAAATAAAGAGGCCTGCTTCCAGAAGGCGGTGATCAGTCGCGGTCGGCGGCGCATGCGCTTGAGGGAACGGCGGGCTGCTTCGCTCAGGTCCCAAAGGTTCTTGGCACAGACGTTCGGCAGTTCGTGGTGCTTGCAGTGAGCCCAGATGTACTCCACCGGATTCAGTTCCGGCGCGTAGGGCGGCAGGTACTCGATGACCAAACGGCCTTTCTGGTCACGGATGAACTGCTG
>JBJMGK010000239.1:0-2616 GCA_045807925.1 Bryobacteraceae bacterium | reverse complement strand
TGCGGAACAGCAATCAACAGGGCGCAGCTAAGGCGAGAAAGAAAGCAGCTTAAGAGGACGTTAGAGTTATCGTAAAATCGCCGAGTTCGGGTGACTGCGAGCGCCCGGCGGAACGAGTTCTTCTTTGAAGAGACTCAGTTCGGCGCTGAGATGGCAGCACCCGTCAAGAGTGAGGACACCCAACTGGCGCTAGCAAAACAGCTCAAAAAAAAGCGCGAATGGAAGCAGGGCGAGTCGGCGATTGCGAGTGGAAGTGGAAGGGAAGGGGCGCACAGCGCAACAAGAAGCCTGCGGCAGCAAGGAAGGAAACCTTGCTCCCCTTTCCCGTTTCCCCCGGGGCAAGCCGGGGCGGGTTGGTTCCCCCCACGCCGCCCATACGGCGGCTCCCCCCGCGAGGGGGCTTGCCCTCTTGCGCGATCCCCCGAAGGGGACGATCGCAGATTTTTCCTTGACAGCGGCTGGCCTTCTCATGGCAGCCGGGCGCGACTCACCTGCCCGGCCTCGGCCAGTTCCCGAGCATTTCGGACCACGCCTTGTGATGAGGCGCGCCGATGCCAGCGCAACCAGGCAGAGGGCACTCCTGCGTGAAATCGCAGGCATAGAACCTCCTGATGTTCGTCAAAATTGAGTTGGGGACGAGAAACGCGTCCCGTCTTCGAATGCCGACGATTGCGTGTAAGGGAACTCTTCCGGGCGGCAAGAATCTCGAAGTATCCAAAGCGCGGGTGATTTCGCTAATCTGAACTGGCCCCATTCGATCATCTGAATTGGCCCCGCCTTTGAAACAAGAACGGGGTATTCTGTTTCGGGCTTCGAGCCCGAAACGGAGGACCTGTTGGACAGGAGAAGGAAGGTGGAGTTATTCGAACAGATCCGGCGGGAGTACGAGCACGGAGCGGGAACGATTCGGGCAGTGGCAAAGAAGCTGGGAGTACATCGGCGGATGGTACGGCAAGCGTTGGTTGATGCTCGGCCTCCATACCGCAGAAAGCCGAACGAGCGCAGCCGCAACTGGGCCCAGTGAAGGAATTCATCGACGCGATTCTGGAAGCCGACCAGCGTGCGCCGCGCAAGCAGCGGCACACGGCGCATCGCATTTATGTGCGGATTGAGAGGGAGAAGCCGGAAGTAACGATTTCTGAATCGACGGTCAGACGATACTCCGCATGGAAGAAGCGCACGCTGGGTTGCGCTGCCAAAGAGGTCTGCATTGCGCAGAAGTACGCCTTTGGCGAGGAAGCGCAGGTGGATCGGTACGAAGCCTCCGCGGAGTTTGCCGGCGACCGGCAGAGGGTGAACGTGTTCTGCATGCGCAGTATGGCGAGCGGCGCCGCCTTTCACTGCCGCCTATTTCCACGCCACGCAGCAAGCGTTTTTGGAAGCACACGAGTTGGCGTTTGCCTGGTTTGGCGGGGTGTTCGCGCGCCTTCGCTACGACAACCTGCGAGCCGCAGTGAAGAAAGTGCTGCGCGGCCACCGGCGCGAGGAAACAGAGCGCTTTGTTGTGTTCCGATCGCACTGGGGGTTCGAAGCGGAGTTTTGTAATCCGGCGGAAGCTCACGAGAAGGGCGGCGTGGAGGGCGAAGGGGGATACTTCCGCCGCAACCACTTTGTGCCAATGCCAGGTGCGCGATTTGGCGGATCTGAACCGGCATCTGCGCGAGGGCTGCGCCGAAGATGCGCAGCGCCGGATCGGTGACCGGAGCGAAACCACCGGCGCGCTGATGATCCGCGAATGCGATTTCCTGCATACTCTCCCCAAGCAAGGTGTAGACCTGGCGGAGGTGAGTTTCCCGACCGTGGACAGCGGCGGGTGCGTGACAGTGCGGACGAATCGTTACTCGACACCGTTGCGTCCCGGCATGGCAGCACAGGCGAAGCTGTATCCGGCTTACGTCGAGATCTGGAGTGAAGGCCAGTGCGTGGCACGCCATGAACGTTGTTATCAGCGGCGGCAGCAGATCCTGGACCTGGAGCATTATCTGGAGCCGTTGAGCCGCAAGCCGGGAGCTTTGGCCGGCTCTACTGCTCTGGTGCAATGGCGGGAACAGCGGCGCTGGAAGGAGAGTCACGATCATATCTGGCGAGTGTTGAACGCGCGCCATGGCCGGCAAAACGGAACGCGATTCATGGTGGAAGTTATTCGACTGGGGCGCGAGCATGGCTACGAACAGCTGGAGAACACGATTGAAAGGGCACTCGCCTTGGGCTGCTCGGATGTGGAATCCATCCGCTATCTGTTGCTGGAGAGCGTCGGACGACCCTAACGGGACGTCGCTGAGAGCAGAAACTTGGGCCACAGCGGCGGGGGAGCGAAGCTGGAAGAACGTCGGTCCGCAGCTAAAGCCGTGACGTGGATGGTGCCTTTGTGCCCGATGGAGAGCGTGGCTCCGGTTCCTGTGCGATCGCTCAGGTGGTGGCAATGACCCCGTTGAGGAGATTTCTAAACCCGTCGCAACCGGGCTGACCGACGTCAGCACGACCAGGAGGGTAAGCATGGAGAAGTCAAGCACAGATGATCAGCTAATGAATCTAGAAGTTCTACATCCGAATGCGGCCGGCATTGACATTGGGAATGCGGCACATTATGTGGCGGTACCACCAGACCGCGACACC
>JBJMGK010000238.1:0-3221 GCA_045807925.1 Bryobacteraceae bacterium | reverse complement strand
GCCGGGGCCGCCCGTGCTGCAGACCTTGGTTGCGGAGGTCTATGGCCCCGACTTGAACCGCCGCATTGCGCTGGCGGCCCAGATACGGGACTCATTCAAGAAGACCGATGGCGTGGTTGATGTGGATTGGTATGTGGAAGATGACCAAAGGAAATTCGAGATTACTGCTGACAAACTGAAAGCTGCCCTTCACGGCATCAGCGAAGACAACATCGCGCAGACGCTACGGCTGGCCTCGGCGGGTCAGGCGGCCGGGCTACTCCATATTGATGCCGAGAAAGAAGACGTCTCGCTCACGGTTCGTCTGGACCGCTCTAGCCGTTCTGACGTGGAGAAGTTGGGCACGCTGCGGATAGCCGGGCGCGATGGGCAATCGGTTGCGCTGAGTGAGCTGGTGAACACCCAAAAGGTCATCGCCGATAAGAGCATTTATCACAAAAACCTGATGCCGGTGACGTACGTGACAGCCGATGTTGCGGGCGCGATGGGAAGCCCCGTCTACGCGATCTTGAAGCTAATGCCGGAAATCAACCAGATCTCAATTCCGGAAGGCTACAGGGTCGAACAGAATATGGCGAACGTTCCTTCCGACGCCAGTCGCTACGCGATGAAGTGGGACGGCGAGTGGCAAGTCACCTACGAAATGTTTCGTGACCTGGGCATAGCCTTTGCGGCTGTGCTGATTCTGATCTACGGCCTAATGGTTGGATGGTTCCAGTCTTTCCTCACGCCTTTGATTATCATGGCGGCCATCCCGTTTTCGCTGGTTGGAACCATCCCGGCGCACGGGATGTTGCATGCATTTTTTAATGCCACATCCATGATCGGCTTCATCGCCGGTGCAGGCATTGTGGTGCGCAATTCCATCATCCTTGTAGACTTCATCGAGCTGCGTCTAGCCGAAGGCATGCCCATTGACCAGGCAGTCATCGATGCCGGCGCGGTGCGCTTTCGCCCCATGATGCTGACGGCGGCCGCCGTGATCGTAGGATCTTCGGTGATCCTGTTTGACCCGATCTTCCAGGGACTCGCAATTGCCTTGATGGCAGGTGAAGCCGCATCTTTGCTGTTTTCGCGCATGGCGGTTCCCGTGTTGTTCTTTCTGTTGAACCGCAGAAGAAGTGTGACCACCGCAATAGCCGTACGCCTTCGAAACGCGGAACAAGGGACACGCGACGGTTTTCGGGAGGCAGCGGATCGACGTGGATGACGTTGCGATGCCGTTGGAGAGACCTGAGTGGGGCATTAACGGGTAGAGGTATTGCCGAACATGGAGAACACGTCGACTTCCATTTGGATCAGCCGCCGCGCATTTCGACACCGAGCGGTCGGAATCTTATGTGTCTTTTCGCTATACTGCACCGTCGCTGTTGGTCAGGACCACAGCCCCGTTCAGCTGCGTCGGTTCATCGACCAACAGGTCGATGGAATCGAGAAGTTGGTCGTTCCGGCGCGTGACGCCGACCTTCCGCAGCCGCTGCTTAGGAATGGAAGTCCCGACCCGAGTTTCAAGACGACCGAAGCGAAACGTTATCTCGGGAAAATGCTCTTCTTCGACCCTATCCGGACAGCCAGAATCCTGCCGGATTTCGGCGGCGTCGTTGCGACAAAGCAAACCGCCTCGTGCGGCAGTTGTCACATGGGTGAGGCGGCGGGGAAAGCGGGCGCGCTTTTCAACTTCGCTGTGGGAGGGGAAGGACGGGGGTACACGGACGCGTCCGGAAACTTTGTCGCGCGCCGGCGGCCGCGGCCCGAACTACCCGTTCTGCGGCAGAGTCCTCTATTCCCCGGTGACGCGCTGGTCGATGAGATCCCAACGCTCACCGATATCTACGAGTTTGCGGTGGGCAGTCCGGCCCGTGGCCGGAAGCAACCTCCCCCTGGTCAGCTGCTGCGAACCGGTCGACTCGACGCCCTGGACAGCGTGGCGCGCAACTCGCCATCGGTGATCGGAGGCGGTTTCAACAATCGCCTGTTGTTGGGGGGCTTTGCAGGCGAGCCCGACTCGTCGCCCGGCGGCCTCAACCCGTTCGGATTCACAGCGGTGGAAAGCGTGACGCTGTTGCTATTGGACGCTCACCGGATGTTGGAGTTCCAATCCGCTGAACTGCAAAAGTTCAAGACCTACCAGAAGCTCTTCCGGGACGCATTTCCCGAGGAGGCCGCCCAAGCCGATGCTGCTGGAGGCGACTTGAACCTGCTAATCAATGACATAACCGTTTTGCGGGCGACGGCTAGCTTCCTGAGAACCGCGGTTACGCGGAATACACCTTGGGACCGTTTCCTTGCCGGCGAGAATGGGGCTCTCACGATACGCCAGCGGCGTGGAGCTAAGCTCTTCTTTACTTCCGCGCAGAGTGGCGGGGCAGGTTGCTATTCCTGCCACAGCGGCCCAATGCTTAACACACAGGTGAACGATCCTGATGTGGCCGGGTCCGGTCATTTTGTTGAAGAAAACTTCTACAATCTCGGACTGGCCGACCACCCGCTCCAAGCCTTGAATGCCGTCGCAAGAAAAGACCCCAACTTTCGCGACGATGGGAGGAGGGAATCAGGGCACGTGACAGCGACGCGTTCAAGTTCCGCGTGTTGACACTGCGGCAACTCAGGGGACTGAAAGTTCTTCTTTCATAACGGCTCGTTCACTCAAGTGAAGGATGTGGTGCAGTACTCTAATGCAGGTTTGCCGCAGGATCCCGTTGCCACGGCAGCGGGCACGCTCACGCCTCGCTTCACGAATCCCGTGGGCCTGGTCTGCCTCCCGGCCTGGGCCTCGATAACGATCAGGCAGAGGCTCTCACCGATTTTCTCGAGAACGGGCTGTACGATCCGGCGCTCACCCGGTTCGATCCAAATTCCACGACAAAGATCTTAGCAGGGTGATGAAATTCTAGCGAAACAAGTGACCTAAGGAATGTTTGTTGCGTCTTATCAGCATGCGTGGAGAAGATCGGCAGCAGGACGAATTGTTCAGTTACGGATCGCTTGAGGAGCGGGTGCCCAACGATCATCCCTTGCGCGCCATTCGGGCGATGGTGGATGCCGCGCTGAAGGACATGAGTGCGCGGTTTGACGAGATCTACGGCGAGGACGGGCGAAGATCGATTCCACCTGAGCGTCTGCTGCGGGCTTTGCTGCTGCAGCTTCTGTACACAGTCCGCAGCGAGCGCATGCTCAGGGAGCAACTGGAGTACAACCTGCTGTTTCGGTGGTTTGTCGGG
>JBJMGK010000237.1:0-5015 GCA_045807925.1 Bryobacteraceae bacterium | reverse complement strand
CTTCGCTCAAGAGCGGCACGGCGACCGCGGATTTGAATGTACAGGGACCAGTTGACAAACTGACCATCGCCGGTAATGTCGGATTGTTCAACGCGCAATTGGCAGGTTTCGATCTGAATTCCAAAATGGCCGGGATCACGAAGCTCGTTGGCACTGGTGCGAGCACTGATACATCGATCCAAAAGTTCACTGCCAACGTGCGAGTCAACCCGAGCGGGATTCAAGCACAGGCAATCGATGCTGTGGTTCCAGCGCTCGGGCAAGTAACCGGCGCCGGAACCGTTAGCGCTTCGGGAGCACTGAACTTTGCGATGGTTGCGGCTGTGAGTTCTTCCGGAGCGTTAGGGAGCGTTCCTGGGATGCAACGCGTCACCGGCGGAGGGGCAGCGAAACTTCCCTTTTCGATCGAGGGCACCACGTCGGATCCTAAGTTCGTTCCGAACGTAAAGGGAATGGCGGGTTCCGCAGTGAGCGACATTGTGAAGTCGAAAGCAGGCGGTGTACTGGAGAAATCGCCCTTACCGGAAGGCCTTGGCGGATTGCTCGGCACGAAGCCCAAGGGGAAGTGAGTGCCGGCGCTACAGCAGAAGGTGAACCCGTCAAACACGAAAGGAGCAGTGTTCATGAAATTAATGCTTGCAGTGCTCGCGCTGGCGATCACACTGTGCTCTTTTGCCCAAACAAACAGTAACAGCAACAAACTGAGTGCGGACGATGAGCATCAAGTGATTCAGATTGAGCAGGAACTCGTTAATGGTCTGCTCGCCGGAGACGCGTCGCCATTCGAACGGTACCTGGCAGACACCTCTGTCCCCACGGATCCTGATGGAACAGTGATGGATAAGTCTCGAATCCTAAATGACATCAAATCTGGTGATCTGAAATTTCAATCGTCCAAGCCCGACGATATGAAAGTGCGAGTGTATGGCGATATGGCTGTGGCCACTTACGGCAGCACGGATAAAGGTAGCTACAAAGGTAAAGACATTAGTGGCCGCTTCCGGTGGACAGACGTATTCGTCAAGCGCAACGGTCGCTGGGAGATAGTGGCTGGGCAAGGGACACGAATCAGTCAGCAATGACCGAATTGGACGCAAGCTTGTCGACCTGATCCGTCTTCGTGAGTGTACGAGGCGGTGGTGAGATTTGCCATTGGATTGGGTGCCATCATTCTCCTGTCTGAGGGCCTGCAGGCGCGCCAGTACGCCACTCTGAACCTTAAGATCCCGAGCGTTGTTGTTGCTGGCTCTACTTGAGGCAAGTCTTTTCCGGCCTCGAAATCATAGTCCTTTTCAAGATCAACCGATTGAATCACGCTTCGCGAGGGATCGTCATGGGAAGCCACTTTCTTCTTTCGCTTGCTGGCTACGCAACCCGCCATTCTTGTTGTCCGAAGTTGCTGATCCATAAACCTGTTGCGCTAAGCGCGTGTCAGCGATCACATCCGATGTGAGCCGGCGTTCACCGGCATCTGAACATTATTGAAGTATGGAAGTAATTGTCATCGGAGCTGGGGTCTTCGGAAGCTGGACCGCGCTGTCCCTGGCTCAGGCTGGACACCATGTCACTTTGTTGGATCAGAAGGGACCGGGGAATGAAAGCTCCAGTTCTGCTGGCGAGTCGCGCATTATTCGCAGCGCCTATGGCGGGGACAAGGTGTATACGGTGATGGCGCGCCGCTCTCTCCGGTTATGGCTGGATTTCTTCGAGAAAGAAAATCAATCGGATTGTTTCCGCGAAATGGGCGTGCTTTGGATGGCTCCCGCCAGCGAAGGGAGCATCTGGCAGGCCCGGGAACTCTTTGAAGGGCTCTGTTGCAAACTGCCGGAAGATTTCTGGTAGCGTAAAAGGCCATGAACGGACATCGGCCAGCGTTGTTTCGAGGGCGACACTTCGCCGATGACGTAATCGTTCTTTGCGTCCGTTGGTACCTCCGCTATTCACTTAGCTACCGAGATCTCGCCGAGATGATGGTGGAACGGCATCTTTCTGTTGATCCATCCACGATCTGGAGATGGGTGCAACGATATGCACCCGAACTGAATGAGCGAATCCGCCATGAACTGAAACCGACAAATGGGTCTCGGCGAACAGCGAGACGTACGTACGGGTGGCGGGACGCTGGACCTATCTATATAGAGCTGTGGATTCGACCGGTGCAACCATCGACTTCTTTCTTTCGCAGACTCGGGACGTGTTTGCCGCGGGAGCGTTCTTCCGCAAGGCGCTGGCTGCGCCAGGTCATCCTCGCCCGAGAGTGATCAATGTCGACGGGAACCGTCATATCCCCGTGTTGTTGACCAACTGAAAAGGACCTATGCACTCGGCCAAGCGATGTCGGTGTCGCGTCGTCCCTTACCTCAACAACATTGTCGAGCAGGATCACCGTGCGATCAAACGGCGGATCCAGGCGGGCCTCGGTTTCCGCTCTTTCGCCGGGGCGGAGCGAACGATCCAAGGCTACGAAGCAATGCACATGATTCGCAAAGGACAAGTTCGATGGCTGGCAAAGGGCGACATCGCTGAACAAGTCCGCTTCGTTAAAGACATCTTCGGGCTCAAAGTATAATCCGCGGATTCAAGCACAGCGTCCTTCTCGCCTTCCCGCGCCTATTTGCAACAGAGCCTTTCTATGTAGCGAGGTTTTTCGGCCGAATCGCGAAGGGCATCCCGCAATCGCTTCACCGCAGCGTTGATGCTCCCGTCGAACTCGACTACCGTGTCGCCTGGCCAAACACGAGCCAGCGCCCGCAGCGACCCGCCGAATTGGCCCCGCTTGTGCGACCTCAGCACACGTAGCCGCGCATAGACGGCACGGAATGAGACACACCAATCGTTGACGGACCGTTTTGCACGGCTGTTTAAAAAGAACCGCGGCTCAGAGTCGCGTTAGCAACTCCACCCGAGCCGCTCGGCAATGGTCTTCAGAATGGTCTGCCAGTTCTGCGGTCTGTTGCTGTCGACTCCCTCGGCATCCAGGTAATAGAAAAGTTGTGGCCGGTCCCACTCAATCCCAAGAGACTCTACGGCATCTTTCACGACCGAGACGGCAATTTCTGGAGTGTCGACGCGATAGCTGGTCTTGACGATTCCTTTGGCCGACTGCTCGATTGCGAAGCCAGAGTCTCTATATTCGGCCTCGGCTGTCCACTTGCCGCCCTCGACCGCTCTGAGTGTGATCCCCGCCGACTTGAAGCGCGATTGTTCCATCTAAGCTGCCACCTCGTTTCTCATGATCTCTAAACCTTCCGCCTTGCAGCGAATCGCCTGACCTTCCAGGTAGTAGCGTGAACGTTCCGACGCGATCGCATAGGGATTGAGTGAAAGCGCCGTGACTGGGACCGCTCCGCTTCCCGCCATTGCGGGAATCCGGTGTACGGACGGGAAAGGGCAGCAGCTTGCCTGCCTGGACGCAATTTCGAAGCTGCGCGACGAAGTAGCAGAGGCGGCCCGAGGTGAAAGGTCATGCTAGCGGAAGTCTGGCGGCATATATGGACTCGGCCTGGTTTCGCAAGAGAATCTCGATCAACGTTTTGAGGAAAGACTGCGTGCATATATCCGGCCTGCGGCGTGCGCCCACCGATACTCGTGATGCAAACTGCCGAGAAGCGGATTGCCAATCACTCGTGAAGGGCGACTCAATTGGTTTCCGAGCCATCTGCAAACGAAGTTGTTTTTGGTATCGCAGTGGGCTCATGGAAGTCAAAACTCTGAACTGGTGATGCAGCGTGGAGGTGATGAATACTGCTAGTTCCGCCTCACTTAAGCCCCACCGCTTGCTCCGTCCTCGCAGCCTCGGCAACTCTTCGACCTTCCGATCGCCGTACCAGATCTCTACCGTATCGGGCCGAACACGCGCCTCTACTATCTCGCCGATCAGGCGGCTATGCACGGAATAGCAGTTTCGATGAACCATCACGAGACTACCCGGACTGACTCGCACACGTTCTCGTCGAACCGACTCCAGTCGTTGTCCCGGGAGTGGCCGCAACTGGGCCGCCTCTTCCACAAAACGGTCACGCCGGCCGGCATTTAGACGGACAAACAGATTGCGCAGGAACTGTTGATAGGCATCCAACGTCAGGAAGTCACGGCTGCCCCGCATCATGAGTGCTTGATCCGCCGCTTGTTTGAACCGGTAATGACGTTGCTCAATGTCGCCGTTCTCGTTTGCTTGCCCAGCTTGTATTTTCTGCCCCGCCAGCCGGTAATGCCGCAATAAACCTTCATAAGCGCGAGTGAACTCCTTGCCATCAACGAGATTGTTCAGCGCTGCACTCATGCGGTCTGATCGATGCTCGAGAGGAACGCCGCCTAGCTCCCAAAGCGCATTCTGCAATCCTTCACTCAGGCTTTCGAACGTCTCTGAATAGCAGACACTTCCTGTCTCCCAGTTCGAGTAGCTCAACACAAAGTGATAGATCAGATGCGGAAACGACTGGCCATTGATTGTGACTCCCAACTCCCGGCAATGAGTAAAGTCGGATTGACACAGCTCGCCCGCCCGATGCTCTTGCGCAACAAACACCTCCTGCGGCGGTCCTTCCGTTGCTCGCCAGTACTTGATCCGGCGCTGCAGTGTGCGTACTTGTCCATCCGTGAACCGACCTGGGTGTGAACTTTGCAGATGCTCAAACAGCGTCTTCGCCTGTAGGCCCGGCTCAAGCGTGAGCTTTTCCCCTATCTCTTCCCAAACATCCGTAAACGAATCGGGCCGCGTTCGCCACGTGTGCTTTTGGTGCATCTCGCTCGGCAGCCGCCGATCTCGCAGGTACTTCCGCGCAGTCTTCGGGTCCATGCCCGCCTTCGCTGCTGCCACCTCTAACGACAACTTCTCTCCCGCCAGTCGCGCGTTGACTCGCGATATTTGTTACCAGCGGAAGGTCGTTGCCTCATGAAAATGTTACCCGTCGAAGTTCGAGATGACGGGCAGCAGAAACGGGAGGCAAATGAGCTTGGCTACCAAGCGGGAACTAATCAAGGCGATAGCGGACCGGTATCGGATAGCGTCGCGT
>JBJMGK010000236.1:0-94908 GCA_045807925.1 Bryobacteraceae bacterium | reverse complement strand
CGGTGACAAAGCTACCGTCCGCCAGAACCATATCGACAGACAACAGGTTGTCGATCGTCAGGCCGTGTTTCCTGGTAAGGTGCCCCATTCCTCCGCCTAACGTCAGCCCGGCGACACCAGTGCTCGATATGATACCGGTCGGGACCGCCAAGCCGAACGCGTGCGTTGCATGATCAACGTCCCGCCACTTGGAACCACCTCCAACGAGAACCGTGCGGGCTAACGGATCCACTCGAACGTAATTCATCGGCGAGAGGTCAATGACTAGGCCGTCGTCGCAAACACCCAGCCCTGCGGCATTGTGCCCACCACCGCGAATGGCGACTTTCAAATCACTCCGTTTCGCCATTCGCACCGCAGCCATTACGTCCGCGGCATCGGTGCATTTAACCACTAGCTTCGGCTTGCGATCGATCATCCCATTGAATACTTTCCTCTCCTGTTCGTAGGTCGCATCGCCAGGCTCGATGATCGGACCCTGAAACTGGGATCGAAACTCTGCGGTCGCTTGTTGAGGTGACATCATCTTCTCCTTCACCGGCGTTTGCTATTTCAAACCGCCGTTATTGAAAGTTTGCGCGGCGCAGCGTTCTATAAGCGTTCTGCAAAGTTGCTTACGACCGTTCCGTCGAGGAGGGGGAGTATTTTCCGCTGGAGTGCTACCGAGCCGGACTGACGCGCTGACTCCAACCCTCTTCGAAAGCTGACCTGAGCCTGCTCAACTCTGCCTTCTGCCGACAGCAATTCACCTTCCGTGCAATGTAATTCCGCGGACATCCAAGCTTCGCCATTCTTGCTGACAATACCGAAAGCCGTCGAAATATTAGCCAGAGCCTCACGAATCTGGCCAGCGCGTCCGAGTGTTTCAGCGAGTAATTTGAGATAGAAGGATAAACGGAGTTCTGCTCCCAAGCGCCGCATTTGGTCCAGAGAATTGCGAATCTCTTCGAGGCCGGCCGGCACATCGCCTTCGGCCGCCCGCGCCCAACCCAGGAGAACAGTTCCCATCGCGAGATAGTAGGTGAATTGATACCGGCCGCATATCTCCACGGCTTCTAGCGCGTGGTCAAACGCGGCCCGGCTGTCGCCGCGGAAGACGTCGAGCATGGCGGCATAGTCGAGCGCGATCGCTTGGCTGAATGGATGCCGAAGCCGCTTCGCTACTGCCACAGCCTCAGCTGCCTGACCAACGGACTGTTCTCCCTCTCCGCACTGCCAGGCAAGGTGGGCACGGTAAGCTCGGCAAAAGACCTCGATATCTGGTCCGGCGAACAGGTCCAGAACCGAATCGCTTGGGGCTCCGAACATTCGGAACGCCTCATTGATGTGTAGCATCGACGCCGGTATCTGGCCCAGATGAAAGAGGCTGCTTCCGAGGAGGAGATTGCCGAGGAGCGTGAGACGGGCAGCCGGCTCGTTTTCGGCTCGCCTCAGAAATTCAACGCCGAATCGCCTTGCAGCGTCCAAATCGCCCCGGACGATGTGGAACATCCAGGAGCCAGCGAGGATCACGAAAATATCGCGATGACCGAAGCGTCTCGAAAGCTCGAGAGCCCGTGCGTATGTTGTACCCACCTCTGTCGCTGAGTACCCTTCTGTGGTCACCAATACAGGACCGAGCATGACCAGGAGCGCTAGCTCCTGCTGGAGAGTTGTGTCGGATTCGGGTAGTTTGCTGCAGAGTGCAAGTGCACGTCTGAGTAGGCCGGCCGATTCCGAATCCGCGTATCGCTGCCGGGCATGAGCCGCAGCCCGCTGGAAAGATTCGATCGCCGCCTCCGCCATTCCTGCCTGCTCGAAATGCCACCCGATCTGTCCTCTCCAGTTCTCGATCTCTCCCTGGTACACCACGGCCAGCGCGCGTGCCACGCGCCGATGCAAGTAGCGCCGGCGGACCGGGCTCAGTTCGGCGTAAGCTGCTTCCCGAAGCAGGTCGTGCGTGAAGTCATACTCCGAGGTTCCGGAACCTTCGAGGATGCGGCGCCGCCACAACTCGTCAAGCGCGCCGAACACACTGCCCTCGTCCCAATCCACGGCCTTCTCAATCAGTTCGACCGAAAATGGCCTGCCCACGACGCTCGCGAGAACGGCCAACTCATAGGCTGCTGCGCTCAGCCGCACCAGGCGTGATGAAATGACCGCGTGCACTCGCTGGCTTTGCAGTCCGGCACGTACGCTCTCGAGCACAAACAGGGGATTCCCCCGTGTCGCCCGGAAGATCTCATCCAGCCGTTGCCCGTCGAGCGGTTTCGCAGACTCGTGACTCGCAAGTTCCGCAGTTTCGTCGGGGTTCAATCTTTCGAGGGCAATTTCGAAGACGATCTCCGCTCGCCGTGGTCCGGCAATAAATCGGGTAAACGGATGTTCGCGCTCTGTCTCTTCGGACCGGAGTGTGCCGAGCACGAGAACGCCCGCCGCCTCAGGACAGGCCAGGAAGGCACCGAGCCATTCGAAGGTGTCCGGATCACACCACTGCAGGTCATCCAGATACAACAAGAGCGGCTTCCCGCTTCCGCCGATGGCAGCGTTCAGAGATTCATAAAGACGGAGGCGCTGCCAATTCTCCGGCAATGGATTGCTCTCCCCCGACCTCGGTGGCTCAGACCCGAGAGACTCGGAGGCGATCTCAGGTATAAGTCGGGCCAACTCGATCACGTGTTGTGACGGCATGTTTGCCCAGCCCGCGCGAACGGAATCGGCACGCAACAATTCAGTGACTGGGGAATACGATGCCTGGCCCTGTCCGGCATAGCAGCGGCCCCGCGCGACTGCATGCCCCTGCCGAATGCACGACTGATACAACTCGTCTGCGAGCCTGGTCTTGCCGATGCCCGGTTCGCCTGAGACTATCGCAACTCGCGGACCATCCTCGACGGCTGTTTGCCAGGCAAGCATCAAGCTGTTCCATTCGTTCCTACGGCCAACCATGGCGCGCGCATTTCGAGCTTCTGAGAATGGCTTAACTGTCGAATCTGGAACTAGTGGCAATGTTGCCTGGCGTGAAGCGCTCTTCTCCTCCTTGAGAATCTGCTCAAAAAGCCTCCGCGTTTCCAAACCCGGTTCCACACCCATCTCACGCCGTAACACGCGCATGCACTTGTGATATGCACGCAGCGCACTGGCACGATCGTGGTTGGCTGCATGCAAGCGAATTAAGAGCTGATGGTGCGCCTCGCCGATCGGATCTAAAACAAGCAGCCGGTCAGCATAGGGGATTGCCGCTGCATACTCTTTCTGCTCCTCCAGAATCGAGGCGAGGCGATCCAGCGCTTCACACATCCGCCTGCGGTACTCATCGCGGAACGGCAGGATCCAGTCGTCGTAGAGTGCCGGAAGCAAGTCGTCCGCATACAGTGCGGCTGCCTTCGTGAGACATTCGATCTCCGCAGTGCGGTTGTTGCCGCTTCGGGTGGTCACCGCATCGGCAATCGCAGACTGGAACTCCCATGTATCCACCTGACACGAATCATCCCGGCGCCACTGAACGGCAAAATGATCTGTAACCAGCGAGTCACATTCAACGGGCAAAGCACGCCTGAGATTATGCACAAGCTGCCGCAGATTCGTTCGCGCTTGCGATTCGCGAGAGGCGGGCCACAGTGTGAAAGCTAGTGCATCGCGCGGCTGTGGCGTTTCAGCATGCAGGATCAGGTATGCCAGGAGCGATTGCAGGCGGTTCGTGTTGACGGTGGATACCGGCTTCCCATCGAGGCTGATATGCAAGTTGCCGAACAGACTTATTTGCATGATTGCTGTTCCGCCACTTAGGTAGTGTATGCGGTCTTCGTATCCAGCGGGAGTGCGGTATTTGGCTGAACTTTTTGCCGAACGCTGCGGAGCCAGATTTTAGAACGATTTCGGAACGGGTGCGCTGGCACCCTGTTCACAGGCTGAAGAACGCCTCAGCTTGAACCAGAACATCCGGCCCGCCACACGTTGAGTGACCAGGCAGGCAGATTCTGACTTGAAAGGACCAGAAGAATGAATAGAAAACTGGAAATCGGCATCGGCCTTGGCATAACACTAACGGGTACCATGTTCGCGCTTAGCTTCCAACACACGATCACGGGAGCGATTGCAGAGTTCCCTTTTCCGGGCGGTAGCGGCCCAGGTTTTGTTCAGATTCAGCAGATAACGCTGAAGCCTGGCGACAGTACAGGCTGGCACCGTCACGACGGCCCGTCCTGGGTAATCCTCGAAAGAGGACGCGGCGTGATCGAGACTGAAGCGTGCGGCGCATCGACAGCCCTCCAGCCGGGAACGGCCTTCGCGGAACCGCCCGACCATATACATAAGGTGGATAACTACGGGCCGGGCGAGGCGACAATCAACTGGGCGACTGTTTATCCGCAAGGATCCACACCAATCGTGCCGGAACCAGAACCAATCTGCGCACGTTGACGCACAGTCACATCCCAAAGCTGTTTCATGGTGGGCGAGGATGCAAGCAGCCCATGGCCATTCCGTTGAGGTGGTGAAGCGACGCCCCCTCACCTCGCCCCGACAACTGTACGAAGCGAATAGGCCTCCATCAATAGGAAGGTCTTTTGCAGCATTCTCCGAGTTTGTTGACAAAGCCAGGATTGGCGCTAACGGGACTTAATGTCCGGATTGCCGACCATCAACTTGCAGGGCGGGGTGTACGGAGATGAATTGGTCGAATCGCATGAAAAGTCATGCGGCGGGTTCTCTCTCCACGCGCATCGCCGCAGCCTGAAACTCCTCGATGGCAGCCCACACGCCCAGACCGATACCTTTCCCCATCTGGGCCAGATCCACCATGTTGTGCGCCAGGAAGAGGAACACGGAATTGTCGCCTTGATCCGCCTGCCACCATCCGCCGAAAGCGCCAGGCCAACTGACCGTCCCCGTGCCACCCCGCCGCATGAAATCCGTTGGGGCCGTCTCGAGCACTACTGAGAGGCCCAACCCGAATCCGCGCCCCACAGCGAACGGCTTTTGCCCGAGCAGGCAAGACTGCTGGCGCTGGGTGTCCGTCAAGTGGTTACTCATCATGACGCGCAGAGTCTCCGGATGAAGCAGACGCACACCGTCCACGGCGCCGTCGCAGAGGAATAGTCGCGCAAACGTCGTGTAATCGTCGAGTGTCGACCACAGTCCGGCGCCGCCGGACTCGTACGCCATATTCGGCGGCCGCTCAGGCAGGACGGGGTCGCTGCCCCAAGTTGTGCGCCGAATTAACCGGCCGTGGTCATCGAAGCCATGTGTGCTCGCCCGCCTGGAGCGCTTCTCTGAAGGGACGGTGAAACCGGTGTCCTTCATCCCGAGTGGCCCGAAGATGCGCCGCTCCAGAACTGCTCCGAGCGAGGGTCCTTCAATTCTCGCGATCAAGAACCCGAGCAGATCCGTCGAGAGGCCGTAGTACATTGCGCTTCCCGGCTGGCCGACCAACGGCAGTTCCGCGAGCCTTCGTATCCAGTCATCGGGAGCCACCACGATGTCGATATCGCGACCCAGCGCTTCCCGGTACGCGCGGGCAATCGGGCCGCGCTGAAAATCCGCGTACGTCAATCCGGAACGATGGGTCAATAGGTCTTCCACGGTAATCGGGCGCGCGCACTCCTCGTTATCTTCCAAGGGTCCGTCGGGGCGCCTCAGTACCCGCATTTTTGCGAATTCCGGCGCATAGTCCGAGATCGGGTCGCTTAGCGCGATCCTGCCTTCCTCCACGAGCATGAGAGCCGCCACAGACGTGATCGGCTTGGTCATCGACGCGATGCGGAAAATCGTGTCGCGCTCCACCGGGAGGCGCAATTCGATGTCGCGCCAGCCTGCCCAAACCGCTTGCATCACCCCGTCGCGCCACACCGCCGCCGCAGCCCCGGCAATCTGGCCCTCGTCGACGTACTTTTGGATTACCTGTTTAAGCTGGTGCTCTCGGTTCATCCGGTTGGCGTCCTCCATTTCATAGGATAACTATAAAATAGGATTGTTATAAAATCACGCAGACATGACGGGATCTTTGAGCGCCTCCTCGCGATCGCGGCAAAAGGGAGACAAGCGGCAACGCACTCGGGCCAAACTGCTCGAAGCGGCCCGGTCCCTCATTCGGGAAAAAGGGTATGAGCGGACGACCTTAGAGGAGATCGCCGAGCGCGCGGGCATGACGACCGGAGCCATCTACGGCAATTTCAAGAACCGGAACGATCTCTTCATCGAGCTTGGGCAGGCATACTGGGCACCCATCAAGCCTCGTGTAAAACCAGGCGCGACCTTCTCGGAGGTGATGGGGGCGATGGCGCAAGCGACCATTGAAGCCATGCCTGACCGCGCCGCCGCCGCGGTGGGCCGTCTTACAGGTCTGGCATACACCTTGACCAACGAAGAGCTACGCGCGCGGGTAGCCTCGGTCACGGCCGAGAGTTACGCGTTCGGCGAACAATGGCTTCGGGAACTAGTCAAGAGGGAGGAACTGCCAATGCCCCCCGGCGAGTTAGTACGCGTACTGCACGCCCTCACGGAAGGGTTGGTGTTTCAGAGATTGTTGACTCCGGAACTGGTCCCAGACCATGTAATCCGCCTGGCCTTCCGGGCGCTGGCAAAGAAGGGACACTGAGCCCCGGGTTGCCGGGAGTGCTCGGGAAAGCTGCGACACCGTCCCGCTCGGACTCGAGATGATCCTGCAGGCGCCGTCCGGATCGCTGCCGATCACGCGCAATCCGGACAGAATCACGGAAGCGCGCCTTGTACACTTTCCAGATTGGCGAAATTCAAGATTTCGCGGCAAAGTCGGCACATCGGACCTTCACGTCAACTTTCGGCCGTTACCTAAGCTGTTTGCTTGGATGCGGCTGCGTATCGCGCCTTGGTTTCTTCGCTCGGCGGGTAGAGCCCGGGGAGCGGCACACCCTTTTGTACCTCGCCCATAATCCAGGCTTCTAACTTCTCCTGCTCGCCGGCGGTGGCGACAACGTCTTCGAGGAACGCTGCCGGAATCACAACGGCGCCGTCTGAATCGACCACGATTGTGTCGTCCGGGAACACCGCCACGCCACCGCAGCCGATCGGCTCTTGCCAGTTCACAAAAGTCAAAGCGGCAACGGAGGGTGGAGCCGCTGCCCCTTGACACCAGACCGGTAATCCCGTCTCAAGTACACCGGAGACGTCGCGTACGACGCCGTCCGTGACAAGCGCCGCGACACCGCGTCTTTGCATGCGGGCGCAAAGAATATCGCCGAAGACGCCAGCATTGGTAATCCCCATTGCATCGATCACAGCGATGCAGCCAGCCGGCATATCTTCAATCGCGGCACGTGTGGAACGAGGAGACGCCCAGGATGCTGGTGTCGCCAGATCTTCCCGGGCGGGTACGAACCGCATCGTGAACGCGGGGCCAACCAGACGCGGCTGATCAGACCGAAGCGGACGTGTGCCGCGCATCCAGATGTTTCGCAGGCCTTTCTTCAGAAGAACGGTTGTGATTGTTGCAGTCGATATGGCCGAGAGTGCCTGAATATGTTTAGAGTTCATTCTTTTTGCCCATCCGATAGAGTCGCTTACTGAGCGAAGCCGTACAGTCTCGCCGGATTTTCAACCAGGATGCGATGCCGCTCCGTTGCGTCTGGCGCCCATTGCAAAAGCAAGTCGAACAATACCGCGTCATCAGGCTTGTTGTTCGTTGTCGGGTGCGGCCAATCGGATCCCCAAACGAGCCGATTCGGCGCCTCCTCGATATATGCTCGCGCGGTCGGAACACTCTCGCCGTAAGCAGGTGCCCCCACTTTGCTGTCGATGTAGGCTCCCGAGAGCTTCAGCCAGCCTTTATCGGCTTGCAACAGTTTGACAATCACTGGAAACGCCGGATCTTCGCGGCCTCGAATCGTCGTATGGCCAAAATGATCAAACACAACAGGACAAGGTAAGGCCTCGATGGCAGCCCGGGCGTTCATGATCTGGTCGGACGAGAGATTCATCTGGACGTGCCATCCGAGCGGAGTGATACGTTTCGCAAGGGCCGCGAGCATACTCAAGCTGGTGGCACCGGCTTGCTGAAGATTGAACCTGATGCCCCGCACTCCTGCTTCGTTCAGCTGTTTCAGTTCGGCGTCCGAAACATCGGTATTCACGACCGCGATGCCTCGCGTGTCTTTTGTCCCGAATTGCCCGAGCGAATCAAGGAGACAACGGTTGTCGACCCCATAGGTCGAGGGCTGCACGACGACGTTCCGAGTCGTGCCTATTCGTTTCTGAAAGAGGCGATAGTCGGCAACCGTCGCTGGCGCTGGTTTTAGAACCGCTTTGGGATCTGTCGGGAATCGCGCATCGTAGATGTGGTGATGGCAATCGGTCGCGTGCGGCGGCGCGTTCAGCTTCGGCTGTTCAGTACCGGCAGACCATGGTACCTGGACGGGTTCGGCCGATCTTGCACGTTCCTGCGCCGTAAATCCGCCTCCAATCGCGAGTCCGGAGATGCCTCGAAGAAGTGAGCGGCGAGTCGGAACACTACGGTGCGACATTCTTGTCCTCTTTAGACGGGTTCTTCACCAGGAAGTTGAAATCGCATCCCTCGTCGGCTTGCAATACGCTATCCAGAAAGAGCTTAGCGTAGCCTCGAGACGGATCCCAGTCCGGGTGAAGCGGAGCCGTTCTCTCGGCGGCGCGCGACTTCAACTCGGCATCTTCCACGAGAACGTCAATACGGCGATTCCGCACATCTAAGCGGATCAGGTCACCGGTACGCACAAGCGCCAATGGACCGCCCGCTGCCGCTTCCGGCGCAATATGTAGCACGATCGTTCCAAATGCAGTTCCGCTCATGCGCGCGTCCGAGATGCGGACCATATCTTTCAGGCCCGTTCGGGACAGCTTTTTCGGGATGGGGATGTAACCGGCCTCCGGCATGCCGGGAGCGCCTTTCGGGCCCGCATTCCGCAGCACAAGAACACTTTCGGGTGTTAGGTCCAGGTTCTCGTCATCCAAGCGCTGCGTCATTTCTTCAACGGAATCAAACACGACAGCCTGTCCGGTGTGTTGCAGCAAAGACTCGGTAGCGGCAGACTGCTTGATCAACGCGCCGTGCGGAGCCAGGTTGCCCCGGAGCACCGCGAGCGTCCCTTGCGTTTTGAGCGGATTGCTTCGGGGCCTGATGACATCCTGCCCGGGCACGTCTTCGGCGGCAGCAATGGAATCCGCCACCGTTCCGCCACCGACCGTTCGAGCATCAAGCGCAAGTAGGTCCGACAGTTCTTTCATCACGCGCGGGATGCCTCCGGCTTCGTGGAGGTGTTCCATATAGTGCTGACCGGTGGGCTTCAGATCCACCAGAACAGGTACGTCCCGGCCTGAGCGGTCAAACTCATCAAGGTCGATTCGCAGCCCGATTCGGCCGGCTATCGCAGTAAGGTGAATCAGTCCGTTGGTCGAGCCGCCAATTGCTTGCAGGGCTACCAGGGCGTTCCGGATACTCTTTTCATTCACGATCTCGGACGGCGTCGGGCCGCCACTCACCGCCATCTCCGCCGCGCGTTTTCCGCTTGCCTCGGCTAACCGTCGCCGCTCAGCATAGACAGCCGGAATGGTAGCGCTCATTGGAAGCGAAAGGCCAAGCGCCTCCGTGATACAGGCCATCGTACTTGCCGTACCCATCACCATGCACGTCCCAACAGATGGGGCGAGCCGGGCATTGACCACGTTGATCTCGGCCGTATCCATTTGTCCGGCGCGAAACTTCGCCCAAAGGCGCCTGCAATCTGTACATGCGCCGAGCACTTCGCCCTTGTAGTGGCCGACAATCATGGGCCCGGTTGGCAGCACGACGGCGGGGAGGTTGGCGCTAGCGGCGGCCATGATCTGTGCGGGCAGATTTTTGTCACATCCGCCAATCAGGACCACGGCATCCATGGGCTGGCAGCGGATCATCTCCTCCGTCTCCATCGCCATCAGGTTGCGCAGATACATGGCAGTCGGATGGACAAAGCTCTCGTGCATCGTCATGGTCGGAAAGACCATTGGCAAGCCGCCGGCCAGCATGACACCTCGCTTGACCGATTCAATCAGGTCCGGAACGTTGCCGTGACACGGGTTGTAATCGCTATACGTGTTTGTAATGCCAACGATGGGCCGCTCCAGCGCGTCGTCCGAGTAACCCATCGCCTTGATGAATGCGCTCCGGAGAAAGAGCGAGAACTCGTCGTCTCCATAACTGGTCAACCCTTTACGTAATCCGCGTGCCATCCTGCTCTCCTCTCCGCATCACAAGTAAACAGCATATCGACGGCTGCTATAAAGGACGGTGGAGAGCGTACCTGCACAGCGAAATGCAACTTGGTCTAAAGGGTAAAACGGCGTTAGTTCTTGGTGGGGGAAGTGGTTTGGGGAAGGGAATCGCGCTCAGCATGGCTCGGGAGGGTGCTCGGGTTGCCATTGCAGGCAGGACGCAGGCAAAGTTGGATGAAACTGCCAAAGAGATACAAAAGGCAGGTTCAGAGGGGCTGGCGCTCGGCTGGGATATCACCGACCTGACCATCATTGAGACGCAGTTTGGCGCGATTGAGAAACGCTTCGGAACCGTCGACATCCTGGTGAACAACACGGGCGGTCCGCCACCGACTCCCGCCGCGGGTCAGGATCCGGAACTTTGGAATAAGAACTTCCAGTCTATGATTCTTCCGGTATTTGCGATCACGGACCGTGCGCTTCCTGCCATGCGCAAGAAGAAATGGGGTCGGATTATTACCAGCGCGTCATCTGGAGTGATTGCGCCGATTCCAAACCTTGCTATCTCAAATACGCTGCGGATGTCGCTGCTCGGCTGGTCGAAGACTCTTTCAACGGAAGTCGCGAAAGACGGTATCACTGTCAACATGATCCTGCCCGGCCGCATCGCGACCGATCGGCTCCGGTTTCTCGACGAGAACAAGGCAAAGCGCGAGGGTCGCCCTGTTGAGGAGGTTCAAAAAGAAAGCATGGCGTCGATACCGGTTGGACGCTATGGCGACATCAGAGAATATGGAGACACTGTGGCGTTTCTAGCCAGTGAGGTTGCTTCCTACATCACGGGCACCGTGGTTCGGGTAGACGGCGGAGCGGCCCCCTGCATTTGACCTTGCGTTATAGGACATGCCGCTAACCGACCGAGCGCAAGGCGTATTCGCCATTACCGTCACACCGTTCCATCCCGATGGACGGCTTGATGCCCAGTCAGTCGATCGGATGGTCGACTTCTATCTCGGATGTGGAGTGACAGGGCTCACGATTCTCGGGATCATGGGCGAGGCGCCCAAACTTGAGATGAGCGAATCGCTGGCGTTCAGCAAACAAGTAGTGGCGGATGCCGGAAAGACTCCTGTTGTCGTGGGTGTGTCCTCACCCGGGTTTGCAGCCATGCGATCTCTCGCGCGCAGCGCTATGGAACTCGGCGCAGCCGGCGTCATGATCGCACCGCAGCCGACCCTGCGCACCGACGACCAGATTGTCACGTATTTCGGACAGGCCGTCGAGGCGATCGGCACCGACGTTCCGTGGGTGCTGCAAGATTATCCGTTGACGCTCGGGGTCATCATGACGCCGAAGGTAATTCGGCAGATCGTTGTTAACCACCCTTCGTGCGTGATGTTGAAGCACGAAGATTGGCCCGGTCTCGAGAAAATTACTGCGATGCGTGGCTTCGAAGCCGACGGTTCCATGCGCCACATCTCCATCCTGTGCGGCAATGGTGGTTTGTTCCTCGATTTCGAGCTCCCTCGTGGGGCAGACGGCGCGATGACCGGGTATGCCTTCCCAGATATGCTCGTCGACCTCGTCAGGCTTCACGGAGCGGGCAACAGCGATGAGGCACACGATCTGTTTGACGCTCACCTGCCGTTGATTCGCTACGAGCAGCAGCAAGGCGTCGGGTTGGCGGTTCGCAAATACGTGCTTCAGAAGCGCGGCGCAATTCTCTTCGACGCCCAGCGCAAACCCGCGAGTACTCTAACTGCAAGGGCGCGCGCCGAAGTCGACAATTTACTGAAACGCGTATCGAAGTACGATCGCAGAGCCGCCATTTAGCTCGGTTCAGATTACGACGCCGCCTTTCGACCGAAGTGCGCAGCCTTTCGGGCGCATAGATCGCACAATGAAGGTTGATATATATACTTTGTGCTGGCTGCTTGCTTGAGACTCTGACTCACACGGACGAATTTGGAAACCTCTAACCCGGAGTTAATGCTGCTCGTCGAAGCCTCGAGCGCGCTTCTCGCTTCACCACAGACAAGCGAGGTCCTCCGAACGATTATCGAACTAGCGCATCGCTTTGGGTCGGCCGATGCTTATGCAGTTTGGCGGAAGCTAAACGAAGAAGGTGAATGGAAACTGGTATCGTCAGCCGGTTTATCTGCGGAATTTGCTCAGAACGGCGCTACGCAAGGAATAGGTAGCAGCCCTCTGCCCAGATCGCCCCTCGCCTTCGAAGATGTTACGCAGGAACCGTTTCTTGCAATCCGCCAGAAGGTACTTCGCGCGGAGGGCATCCGCGCGATGATGGTGGTCCCTCTACATATCCATGGCGACGTGTCCGGTACCGTCGTGCTTTATTGGAAGGCCCCTCACAAGTTTTCGGAATCCGAGATTCGGATTGCTTCAGCACTCGGCAATATGGCGGCCGCAGCCCTGGGTACTTCGGAACTCTATGAACGCGAGAAGGAGCTCCGAAAGCAGGCGCAGTTGTCCGAACAGCGGGCGGCATTCCTTGCGGAGGCCGGGGCAGTGTTGGCATCCTCGCTCGATTATGAAACCACGCTACGGAGCGTTGCCAGACTGGCAGTCGCGGCCTTTGCAGATTGGTGTGCCGTCGACGTCTCTCGTGATGGCAATTTGGAACGGGTAACCATTGAACATTTGGATCCGGCAAAAATTCAGCTTGCGCGCGCTTATCGCGAGAAATATCCCGTAAGCCAAGACGACGCAAGCCAGGTCGTGTTCCGAACGGGCAAATCCTTCGTCATGGAAGTAGTTCCCGAACAGCTGATCATGCGGCGAACCCAGGATCCTGAGCAGTTGAAGATGGTCCTCGCCATGGGTATCGCATCGGTCATGGTCGTCCCGATGGTTCACCGTGAGCGCTCACTCGGCGTGATTACTTTTGTGAGCTCCAAATCTGACAGAACGTATACCGGTGCTGATCTGGCGCTCGCGGAAGAACTGGCGAGACGCGCGGCCATTGCAATCGACAATGCAAGCCTGTTTACGGAATCAAAGGCGGCACAAGCGTCGCTACGCATAGTAAACGGCGAGTTGCAGAGAGCTAACGAAGACCTGAACCAGTTTGCTTATTCGGTTTCCCACGATCTCCAGGAGCCGATCCGCATGATTAGCGCCTATGTCCAGTTGCTGCAGAAGCGCTATCGGAGCAAATTGGACGATGATGCTGACCGTTACATCAATTTTGCGGTGCAGGGAGCGCTACGGATGGAAGCGCTCCTTCGCGACATTCTCGCTTATTCACAGTCTATTGATACCGAAACGCACGGCTGTGATCCGGTCCACGTTGAGGAAATCATGCAGACCGTCACCTCTAACCTTCAGCAGGCAATCGAAGCCGCCGGCGCGACAATCACGATGGGCCCTCTTCCCACAGTAGCTCTCGCCAAAGTTCACATGCTGCAACTCTTTCAAAATCTGGTCGGCAATGCTATCAAGTACGTAGGCAAGAATCCCCCGAAAGTTCACGTGAGTGCTATCCGCCAGGAGAGTGCCTGGCTGTTTTCTGTACGCGATAATGGCATCGGCATCGATCCCCACTACAAGGAACAGATCTTTGGTCTCTTCAGACGTCTCCATGGGAACGACGAATACGACGGTACCGGGGTTGGCCTCGCCATCTGTCAGAAAATCGTGGAGCGCTATGGTGGCCGAATCTGGGTCGAATCCGAACTCGGGCAAGGCGCTGAGTTTCTATTCACATTACCGGATCGGGCGGCGGACCCGGCAAGCTGAACGTTCCTCGGCTCCGTCTATTTTCTTGGCGGAAGACAACCCAGCGGACGTGGAACTTCTCCGCATGGCCCTTGAGGAGCACGATATTTCATGTGAATTGTTCGTAACTGGCGACGGAGAAAAGGCCGTTTCGTTCATCCGCGAAATCGATTCAGGCGTGATGGCGTGCCCTCGCTTGGCGATTATCGATTTGAACCTGCCTAAAAGGAGCGGACGGGAAGTATTGCGTTACATTCGCAATTGCCCTGTGTTTGATCCAGTCCCGGTCGTGATTCTTAGTTCGTCCGGTTCTCCGAAAGACATGGCGGAAACTGCGCAACTCGGAGCGAACAAATACATCAGAAAACCGTCGAGCCTCGAGGAGTTCCTGCAAATCGGCGGTTTGCTGAAGCTAGAGATCGACGCATCGGATTCTTCGCACTCGTATTGACACCTGAACCACTCTGCCATCCAGGCAAACGATACGATAACCACGAGCATGAAGACTGCTTTCGGTATTCTTACCTTCCTCATTGCGGCGATACTGGGAAACGCGGCGGATGATGCACGCTGGATCGGAACCTGGGGCGCGAGTCCAGCGCCGCAGCTGGAAAGTCCGGCACTGATGTTTTCGAATCATCTTCTTTTTGCAAACCAGACTATCCGGGAAATTGTACACACCAGCGCGGCGGGGAGGGCCGTTCGCGTCCGCTTGTCCAATGCGTATGGCAGAGAACCCGTCACGATCGGGGCGGCACATATAGCGCTGCGGCAGAGTGAATCCACAGTTGTCGCCGGATCCGATCGCCCGCTCACGTTTGGGGGCCGGACGTCGGTGTTCATCCCGACGAATGCAACTGTGTTGAGTGACCCGGTCGAGATGGAGATTCCCGCCTCGAGTGACGTTGCAATCAGTCTCTTCTTACCGAAAGCCACGGCAGGTGCGGGCATTCACTACTTGGCCCAACAAACCTCCTATGTGGGTTCAGGGAACTTGACCGCGTCCCCATCGATCTTGGACGCCGTGAAGATTACCTCGTGGGTGTTCTTGACCGGGCTGGATGTTTCTGCTTCCCCGTCTGCGGCTACGGTCGTGGCATTCGGCGATTCCATCACAGATGGAGCCCGATCTACCGTCGATGCGAATCGCCGCTGGCCGAACATCCTTGCGAACCGGCTGGTTGCTCAGAAATCTGGGATATCGCTCGGAGTCCTGGACGAAGGTATTGGCGGCAACAGGCTTCTGCACGATCCGGCGGTCGACATACATTTCGGCGTGAATGCTCTCGCCCGCTTCACTCGTGATGTTCTTGCTCAGCCGGGTGTTCGGTACGTGATCGTTCTTGAAGGTATCAACGATATCGGTCATCCGGGGCAATCCGCTCCTATCGATCAGGCGGTCACGGCGGAAGATATCATCGCAGCGTACAAACAGCTCATTGAGCGGGCTCACGAAGCAGGTCTTAAGATCTTCGGGGCTACGCTAACGCCGTTTGCCGGAACGACGACTCCAGGTTATTTCACCCCGGAGAAAGAACTGAAGCGCAAAGCGGTGAATGAATGGATCCGCACCAGCCATTCATTTGACGGTGTGATCGACTTCGATAAGGCTGTTCGCGATCCCCAGAATCCCGACCGCATGCTTGCCCGGTACGACGGCGGCGATCTCCTTCACCCGGGTGATGCTGGTTATCAGGCCATGGGTGAGGCCATCGACCTAAGCCTGTTTCGCTAACAGCAAACGAGAAAGCTGACCGGCAACCGCGAGGAGTTGAGTACGGCGAGGCTCTTCGAACAGTTCTGAGGCCAACTTGCAATCTGCAAGGGTCGTTTCTACTTTCCAAATGGCCGGTCCGTCGGCGGCGATGGCATGAGCTAAGTCCTCGGCCTTCTGCACGTCGCCCGCGTCGAAAGCGGCGCCGAGCAATGTTGCATTCAGCCACTCGTCGTGTGATTTGCGGAGCTTCGCGCGTTCGCAGGCGGTAAGCGCAACCGCAGCAGAGACGCGGGCTCGGTCCTCATCCCCTTTGCGTTTCCGTGTACGATACAACCGGGCGAGGTTTGAGGAGGGATAGTAGTCGTTCAAATCGAGCTTCATGCCAGCCTCGTATTCTCCGATCGCACGATCCAGATCGATTGGGTTCCTGCCCGAAATCCACTTTTGCTTGTAAAGACCTCCCAGAAGACCTCTTCGTTCTGCAGTGTCGCCGTGATTGGAAATCAGTTCGCGCAATGCGCCGATCGCCAGATCATGATCTCCCGCCTTCGACCGAGCTAGTGCGCGCTGTTCCTCTACGACCGGTGAATTACGAAGCTCACTCGGCAACGTTTCGATAAACTGCTCAATCGTCGGCCAATCGGTGCAGTCTCGCAGCGTGAACAATAATTCGAGAGCAACGGCTTTCTGAATGGGTCCGCCAGTGTAGTACTTCTCTCGAAGCGCAAGGGCCCGTGTCCGGCATTCATCCCCGGCGGCCGAACGCGCCGCGATGATTTCCGCCTGAAACCGGGAAAGCTCTTCGAGGCTCTTCCGGAAAGCCGTACTTCGGGCCGACTCTAACTCGGGGTACTTAGGAAAGACTTGGTAGAACGGAGAATCGCCCGAACTCATCACCGGGATGGCGGACTGCACGATCTGATGGATCTGACCCGCTACTTGGTCCGAAACGGTTGAGGTGGGCAGCGGGTAACGAATCTGACGCATCTGGTCGATGTCGAAGAGCGGCTTGGACCAGGTCGCCGCAGTCATAATGCACCCCCGGCGCTGCGCCGCGTGGCGAATCCCAACTTCGTAATAAACATTCCCATTGGGAATGGAGACATCGGCCAACACCAGGTCGGAAATGGCAAGGCGTTCAATCATCTCCGTGATGATAAGCGCGCCAAAATCTTCGTTTGCTCTTACGGGTTCGTAACCGGCATCGCTGATGGCAGGACGAAGAGCCGCCTCCCACAAGCGATCGAAATCCACTCTTTC
The DNA here is from genome assembly GCA_045807925.1 of Bryobacteraceae bacterium. GTDB lineage: Bacteria > Acidobacteriota > Terriglobia > Bryobacterales > Bryobacteraceae > Bog-105. Next base: position 78,017 of record JBJMGK010000236.1, on the reverse strand, counting down.
CGGTGCCTCACCGCCCGCAGCGGCAGAGATGGATTTCGTGCCGTACGGCATGATCATGAAACAGATAGGGCGTGGCATGAACGGTTGGTTTCGCCAAGGACATTACCTCATCGCCTCAGCGCACCCGATCCGCTCGAGCTTGTAAATTGCTGTTACTAAAGGGTAGGACCTATTTTCCAAGGCACGAACTCATGGTGACCCAGGACTTCTGCTTTCGTTCTTTCGCCGGATGCGATACGTAACAACGATTCGAAGATTTCCCGCCCAACCTCCTCGACGGTGCTGGAACCATCGGCGATGGGACCCGCGTTGATGTCCATGTTGTCCGGCATCCTCCTGAACGTATCGGAGTTGCTGCTGATCTTCAAAGTCGGAACGCTCGGGAAGCCGATCGCACTGCCGCGTCCCGTTGTGAATGCGATCAAATTCACACCGCCCGCGGCCAGTCCGGCTAAAGATGCCGGATCGTAGCCCGGAGTGTTCATAAATACAAGACCGTGGCTGCGGATCCTCTCGGCGTAATCGACCACGTCATTGAGAGGGGATGTTCCTGCTTTGGCAATCGCTCCGAGCGATTTCTCAACGATGTTCGTCAAACCACCCTTCTTATTTCCGGGCGACGGGTTGTCGTTGAAGCTGCCTCCAAACTGGCGTAAATATGCTTTATAAGACTCGACGCAATCGAGCAGCTTGCGAGCTGTTGCGGCATCCTTTGCCCGCCGCGCGAGAAGGTGTTCCGCTCCGAAAATCTCGGTGGTCTCGGCGAGAACGACCGTTCCCCCTTCGCGGACGATGCAATCACAGCAGTAGCCAAGCGCAGGGTTGGCCGTGATCCCCGAAAACGAATCAGAACCGCCGCAATTCAGGCCCAGATTCAGGTGTGATGCCGAAACTTCCGTTCGCGTCATGGCTGACGCCCTTGCCATCAGATCTTCGATATGGGTTCGGGCCTGTGCAAGTGACCGGGAGGTGCCGCCTGATTCCTGCAACGTGAAGCCGATCAGGCTTTTGGCCCGCCCGTTGTCGCTCTGTCCCAGGTAGTGATCGATCTGATTCACTTCGCAACCCAAGCCAATAATGATCGCGGCGGCGACGTTGGGATGGTCCAGCACTCCCTCGAGCGTCCGCTGGAGTTGCCGGGTGTCAGGGCCGATCGTAGACGCACAGCCGTCTCCGTGCGGGAAAGCGACGACGCCGTCCACATTCGGTGGCAGGGGCACATTGCCGAAGCTGCGTTCGACCAGGTCCACCGTGTGCGCCGCGCAGTTGCTGGCTGCTACCACCGCGATGTAATTCCGCGTTCCAACCCGCCCGTCATCGCGCAAGAAACCGCGGAACGTTCTCGTGTGCTTTTGCGGGAACGGAGTCGGTGCCTCGATATCGAAATCGTGGTCAACGGCCCTGAAAGCCAGGTTGTGCTCATGCACGTGGCTTCCGGCGGGAATAGCGACGCGAGCGAACCCGATCACCTCGCCATAGCGAAGCACAGGATCTCCGGCCCGGATATCGGTGATTGCCACCTTGTGACCAGGCTGGATTGTTTCGGTTGCGCTCAAACTCCTGTCACCGATCTGGATCCCTTGACCGGGTGCGAGAAGAATCCGTGCGACCGCAATGTTGTCCTGGCGGTTGAGCAGGATCGCTGCATTTTCGTCTGTAGCGGGAGGACTTATTTGAAAAAGCATGAGCGTGAAGCCATCTGAGAGAAATGACGAAGTTTATACTTTATTGTCACCCAGGTCTGCGGCGGCCCGGGTGATCAGCGCCGGTTCAGGGTTCGACAGAGCAGGTGCTACTGAGTAGCCTGGAAATCCAGGACCTTCTGCTTATATTGCTGGGCCCTTTGAGTCAATTCATCGAATTTGCCTGCGCTGATCAGTTTGGCATCGACGAGTTCCGACCCGACACCAACGGCACAGCATCCCGCCGCTAGGAAATCAGACACTGTGTCCAGATTCACCCCACCCGTTGGAACGAATTCGATATCAGGGAACGGACCTTTCAGCGCCCGGATGTACTTCGCGCCTCCAACGGCACTGCAAGGGAACACCTTGATACCATCGGCGCCTGCGTCCCACGCGGCGAGCACTTCCGTGGGAGTCAAAGCGCCGGGAAAGATTGGCTTGGAGTAGCGCTTTGCTAATGCAATCGTCTCGCGGTTCAACGCGGGAGTGACAAAAAAGTTGGCACCGGCCAACATACACGCCCGTGCAGTCTCGGGGTCCAGTACCGTCCCGGCGCCCAGGAGTATCTTGTCTCCGAAGCGGTCAGCGACTTGTTCCAGTGCCCGAATGGCCCCCTTCACGGTCATGGTGATCTCGGCGCACGCAATCCCGCCGTTGCTGATCGCCTCAACTGCTCGAATAGCCGAATCGGCATTATTAGTTCGAACTACCGGGACAATCGCTATCTCTCTAATCTTCTGAACGATTTCAATGCTCTTCATAGGATTCTCGGGGAAGCTGTTTCAACATGCCAGCGCCAACCCAGTCAAATCGTACCCTACGCAGCCCGGATGTCGCGGCTTGCTGGACACCTACAGTAATGGGGGTGCGGGTGAGCCAGCCTTGTCTTTGATGGGAGGTTCGACATTTGCTTCAGGCGTGGCCTGGGCGGCAGGTATTGCTTGTTCCGTTGCATCAGTCGCGGCGTCCGTCACTGGTGCGTCCTGCTCTAATCCGGTATCTGGAGGCATGGATGGCCGTGCAGGTAATGTCCACCCAAGGTCCCGGAAGATGGAGCTTACATAATTCTGCGTTTCGGGTATGTCCGGAATCCCTTCAATCGGATCCACCCGCTGCGGGCCGGCGTTGTAGGCGCTCAGTGCACGCGAGGCGTCTCCAGCGTATCTCTGCATCAATTGGCGCAGGTAGGCCGCCCCCGCTAGGATATTTTGCTGTGGATCGAACGGGTCGCTGACGTTGTACGCAGCCGCGGTGGCGGGCATCAGCTGCATCAAACCCTGGGCTCCCTTTTCGGAAACGGCACAGGGGCGAAAAGCTGACTCCTGGCGAATGACGGCCCTTAACAGATCCGCCGAAACTGACTGCGTCCGTGCCGCTGTCGCAATCAGTCTGTCAGTTTCACGGGGGGCGAGGGCGTCACAATCCACGTACGGAGCGTCCACTTGGAGCGGCTCAAGAAATGCCGTTTGTTTCGGCATCCGGTGGACGGAAGCTTCTTGTTTCACTACTGACTGTCGTTGTACTTCAAGAGACAAGCTCTGCTGCCGCACCGACCCTAACTGGGCAGCGATACTACTCAGTTGCGCTTGACGCGCAGGCTCCTGGGCGCGCAAAAGGCTCAAGGCCAGGAAGAAACCCGAGAAGATCAGTTTGGGACCAGTCACTACGATTCGTGCTTTTTCGCAGGTTCAGGCTTAGAATCCGGTGCCTTCTCACCTTTGGCTCTGGCGTCCGGGGCAGCTCGTTTGCTCTCTTCGGAGGGAGGTTTGGCGCCCGCAGCCTTGGTAGCTTCTGCTTTAGTCGCTTCCGGGTCCGAACTCCCTTTGGGGTGTTCGCCTGCTGGCTTCTCGTTTTTGGCTGGCTCTGCCGAGCGGTATTGCAGAATGATGGAGACCCGGCGATTCGAGGGGCTGTCGGGTTTGTCTGGAACCCGAAGTTGTTGATCAGCGAATCCCCGCACCTGGCTCACCTGCCCGGGTTTTAACCCGGCACTCTGCATGATCCGGCGAGCCGCGTTGGCACGATCTGACGAAAGCTCCCAATTTGTGTAACCGTCGGCTCCGTAAGACTGTGAGTCCGTATGTCCTTCGAGAGCGACGGGACTGTTGATCCTCCCAAGCTCCTGAGCTAGCTTGACCAGGAGATCTTTACCGGTTCCTGTGGGCAACGGTTGGCCGCTTTCGAAGAACAGCCCTTTCTCCGATTCCACCAACTCAATCCGCAGGCCTTCTCCGGTTACCGTGATTTCTACGTTGTCTTTGAGCTTCTCGAACTCTGGATTGTTCTTGATAGCCTGTTCAAGCTTGTCTTTCAGGTGGTCGATGTTCTTCTTGTCCAGAGTCACTCCGAGTCCGGCACCGGCAACATTAGTTCCTGTTTTTGATGCGGTGCCGCTTGGATCCTTGAAATAACCGCCAACCGCTTTCTGTACTTCCGGACTTGCATGCATGAGCCAGAGAACGATGAATAGCGCCATCATGGCCGTAACAAAGTCGGCATACGCTACTTTCCAGGCGCCCCCATGGTGGCCGGCATGCCCGCTCTTCTTCTTGATGACGATGATTGGCTGAACGGGAGCTGACATGTTTACGCGGCGGCCTTTTCACCCCGGCACGCAGCTTCCATTTCCTTGAAGCTGGGCCGAACGTCCGAAGGGATCGCTCGACGGGAGAATTCAACGGCCAGGATAGGTGCAGCGCCCCGGACGAACGCGATCATTCCTGTTCGCAGGCAATGGTAGTATTGCGACTCGGCTTCGTTCATGTGCGTCATGCTCGACGCAAGCGGAGCCAGGAAGCCATAGCACAGCAAAATACCGAGAAATGTTCCAACGAGCGCGGCTGCCACCTTGTGCCCAATCTCGTCGGGAGGTCCGCCCAGTGATCCCATCGTGATCACGACGCCCAGTACGGCTGCCACAATACCTAATCCCGGCAGCGAGTCCGCAACGGTCGTTAACGCACTGACGGGCTTCGCCACTTCCTTGTGATGAACCTCGAGATCGACATCCATCATTTGATCGAGATCGAAGTGAGATACGGTGCCGCTGAGTGCCATACGCATGGTGTCGCAGATGAACACGAGTGCGTGATGATCCTTGTGAAGGAATTCGTGTTTTTTGAACAGCTCGCTCTTGTCCGGTTCCTCCACGTGAGGCTCCAGGCTTACCATTCCGCCCTTCTTGCCCTGTGAAAACAGGTCGTTCAACATCTTCAGCGTGTTCAGGTACAGATCCTTGTTGTATTTGCCGGAACTGAGGATTCCCAAGATCCCTTTGATGATCTTGATGATCACGGGAAGCGGATTGCCGATCAGCAGAGTTCCGATCGCGGCTCCCCCGATAATGACGAGCTCGGCCGGTTGGATCAAAACCGCCAGCTTGCCGTGTTCCATCAGGTAGCCTCCGATAACAGCTCCGATGACAACTACAATTCCAATGATTGAAAACATGCGTTTCTAAGGATTCTTCTGGCGGCTCCGGGCAACAATGATCGTGGGAGCCTGGCCCATAACGAAGTTGAGAGGCAGCCGTAAGCCTCTCAAGCGTTTCTCTATGCAAAGTCCTCTAAAACGTCACGATCCGGGACGATATTGTTTGTGAGGACAGTAGGTTGAACGACCAGAACTTTTACACCATTTACGCCCAATCGAGCTTGCTCGAGGCCAGCCCCTTACAGCTGGTCATTGCCCTTTACGAAGGTGCGATCGGTGCTATCGAACAGGCGAAAGGTGCTCTAGTTTCCGGCGAGGATTTTGCTCGCTCCCGTTCGATAACAAAGGCCGTGAGCATTCTGGCGGAACTGATGTGCTCTCTCGATCACGACAAGGGTGGCGAAATCAGCGGGAATCTGAAGCGGCTCTATAGCTACATGCAGCAGCGTCTGCTTCTTGCTCATGCAACGAAATCCGCGGAACCAATGAACGAGGTTGTGGGCCTGCTCTCGAGCCTGTTGGAATCCTGGCGGCAGTTGTCGAACAGCAACCCTGCTCCTTCACAGGCAGAAACCGCCGTGTGCAAAGCCCCCGCGGCCTTTAGTTACGAACAGGAAGCGGGATTTTCGTACGGAAGCTACTTCCCGGAATCCGCAGAAAACATCGGACGCGAGGTTTATTCCTTCTGAGTGCCGGCCTGATGAGAAACGCTCTGCTCGACCATGTGCGAAAGCCCCAAGCCGCCACTTTTCGCCAGGGCATTCGCGAATTGGGATTCGGCCATACCCGAAAACGTATCCTGGCCGGGGTCGGCGTTTTCTTCCGATAGCCCCCAGGCACCGCTTTCTCTGGCAGATTTCAGCATCTCGCCGATCATGAGAGCCTCGAACTGCTGGGCTGCTTCGTGAATCTTTGAGGGCTTTGCCGTCGTGTTGGTGGCGCCGGTGAGAGCGGTGGCCGCTGAGAGGTTTGGGGAAATAGTCATTTCTAGATAACGTCCAATTCGGCATCGAGGGCGCCCGCAGCCCGCAGGTTCTGGAGTATCGCAATCACATCGCGAGTTGTCGATCCAATTGAGGCCAGGGACTTCACAAGCTCTTCCACCGTTGCCCCGTCTTTCAGGACAACATTGCGGGCCTTCTCGTCTTTCGCCGCTACCGTCGTTTGAGGAACGACGACAGAAGGAGTGGAAGAGAACGGCGCCGGCTCAGTGGCTGTGTATGTGGTCTGAATCTCCACTGTCAGATTGCCGTGCATGATGGCCACCGGAGAGATCCGGACATCTTTGCCGAGCACTACGGTTCCCGTTCTTTCGTTCACGACGACTCGGGCGATCCTGTCGGGCTCGACCGAGAGGCGTTCGAGTTCAGAGATGAATTCAATAGGCCGCGCTGAGTATTGAGGAGGGACTGACACCGATACCAGAGCTGAGTTTTCGGGATGTGCGAGATCGGCCGCACTAGGAAAATGGCGATTGACGACCTCTGCCACCCTGGCAGCGGTCGTGAAGTCCGCTTCGCGCAACTGCAACCGGACGATAGCTCCGATCGCTACTGAAGGTGCTAACCGCTCCACATTGATGCCGTTTGGAATGCGCCCGACCGTCGGATGGTTAACCGTCGCAGAATTGGCAGTCCTTCCGGCGACAAATCCTCCTGTAACTACCGGCCCCTGCGCTGTCCCATAGACCTGACCGTTGATGCCCTTGAGCGTCGTGAGAACCAGCAATCCACCTTGCAGGTTGCTGGCGTCCCCAATCGCGGCTACAGTTGCATCGAGCGTCGTGCCGGGCTGTGCAAATGCTGGAAGAGTGGCGGTGACCAATACGGAAGCCGTATTTTTAACCGTGATCGCCCCTGGGTTGACGCTGACACCCATACGTTGCAGGAGATTCGTCAGACTCTGCGCCGAGAATACGGTCTGCTGTCTATCTCCGGTGCCATTCAAACCTACGACCAGTCCGTAGCCGAGTATTTGATTCGTTCTGACGCCTTCAATCGTCACCAGGTCCTTCAGCCGGACTCCGTGACTATCACCAGCGTCCGTAGCCGAAAGAATCGCAGCAAAAAGAAGAAACAGACAAGCGACAGATTTCATGTTCGTTAGAAAGGCAAAACACCCAGCAACAGGCGATAGAGAAAGTTAGGTCTGCGAACGGCATCGTTTACGACGCCTTTGCCGTTGATTTTGAGTTCCATCTGGCCGACGCTCCCGGATTGCACGGTATTTGCAGTCGTAAGGTCGGTCGGACGCACGACGCCCCGCAACGTTACGACCTGGTTCTCGGAGTTGACGAGAACCGTCTTATTGCCCTCGACGACAAGGAATCCATTGGGAAGCACATCGACAACGCGGGCCGTGATGGTGGTGGTAAGAGTTGTTGTCCGGGATGTTGTCCCGGAACCATCCAAATTGGTCTTAGAAGAGGTAGTCAGGATATTCGAGAATCTGGCCGGAACAGAAAGCTTACCTGCCGCCGAACCCACGGACGCAGTTAGGTCGGAGCTTCGTCCGGTCTTCGTGGCGCCAGTTGAAACGGCGGACGCGATCTCGTTGACGAGTATCGTCACCATATCGTTGACGTGTCGGGCCCGCAGGTCGCTGGAGATATCGACGAGCATCGCAGCTCCAGACCATAAAGACCCGGGGCTCTCAACGGGTGCGGTTTCCGCAGCCCTATGGGCCTGCTGAACATATTCATCCAGCGCGGACATGGCTTCTTTGTCGCGTTTCTTGTCGCTCTTCTCAGCGAAACCGGACACGACCGACAACGCGATCAGCGCAAATACCTCGAAGGTCCTTCTCATCGTGACTTCAAATCCTCATCCGTTACCAGACCGGCGGGCCCTTCCGGAATTACAAGAACTTTGCCTTTCTCCTGCACCTTAGCCCTGAATCGACGGCCGCTCTTCGTATTGCGAACAGTAACCAATGACCCGGGCGTGCCGCCTTCTTCCGCAATTCCCTGCGCCTCAATCCTGGTCCGCTCGGCCTGAACGGTCACCTGGACGAGGTCTCCGCGCTCCACTTGTTTCCTCTCGCGCAGCATCGTGTCGAGCAGAGATACGTCGGGATTCACCGTGCTCCGAGGCGTCATGCCGGCAACTTCGGCGAGAGACGTGAAATGATGCTCGCGAGTCAGCGGCCCTTGATAGTCGACCAGCTTTAGCTGATCCGGCCGGATTTCATCGCCCGGGTGAAGAATCTCTGCCGCGGCGACGTGACGTTCTCGGACACTGATTCGAACGCGAGCCCACGTGAGGAACGTGCGCCCGTTCCCGTAAATCATGGAGCCTCGCCAAACCACAGGACCATCAGAAGTGCCACTCAGGCCGGATAGCGGAAAACTGAGTTTGCCTTCGGGCAGAGCATTGTTGCTCTGGTCGACAATCTCGATCGCCGCATTGCGATTGGCAAGAGTCTCATTCATTGCCGCCAGGAGATCCGCTCGTTGCGGGGTCTTCAGCTTCCACGCGAAACAAATCGGTTGAGCAGAAACGAATTCAATGTGGTGAGCGCGTCCGATCCTGTCGAGTTCCTCCGGTCGGAAAATGCGCTGCTGTCCGGGAACAGGAGCAAGCCCCACCTCCAGGTTTGGAGGAAGCGCCTGAAAAGCGGCCTCGGCCGCCGCCAGATCGCGTCCGTAAATGCGATCGTTGTCGATCACGTGGCATGCTAATGCTGCCTGGAGTGATGCGGCAATTAGAACGCCAGCGATCATTGAGTGACTTGGTTGATCTGCTGATACATTTCGTCCGCAGCCTTAATGACCCTTGAGTTGGCTTCGTAAGCGCGCTGGCTTTGAATCATGTTGACGAATTCTTCCACCACGTTCACGTTCGACTGCTCGCTGTAGCCCTGGAGAACTGTTCCCAGACCTTCAGCACCGCCCGGTGTGCCGACCTGCGCATCACCCGAGGCATCGGTCGGCGTGAACAAAGAGTTGCCGAGGCTGTTCAGGCCGGCGGGGTTTTGGAAGTTTGCCAGTTGGATCTGTCCTGCGCGCTGGGCAGCATTTTGGCCAGCCATCGTGTAACTAACTGTTCCGTCTTGTGCGATCGATACCGTTTGAGCGTTCGCCGGAATCGTGATTTGCGGCTCTAATGGATCGCCTTCCGCTGTTACCATGGTGCCGTTTCGATCGAGTTGAAAGAGTCCGGCCCTCGTATATGCGAGTTCGCCTGTAGATCGGCGAATCTGGAAGAACCCCTTGCCCTGGATGGCCAGGTCCAAGTTGTTGTCGGTTTGTGTGATGTTCCCCTGCGAGAAGATAATCTCGTTCGAGACCGTTCGCGTTCCCAGTCCGATCTGAAGTCCAACGGGCGTGGTCGTCTGCTGGCCGGAGGAGGCACCGGGCTGAATCATGCTCTGGTAGATCAGGTCCTGAAACTGGGCTCTACGCTCTTTGAATCCGGCGGTGCTTGAGTTCGCCAGATTGTGTGCGATGCTGTCCAGGTTTAACTGTTGTGCCGTCATCCCACTGGCGGCCGTGTTCAATGCTCTTATCATTTATTAGTTCCTGATCTTCCGTTGTTGGTTATGCACTGACCCGCGCCACATCTTCCACCGCGTGCCGATTCATCTCAGTGCCAATCTTTATTGCGTTCTGCAGCATTTCGAAGCTCCGCAGCAGAGTCACCATCCTTGCTGCTGATTCGGCTGGCGCAGCGTTCGATGTCTCGGCCGACCCCTGGTAGACCTCTGCCGTTGCGGTACCGTCGGGCCCAGCTTTTGGATCCGAGGTAGCGAAATAAGTGGATCCGGCCTTTCCAAGTTGATGCGGATCTTTGAAATCAACAATGGCTAATTTTCCGATGACGTTTGCGCCTTGTGAGACCTGACCGTCTTTTCCAACGACGATGGCCTCACCCGGCTGCGTCTGAACGATTTCGCCGGAAGACAAGCGGACCGGGTAGCCCTCTGCGGTGGCCAGGACGCCTTGGGACGTGACGTGGAAATTTCCGTTGCGAGTGTACAGGGTGCTATTCGGTCCGTTTACGGCGAAGAACCCGCTGCCCGATAGAGCAAGATCGGTCTCATTGCCGGACTTCACCAGGTTGCCTTGGGAGAAGTCAGTCCAGTGCTGCTGGACGAGGGGTGTCTCGCCTACGATCGGATTTGCTTCGCTTCCAAGTTCGGGAGCCATATAGGTTGTGTAAAACTCCCGGTCGGCCTTGAAGCCGCTGCTCGACGTGTTCGCGAGATTGTTAGCGAGCATGTCCAGTGCTTCCATTCGCGACTGAATACCGCCCGCCGCAGCGGTTGTTAAAGCGTCCATACGAGCTCCTGTGGGAAATCGATTTCCACAAAGAAATGGTCGGAAGAACGCAGAAAGATTCTACAAATTGATCAACATTTTCGATGACAAAGGAGAGAGCTGACTTCAGGTGTCGAGAAGTTGCCGTCCGACACGGATACTGCGTCAAAAATTTGACGGTTCAGGTGATGCCTTGCTCCTAAGTAGTTGAAAGGCCGTGTCGGCAAGTCTGGCGCGCGACGTGCACTAGGGCAAAGCTCATGACCGCCAGTGCCAACGCTGTCCCTAATTTCAATGTTGCATCTATGCGCGACAACGCCCCGATTGCTTCGCGCAGCTCGAACAACTTGCGTGCAACCGCGAAGCGCGACAGCTTTTCTCAGGTGTTCCGTCGGACGTCAGACGGCCAGACATCTTCGAAAACCGATCGAGGCAGGGAATCCGAGAAGAAAGACGGAAAGCCTGCGAAGAAGGCGGACGACGTAAACCCGGCGGTTGTTAGCGATGCTGCAAACCAAGCGATAGAAGACAAGCCCCTTCCAATCAACTTTCTGCTTGGACTGGTGTCTGGAAAATTCGAGAGCTTCAGTGCCGAGGGGCGCGGTGAATCTAGTACGTCTCAAATAGCGGCGGAAGCTGGATCCTCCAAAGATCGGCTCCAAGCGAAGCTGCATGCACTCTTGGCCGGGGCGGCCGATCAAAACGAAGACCCGGCTCTCGCGATGCTTCAGGCGCAAAGCCTCGCTTCTACCGATCCCTCCGCGACTGCAAGCTCGGATAAATCTGATGCGTCTGTTGCCACCTCAAAGGGTACTGAAGTCTTCGGGATTGGGGAAAATGGTAACAACGCTAAAGGCGCTGTGGGCATTTTGAATGCAAATACGTTGGCGTTCGCGATGCGCCTTGGCAGTGGTCAGGCTTTGAATTCCTCGAAGCTCGCCAATTCTGCCGAACCGGTATCCTCCGTGGCCGATCTCGTCCAAACGAATTTTTCGGCGGCGTCATCCAATGCTGTCCAGGCGGCTTCGGGTTCCTTGCTCGAGGAGAACGCTCACGAACACGAAGAATCATCGCAGCAGCAGAACATGTTCCATCTCTCCGAGGTCCGAACTCCTGAACCCTTCGACACGACGCGGATAACCGAAGAGCACGCGACGCCCTCTGCGGCTCAGACCGCAGCGGAGCTGCCATCTGCCGCCACCGCCGAACCGGTTCGCAACGTGAACATGCAGCTCGTGAGTGACGACAATCGCCGCGTCGATATACGGCTCGTTGACCGGGGTGGAGAGTTGCACGTCAGTGTCAAATCGGCTGATACGGCGCTTGCACAGAATCTCCAGGATCATCTCCCGGATTTGACGGCTCGCCTCGACAAGCAGCAGATGCAAGCGGAAGTCTGGGTTCCGAAAGCTGCAGAGCCAGGCAAGGCCGATGGTGGAAACACCAGCGGCTCGTTTTCAGATCCAAATGCCAGATCGCATTCAGGCAACAACTCCGACGGTAGACGAGAAGGACGACAGCAACAAAAACCTGATTGGGTAGACGCGTTAGAAAACTACTCCTAGTAAACAGAAAGACTTCATTCCTATGTCTCAGATCACAAGCACTTCCACAGCGAACTCCATTGCTTCGGCGCTAAACACAACGGCGAGCAGTAATAGCGCGACGAGCGGCACGACCGCAACGGGCAGTGATGCTCTCGCAAATGAGAGCACGTTCCTCAAGCTGCTGGTCGCTCAGCTGCAGAATCAAGATCCACTTCAGCCTCAGGATGGAATGCAATTCGTATCGCAGCTGGCCCAGTTCTCGAATCTGGAACAGAATCTCGCGATGCGGAGTGATCTGGACGCAATCAAAGGCCGAGTCGTCACACCGACGAATACAACAACAAGCAGCGGAGCAACGACAGCAGCGTAGTTACAGCCACCCAGCACACGACCGATTTAAGGAAACACCATGTCAAGCGCATTTTCTATTGCCCTCTCGTCCCTCAAAGCTCAATCGGAGGCGATCAACACAACAGGTCACAATCTCGCGAACATAAATACCACCGGTTTCAAGACCAGTGATGTTGCTTTCCGCGACCTGGTGGCTTCCAACTTGGGGTGGTCCAATTCCGTTGGCATGGGTGTTACCCGGCCTCTTACTCAGCAGATGTTCTCGCAAGGCACGATCAGCAGCAGCGACTCGCCTTGGGCGGCTGCCATTCAGGGCAGCGGGTTCTTCGTCCTGAAGAATTCCGCCGGTGAGTCTTTATACACTCGCGACGGTAACTTCACGCTCAGCTCCGATGGCGTCTTGTCTACGTTATCCGGGCAAAAAGTGCAGGGCTGGATGGCCTCTGCGACAGGGCTCAACACGGGGGCTGCGCCGACCGATATCGTTCTTCCAACAGGCCAGAACATGACGGCACAAGCAACGGGCAATATCGCATTCACGGCGAACCTGAACGCAGCCGGTACGGCGGCTGGAGCGACGAATAAATTGAGCGTATCTGTGCCGATCGTGGACTCGCTCGGAAAAAGCCATACCCTGACTGTGAACCTAACCAAGAGCTCGACACCAAACGCCTGGACCTACGATGTCACGGTGCCCGGCGAGGATCTTGCGGGCGGCACGGTCGGAACCCAAACCTCGATTCTCTCAACGCCCGGAACACTAACGTTCAACACAGACGGGAGTCTGTCAACGGCTTCCAGAACTCCTGTGCCTTTGTCTATCACCGGCTTGGCGGATGGAGCATCGAACATGAGCGTGAATTGGAACATGCTTAATAGCGACGGGAGCCCGACCCTAACGCAATATGCCGAGGATTCGGCGTATGACGGTGTGACTCAGGATGGTACGCCCGCAGGCCAATTGAGCAAGGTTGCGATCTCCGGCAACGGTCAGATCATGGCCTCGTTTTCCAATGGTCAGCAGAAGGTACTCGGTCAACTCGCCCTGGCGACCTTCCGCAACTTGAATCTGCTCCAAGGTGTAGGTGATAACAATTACTCAGCGACCGGAATGAGCGCCCCGGCTTCGGTGGGAACGGCGGAGTCAGGCGGAAGAGGACAGATTATGAGCGGAGCCCTCGAGGGCTCAAATGTAGACATCGCCACGCAGTTTACGAATCTGATCACATTCCAGCGAGGGTATCAGGCGAGTTCAAAAGTCATTACAACCGAAGACAACATGCTTCAGGACGTGCTCCAGATTATCCGGTAGGTTGACGGAAAAATCCGAGACATTTTAGCCCGACGCCTAACCAAGTTATTTCATAGGCTCGATCCGGCCCTGAGCCGGGTCGGGCACGAGAGATCAACTTGGAAAACTTCAGTCAATCCATCGCGGCGTTCCTCGTTCTCCTGCTGCTGGTTGCCTTCCTTTGGGCGATGCGGCGCCGGGGGTTCGCGAGCTTCAACTTTGCCCTTACGAAAAGCCTGGCCAAACAGAAAGCCATGCAAGTCGTTGAGCGGGTGCCACTAACGGCCCACCATTCTCTCCATCTGGTCCGGGTTCAAGATCGGGTCATCCTCATCGGCATATCTCCTTCCAGCTGCACGCAAATCGACACATTTGCCGCCTCGGCATTTCTGGCGGAAAGCGGGGACAGGTAATGACTTGGTTCCGCTGCACCGCGTTAGGCGCTTTTTTTAGTGTTCTTGGAGCGGCTCAAACCGTAGCGGCGAATTCAACCTTGAGTTCTTTGGGCGTATCGGCAGCGGCAAACGGGCGCGGGCTGACCTTGAGCGCGCCCATGCAGATTGCCCTTGGGCTGACACTGTTGACGCTTCTGCCGGCCGCCATCATGTGCATTACGCCGTTTCTCCGCATTACGGTTGTCCTGCACTTTCTGCGACAGGCTCTAGGGACACAAACCGCACCTTCGAACCAGGTATTGCTCGGACTTTCTCTGTTTCTCTCCATGTTGGTGGTGCAGCCAATGTTTTCCGAGATCTATACGAAAGCCTGGCAGCCCCTCGAGCAAGGCAAAATCACCACCGACCAGGCTATGGACCAGGGGGCCGCTCCTCTCAAGCAGTTCCTGCTGCGATTCGCCCGGGAACGCGACATCCATCTGTTCGTCGGCATTTCACGGGAGCCTGCTCCTCATAACCCGTCCGACGTCAGCCTAAGAGTCCTCATTCCGGCTTACATCCTTTCGGAGCTGAAGGCGGGCTTTCAGATAGGCGCGGTGCTCTTTCTGCCGTTTCTTGTGATCGACATCGTGGTTGCTTCCGTGACGCTTTCCATCGGGATGATGCAGTTGCCGCCGGCGATGATTTCCGCCCCATTCAAGATTCTTCTGTTTGTTCTCGTGGATGGCTGGAACCTGGTGATCGGTTCGTTGATGAAGAGCTTCCTTCAGTAGAGACATGACCTCCCAATTCGTCATTCACATGGTTGGAGAGGCGCTGATGGCCGCCTTCTGGATATGCGCCCCGCTGCTGATCATCTCCTTCGTCCTGAGCGTATTGATCAATCTGATCCAGATTGCTACCTCCATGCAGGATTCGGTCTTTAGTACCGTACCGCGCCTCATAGCCTGCCTCGGCGGATTCCTCCTTCTCATGCCGTGGATGTTTCATCGTGCCGTGGCCTATGCCGCGTCGATCTTCGGAGACCTTGCCCGCTATGCACAGTGACCTGACTCTGTCAGCGTCCATTCTGCTCGGTTTTGCCCTTGTTCTCTCCCGAATGGCGGGAGTGTTCGTTTTCATTCCGCTGCCGTCGCAGGATGCCGGCCCGGGTGTCGCGAGAATTGCGATCGCCTTGGCCTGCACACTCGCTCTGTTTCCGCGCTGGCCCGCCGTGGACGCGGCAAGCACCAGCATCGGGCTCATGGCCTTGTGGATGATCTCGGAACTGGCCCTTGGGACGGCCATTGGGCTCATGGTGAGCTTTATCTCAGAATCAATGACGTTTGGCGCTCAGTTGCTTGGACTGCAGGCCGGCTATGGTTACGCTTCGGTTGTCGATCCCACCACCCAGGCCGATTCCAACGTTCTGCCCGTGCTCGTTCAGCTGACCGCGGGTCTGCTCTTTTTTACGACGGGGCTTTACCGATACGTGATCGCAGCCTTTGTCGCGAGTTTGGATGCTTATCCACCTGGAAATTTTGTCCTGAACCGGCAATTCGCAACCACTGTTGTTCAGCTTGGTTCGAACGTCTTCTCGGTTGGGCTCCGCTTAGCACTCCCCGTAGTGGCACTCCTGCTTATGACTGATCTGGCCCTCGCAGTCATCGGCCGAATCAGCTCCCAGCTCCAGATGGGCAACAATGCGTTCCCGCTGAAGATGCTGCTGACACTGTTCACCCTGGTCACAACCCTTGCTCTGGCTCCCTCGCTTTACGAGAGCTTTTCGGCCAAAGTGTTCGAGACCATTCAGAACGTCTTCAGGCATTAGAGATGGCCGGTCAAGAAGGAAACAAGAGCGAGAAACCCACTCTTCAGCGCCTGAAGAAGGCGCGAGAGCAGGGGCAGTTCCTTTCCGCACGCGGCATGATCACGGCCGTGGAATTTGTAGCCGCGCTTGTCTTGATCACCAAACTTTTACCCCCTTGGATGCTCAAAATGCAGGGCATCACCGCAGGCCTTCTCCAATCAGCGATGACCGGCGACATGACTGACGGGCAATGGGTTAAGGTTATCAGCGACCTCTTCCGCCAGGCACTGGTCCCCTTGACATATTTCGGCGCCGCTCTTGTAGCGGTCGTCGGCGCAGCGAATCTGGGGATTACCCAGATGGGCTTCAGCCTGCAAAAGCTCGTTCCTCAATTCAATCGCTTGAATCCGGCGAGCCGGCTGAAAGATCTGCCGGGACAGAACCTCAAGTCGGTGGTCGAGGCTGTGGTCCTCATTGGCGTCCTCGCGGTTTCGATCACGACCATATATCGCGACAACATTTCCACCCTCATGCGCTTGCCATTTGAGAGTGTGTCCTCGAGTGCTCCCAAGATAGCTGAGATGGTTCAAAGCCTGCTCTGGAAGGCTGCGGGCATCTTCATTCTGTTCGGCTCCGTCGATTTCTTCCGGCAGTACCGCAAGCACATGTCCTCGCTGAAGATGAGCAAGGAAGAAATCAAGCAGGAAAACAAGCAGAATGAAGGCGATCCGCACATAAAGGGAAAAATCAAACGCATGCGGCGCGACCTGTTGCGGCGTCAGATGATGCGCGAGGTGCCCACCGCGACCGCGGTGATCGTCAACCCGACGCACTACGCGGTTGCAATCAAGTACGACATTGATACCATGGCGTGCCCGATCGTCGTGGCCAAAGGCAAGAACTGGCTCGCCCTTCGTATACGTCAGACCGCGATCGAGAATGAAGTCCCAATTATCGAGAACCCTCCGCTCGCCCGAGCACTTTATAGCGCTATCGATGTCGGTCGCGCCATTCCGCCCGAGTTCTATCGCGCCATGGCGGAAATCCTGGCTTACATCTACAAGCTGATGGATCGAAGGTTACCTGCTTAGTTCGTAAGTTGTTGAAATGTCAGCGCATCCACAAGCTATACCGTTAACCAAAGCCAAGGGCGGCCCCACCTTCTCACTTGCGGGCATCGGGCAGCTCGGTGTACCCATCGCCGTGCTCGCGATCGTGATCGCATTGATCACGCCACTACCCTCGTTCATTCTCGACATTCTTATCGTCATCGACATCATGATTTCCGTGATTGTGCTGATGGTAGCGATGCATATCCTTCGGCCAGTCGATTTCAGTGTCTTTCCGACGACCCTTTTGCTCCTCACGCTTTTCCGCCTGTCGCTCAACGTGAGCTCGGCGCGGCTGATTCTGCTGAACGGAAACGGCGGAACATCGGCTGCCGGAAGCGTCATTGAAGCATTCGGCAGCTTCGTTGTGGGCGGGAACTACATCATTGGTGCAGTCATATTTCTCGTCCTGATCGCCATTCAGTACATCGTTATCAACCATGGTGCCGTCCGCATCTCCGAGGTGTCGGCCAGGTTCACCTTGGATGCTCTTCCCGGCAAGCAGATGTCCATTGATGCGGAAATGAACGCTGGTCTGATCGACGAGGCAGAAGCGCGGCGTCGTCGCAAACAGGTTTCCGCGGAAGCTGAGTTCTACGGCGCCATGGACGGTGCTTCGCGATTCACACAACGTGACGCGATCGCCAGCATCATGATCACGGCCATCAATATCATTGCGGGTTTTCTGATCGGTGTGTTCCAGCACGGTATGGAATTCAAGCGAGCGCTTCAAACCTACACAGTGCTGACCATCGGTGACGGTCTGGTAACCGTTGTCCCGGCTCTGATGATTTCCGTGTCGGGCGGTTTGATCGTGACGCGCGCCGCCTCTGAGTCGCGCGTCAGCGAGGATTTCCAGAAGCAGCTGTTTGGGAAGCCGGAGCCTCTGATGCTTGCGAGCGGAGTGCTTGTGGCTCTCGCGTGCTTTCCCGGGCTCCCTACCATCCCCTTTCTTCTCCTCGGCGGCGGCTTAGGCACTGCGGCCTGGAAGATGCGCACAAAAGCGGCGATCGTCGAGAAGAAGGAAGCCGCGATGCCGCCTCCCGCGACAACGGACAACCTCGAAACGCTGCTCAGAGTGGAGCCGATCGCAATCGAAGTCGGCCTGGGGCTGGTCAACCTTGTGGCTGGCGGAGCGACGTCGCCACTGCTGAAGAAAATCGCCGGAATTCGCCGGCAGTTCGCATCGAATCTCGGTTATCTGCTGCCACCCGTGCGGGTGACGGACAACCTGTCGCTTCGCTCCCGGGAGTACGTCGTGCTGTTAAGGGGCAGCGAGATCGGGCGTTACGAACTGCTCCCCGGAAGCGAATTGGCATTACCCACAGCGAAAGCGGACAAGAGCTTCCCCGGGCAGCAGACCCGCGAGCCCGCTTTTGGGCTTCCAGCTCTTTGGATTCCGATAGATAAGGTGGATGCCGCAAGGGCCGCCGGGCATACGGTCGTGGACGCCGTGAACGTGATCGGAACACATTTTTCCGAGTTGCTGCGCCAGTATTCTAGCGAAATGTTCGGCCGCCAGGACGCAAAAATGTTCTGCGACCGTGTCGCACAGGACAACCCGAAGGTGGTCGAGGATCTGGTTCCCAAACTGCTTACCCTGGCGTCTGTTCAAAGAGTTCTTCAGAACCTTCTACGGGAGCGAGTTTCCATCCGGGACGGCGTTTCCATCCTCGAATCCCTGGGTGAGGCGGCCGGGACTACGAAAAATCCGGTACTCCTTACAGAATTTGTCCGACAATCTTTGCGACGAACAGTGGTGAAACCCTACTTGAATCAAAAGGGCGAGTTACCGGCATACATCATGGACAACTCCACAGAGCAGGCAGTTGAATCGGCGGTTCAGCACACGGAAGCGAATAGCATCTGCATGCTGTCTCCTCAGATTGTGCGGGACATTGTGGTCCGATTCGAGCGCAAATTCGAGCGGAGAGAAATTCCCGCCGTTGTGCTCACCAGTGTTGGAGCTCGCTATTTCCTACGTCAAATGACCGAACCCTCTTTGAGCAACGTCTTTTTCATATCCCACAACGAAGTACCCGCCGGTGTGAAGGTCCAGTCACTAGGAGTGATCTAGCGTCATGAGATTGAAATCTTATTTTGCACAGTCCATTGGGGATGCAATTGAGAGCGCCCGCCAGGAATTGGGTCCGGACGCCATGCTGCTGAATTCCCGGAAGACCAGCCCGGAACAGAACTATCTGGGCGAGTACGAAGTGGTGTTTGGGATTACCGGAAATCCGCCACTTCAGAAGCAAACTGCTCCAGCAGAACGGCCCGTCTCCACCAGGCTTTCAGGCGCAAAGCGCATTTTCCCCGATCTTTTGGCAATGGACGTTCCGGAAGCGGTCTCAGCAGAGCCGTCAGTCGTCGTCCCGGCGAATGTGGGGGCAAACAAGCGAATTTTCCCCGAACTCGTCAGGGCCGAAGCGGCAAAGCCTGAAATCCTGGACATCCAAGCTCCGAGCTTTGCCGAAGTGGCCGCGCAAAGGCCAACGCCGGCCGAAGCGGTAACAATCGAACCGGTAAGGGTTGTAGCAGCCGAAACGGACATGCCCATCGCAACGAAACCGCTGTTCCCGCGAGCCAGTATGCCCGCGCCCACTGCGCCGGTTCCGCAGTCGGAGACCTCAACCGTGCCCGTTGAAAAAATGCCAGCCACTGAACCGGTTGCTGCTCCGGCAGTTCCAGACAAGCAGCCCGAGATCTCGTCATCGCAAGACGTCGCCCATGAACTAGCGGAACTGCGCAAACAGCTCCAGGCTGTCAGTCAATCGATCGCTGTAGGTCTCGAAGCCCGCTGGAACACACCGTCGAAAGCTTCGGTCGTGGATCACCTCTATTCCCGTTTGCTGGCCTTCGACTTCTCTGAGGAGTTTGCGCGCGATTTGATCGGATCCGCGGCTCAGTCGAAGATGTCGGAGTACGAGTCTATCCTGCGAAACGCGAAAAGCTCGACCTCATCGGCCGCCGCTCCGTCGTCGAAATCGATACTTACTCAAGTCAAGTCTCGCTTTGCTGTGGAGCCGGAGGTTGGCAAGGCCGGCGCGCAGCGAAAAGTCGTGATGTTTGTCGGGCCGCCGGGAGCGGGCAAGACAACCTCCATCGTGAAACTTGCCGTGCAACTCGGTCTCGAGCAGGATTTGCCCATTCACCTGCTTTCTCTTGATACCTTCCGGGTGGCCGGTTCCGAGCAGCTCAACGCTTTCGGAAGGATTCTCGGCGTCGGATTCACGGCAGTGCACACGCCCGAAGCTTTGGCCGACGCTCTTGAAGAGCACCGGGATAAGAAATTGATCTTGATCGACACGCCCGGTTATGCCGCGGCGGACAAAGAAGAAATGGAAAGAACCGCAGCCTTCTTCCGTAACCACGAAGAAATAGAAGTTCAACTGGTTCTTCCCGCGACGCTGCGGACCTCCGCTTTGCGAAAGTTCGTCGGACGATTCTCTGCGTTCCAGCCCTCGAAGCTTATTTACACTTATCTGGATGAAGTCGAGACCCTTGGGCCGGTGGTCGAGAACACGATCGCGGCGGGCCTTCCCATCTCGTTTCTCACAGACGGGCAGTCGATTCCGCAAGATCTCCACGAGGCCACGAAAGATCGGCTTCTCGAAGGCTTGTTCGCCAATGCACGAGCCGCCGCTTTCTCCGCCGCGTAACCAATCGCTTCTGAATCATGTACGCAGCATCTCCAGAGACTCTATCGGCGAAGGAGCGCGAAGAACTCACGCTCGAGCACCTGCCACAGGTGACGTGGATCGCTTCGCGCATCCACGAAAAGCTACCTTCGAACGTCCAGCTGGATGATCTGATCTCAGCCGGCATTGTCGGGCTACTCGCAGCGATCGACAAATTCGACCCGAGCCACAACGCCTCATTAAAGACCTACGCGGAGTACAAGATTCGAGGCGCCATTCTCGACAGCATTCGCGGACTTGACGGAATCCCGTCTCACCGGCGCAAGCACGTCAAACAAGTACAACAGGCAATCAAGACTGCGGAGCAACGTCTGCAGCGCACGCCCACTGAGGACGAGATCGCGGCCGAGCTGGACATCAGCGTAGCGGAATACCAGCAGTGGATGGTGGATCTCCGGGCCGTCTCCTTAGGCAGCCTGGACGTCATCGAGGACAGTGAAGAAGTTGGGCTCGTCAAGTTTATTGCCGACGACTCCGAGTCATCCCCCGAACATATCCTGCAGCGATCAGAGCTGGAGAAGGTGGTTGCCGCCGGTATCGATAAAATGCCCGGGAACGAGCGCACGGTACTAAGCCTCTACTACAAGGAAGAACTGAATTTGCGAGAGATCGCCTCCATCATGGGGCTTCACATCACACGCATCTCGCAGTTGCGATCGCAAGGCGTTCTCAGGTTGCGCAGTTATATCGAGCATAAGTGGCCAAGCGAGCGCGGCATTTACTAGACAGGGATCTCATGAACAAGGCTCGTACAACTTACCCCATCGGTGTTGCCGGGGGCGTCCTCTCGCTCGCAGGTGTTTGTATTGGCATCTTCTCGCTGGGAAAAAGCGGGAACCCGAGAACCAGCCGCTTACATTCAATCGAGCCTCCGCGCGGACTGCCGCGGCCGCTTGCCCACCCTTCAGACCAGGTTTACGAGCACGACCAACTCGTTGAGGCATATCAACCTCAAGAATTGGAGATTCCAACCGAACCCCATGGACCACACGAATCAGTCCCCACGGAAGTATCTGTAAGCGAGCCGTTAACGCCTGCGGAGCCAGCCGCGGAAGTCCGCTGTTCCCGGGTGTTGATTGAAGATCTAGCCCGAAAGGGCGAATCGCCATTGGCCATCGCTGAGACCCTGGGGATTTCCGTTGGCGAGGTCCAGCTCACTCTTAATCTGCACCGACTGGCGCTCTCCGCGAGTAAGAAGGAACCAATAGCGGCCTCGTACAAGGGACGGAACGTGCAAGAAGTCGAAATATTTTCTCCCCTACCCTCTAATTCGGTCCGGGGATGATCGATACCGCAGTAGGAAAGATCTAAGTGGAGATGAAAAGATGAGCATGCGTATTGGAAATCCGGGGGAGGGGAGCTTCGTGGACAGCACTCGTTCGAGTGCGACCAAGACAACCAGCCTGGAATCTAAAACTGCCTTCGAATCCAGTGCCGCGTTGGGCACTGACCGGGTCAACCTCTCGAACGCCAGCTCCCTGATTGCACTGGCCAAGGGCTTTACACCGACCGACAGGGCGACGAAGCTCGCGTCTCTTTCTGCCCAGATTTCGTCCGGTACTTACCGACCGAATGCATCTGAGGTAGGAAAAGCTCTCATGAACGGCTATACGAAAGCCCGTTAGATCGCGCTGCGGCTATGAGTCCGAAAGACGTATTGCAGAATGCCGACTCCGAACTTGATCGACTCATTCAGGAGTTGATTGCCGGCGATTCGGCAATGGCGCAACCTCTCGCGAGTATAGAATCTCTCACTGCCAGACTCGTTGCTCTCAGTCAGGATCTGCGCTCAATGAAAGCTGCAGACGTGCGGGAAACCCTGCCAAGCATCCTGACCAAAGCGAAACGCCTTCAAGCTTTATTGGAGGCCGGGACTGCCTTCCACTGTCAATCCATTTTTGCAAGAACGGAATCGCCCGACACGTACGGCTCTGACGGAACCTTCAGCCTTGGCAAAGGTTCCGGGATCATCTTTCAAGGATAGGAGGTCCAACCATGTCATCGTTATTTTCGACTCTGAGCAGTGCGGCGAATTCTCTTGGCGTTTTTGATAAGGCGATCGGTGTCGTTCAAAACAACGTCACGAATTCGTCTACGCCGGGATATGCGGCTCAGAAGGTGAATCTCGTCGACACCGTGCTTGGCGGTGTTGCGGTCGGACCTATCGGAGATTCGAGAAGCTATGCCGCGGAACAGTCGGTCTGGAACCAGAACGCACCTCTTGGGGCGGCAACCGCGCAGGCTTCCAATCTGGCAAGTATCCAATCGGAGTTTGATGTAACAGGTCAATCCGGCATTCCTGCTGCTCTGAGTAAGCTTTACTCCGCCTTCTCATCTTTCAGCGCAACGCCCTCCGACACGACTGTTAGGAATACTGTCATCACGGCGGCTCAGCAGGTTGTACAAAGCTTTGACCAAATCGCCTCGAGACTTCAGACGGCCGTTCAGCAGGTAAACCAGCAGGTCGGCTCCACCGTTTCACAGATCAACCAGCTGACCTCTAAGGTAGTAGCCATCAACGTCCAGATCCGGCACGGCGGTGACTCATCCGTCTTACAAACCCAGCTGTACAACGCGCTCCAGCAGATCTCGAATCTGACTCCGATCAGCGTGCATATGGAGTTGAACGGAACTGCCACCGTTTTAATGAATGGTCAGATTCCTCTGGTCGTCGGCGATACACAAACTCAATTACAGGTAGCCTACCCTGTATCGGCGAGTCCAGCGGTTTCGGGCGGGATACCCACTGCGCACATCAACACTTCCAGCGGCGACGATGTCACGGGCCTTTCAACGAGCGGTCAACTCGGCGGATTGCTGCAGGTTCGGAACTCTACCCTGCCCGCGCTCATTGGGGACGAAAACCAGCAGGGCAGCATCAACCAGTTGGCCCAGCGTTTGGCTGATCGGGTGAACTCGATTCTGACCGCGGGTCAGGTCTCAACGGGGCCGCCGGCCGTTGCCGGATCTCCCCTGTTTAGCTACAACGCAAGCAGCCCTACTTATATCGCTTCATCGCTGAGCCTCGATCCCAGCATCACCGCTTCGGGCCTCGCTGCGATTCAGCCAGGTCCGCCAGCAGTTGCGAACGGTACCGGGGCTCAACTGGCCGGATTACAGGCTCCGAGTTCTTCCGCCGACATGATCAACGGAATGAGCTATACCGATTTTTACAGCGGCATCGCTACGGACGTGGGAACACAAGCCGCGAATGCTTCGGATGCAAAGGACACGCGAACAGACCTGTTGAACCAAGCCGACAATCTCCGAATTCAAATTTCGGGAGTGTCCCTGGACGATCAGGCCGCTCAGCTCATCCAATACCAGCAGGCGTATCAGGCATCCTCGAAGATGATCTCAGTTGTGAACGAAATGATGCAGACGCTGATGGATATGGTTCAGTAGGAAAGTCTGATGTTAAAAGGGATCCAAGGACAAAACCCGATTTTTCTAACAGATCTGTCTCGTATCCAGAGCCGGGTCGCAAGCGCTAACAAACAAATTACATCGGGTTACCGCATTAACCAAGCATCGGACGATCCGCAATCGATTGCGTCTATGCTGAGAATGCAAAGCCAGATCGACCATCTGACGCAGACTCAAGCGAATCTGAACCAGGCCAAGGCGCAGAATGAAAGCGCCGACGGCGCGCTGCAAACAGCGACTACGATCCTCGATCAGCTGACTTCCATCGCATTACAAGGGTCGACGGACACGACTACACAAGGTACCAGAGCGCTATTGGCGGACCAGGTGAAGCAATTGGCCCAGCAACTCGTCGGGATCGCGAACACGTCCGTGAACGGCCAATACGTCTTTGGCGGTGACAGCGCCACAGTTCCGCCGTACACGTTCAACTGGGCAGCGGGTACAAATGGCGTAGTGAGCAACTCGCCGGTTGGCGCGACCGCGTTGTTGGATGATGGGAACGGCTCAACGATCAACGCAGGGATGAGTGCTGCCAGCGTGTTCGATTCTGGCTCCAACAGCGTCTTTGCAGCCGTCTACAGTCTTGGCCAGGCGTTGGCGAACAACGACGTGCCGGGTGTGCAAACCGCACTCGACTCTGTAAAGACGTCAGCGAAGTACGTTTCTGACGTTTCGGCGTCCTACGGTAACCGCGAGAACTGGATTGCACAAGCCAGTGACGCCGCAACCAGTCATTTGGCCAGCCTGCAACAGTCGTTGGCCGCGGTGCGCGAAACCGATTTGCCGTCCGCGATCACCCAAATGACTACGGACCAAACTGCCCTCCAGGCCGCGATCTCGGCTCACGCCAGTTTGTCAACCAAGAGTCTCTTCGACTACCTCGGATAGATAACCCCGTTCCTCCGACAAAACAAGCTCTACTCTGTGTCGGGCCCTTCGATATAGAGACAGAGAGGCTATTAGGAAGTGAGTCCTGCGTCACATGCTCAGCGGATTCTTCAGGCTTGGGACTGTTTCAACGACAGCCGATTCCAGGCAGAACTGGACTCGGCGATAACGACGTGCAGCAATGCCCGTCCTGCTTCGGAACTGGAGAGCGAAGAGCAGGCCGTCCTCGAGAGCGTGGCTCGACAGCTTCGAAGCATGTCCGCCGGTAGTGATCAACGCGACCTTTGTCGCCTGGGCGCCGGCTTTCTCCTGCTCAGACACCTGCAAGCCCGCTGACCCTCCTGCCGATCTCGATCTACAGGGGCTCCGGACCACCGCACCCTATTTCGAGAACTGTAATCGAGCGACAGTCAGCATTTGGCCGGCTCTCCCCGCTGATTGTCTAAGATCTTCACCACCTTTCCGGCACACCAATACGTAAGAGCCATCCTACGGCCACATGATTTACCTGACACGCCTGAACCAGGTCCCGCTGGTCATCAACTCAGACTTGATTGAGCATATCGAGGTGACTCCGGACACCGTCGTCGTGCTTACCTCAGGGGAGAAATATCTCGTGCTTGAACCAGCAGACGAGGTAATCGAACGCGTAGTGAAGTTCCGCCGTTCTATCTTTCTTAATCGGCCCTTTGTCAAAGGCGCATCACTCAAAGACGCAGCAAGTACGAGTAAGCCGATGATTTGTGCCGAAGAGCATAACGATGGCTGATTCCGCGAAAAAAATAAAGCGAAAGCTAGATCTTGCCAGTCTCGGCGGGCTTGCCGTCGCTTTCGGCGGCATCATTGGCGGCCTTCTACTGGAGGGTGGGCGGCTGAGCGACATCAGCCAGATTACTGCAGCAATGATCGTACTCGGGGGTACTTTCGGCGCCGTGATGGTAACGACGCCTATGTCTGTACTCGTGTCCGCGTTCCGGAAGCTGCCATCGGTGTTCTGGTACCCGGTGATGTCCGGCGATGAACTGCTACAAGACATTCTCAGGCTTGCGTCGAAAGCGCGCCGCACCGGCATGATCTCTCTCGATGGCGATGCAGAAGAACTCGCCGATCCGTTTTTCCGAAAGACACTTCAGTTGGCCGTTGATGGTACAGATCTCAAGGTCGTCCGGCGGATTATGGATCTCGAGATTGAAGCGACAGAAGCTAAGGGCGAGGCGGAAGCGAAGGTCTTTGACGCGGCCGGCGGCTACTCTCCGACGGTCGGGATCATCGGTGCAGTTCTCGGGCTCATCCAGGTGATGAAACATCTCGAAGACATCCAGGCCGTCGGTCACGGTATAGCAGTAGCATTTGTGGCGACGGTCTACGGAGTGTTTGTCGCGAATATCTTCTTTCTTCCTATTGCCAACAAGCTGAAAACACGTTCACAGCAGTCAATTCAAATGAGAGAGATGGCGCTCGAAGGCGTGATCGCGATAGCGGAGGGTATGAATCCGAAGTTGATTGAAAGTCAGCTCGAGCGCTTCCTCGATGGCCGGGGCCCGAAGAGCGAAGAAGGTCCAAGCAGGGGCGGGAAGCCCGAACGTCGTGCTGCCGCCTGAGATTCAAACGCGTGAGAAAAAAGCGGCACTCTCATCCCGAAAACCATGAGCGTTGGCTGGTATCCTACGCCGACTTCATCACCCTCCTGTTTGCCTTTTTTGTCGTGATGTTCGCTTCCGCGCGCTCCGACAAGGCTCGCGTGAAAGCAGTATCGGAAGCCATCGATGATGCTCTGAAGAACGGTACGCTCACCGCTCTCGTCAAGAACGTACCAAAAAAAGAAAAGCAAAAGCAGCCGGATGCCGCGCCGCAGGACGCCTCTAAAGCACTAAAAGACCTTTCCGGAGCGCTTGAGATCCTGAAATCGACGTTGCAGAAGGAATTGGGCAACGGATCGGTTCGATTAGCTCTGGAACATCGCGGGCTTGTCATCGAGTTAGAAGCGGGAGCCTTTTTCCCGTCCGGAGGAGCCACGCTGGACAGCAGTGCTTATCCCACCGTAGAAAAGCTCGCAGCGGTCTTGAACAGGCTCCCGAACGCGTTGCGGTTAGAAGGGCACACGGACTCCCTCCCTATTAACAATAGTCGCTTCCAGAGCAATTGGGAGCTTTCGGCTGCACGCAGCATTGCGATGCTACGGTTTCTCAATGAACAATTCGGAGTAGCAACGGAACGAATGGCCATTGTCGGTTATGCGGACACCGAAGCCATCGATTCCAATGACACGGAAGCGGGCCGGGAGCACAATCGCCGTGTCGACATCGTAGTTGTGAGCAGCTACGGTATGCAGGCCGAACCTGCGCCGGGCCAACATGTCAGCTCTACGCTCGCTTCCCAGCCGGCCTCCAAAATAGATTCGAAATAAAACATCTAATCCCGGCCGAGAATCTGCGACAAGTGCAGTGTAAGCGGAAAACGCCACTAGGCAAAGCCGAACAAATAAAAAAGCAGGATTTACAATGATCTCCCTTCGTACAAACGTCGATTCAATGAACGCTCAGGCAAGCTTGAAAGTTAACTCAAGCTTTCAGAGCAAGACCATTCAGCAGTTAACCACTGGTTACCGCATCAACAGCAGCGGTGATGATGCAGCGGGTCTGGCGGTTGCCAACTCTTATCGCAGCAACATTGCCGAACTTACCCAGGGTGTAAGCAACGCCAATGACGGAATCAGCCAGTTGCAGATTGTCGACGGGGGATTGAACAACATCTCCAGCATCCTGGATCGTATGAAGACTTTGGCCACTCAGTCTGCATCCGGGACGTTTACTGGTAACCGCAACACTTTGAATCAGGAATTTCAGCAGCTCAGCAACGAAATCACGCGGCAGGCCAGCAACATCAACCTGAACAGCGGTGGATCGTTGAACAGCCTTCTGAATGTGTATATCGGAGGTGCAGCCAACTCCACGTCCGGTAGCGTCTCGGTCGACCTCAGCGGTACCAGCAACGCCGTTGACGCAAAGAGCCTTGGGATTGCGACCACGAACGTACTGGCCGGCGGCGTCGGAATTAGCGGTAACACGCTTCGTATGGATGCGCCCGGTGCAACATTCCTGACCGCGAACTCTCAATCGTTCACCTTTAACGTTTACACCAGCGCTGGAGCTTCAACCCAAACGGTCACAGTTGGTGGTAGTGGCGCCATGACGAAGGATCAAGTGCTGGATTCTCTGAACACCAGCCTCAGCTCCTTAGGCATCTCGGCAGGCCTGGACAGCAACGGGAGTCTCCAGTTTTCCGGTGCAACTGCTTTCACTGTGAGTGCCGGCACGCCTGGCGGCGCCGACGACATCGTCAGCGGTACCGGTACTGCCGACAACACCGCGAACTATGTAAAGAACGGGCAAACGACGTACGCTACTGGCGCACAAACCTTGAGCTTCCAGACAGCTAACGGATCAGCGTCCGTTGCTCTTCTCGCCGCTGACACTTTGGATTCTGCACTTGGAAAGATCAACGCACAGACGGCCAGCACTGGAGTGTACGCGGTCAAGACCTCGGCCGGCACCGGCATTTCGTTTCAGAGTGCAAATAGCTTCTCCGTTTATGCCAGCGCCGCCGGTGCGTTCGCTGCCACAGGAAACAATGTGGCAACGGCTCCGACAAGTTCAACGAGCAACAATGCCGCGTCCGCGATCACGGCTATCAACAATGCCATTAAGACATTGGGTTTGGTTCAAGGTAAAGTTGGTGCCGGCGAAAACAAACTGCAGTACGCCATCACGCTCGCTCAGTCACAGATCTCGAGCTTCTCGTCCGCGGAAAGCCAAATTCGTGACGCCGACGTTGCCGCCCAGGCTGCCAATCTGACCAAGGCTCAAGTTCTGCAGCAGACCTCCATCGCTGCGATGGCTCAAGCCAACTCAGAACCCCAGTCCGTTCTGAAGCTCCTCCAATAATCGTTGAGCTTTTACATCCCGGGCCGTTACTTAAACGTGACGGCCCTTTCTTTACGAGGTAACTTTGGCTTCATCCACTAGTTCCACTGGCTTTACCGGTTCCAGTTCCTATTCTGCCGATTTGCAAACCGCTGTGTCTCGCGCGGTCAGCTTCGCGTCTCTGCCCCTCCAGCTGCTGCAGAATCAGCAAGCCGGCCTCACTGGCCAGCAATCGGAAATTGCGACGCTCACTTCGAAATTTTCTTCGCTCCAAACCGCCCTCGATAACATCAACTCGGCGGTTGGAACGGGATCGTTCTCGGCCAGCGTCACTACTACCGCTGTCGCCACAGCTTACGCCGGTGCCGGCGTTCGGGCGGGTTCGTACAACCTTGCCGTACTCAGCACTGGAGCTCACACAAATACAATCAGCCAAGACGGTCTGACGAAAGTTTCCGATCCGTCGTCGGGCAGCATCAGCGCTGCCTCAACTCTAAAACTCACTGTTGACGGCACAGACTACCAGATCTCGAACTCCGGAAACAGTCTGAATAGCCTTGCCGACGCAATCAACGCGAGCTCGGCGAATGTCCAGGCGACACTTGTGAACGTAGGCAGCTCTTCAACACCTGATTACCGGGTCTCCATCCAGGGTAAGAAGTATGCTGCCAGCTCCATTCAGTTGAGTGATAGGTCAACTCCGCTGCTGAATACGCTCACAACCGGTTCGAACGTAACGTATCAGTTGAATGGTCAAAGCAATATCATTTCAAGTGACTCACGTACATTGACGCTCTCGACCGGATTGACTGTGAATGTGCTGCAGGCGGGATCGACTGATATCAATGTGAACCAAGGCTCAACACAGGCCTCGAATGCCATTAACGCATTCGCGACCGCCTACAACAATGTTGTCGATGAGTTGGCCAAATCGCGGGGGAAGAACGGGGGCGCATTGAGCGGGCAGAGCATCGTTTATACGCTTTCAACGAGCCTTCGCGGCATCCTCGATACGACGGCGCAGTCGGGTAGTGTCAAGTCTTTGAACGATCTTGGGTTGAGTTTCGATGATAACGGTCACCTGAACTTCGACTCGTCCGCATTCAGCACGGCCGCGTCGTCGTCCTTCTCGAACATTCTTGGCTTTCTGGGCAGCGAATCCAGCGGCGGTTTCCTGAAGAGTGCGAACACTGCCCTGGCCGGCATTACGGATTCAACTACTGGAATTCTCGCGGCCTCAAACAGCTCGATCAGTACTTCGCTTTCCAACCTGGCAGACAAGATCTCGAACAAGACGAACCAGATTAGTGATTTGCAAACGAGCCTGACAGCCAAAATGAGCGCGGCGGATGCCACAATCTCCAGCCTCGAGCAGCAAGTCTCGTACTACACCAACCTGTTCACAACTATGAGGCAGAACAACAGTAATGGTTAAGGATCTCGCGGCTCAAATAGAAGATGCGCTCGGTTCGGGTGAATTCGAGTTGGCGCAGTTCCTGTTTTCGCAATACACTCGCCTGCTTGATGACGAACTGGATGAAGCGCATTCTTCCCTCGAAGGGAAAATCATTTCCGACGCACTTCAGATGCTGAAGCGCTGGTTAAGCATTGCTCGCGTTGTGCGAGCCCACATCTCCGAAGAGCTTCGTGTTGCTACCTGCGAGCACTCTTACTCGTCCCACCCCTCCGCGGTTCCCATCCTTGAACTGGTTGGGTAGTTGTTTCTCCTGGGTGTTGATGCAAAATGCAGAAAAGCTCACATCCGGCCGCAAACTAGCTGAGCGGAGAATTCCCGAGATATCGTCTACAGATAGCCCACAGTATTTCTGTGCTGGATCCAGTCAGTCAGAATCTCGAGCAGTACATGACCATTTTGAGCTCACGGCAAAAGGTAGTCGCGTCCAACATCGCCAATGCGGACACGCCCGGTTACAAGACACAAGATCTCGATTTTCAGTCTGCGCTCCAGTCCGCTACGTCCGCATTTCAGCCCACTCCGACCGAAGTTGCTGGTTTGCGCGTTAAGAATGATGGCAACAATGTCAGCCTCGATCGTGAGTCGCGGCTGCTTTCCGAGAACGCGATGCGTTTCACCATCGCTTCCAACCTGCTGAAGTCACAGCTCAAAGTCGTACGGATGGCTATCGACGGAGGCAGCACCGCCGCATGAGCCTGTTATCCAGCATCTCCGTCAGTGCCTCAGGCATGTCAGCGGAACGCGAGCGCGCTGAAGTGCTCGTGGAGAATATCGCAAATGCCGATACGACACGTACTGCGGAGGGCGGGCCTTACCGTCGCCGCGATGTCGTGTTTCAGAGCGACTCCGTCTCTTCGCCCTTCTCGTCGGTCTTTCAAAATCAGATGGACTTTCAATCGAAGGGTGTTTCCGTCAGCGACATCATCGTGGATAACTCTGAGCCGGAGCGCCGCTATATGCCGGGTCATCCTGACGCCGATAAGGACGGCTACGTGGCCATGCCTCGCGTTAATCCCGCCCAGGATATGGTCGACCTTCTAGGGGCGTCCCGCTCATACCAGGCAAATGTCTCGGCGATCTCCGCCGTCAAAGACATGATCCAGAAGTCGATTGATCTCTTCCGGTAAGTTGTCTCATGTCGATATCGTCCATAGCTTCGCTCGCTTCCACTCTCAGCACGATTACGCCTGCGTCGGCAGCTTCCTCCCCCGCGAAAGGCGGCGATTTCAGCAGCATCCTGAAGTCGGCAATCAACGAGGTTGAGAACTCTCATGCCTCCGCGGACACCTCTATTCGTAATTTCCTATCCGGCGAAAACGGAGAAATTCACTCCACAGTTCTCGCGACTCAGAAAGCGGAACTGCAGTTTGAGCTGTTTATGCAGGCTCGAAACAAAGCTGTTTCGGCTTATCAGGAAATTATGAAGATGCAAATTTGAGGCCTTTTCCCTTAATCGATCTCGATGGACCAGCTGAAAAAGTTGTTCGGGTCCCTTTCCCGACAGCAACTCATTACAATCGCGGTTGTTGTCGCCCTGGTGGGTGGAGGGCTCGCCGCCTTCCTCCACTGGAATAAGGAGCGCGGGTTCAAGCCGCTCTTCACCGGGATGTCGTCCGAAGACGCCGGCGCCATTGTCCAGAAGCTAAAAGAGAGTGGCACCGAGTTCCGCCTCGCTGCGAATGGCTCGTCGGTATTGGTCCCGGAGGCCAGAGTAGACGAACTCCGACTCGAGATGTCCGGCGCGGGCCTTCCGAAGACCGGACGCGTTGGTTTTGAACTCTTCGACAAGAATAACCTCGGGATCACCGATTTCACCGAGCATGTCAACTACCGCCGTGCCCTCGAAGGCGAACTGGAACGATCGATCAAGACGGTGAACTCCAT
This sequence comes from Bryobacteraceae bacterium, assembly GCA_045807925.1. Classification (GTDB taxonomy): domain Bacteria; phylum Acidobacteriota; class Terriglobia; order Bryobacterales; family Bryobacteraceae; genus Bog-105. The sequence continues at coordinate 45,859 of JBJMGK010000236.1, read as the reverse complement.
CGAGCAGGCCCGCGTCCACTTAACCTTCCCCAAAGAATCTGTTTTCCTGGATTTTCGTGAGCCCGCGAAGGCCAGCGTCTTAGTCAGCACGCGCCCCGGAGCTCATTTAAGCGGACAGAACGTCCAGGCTATCTCAAACCTCGTCGCGAGTGCCGTCGAAGGTCTCGCGCCCGATGCCGTCTCGATCCTTGATATGCAGGGGAACCTGCTTAGTCGTCCTCGCAAGCACTCGGTGGACGGGAACGAACCTTCTGAGGCCTCTCTCGATTACAAGCATCAGATTGAAAAAGACCTGGTAACAAAAGTGGAATCCACTCTCGAGCCGTTGCTTGGAGAAGGGCGCTTCCGCGTTGGCGTTTCAGCCGATTGCGACTTCTCAACCAGCGAGCAAAGCGATGAGTTGCTGGATCCTACCAAGTCGGTCATGGTCACTTCCCAGAAGTCCGAAGATGTTGTGGGCTCAGCTCAATCGGCCGGTGTGCCTGGAACGTCTTCGAACCTGCCGAGGGCCGTCCCTCGTGGACCCGGTTCTGGCACTAATTCGTCGCGCCGCACTGAAAGTACATCGTTCGAAACATCGAAGACCATTCGCCACGTCAAAACGCCCCAAGGCGTTGTGAAGCGCATCTCTGCGTCCCTATTACTCGACCAGGATGTTCGTTGGGAGGGTAGCGGCAAGAACATGAAGCGGGTCCTGTCGCCTCCCTCACCGGAGCGGCTGAAAGCAATCAACGATGTCGTAGCCGGAGTTCTGGGGCTGCAAACAGAGCGTGGTGATCGCTTAGTTCTTGAAAGCCTGCCGTTCGAGCAAACGCTGCTGGCGGAGAACAATGCATCTCAGCAAGGGGAGGACAAAAAGCCCGGGAGCACTCCAAAGGATCAGCTCACCAACCTGTTCCATGACAAGCGAGTACTGATCGGCGCCGGCGCGACCGGGACTGTCCTCGCGGCAGCGCTTGTGTTCCTGTTCCTCCGCGGCAGGAAGAAAAAGCAAGCCGCACAAGCTCTGCAGGCGCAACTTCCGGCTGGCGCAGGCGCAAACGACATGCAACCGACAGCACTGAAAGGGTCTGATACTGGCAACGTACTCTCCTCAGCGTCCGAAGGCGATGCGGAAGGTGCCGCTTTCCCACAGTTCCAGTTATCAGCAAAAAGCCGGAGATTTGAGGAACTTCGAAACCACATCAGGGAGAGTGTTACCAAAGAGCCTCAGCTTGCAGCAGACGTATTGCGCGATTGGTTATCCGAAAGCCGATAACCTGAGCGCCGAGTCTTATGCGCTGTAAAGTCGCAGACCCTTCACAAAAGGTCGAAGCTGTCAGATGGCGACCCGGCGGCGGCAGCCAGGTTAATTCATTTGCACCTGAGGTGCGGAAAGACAACGGACAAAGTTCGGCGGAAATTGCGGAACTTCGGGTTCGCCTCGAGGCGAGCGAACAGCGCTTTCAAGCGCAGCTGGCCCAGGTGAGACAAGAGGCTTTCGCCGAGGGTCTGCGTCAGGCCAGGGAAGAAGCCGGCGCGCAACTCAAGTCGATCCAGGAAAGTGTAGGACAGACGCTTGCTTCGCTGGCACAAACTAAACGCAAGCTGAGGCAGGAGGGAGAAGCTGAGCTCCTCAAGCTTTCTCTTGCCATTGCCCGTCGCATCTTGCACCGGGAAGTCTCGATCGACTCCGAGGCTTTGCAAGGGTTGGTACACGCGGCCCTACAGAAACTTCAGAATCGCGAAATCTCTCGAGTTCGTGTCAATCCGGCTGGCGTGGATGCCGTTCGTACGGCCCTGGAGCGGATCGGCGCGGCTCCGGCGATCGAAATCCACTCAGATCCGACCCTGAAAACCGGAGACATCGTCTTCGAAACGCAATTCGGAGAGTTGGACGCCTCCATCGACTCTCAATTGGCAGAAATTCAGCGCGGCTTTGCCGACCGACTCTCGTTACGATGATCGCCGAAACTTTCCAAACCAGCTCTTACATCCAGCAACTCCCGCAGCTCGATTTGCTGCGCTGGAGAGGCACCATCACAGACGTTACCGGACAGGTGATTGAATCGCAGGGACCCGCTTCAAAGATCGGCGGCTTCTGTGAGATCCACGCCTCTTCCGGGCGAATCATCCGCAGCCAGGTGATTGGATTTCGGAACAGCCGGATCCTTTCCATGCCGCTCGAGGAGATTGATGGTCTTGAGCCGGGCGACCCTATCTACGCGCGCTCCGATGACGCTCAGCTGGCGGTAGGACCGGGTTTACTTGGGCGGATCCTGGATGGTTTCGGTCGGCCGATCGATGGCGGACCGCCCATCGAAGCCCATGCGAAAAGGGATTTGTATGCTGCTCCTCCAGGTCCCCTCGACCGAGAGCACATCAACACCCAGCTTGTTACAGGTGTTCGCGCCATAGACGGGATGCTGCCCTGCGGGTTGGGACAGCGAATTGGTCTGTTTGGCGGCAGCGGCGTCGGGAAAAGCACGCTGCTCGGCGCTATGTCTAGACAGAATTCGGCCGACGTGACGGTCATCGCCCTCATCGGCGAACGCAACCGCGAAGTGCGTGGCTTTCTTGAGCACGAACTCGGTCCAGAAGGGCAGAAGCGTTCCGTTGTGGTTGTGGCAACATCCGACCGTCCTGCTCCCCTCCGGATTCGAGCTTGCTACGTTGCGCTCGCAGCTGCTGAATACTTCCGCGACCAGGGTGCGAACGTATTGCTGGTGATGGATTCGGTCACCCGTCTCGCCATGGCTCAACGGGAGATTGGCCTGGCGGCAGGCGAGCCGCCGAGTCAAAAGGGTTACACGCCATCTGTCTTCAGCATGCTTCCCAAAATCTTCGAACGGGCGGGCGCCTTCCATCGAGGCACCATCACCGGGTTCTTTACCGTGCTCGTTGAGGGCGACGATTTTAACGAACCGATTGCCGATGCTGTACGCGGTATCCTTGACGGTCATATCATCCTGTCGCGACATCTCGGAGCAGCAGGCCATTATCCAGCGATCGACGTTCTTTCTTCGATCTCCCGTGTGGCTTCGGCCGTGGCCAGCCCCGACCACATGCTTGCCTCGCGAAAGATAAGGGAGGCGCTGGCCTGTTATCAGAGTTCCGAAGATCTCATCCAACTTGGAGCCTACGTATCCGGTAGCAATCCGAAACTCGATCGGAGCATCCGCACGCGAGAGAACGTGTTGAACTTTCTGCGTCAGAACGCAGACGAGAAGTCAAAGCTGGCCGACACTCTGACATCGATGTCTTCGATTGCAGCTGCGGTGGCTTCCTGAAGGTAGGCGCTTGTGAAGAAATTTGAATTCCGACTCGATTCCGCTCTCCGTTGGAGGGACACTCAGCTTCAGATGGAACGGGGCAAGTTGAGTGCTCTGCTGGCCGAACAAGCAAAACTGAAGGACAATCTGGAAACGCTCGGCAGTGAGCGCCGTGCTGCCCTCCAGTGCCTGGCTGAAGAGCAGTTGTTTTCCCTCGACCTCCGGTCTTTGTCTTCGTATCTTGTGGGTGCCGAGGCGCGGGCAACCGTGCTTCAAGACCAGATCCGGAAGCGCGGACAAGTGGTTTCGGAACAGCGTGATCGAGTGGCCCAGGCCGAGAGAAACGTGAAGCTTCTTCTCAAGTTGCGGGAGAAGCGCCAAGTCGAATGGAAAGCGGGACTCGAGCGGGAAATCGAGGCGAACGCCGAGGAATCTTGGCTGGCCGTCAACTTCCGGCGATAATCGTTTCCGCCCGGCGGAGAATCGGCTGTTAGAGGAATCGGGCCAAGCTGCCACTTATCAATAAGCAAAGTGACAGGATCCAAACCGATCGATTGCTGCTACGGCAAACCCCGCGAGGACGAGACAGTTCCTTCCTGGCGTCGCTCGTTGATCGGAGAGAGCCCGGCTATGCGGCAGCTGTGCGAAGTGATCAAGCTGATCGCATCGAAGCGCGTCACGGTGCTCATCAGCGGCGAAACCGGAACAGGTAAAGAAGTGGTCGCGCGAGCCATTCATGCCGCAAGCAGCCGCTTTTCTCGACCGATGGTTGCCGTCAACTGCACTGCACTTCCTTCGAGCCTTATCGAAAGCGAACTCTTTGGGCATGCTAAAGGCGCATTCACGGGTGCACACAGCGAGCGAGTGGGTCGATTTGAGCAGGCCAACCGCGGCACGATCTTCCTCGATGAGATCGGAGACCTGCCTCTGGAGGCACAGGCGAAACTTCTGCGTGTTCTTCAAGAGCAGGAATTCGAACGCGTGGGTAGCTCGGAAACAGTTCGTGTCGATGTTCGCGTGATTGCAGCGTCAAACGTTGAGATCGAGAACGCGGTTCAGGAGCGGCGCTTCCGCGAGGATCTCTTCTATCGCTTGAACGTAGTGCCACTCCATATTCCGGCTCTCCGCGAACGCCGCGAGGATATCCCGCTACTGCTCGAACGCTTCCTCGAGAAGACACGCATGGCTGAGTCGGCGAGCTCTAAGAGGGTTAGCGATGAAGCGCTGGAGTTTTTGATGCAGCAGGATTGGCCCGGAAACGTCCGCCAATTGGAGCACACCGTCCAGATGGCCTTCGCTTTAAGTGGAGACCGGGTTTTGCTTGGCCCACAGGATTTCATTCTTCGCGGGCGAGAGCAGTCTAAGCTGCATGCGGTCCCCGTCAGTCCGGACTCACCGACGGTAAGGCTCGGCCCAGAAGGCCTGGATTTCGATCTCGCTGTTGGCCAGTTCGAGCGTTCTCTGCTGAATCAGGCGCTTGCTCTTTCGCGGGGCAATAAGGCTCGGGCGGCGGACCTGCTGCGCATCAAACGAACAACTCTGTTAGCAAAGATGAAGGCCTTCGACGAACGCCAAGCGCCCGATTGTCTCGTCCGATAACCAGCCGCAGCGCAAGCTGATCTCGCTTCTAGCGTTCGGTTTGAACCGAGCGTCTATCCTGAAATCGTTGCGTGCTCAAATCGATAGTCCATCGCGTGCTCCTCACGTTTCTGGTTTTCCCGTTTCTTGCCACCTGTCAAACTTCCGCCCCGTCCCATACCGGCACGAAGCAGCAAGTCGTCGTGACCGGCACCTGGGTGCCCGTACCGCTCGACGAATCTGATCGCTCGGTCCAATCCTATTCTGTGGCCCGTACGGGACTTCTGTTCACCAGCCCTGCGGACGTATTCTCGCTGGACTCATCCGTACAAGTTCAAGGCCGGGCTCCGAATGGTGTGCAGGGAGATTTGTCAATTCGGGGTGGCTCTTTTGCGCAGACACTTGTGCTGCTCAATGGCATACGTCTGAGCGATGCTCAATCGGCTCATCACAACCTGGACATCCCCGTCCCGTTCGACGCAATCAGCAAGGTAGAGGTGCTGCACGGCTCGGGTTCCACGCTGTACGGCTCCGATGCTGTGGCCGGAGTCGTCAACGTCGTTACCAGGCCTGTGGACGCAGAAAGTCCGATCGAGATGCGTCTGCGAGCGGCGTACGGCAGCTTTGGGACCGACGAAGAGAGTGGCTTTCTAGCACTGAAGTACCGCGCTCTTTCGCAGAGATTCTCGTTTGAGCGCGAGCGATCTCTTGGATTTCAAGACAATCGTGACTACCGAAACCTGGCGCTCGCTTCCGAGTCCTGGGTGCAAACGAAACTCGGTCTGTCCCGGGTGTTTCTTTCTCTGCTCGATCGTCCGTTTGGTGCGGATCAGTTTTACGGGAACTACAGCTCCTGGGAGCGTACGAAGACCTGGTTGGCTTCGCTGCGCCAGGATCTCGGTTCAAATACATCGGTTTCGTTCGCTTATCGCCGGCACACGGATCTATATGTACTTCTTCGAACTAACCCCGCATACTACACCAACCGGCACGAGGATGAAACCTGGGATCTGACGCTCCGACGGCAGGACACGATCACGAAGAACGCACAGGTCTTTTACGGAGGAGAGGGAATCGCAGATGAAGTAAACAGCACCAACCTCGGATTTCATAAACGGAACCGCGGTGCTCTCTACGGAGATCTCGATGTGCGATCGGTCGGGCGGTTTTCATTCAATGTCGGGCTGCGACAGGAATTCTACGCATCCGGTCAGACGACGGCACTCCCCTCGCTGAGCGGCGGGTATTGGCTGTCATCCAAGGTGAAATTCCGGGCATCCCTCAATCGCGCCTTTCGGCTGCCTAATTACACCGATCTTTATTACCACGATCCGGCGAATATCGGGAATCCGAATCTTCAACCGGAGCGCGCGTGGAATGCCGAGGGCGGGGTCGACCTCCATCTCGCGGATCATTGGCGGGGCTCATTCACTTTCTTTTCCCGGCACGAAACGGACAACATCGATTACATACGAGCAAATCCCGCGGCCATCTGGCAGGCGACCAACTTCGGAAGGCTCACGTTCAACGGCTGGGAAGCGTCCCTGAACTGGTCTCGCAACGGGCAGAGCGTCGACGTGCAATACACGGGCATCCATGGTATTCAGTCGGCTCTCGGCGGTTACCAGTCGAAATATCTCTTCAACTACCCTTCGCAGCAGGGTATTGTCGGTTGGCAGCGCGTTTCGAGGTACGGGCTACAGACGCGAGTTCGCGTGGGCATCACGAACCAGGAGCAGCGGCCAGCATACATGCTCGTTGATGCTTACGCCGCTTACACTCGCTCGCCAGTGCACCCTTATCTTCGGTTGACAAATCTCACGGATGCCAGCTATCAACCGGTCCTGGGCGTTGTCATGCCGGGCCGCGCGTTTCTGGCCGGCGTCGAGTGGTGCGTAATCTGCCGGCCCCGGCGCTAGCGCTCACTTGGCATTCATGACGAAACTATAGAGCGTATCGCCCGCTCCGACTGTCAGGTATTGAGATCCGTCCAGTTCGTACGTGATGGGAGCGTTCGTCATGCCATTCCCAAGATTTGCGTGCCAAAGGGGTTCGCCGGTCGTAGCATTCAAAGCAACCAGATTATTCGAGGGGTCACCCGCAAAGAGCAGGTTGCCGGCTGTGCTGAGAAGGCCCGAACGCCCGCCGCTGCCCTCCCACTTGTGACTCCACCGAATCTTTCCAGTCTTGTAGTCAATTGCCTGTAACATGGCTTCGGCCCAGCCACCACGGTCGTTGCCACCCCAGCCCTCCGGCTTCTCGCTTTCGTCGTAGATGTAGTATTCGCTGAATGCCCGGCTTGCGTTGATGTAAAAGAGTCCTGTTGCCGGGCTAAAGCTCGGGGGAGGCCAATTGGCGGCGCCAGCCTGGTTCGGAGATACAAGCGCTCCGTTGGTTTGAGGCTCCTTGGCGGGGTTGGGAATCGGTTGTCCTTTCGCGTCAACGCCCTTTGCCCAATTTGTTTTCACGAATTCACTGGTGACTAGATTCTTCCCATTCGTCCGGTCGAGCAGAAAGAAAAATCCGTTACGGCTTGCTTGTGCAACCATTTTCCTTGGCTTGCCATCGAAGTCTCCATCGATCAAAACAGGCGTCTGGACGGCGTCCCAATCATGCGTGTCGTGGGGAGAAGGCTGAAAATGCCAGACACGTTTACCCGTGTCCAGGTTGAGACCGACAATCGATTCCGTATACAGGTTGTCGCCGGCGCGTCCCTTGCCGGCAATAACGGGCTGCGGATTTCCTGTGCCCACATAGAGCATGTTGAGCTCGGGATCGTACGTGCTGGGCACCCAGGTCATGCCGCCTCCATGGGCCATTGCATCGGCGCTGGGCCAAGTCTCTGAACCCGGTTCTCCAGGCTTGGGCACAACGGAGAAGTGCCACTGCAGTTCCCCCGTTTCCGGATTGCGCGATTCCAGATAACCGGGGATATCCAGGTCGTCACCACTCACCCCGACGATTACGTGATTCTTGATTACGATGGGAGCGACGCTTGCGTAGTACATCTGGTCGAGATCACAGATCTGTTGCTCCCATCGCTTCGTTCCGTCTTTCGTATTCAGAGCGACCAGATGACAATCCGGCGTTTCGAAGTAAAGCCAATTGCCGTAGACGCCAACGCCACGGTTGCCCAAATGAATGCCGCCCTTTGAAGACCAGACGTAGTGCCAGATTTGCCTGCCGGTCCTCGCGTCAACGGCCCAGACGTGGTCCGGAAGCGAAAAATAGAGAACTCCGTTCATGAGCAACGGTGTGGCGTTGATGGATCCGCCCATACTGTTGCTTCCCGGGTCCAGGCGGTACACCCAGGCGAGACTGAGCGAGCCGACGTTCCCGGTGTTGATCTTAGAAAGCGTGCTGAAGCGCCGCCCTGAATAGTCTCCGTTGTATGTCGGCCAGCTGTCCGTGGGCGGCTGGCCCAACTTGGCTGGGTTTAACCCTTGCGAGAAAACGATCGCGGCAAACGTCAGGGCGCTCAATGCAAGTGCACGCCACTTCATTTCAGGGTCTCCAGGTAAGCAACAATGTCGTGGATGTCTTTATCGGTATACACATCGAGCAACTCGATATGTGCAGCATAAGGATCGTGCTTCTCGATTTTCAGGCTCGGTGTTCTCTTGAACGAATGATATTCGCCGGAGCCGTCCCGCAGAGAAACATCGAAATCATCCATCTTCTCGAGTGTGCCCGAGACGGAACCGTTGGCATCGGTGACGGTGACACTCACTGGCTTCGCGGTGGACAATTGCCCGCGGTTGAAGCCAGTGGTTCTGGGAAATAGGAATCTCTGTTGCAACGTCGGCGGATCATACTTGGAAGCGATCCCCGCCAGATCGCCGCTTGGTGAGTGGCACGTGCTGCACTTTCCTTTGCCGTTGAAGTAAGCCTCGCCCGCTTTGCGATCACCGGTCAGCACATTCAGTACTTTGTTGAACGGTCCGCTTTTCAGCGTGTCGTTCACCTGCTGGTGAAGAAAATTCGCCAAATCGCTGATTTGAGCCGCGGTGAACGCAGTGGTTCCGGCCCCGCTCTGCGTCCGGTGGCCTTTGCGGAGAAATGGCCCGATCGTGCTGCCGTAGCGGTCGTGGAGAACAGTTACAGACCGAACAAGGTCGGTCCCGTTTCCCTGGCCTCGTGCTCGTGGCCCGTGGCAAGTGATGCACTCGGCGATATAGATCGATTTCCCGCGCTCGGCAGATTGAGCATCCACCACATGTTTGTCATTTGGACCCTGGGTGAGTCCGCCAGTCCGTCTGGGCGGCGCAGTTCCCGGCGCTGGTGCCTTCGGACCCATATTGGTCGTGAGGTAGTCCAGCACTTGCGCAAAGTCCGCGGAAGTGCCTTTCGCTCCTTTGGCCACCATGTTCGCGATCACCTCGCTCCATTCCTCGCGTGACGAATTGCGCCCAAGAACCATGGATGCCGTGTGGCAAGTACCACAAACCTTTTGGACGGTCTCCTTGCCCGGACCATCGGGCAAGTCACGCGGCGCACCGGGTCGGGGCGCAGGCGACGGAGGATTGTTCTGCGCGTTCACCGGGGCCCCTACCGCCGCTAGCAATAAGGTCACCGTACAGAACCATTCTGCGGATATCACTTCGCTAGTGTTTCACAAGCGTGTGGAGACAGTCGCTTCGTGAGCACGGAAACTTCTCGGAAATGTACTAGGTGCGGCTGTGGATAAGGCTTGGATCTACGAAGAGAGCCATGGCGCGTGCAATAACGTTACTGAAGGACTCATATGCCAAATGGAGTGAACATCAGGCACCGAGGTTAGGGGCGTCGGTAGCTTTTTACAGCATCCTGTCATTCGCTCCTTTGCTGGTGATGATCACCGCGGTTATCGCGGTTGTTTTTGGCCAGCAGAGCGCACAGAACGAGCTGATCCACGTAGCGAGGCAGTGGATTGGCGAGAAAGGCGCGGAGACCGTCCAGTCCTTGCTGATAAATGCACAGAAGCCTTCGTCCGGCATTGTTGCAACACTCATTGCCTTCACCACCGTCCTTTTCGGTGCGTCGGGCGTCTTTTCAGAACTGCATGATGCGCTGAATGTCATCTGGGAAGTTCCACCGAAAACGGACGGGGGTGTTTTAGCTCTCATCAAGGACAAGCTCTTTTCTTTCGGAATGGTGCTCTCGGTCGGTTTTCTCCTGCTGGTTTCACTCATACTGAGTGCTGCTCTGGCGTATGTAGGCCACTACTTCGGCGAACTCGTGCCCATGCCCCCGGCAGTCCTCGAGGTGATCAACTTCATTGTGTCGATTGCGGTTGTCGCGGGTTTGTTCGCTCTCATGTTCAAGTACGTTCCCAATGCTGAAGTTTCGTGGCGCAATGTTCGCGTCGGTGCGATCGGAACTGCGCTGCTTTTCACGGTGGGCAAGTTTCTTCTCGGCATGTATCTGGCTAAAGCAGGCGTTGGGTCGCCTTATGGCGCCGCCGGGTCCTTAGTGGCCGTCGTTGTCTGGATTTACTACTCGGCTCAGATCTTCTTTTTCGGTGCGGAATTCACGCACGTTTACGCGGGAGCGCACGCGTTCAAGGTAAAAGAACCGCCCGTTCGTGCGCAGTCGGAGCCTCAGGGGACAGCTAGCGCGGAGAAATCGCAGGCGGCGGCTGCGACTGTTGGCAGTCCGTCGGTGACCAAGCCACCGCTGCCGACGCCAGCCCCGAAGGCCCTAACCGCGCAGCAGAGCAAGCCTGTCAACGTCATCAGCCAGGAGGTGATCCGCCAAAGCGAAGAACATCTGACGCCGAACCTGCCTGCTGTATCGGGGGTACAGCCGAAGCCGAAGCCCCAACTGCTGATGGCGGTGGGATTGGGCTTCGTGCTGGGACGCGCTTTTGACTTCGTCAATGCCAGACGTCATCACCGGAACGGAAGCGGCACGGTAAAGAACTCGGAGGTGTCGCTATGAACGCTCCGCTCCCATCTTTTGAAGCGGATGAGGTAGAACTCTTGGTGAGCGCTGTGGAAAAAGCGCTGGAGCACCTTAAAGCGGCGAGCGAGCGCATGGGAGGGCATGATCCGGAGTTGCTCGAATACGGCCGTCGATACGCAATCATCCTCGGAAAATTGAACGCTGTTGCAAAGGCTTGAAGTCCGGGCAGGGCGCAGCTTACCGTCCGCGCAGAAAGAAAAATAGCAGCAACAGCAGAAGGACCAGGCCGAGACCTCCAGGCCAGATAAACCAACCACCTCCGCTGGTATAACCACCTACCGCAATGCATGCGGATTGAGTCATTGCGAGCAGGGGAACAAGTATTACGGCTGTTCGTTTCATCAGAGGGATGACGCGGAGAGGCGAGGGTTTGGATCATCAGGTTTGCGGGACAGGCGCAAAAACCTTCCGATGCGCTCTATTTCGGCATCAAACTGCTGTCCAAACGCCTTCTCCCTGGGCTTTGCCTTCGCGAAGCCGTTCTCGACGTGCAAGCCGTTCTTGTCTCGCGAGATGTTCACCCATCCGATCACATCATCGCGCCATAAGAGGGGCATGGCATAGTAGCCCAGCTTGCGTTTTGCGACTGGTGTGTATGCCTCAAATCGGTACGCCCAGCCCCAAAAATGTTCGAATCTGCGACGATCCCACACCACGGGATCAAAGGGAGCGAGTACCCGAACCAAAGGTTCCGGTGCTGCTCGCACGAGCGGCCCGGCCGGCCAGAGATACCGGAAGTCCTGAATGTCGGCGCTCTCCAGTTCGCCGGACTCGATAAGGGCGGTGAGGACCGAATGTCTTCCTTCAAGCGCGGGTGCTGCGTGGGCCAGATGCTGGAGAGCGGCGCGCAAACTTCGCTCAGGCACCGGCGCCAGAATCCTGGCTATCAGCAGAATGAGCTGCTTTAGTCTCTCCTGGGGATCGGCGATGGAACTAACCGTTCTCTCCCGGATCGCCTGGTAAACGCGAATTCCGTTTTCGCGCCCAGCCACTCTCAACAGCCCACGGTGATGCAGCGAGTGCAAGATACGTGTTGTCGCTTTGGAGTATCCGCCCCACGCGTTCACCTCTCGCGCGCGGCCAAGGTGCGCTTCCAATTCACGTGGATGCAGGTGGGTTTGTCGCGAGACGAGGTCAAGAACCTGTTTCTCCCGGGTACTGAGCCTCTTATCCATGCGCGGATGCAGGAGCTGCCAGGTGGATTGCGGCATGAAGCCGTAGGCATACAAGAAGTCTTCTTCGATGCCCAGCTTTGGATATTTGTCTTCGAGATCGCCGGAGCGATACTCTTTGACCCGATGGCGAAGGATCAAGTCTTGTGCCCTCGCGGGAGACCGGATCGGGTCGGCTTGCACAAAGCCAAGGCATTCTATGGCTCGTTTGAGCGTCGTCGGCGGAAACAGCGAGGTCGCGATGGCATGTCGTCGCAAGCCCTTGATTGTTGTCGTGAAGCTTTTCACGCTATCGGTTCAGTTACTTCAGTTTTGCTTCTCAGCTTAGCTTTTTGGACCCACGTATTAGACTGACCAGCATGCGAAGATTTCTTCTCGGCGCTGGCCTTGTCTGCCCGCTGGTGCTTGGGATTGTTGCCCAGGGCGCCTCAAATCCTTTCATCGGTCGATGGGATTTTGATGTGCAAACCCCGTCTGGTGAGCGAGCCAATTGGCTCGGTGTTTCTGAAAAGGGTGGAAAGCTGGACGTGTGGTTTCAACCAACGGGTGGACATGTGCACCAAGTGCCGGACGCACATATCAAGGGTAATCGGCTCTCTTTTACCGCCGCGCCTGCCACGCCGAAGAAGCCTGCAATGACCTGGGAGTTAACGGCGGAGGGCGGAAAACTGACCGGCACTCAAAAGCAAGGCTCGGATTCCACGCAGCTGACAGGCGTGCGGGCGCCGGAACTGAAACATGCTTTCCCGAAGGCATGGGGAACTCCTGAGCCTCTGTTTAACGGCAAGAATCTGGACGGATGGGAGCCAATCGGCGATACGGCTAACAATCACTGGGTCGTTAAGGATGGCGTTCTGCTGAATGAGGCCCATGGCGCAAATCTGAAGTCCACGCGTTCGTTTGAAGACTTTAAAGTGCACTTCGAAGTGAATTGTCCGGCCGAAGCCAACAGCGGATTCTATCTTCGAGGGCGCTACGAGATGCAGTTGGCGTATGAGCCGCAGGAGCACGAGCCGATAGAGCGCTCCATGGGGGCTATCTACGGCCGTATTCCACCGGAGAAGGAGCTGCCGCAAACCCCGAACAAATGGGAATCCTTCGATATCACGTTAGTGGGGCGGACAGTCACAATCGTTCGCAACGGCACCACCATCGTGAATGCGAAGGACATTGAGGGCATCACCGGCGGGGCGCTTGATGCCGACGAAGGCAAGCCAGGACCCTTCTATATCCAGGGCGATCACACCGGTGGCCTGAAGTTCCGTAACATCACAGTCGCGGAGCCGAAGAAGTAACGCATTGGTCGTCGGGCTGCTTTCCGATACACACGGCTTTCTGGACGAAAGCTTGTTGCAACAGTTTAAGGATTGCGATGAACTGTGGCACGCGGGCGATTTGGGACCAGGCGGGGATGGCCCTTTAAGTTTGCTCGATCGGCTCAGAAGCTTCAAACCGTTACGTGCCGTTTACGGAAACGTCGACGGAGCAGAGATCCGCGCTGAATTGCCCGCGGATCTCTCCTGGAACTGCGATGGTGTTCGCGTGTATATGACGCATATCGGGGGCTATCCGGGCAACTACGACCGTCGAGCTAAAGCGGAATTGCTCCGGCAGAAACCTGATCTTTTCATTTCCGGCCATTCGCACATACTGCGTGTCATGCGTGATGCCAATCTGAACCTGCTTCACATGAACCCGGGCGCATGCGGTCATAACGGATGGCACAAACTGCGCACCGCTCTACGGTTCACAATCAATAACGAAAAACTGGGGGACATGATCGCGATCGAATTGGGGCCACGAGGCCGCTTGCGACAGCCCTCGCCCGTGAAATAATCCAGAGAAAATGGATCGCCGAAGCTTTCTTCGAACGGGTGCCTGTGTCACGGCGGGGCTCATCACAAACGGACGTCCGTCGTTTGCGGCCGATGCGGAAATCGAAATAGATCTGCCGGAAAATAGCCCGGAGATCAGCCGCCACACCTATGGTCAATTCATCGAGCACCTTGGCGGCGTGATCTACGACGGCATCTGGGTGGGGCCTCAGTCGAAAATTCAAAATGTCGGCGGAATTCGCAAGCGCTTCATCGACGACATGAAGCGCATCGGCGCTCCCAATTTTCGCTGGCCGGGCGGTTGCTTCGCCGATGGATACCACTGGCGGGACGGGATTGGCGATCCCGCGAAACGCCCGCGTACTTACAACTACTGGCAGGCACAGATGCCGGCGGGACTCGATGCTACCGAGACGAATCAGTTCGGAATCCACGAGTTCATCCGGCTGTGTCGGCTAACCGGCGCCGAGCCTTATCTGGCCGCCAATATGGCATCGGGCTCACCCGAAGAGTTTCACAATTGGGTGCTGTACTGCAACGCCCCGGCGGATACGGCAACTCCTGCCAAAGAGCGCGCAATGAACGGCGACGAGAAGCCATTTGGGGTGCGTTGGTGGGGCGTTGGCAATGAATCATGGGGCTGCGGTGGAGATATGACGCCGCAGGAGTATTCGACCCTGTATCGCAAATTCGTGACGCAATTCCCCGCTTATGATCCAAAGCCGTTTCTGGTGGCTGTGGGCCCCCGCGGTCATTCAAAAGATCTGGACCTGGGCTGGACGAACGGCTTCTGGGCCGCCATGGCCGACGGCCACCGGTCGCGAGTCGACGGGCTTTCGGTTCACTACTACTCTGACTTTCGTAATACGCCCGAACAGGTTGCGTCCTTCGACGCAGCGGGCTGGTACGACGTCATCCGCAAAGGATTCGCAACGGAGCATGTGATCGAACAACATTGGGCGGCGATGGGCAAGTACGATCAGCGACACCACACGAAACTCGTCATCGACGAGTGGGGTGTCTGGTACAAGCCGGGCGAAGAGATTACGCCGGCTTACCTGCTGAGCCAACCGGTAACGCTTCGGGACGCGGTACACACGGCGGTTACGTTTGACGTCTTCAATCGGCATGCGGACAAGATCGCCATGGCAAATGTAGCCCAGACGATCAACTGTATCCACTCGCTCTTTCTGGCTGAAGGAGACCAGTATACCCGGACACCTCCGTACTACGTATTTGAGATGTATCGAAACCATATGGGGGCTCGACTGGCTCCGATACGCACAAAGATCGCCGAATTGAAAGTGCCCTCACGCGACGGATCAGGCACGATGCCCGGTCTTTCCGGTTCGGCGTCTGTGAAAGCCAAAACTCTGAGTGTCACGTTGACGAATCCGTCTCTCGATTCGCCCGTTGTTGCGAATATCGGGATCTCGAAAGGTAGTGTCACAGAGGGCCGCGGGACTGTACTGACGCACAGTAACATGACGGCTCGAAATACGTTCGAGAATCCCGAGAACGTGAAAGTCAAAGCGCACCCGGTTTCCGTCCGCGGGAAGGCCGTGCAGGTTTCAATTCCGCAGCATGCGGTCGTGTTGCTGGAACTGCAGCTAGCCTAGCTGCGCTTTACTTGGCCGGCTCGGGCGGAACCGCCACGAAACGGTAGCCCATGCCTCGCACCGTCAGGAGATGACGCGGGCTTGTGGGATCGTCTTCAATGTACCGGCGAAGCCGAACGATGAAATTATCGATCGGGCGCGTATCGATGTTTTCCTGAACGCCCCAGACGTTTTCGAGCATCGCTTTTCGCGACACCGGCTTGCCTTCGTGCTCGATCAGGTATCGGAGAACGTTCGCTTCCATTAGCGTCAGATTCAGCGTCTGTTCGCGGACCCGCAGCTCCATCGTGTCGAAATCGAACGACTTGTCTGCTTTCTCGCCGAAGGAGAAGTTCTTCCTTTCCGGTTTGGCCGAGGATGTCACACTGTTGGGACCGTTCTGTTCCCAGTTCCGGCGACGAAGAAGACCCCGGATTCGGGCAATCAGAATCGCAAGCTCAAAGGGTTTCGTCAGATAGTCGTCCGCTCCAGCCGCGAAGCCCCTCAATACATCGTCGGCACGGCCGCGCGCGGTCAACATCAGCGTAGGAACGTATTGTCCGGCCTGCCGAACCTCCGACATAACGGTAAAACCGTCTTTCCCCGGAAGCATGACATCCAGTACGACAACGTCGATCGTGTTCGGCTGAAGCAACTGATCCAGCGCCTTCTCGCCTGTATCAACGACCAGCACTTTGTAACCTTCCGCCTCGAGGTTGAAACGCAATCCGTTGGCCAGGTGAGCCTCGTCCTCGACCACCAGGATCAGGCTCATTAGAGAAGCGGTAGCTGGATGGAGAAGGTGCTTCCCAGTCCAGCGCCCTCACTTTCCGCCCATGCGCGGCCGCCATGCCGCTTGGCAACCGACCTGACGATGTAAAGCCCGAGCCCCGTTCCGGTGACACGAACAGCCTTAGGTTCAGAGATACGGTAGAACCGCTTGAAGATACGCTTCAACTCGCCCTTTGGAATCCCAATGCCACGATCTCGCACCGTCAACACTGCGTACCGTCCTTCGTATTGGGAAAGCTCGGCTGCAATGTTCAGGTTAGATCCCGAATATTTCACCGCGTTGTCAATCAGGTTAGAAACGGCCGCCCGTAGCTCCTCAATGTCGCCGAGCACCGTCAACTTTGCCGGCGCTTTACACCGCAGTGCTTCGGGAGAAAGCCCGTGAAGCGTACGCGCACGAGCGACACACTCTTCGAGAAGCTCGGTCAAGTCGACCGGAGAAGTATTGACAACTCGGTTCGAAGGCCCGACGCGCCCGGTCCGTAACACTTGCTCAATGGTGGACAGCAGCCGATCGCTGTCTTCGAGCATAATGCGGTAAAACTCTGAGCGCTTCTGCTCTTCCACCGGGCGAGATAGCAGCGTCTCCAGATACAGCCGGATGGACGCAACGGGTGTTTTGAGTTCGTGCGTTACGGCATTGATGAACGCATCATGCTGCTCATTCCGGCGGATTTCCCGGACGAGAAAAATTGTGTTCAGAACGACTCCGCCAATGATAAAGGCGAGCAGGAGAATCCCGAAAAAAAGGAGGATTCCTGCTCGCCAGTCAAGTAAAACCCAGCCGACGTAGAGAAGGAGTGTGAATACAATGAGGCCGACGCCGAGAGCGATGAAGAACGCAATCGATTTCCTGCGGCCCGCAACTACCATCCATTCCGATTATCAACTGCTCGTTTTAGAGCAGCCGATCGGAAGCTAAGCCGCTTTGCGCTCCGCTTCTTCGGTCGGAATTGTCGCTACCTGGATGCCCTTCGCGATCCCAAGAGCTTTGAGAACTTTTAGTTGAATCCATGAAGGGTCGAATTCATACCAGGCAAGGCCGTGGCGCGCCGAAGTCGGGTGAGCATGGTGGTTGTTGTGCCAGCCCTCGCCGAACGTGAGAAGCGCTACCCACCAATTGTTGCGGGAGTCGTCGCGAGTGGCGAAGCGCCTGGATCCCCAGAGATGCGTCGCTGAATTCACCAGCCATGTCGCATGGAGTCCGACAACTACACGTATGCAACTGCCCCACAGGAACATTGGCCAGCCGCCGATCGCGAAAAGAATGACACTTGTTACCACCAGAGGAAGCCAATGGTAATTGTTCAGCGCGACGTAGAACCGATCTTTTCCCAGGTCGGGAGCATACTTTGTCAGCAGTCGCGTATTGGTTTGCGCAGACTCGCCGAACAGAAGCCATCCCGCGTGCGACCACCAGACACCGTCACGAGGTGAATGCGGATCGCCATGCTGATCGGAGTTCTGATGATGCAGACGATGCGTTGCCACCCACGAGATGGGGCCGCCTTCGAGCGTCATCGCTCCGCAGAAAGCCAGGAAGTATTCGATAGGCTTTGCAATTTTATAGGAACGGTGGGTGTGCAGCCGATGGTAACCCAAGCTGATACCAAGGCCGATACTCAACCAATATAAGACGGCAGCGACTAAAACTGCCCGCCAGGTCGTGAAAAACAGGCCCGCAATGGCACCCACGTGCAGAACTGCAAGGGCTATCGAGGTCGCCCAATTTACGGGCTGACCGTCATAAATACTCGGGATTCGAAACTGCTTCGGAGCCTTCTCCATGCTGATACACTTCGAAAGTAGCAAGAAAAGGCTCTTTGGATTGTAAGACTTGTGTAAGATCTGGGGGCTGAAGACGACCTCAGCCGTCCGATTTCATCCGTGCTTTCAAGAATTTAATCCCCTCGAAGGCGATCGCTCCCGAAGTGGGCGCGAGGTCTCTCCAGATAGACGCTGCAGACGAGAGTGCTCCTAGAGAGAAGCCGAAGCCCTCGATCGTGAGCCATCCATCGTAGTTAACCTCACGCACAGTAGCGAAGACCGAATCCCAGTCGACATGGCCGGTTCCCGGGATGCCGCGGTCGTTCTCGCACGTGTGCAGGTGACGCAGGTAGGGTTTGCTTTGCCGCAGGGCTTCACCCACGTGCTTTTCCTCGATGTTGGCGTGATACGTGTCAAACAGCATGCCCACGTTCGGATGGTCGACCTCGCGGCACAGGTCGACGGAGTCTGCAGCGGTGTTGAGGAAATACGTCTCGTAGCGATTCAAAGGTTCAATCGCCATCATCACGTCGTATTCGGTCAGGGTAGACCCCAGATCACGGAAGCATTCGACAGCCCAGCGCCATTCGTCTGGCGTTCTGCGGCGACCGGCGAAATGTCCGACGGGCGAATATAGGGGACCGCAGAGGATCTTGCCTCCCATCTCCGCCACGGTGCGGATCGTGTCCGCCCAATATTGTTTCGATCTGGACCGTACATCCCGATCGTCACTGATTGTATTCAGACCCGCTGGAAGGATCGAGCAGAACGTACACTCCAGATCGTTTTGCTCGAGCCCTCGTCGGATCTCTACGTTCGGCCTTGGTTCCGGTGTGAACAGCGGGAACTCAAGGCCATCGAATCCCGCTTCTTTGATGGAAGGGAAGAGCTTGACGTGGCCAGCATCAAACCCTTCCGACCAGATGAGCGTATTTACGCCAAATTTCATGTCCGGTGAATCAGAACATCAGCTTAACAGCAGCCTGCAGAATCCGAGGATCGTTGGCCGTATTGATCTGCCCAAAGTTGCTGGACGAGATGTTTGCGTTCGGCAGCATGAAGTTCGGATGATTCAGCACATTGAAAGCTTCTGCCCGCATGTACAACGAGAATCGTTCGCGGATCTTAAATTCGCGACTGACCGCCACGTCCACGTTGAAATACCCTGGACCGCGAAGACTATTGTGTCCAGCGTTCCCGTACGTGCCGATAGCGTTCGCAGCGTACAACTGCGGATTGATGAACTGATAAAACAGGCCATGCGGCGCGCCGGTGTACATCGTGTTCGAAACCACGTTGGGCCGGTCGTTTCCGACTCCTGTAAGCGAATTGTCTTTCCCCGATGTCGGGTTCACCGGCAATCCGCTTTGGTAGCGGACTAGCGGCGCAATCTGCCAATGGCTGAGAAGGTGTGAGACCAGTCCGCCGTGCCCGAACTGGCTCGCGTAAACGACGCTTCCGTTAAACAGATGCGGTGAATCATACGTGCAGGGGCCATAATCGCCTCGTACATTGTTTGGGTCCTGGACCACGCCGCCGCTGAGGGATGTAACGGGAGCAATGCCCAGGCACTTCGACCACGTGTAGTTCGCGAGCAACGTGTAGTTGTGCGCAAAACGGTGTTCGATGGAAGTCAGCATACCGTTGTAGTTGGAACTGATTCCGTCATCGGCGATGACCATCTGCGAATAGTATTGGCCCACGGCCGGATTCGCGAGAGTTAACACGCGGCGCGCTTGCGTGTTACTCGTGGACGAACACGGCCTGCCGGCACAGGTGCCCGGAATGTACACGGCCGGATTGGTTTCATTCCCGATCCAAAGGTGGGATGTTTTATTGCCCAAATATGACAGCGAGAAGACCCAGTCATTGCCGATACGGTGCTGCAGGCTGAAGTTCCATTGAGCAACGTTGGGCGGTTTGATGTTAGGCGGAAGGAAGACCTCTGCGTTCGCCGGCGGGAACACAACGTTCTTATCGGGTGGCGCGAGAGGAAATGGATTCCCGCCGGGCACCGTTCCCCATGGATTGTTGAACTGATACGGTCCATTCGTATTTGTGACTTGAGGACCAAAGGGCGGATTCTGGGCCACCATTCGATAGGGGATGAAGGTAGCAACGGAATCGTACAGAATGCCGGCGCCAACTCGAATGGTCGTTCTTCCGTTGCCGTCCGGATTGTAGACCAGGCCAAGGCGAGGTGAGAAGTTGGCAAGCCGTCTATCGGTGAAGGCGTTCGAGATACCGGGATCACCATAAAAGAGCGAACCAGCCGGCGCTTTCACGAATACCTGGCTTACTTGACGAGCATCGAACGCCGCGCGCGAAAACGTACTTCCGCGGTTGAAGCGATCGTGGAGCGGGAACATTGGCTCCCAACGAATACCTGCGTTGATCACCAGCTTGGGAGTCACGTGAAACGTGTCCTGGACGTATGCGCCGAAGACATTCTGTAGAAGGTCGTTCAACTGCGGGCCGCTCTGACTGAAGGAATTCATCTTGCCGGTCAGAAAGTCGAGCAACGGATCGTTGCTGTATTGACCCGAGAAATTGAAGACTCCGTTGTCCTGGTAATGGTTGTTCTGGATGTCGCGAGTGCGCAGGAAATTCACGCCAAAGGCAATCTGATGCTTGCCCCGCATGACATCCACATCGTCAGCGGCCTGATAGCTGGTCACGTTGAAAATGCCAAGGGCACAGGTGCCACAGCCGACATTGAATCCGCCATTCGTTACCGACACCTGCATGAAGTTGTCTGTTCCCTGGTACAGGTTCGAAATGCCGAGCGATGCGGCATTCACGCCCTCTGCGTTCGGACCGCGATCGTCACGCCGACGCCCGAAGGTCGCATGGAACGAGTTGACGACTGTAGGGCTGAACGTGTATGTGTGACCCAGTACAAAGGTTTGCGCGCGCTCGAAATTGCCCGATGTCGAGGTCACAAGAATGTTCTTGGGATTGAAGAACGCAGCCAGATTGTACTGATCGAGAAAGTACCGTCCGTAAAGACTCTGCTTGGAGCTGATCACCCAATCGACGCGGCCCACGTATTGGCTTTCGTTCGACTGGACCGGGATTCCATAGGAGACCTTGCCGCAGGGGTCGGAGGTTGTCGGTAAATACCGGGCGAGCGCGAGAGCCGCGGGATCAAATTTTGTCGGGCTAATTTGCCTGCTCGGTAATGCTGCGCCGGTGGTCGGGTCGATAATCGCCCGCGCAACTCCCTTCGACTGGCACAGCGGGCCATCAAGCACGCTGAAATCGCCGGCGAGAGCGGCGGCTGTGGGAACGAACGCCGTGCTTGCTGAGGGATCCTGGCGAATGTTTGATTGCTGGAAACCGCCGAAGAAAAAGAGCTTGTCTCGGATGATTTTTCCGCCGAACGTACCGCCAAACTGGTTCCGTTTCAGACTGTCCTGGCGGGGTGCAAAGTAGTTGATCGCGTTCACATTGCCGTTCCGAATAAATTCAAACAGGCTCCCGTGCCACGCATTTGATCCGGACTTGGTGACGGCGTTAACCACGCCTCCAGGGTGTAGGCCGTTTCGAGCAGGAAGAGTGCTGGTCTCAACACTGAATTCGGCGAGAGCATCAGGGAAGGGGAACGGCATGTTCACGTTCGTGAAACTGTCGTTGTTATCTCCGCCGTCGAGGAGGTAATTTGTCTCATTCCCGGCGCTGCCGGCGATTGAGATGGACTGTGAACTGAAGAAGCTCTTGCTGCCCGTATTGGTTCCGTCGCTGTGATTGATGGATGCTCCGGAGATAGTAATTAGCTGTGTAGGGTCTCGACCGTTGAGAGGCAGATCGACGATCCGCCGCTGGTCAATCACCTGAGAAATGGTATTTTGCTGAGTCTGGACGAGCCCGGCGTTCGCCTGGACCTCCACTCTTTCGACCACCTGGCCGACGCGCATTGTGACGTTGATCTGCACATTGTCGTTTACGCGAAGCGAAATCCCGGTTTGTTCGTAGGTTCTGAAGCCGGGAGCACTGGCTTGCAGCGTATACGGCCCGATGGGCAGATTGGTCACGGTATACAGCCCGTCCGCGTTCGTGACCACATCCCGAACGGTTCCGTTCTCGAGACCGATGATCTTGATTGCGGCTCCGGTGACGACGGCGTCTGCTTCGTCGACGACTCGGCCCGTTACCGTGGCCGTAGATACCGCTTGTGCGTGCAGGTTGTGCGCCGCCCACAGCAGCAGGCCCGCAACAAGCCAGAGGCGACTGGCGCCGAAGATGGATGTCTGATTCCTGGACATTTTTGATCCTCCACAGAGAGGTCTGCGAGAGTCTCGGTTCCCGGATCACAGGACGACCGACCCCTCAAGCAGCGTGGAGGCTATTATATCCGGAATTGGTCAGACAATTGTCAAGCGGCGGGATTTTCTTCTCCGGCCGCTCGACGAAATAGCCTTACTATCGGACGTTGATCTGCAACACGGCATCCGAGTGATTATGCTGCCAGTTCCAGTAATCCTGGCGCTCACGATCCGACGCACGATCCCAGTCGACCACGGAGTGATGCCGCTGCTGCCAGTACATATTCCACGCGCGATTCTCGTGTCCATTGAACTGGTAATAACCCTTGTGGTGCTTATCGAAGACGTGACGACGGTTGTCTTGACTCGTCGTGATCCCGGTCATGATCCTGGGCGAATAGACTGGTTGCGAGAAGCAACGCTCCGCTCATGGGCAATACCAAAAGTAGCTTTCTCATAAGTTCTGTTTTCTGCTCAGCTAAACCCGTGAACCTCGGCAGAGTTACAGCATCGGAGATTGAGATCCGGCAATCCAAGTCTCAGCGGGAAGTTCTATCCCGCAGTACCGTACCGGTGTAGTCGAGACGCTGTGCGACCGCTTTGCGAATGAATAAGAACTCACCACGCCAAGCGAAGCGCGAGCCTTACTGCTCTTTGCTCGATGCCGTCCAAACCTGTGTTTGCAATCCCGACAGCTTGCATAAAGGTGCCTGAGTTTACGGACGTGTTGCCCAACGTGTGATGGGGAGTGTTGCCTGTGTTGAACATGTCAACACGGAAGCTTAGACGGAAGCGCTCGGCCAACGCGAATGTGCGGTTAACGCCTAAGTTCGCATTGATTGACCCCGGTCCATAGAAACGATTCGTGCCGCAGGTTCCGAATCTGCCGGCAGCGGGACTGGCAAAGGAAGAGACGGTGTACCACTGATAGATGTTCCCAGTTTGCTGCGGGGTGCCAATACAGTCCGCGAACTGGCTCGAGAATGGAGCATTCAAGCCCGCGTTGGATGCGGTCGCGGTAAATGGATATCCGGTGCGTGCCGTCACCACCGCGCTCACCTGCCAACCGCCTGCGAGCTTCGATGATATGCCGGATTGGACCCACTGTTTGCCCTTCCCGAAGGGGAGATCGTAGATGGCTGTGGATGAGAACAGGTGCCGTATATCGGTCGCTTGCGGTCCTCGGTTCAGCCGGTAATACTGTGGGATGTTCACAGCGGGAGTAATTGCATATCCAAGCGCTTTGCTGAACGTATACGTGCCCGTGATCTGGGCACCCGCGAAGTGACCTCGTGCCCGCGTCTGCAAAGAGTCATAAGTGTTCGTGCCGAGAGTGCCGATGTACTGGGTAGAGGCCGTTCGCCCGGTCAGTTTGTAAAGCTGTTCGCCGGATGTACCTCCGTTGATGGGGGACCAGTTTGCCTGAAGGTTGTTTTGCACATTAACGTCTCTCGATCCTACGTAGCCCGCCGACAGAAGCCATGATTTCACTTGTTGTTCGATTGTGAAGTTCCAGGTCTGCATGTAGCCCCGAATGTAATTCGAGTTGTCGTACGTGGACACGGCGACGTTGCCGGGAACAGGTATGGTTCCCGAACTGATATCCGGCGCCGCTACCGCGGGCAGCCCTTGCCGGAAAGTGGTGCCGTAGTAAAAGCTGTTCGCGGGAAGAAGAACCTGACTATATACATAGGGGAAGTTGCGGCTGCCCAAATTCGTGAAGCCGAGGAACAGAATAGGATTGGTTGCGGTGCTGTACCCGGCACGGATTACTGTCGAGGAGCTCAATCGATACGCCACACCAACACGAGGATTCACCTTCTGCCGTGAGCGTGTCACGCCGCAATCTTCCGGCACAGAACCGAGTCCGCAGATGGACATGGTCGCGCTTGCCGGATTGTAAAATTCGATTCCGGTTCCATTTCGTCGGGGAAACTGGAAGTAATCCCAACGGGCTCCGTAGCTGACGGTCAACTTCGGATTCACTTCCCAACGATCGCGGATATAGAACGAATACGATCTGTTTTTCGTGTAATACCAATCGGGAAACTGATAGATTTTCCCCGAATCCTGGGGCAAGCCAAGAAGGAAGGAAGCGAACGCGTTATAGTCGTTGCCCGCAGGGCCGCCCTTCAGCTGTGTGGTTCCTTGCGCGAAGTGAAACCCGCCGGAGCTCGTAATGTAGCTGTTGCTCGCCGTTTGATACTGGGTCTCTTTTGAATCCTGCAAATCTGCTTCGAAGCCCGCCCGGATGTTGTGTGAACCAGTGATCCAGTTTACGTTCGCAACGAAATTTTTCTCCGGATCCTGATAACCCTGCGGCTGAAACGTGTTGGCGGGACCAAGATTCGTAAATCCATCGATAGCAAGGTTAGGAAGGCCGCCCTGCTCGAGCTGCTTTTTCTGCGACAGCCCCGCCGTTGACAGTCCGGGAATCCCGAGCAAAGTGTAGCCAAGATTCTTGTCCTGATTCGGCTGATTGCTGTACATGTTTATCCGGGAGTAGCCGAAATAAGCGTCCGCTATCAGGTGTGAGTTGAAGACGTAAGTCGCCGATACCGTTCCGGAGTAGACATTCGCTCCTCCGTTACCGACCGATATGTTGCTGGGGCTTACGGAAGGCCCACCGAGCAAACCGAAGATTTGAGGGTTGTACCAGTCCCCCGTGTTCAGCCCGAAGCGGACGAACATGCTGAGCTTGGAGCTGGCATTCCAATTCACTTTGGTATCGATCTGATCACGGCGCGAACCGCTGTTGCCTTGGTTGCCCGATGAAAGAAAGTTCTGCCCGAGTCCGAGCGCACCGGTTCCGCGTTGGTTCGGATCCGGCCACACGTTCGTTGCGAGGAGCGCTGCGACGCCTGGATCAATTCTAGAACTCGGAATAACGTTTCCCGCGAAGGGAGCTCGCCCGGATCCGTCAATAGCGGGCGTGCTCCTCGGATCGTAGATTTGCGTGGGAGATGCCGATAGATTTCCATTCTTCATTGCTGTCGTCGGCACCTGCGCCTGCACGGCATTTCCCTGGACCAGATTGTTGCCCTCGAAGCTGAGAAAGTAGAACAGCTTATCTCTGCGAATGGGACCCCCGATTGTTCCACCGTATTGGTTGCTGATGAAAGGTAATTTGGGCAGGCTGCGATTTGCCACCCACTGATACGCCTGCAGCGACTTGTTTGAATGATCTTCGAACAGGGAACCGTGTAGAGCGTTAGTGCCGCTCTTCACCGTCACGTTCACGTATCCTCCTCCGGACGACTGATCGGCGTCGAACGAGTTGGTAGCGATATTGACGTTTTCAATCGCCTCGAGAGCGGGAACGTAGAGAATCACGTCTGACGCGGAATAGTTCCGTGTTCCAGCCCCGTCGATGCGCGTATCGTTCGCATTCACGTTACCGCCGTTTACAGTAAAGGCTAGTGATCGGCTCGAGTTAGCACTGAACGAATGCGAGGTTTGGGGTGGGGACACGCCCGGAACCGTTGTGAACAGCATCTGGTAGTTGCGTCCGATCGGAACTGGAAGCTCCTTCAGAGCTTTCTCGTTGAGCTCGGAATGCACGTCGGCACGATCGGCTTGTAGTGCTACGGCTTGTGCTGAAACCGTAATCGTCTCATTCACCGCTCCAACCGACAAGGAAACATCGACCCTTGAGACCGTTTGCGCCGTGACTGTGACGTTTGTTCGGGTGTATGTCTGGAAACCCGGAGCGCTTACGGTTACCTGATAAGTCCCGGGCGGCAGCGCCGACAGTGAATAGAGACCGTCTGTTGCCGTCGTGGTGTCGCGAACCAAGCCGGTCGCCTGTTCGGTGGCCACCACTTTCGCTCCCACCAGCGCCGCCTGGCTCGCGTCCGTAATGTTGCCGTCAATCGTGCCTTGCAGCAATTGGCAATACAAGCCGGCCGGCAACGCCAGCGCAAACGCGAGCGTCCCAAGCCATGAGATGCTCCTTCTTTCCGGACTACGAAAATTAGCGCCCAGCTTGAAACTGCGCAAACGCGGAACGTTCATATCTATACCTCACTTGGGGCCACCTGTCGCGCTCGCAGGTACGCCGCAGGTGCGGCGGCGGCGTGCAAATGGAACTGACCCGCAATAACTCGGTTTAGAGGATCATATAGAGGCCAGACCAATACTGTCAATGAAAATCTGGCTTCAGCTGCAAAATCTCAGAACGTTAGGTTGATGTAATACAGAAATGCCTTCGTTCAGCCGTCGCAGTTTTGCATTTACTCTCGGCGCATCTTTTCTCGGCCGCCGTGCTTTACCTGCCGACGGATACCTGGACGAGAAGGCTAGCCGGTTCAAAATCACGGATCTTGAGCTGACCGAATTAGAAGGGCACTATCAAGGACCATCGGGCGTTAACCGCCAGCCGCAAGTAAACCCGCTGGACATTTATGACAACTTACGGCCGGCGGCGCCTTACGCGGACAAGCCGGGCGGAACGAAGACGTTCCCGTATAAAGCCATCTACCTGCGCATTAAGACAGACGGCGATCTCTTTGGGCTTTATGGTCCCTTCGAGAAGGAAGCGGCCATCGTGGTGAACGAGCAACTGCCGCACATTTCTGATCGGTAAAGATCCGCTTGCGGGCGAAACACTATGGGATCAGATGTATCACTCGAACCGCCATTCGCGAGAAGGCATTTTCCTCATGGCGATCAGCGCGGTTGATAACACGCTTTGGGACTTGCGCGGCCGCCATTACGGCGTTCCGGTCTATCGGCTACTGGGCGGACCGACGAGAGAAACGGTGGAGTGTTACGCCAGCTGCCTGGGTTTCTCCCTGGAGGCTGAGGCCGTACGAACCCGCTGTCGAGCACTGCAGGCTGAAGGTTATCGGTTCCAGAAGTGGTTTATGGCCTACGGGCCGGGCTCGGGACCGGAAGGCATGCAGAAGAACGTGCAGTTGGTTCAGATCTTGCGAGAGACCCTGGGCGACAGCACCGAGCTGATGTTCGATGCCTACAGTGGATGGGATGCAAGCTACGCTCTCGAATGGGCGCACCAGGTAGAAAAGTACCGGCCGCGGTGGATCGAGGAAGCGACTCATCCCGAAAAGATCGATGGCTTCGTCCGGTTGCGTCAGGGAACAACAATCCCCATCGCCTCGGGAGAGCACTTCTATGGGCGATGGGAAGTAGAGCGCTACTTGCAAGCCGGAGCGCTTTCGGTGGTTCAGGCCGACCCGGAATGGTGCGGCGGGATCTCCGAGTTGCTCAGAATCGGGACGGTGGCCTCCCTGCACGATGTGCCTGTAATTCCGCATGGTCACAGCCTGCATGCGGCGATGCATCTGATTGCGAGTCAATCGCCCCTGACGTTTCCATTGGCCGAATATCTGGTCAACAAGATGCGCACGTATTATCACTTCGAGAAGAACCCGCCGAAGCCTGTGAATGGCCGCCTCAAGCTGCCGGGATGGCCGGGATTCGGGATCGAACTGGACCTTGCCAAGATCGAGAAGCGGACAGTACTGAAATGGAGTTAGTAAGCGGCGCTGTTAATCATTAGGAGTTGAATGGGTAACTGGTCCGATGGTGTCATGTCCGATTTTTCGGACTTGCCGTCCGTTGCTGCCATCCTTCGCATCGCGGTTCGGTTGGTAGTTGCAGCCGTACTTGGCGGAGCTGTCGGATTCGAGCGGAACTGGGCGGGCAAGTCAGCCGGACTGCGTACTCATATGCTTGTATGTCTTGGTTCTGCGCTGGTTGTTGTGGTGCCACAACAGGCGGGGTTTGCCTCGTCGGACTTAAGCAGGGTGATCCAGGGAATCGTAAGCGGGATTGGATTCATCGGTGCAGGCGCCATTCTGAAGCGGACTGATCAGGAAGAAGTGAAGGGCTTAACGACCGCTGCAGGTCTTTGGCTGACGGCTGCGATCGGTATTGCGGTCGGGCTTGGGCGCGAAGCGAGCGCCATCTTAGGAACGGTACTCGCCCTACTGATCCTGAGCGTGGCTGGTCGTGTTTCCGCGTGGCTTGATCGGGACAGGGAGAGCATGGACTAGCGCCCGTTGGGACCGTATCAGGCGATCATAACCTGGAGCGTCGACCGTTACATCGCAAAGCCACCATTCGCGGCAGTTCGCTTCGAAGATCGTGTTGACGGTAGTTAAGCGGTCAAACACGCCACCAGCAACGTGGCCGAGCTCAATTTGTCTGGCCAGTCGGGTACCAGCGTTTCATCATCGCGTTGAGCGCATCCAGATTCTGAGCGGTGCCACGAGCGGTTGCCGTGATATTCCTATCCTGTGTCCAGCGATCTCGATACCAGGTGCAGGCCTCAAAGGTGTCGTTCTGCTCATTCCGCCACTTCCGGGACATCTCGCGATAGTGTTTCAGGAGCGAATCACTGGATCGGTTGCCCGCAAGATCACGCATCTGATATGGATCGGTCCGATTGTTGAATAGAAGCTCACGCCCATTCCGATGATAAACGGCGTAGGTGTACTCGTGATCGCGCAGTGCCCGCCATTCTGTTCCGTCCGTCCATGCTGCTGTTGCTCCCATTCCCTGCATATACGCTGCTTCCGGAGACGCTCCCGATTTCCCGAGTGCATGATTACTTAGATCCAGGCCTTCGACTGTTTTCGGAACCGGAAGGTTCATTAGTGAGAGCAGAGTCGGCATGATGTCGGGCGTGCCAAGCAGAGCATCCGACACCTGTTTGGCAGAGATGTGATTTGACCAGCGCATCAAGAACGGGATGCGCGCCGCTTCCTCGTAGAAGATGTATTTCGCGCGCCTGCCGTGTGCTCCGAACATCTCGCCGTGATCCGAGGTGAACACGAGTATCGTGTTGTCCGCGAGGCCCTGCTTTTCAAGGGCATCCATGATGCGTCCGACACATCGATCAATCCCAACGCTCTGCGCGTAATAGGTTTGCTGAAACTGGTCGATTTGTTTCGGGTACTCATTCGCCATGCGAGCCCAATTATCGGCGTACGGGTCCGGCGTCTCGGAGTAGTTAGGACGCTTTGGAATCGTGATGTTCTTAAATAACTCCAGATCATCGGGTCGCACGTTCCTTTGGTCCCAAGGGTCGTGCGGTGGACCCCAGGAGACAAACAGCGCGAATGGCTCGTTCCCTTTGCCGGCCTCTTCCAGGAACCTGATGGCAGTATCGGTTTGGCCATCCGGCTCGTATTCCTTACGGACGTGCCGGTTTGTGTCGTTCTCGAAATACGGCGAATTGTAATAGTCGTGGTTGAAGTTGTACGCCTGCCAGAGTCCGTCGAAGCCGAGTCGGTATGGACCGGGAGGTACAAACCCGTTCCGGGTCAGCTCATGGTGGCCCAGTTGGTTCGCCCATAGATGCCATTTGCCGATGTATGCGGTCCGGTAATTGTTGCGCGTAAGCACGTGCCCAAAGCATTCATGCTCGGAACTGAGACGTAGCTCATTGATGACCATGCCTGTGCTGGACTGGTATTTCCCAGTCAACAAGGAGGCCCGATACCGGGCGCAAACCGGCGTGGAGGAGATGGCTTCGTGAAAGTTGCAGCCCTGCGCCGCCAAACGATCGATGTTGGGTGTGCGTGCGTATTCGTCGCCGGCATACCCGCAGGAGCAGTAACGCAGTTGGTCGGCAAAGATATATACGAGATTAGGTCTCATGCCTACAGATGACTGGCCAGCCCTGACGGGTTGAGAGGCGGCGAGCCCAGCTAATACGGCCGTTTGGCCAATGAATTCTCTTCGATTCTGATTCGCCACTATATCGTTGCGCCTAACTCTGATCTTTAGCTCTCAGCAAGCTTGGTTCACGCCAGGCAGACACGATTGTACGCCTTCGAGACCTCAACGGCTTCACGCTGGATTTATGAATCGCCGCACGATGCGCTTCCAGCTAGCATCGTTCCTAAGCCAAGCGCCAGGGCGACCACTTTTCACCCAGTCCGGAATGAACTTCATAGCATGGTCCAGCTGCTTCTTGTAAGTGGCAATCGCCGCCGCGCCGTTGGCTGAGAAGTTCGGAGCCTTATTCTTGGTTCCATGACGCGCAAGGTCTCACTAGCGACATACATCTGATTGCGAACGTTCCGGCTCTGTGCCGGCCGTAAGCGATTGCGCGATTCAGGGCGTACCCTGTCGGAAACAGTGCCAATCAGAATCAGCATGAAACTAACTGCGAGCCCGCGTAAGTAAACGCACGAATAAGGCGAAAGCAGTCGCCACGTCGAAAACGACCCTTCGTGCCCAGTAGGTAGCTGCGCAGCCTTACAATCAGTAATGCAAACCTCAGAAGTTCTTCAGCCGGATATTTCTCGTTTCCATCTTCATGGAAGCATTCGGAAGCAGATGCAGCTGGATCCCGATCTCACCCTTCATCTTCCGTCCGGCGGTGTCGTCGTCGATCAGCATGCTCATGACATGGCCGTTAATGAGTTGAACCAGAGTGTTGCCGCGGGCAATGATGTGGATGTCGTTCCAGTCATTGTCTTTGATGAACGACTTCAGCTGATCGCTATCGCCGACCTGTCCGATGGATCCCGGCTTTTTGCCCGTTGAGACGTACGAAATCTGGCCTCGCATGGCGAGAAAGCCGCGGGCGCGTTCCTCGTAGATCTGCCCGGTAAACATCTGATGAAGGTCAATGTCGGCCTGATATCCCTGCATGACCCATTTCGCAACGTCGGGCCTTTCGATGCTGCGATATTGGACCCCGCTATTTCCGTCGGTTCCGGTCAGCCGGTATTGCGCCTTGAATTCAAAGTCGGAGGGTTCGCCGCCCTTCCAGATGCAGAAGATGTTCTGCTTCGGTTGGTGATCAGGCTTCGTTTCGCCGACCATCACCCCGCCCTCTACCCGCCAGAATGCGGGATCGCAGTCCCAGCCTTCCAGACTCCGGCCATTGAAGATCGACTGGAACCCGCTTTCTTCAAGAGGCTTGACGCCTTTCTGCCCGAAGAGGCTAGCGGGCAGAATGCAGGCGAGCCCGAGAGCGAGCTCCAATCGTTTCCCTAATCGCAGAAACACGTGTTTCTCCTTGCGGTGCTTATCTTTCCCTGATGGTTTCCCAGGTGCGATTCCTGGCGGATGTCAGCACCGCTTCCGTTACGTCGTCTGTCAACAAGGCTTCCCGGAATGTGGGTGAAGCACTTTTCCCTTCACCTGTTGCCGTGAGGAAATCGGCAGCCTGATGTATGAACGTGTGCTCATACCCGATCTGCAGACCCGGCACCCACCAATTCTTCATATAGGGATGATCGCTGTCCGTGATGTGGATGCTTCTCCATCCACGGAGCGGACCCTCATCCCGATAGTCGAAATATTCAAGCCGGTGCAGATCATGCAGGTTCCACCGCAAGGAAGCCGATTCACCGTTGATTTCAAGCGTGTACAGCGCCTTGTGGCCTCGTGCGTAACGAGTAGCTTCGAAGGTGGCGAGAGAGCCGTTCCGGAACCGGGCGAGGAATGCACTGGCATCGTCAATCCCGACCGGCTCTTCCTTTCCGGTCAAGCTGTGCTTGCGAGCCTTGATGAAGGTTTCGGTCATCGCAGTCACCTCGCGAATTGGTCCGTTCAGCCACAATGCCGTATCGATGTTATGTGCCAGTAAGTCGCCCGTAACGCCGCTGCCCGCCACATTGACGTCCAATCGCCAAAGAGCCTCGCCGCCTTGCGGGAGATCTGCCGAGATTGTCCAGTCCTGAAGAAAGACCGTGCGGTAATGGAAGATCCTCCCGAGTTTCCCGGCGTCGATCAAGTTTTTGGCAAAAACGACCGCCGGTGCACGACGGTAGTTATACCAGACCATGTTGGGCACTTTGGCTTCCTCGACGGCCCGAACCATCGATTCCGATTCGGCGACGCTTCTTCCAAGCGGCTTCTCACACATGACCATCTTGCCCGTTTTTGCGGCAGCGACTGCGATTTCTGCGTGTGTGTCGTTCGGCGTCGCAATGTCGACTACGTCAATATCGGGAGAATCGACGACCGCCCGCCAATCTGTTTCAAAGCCCTCGTACCCCCAATTGGCAGCAAAAGCCTGGGCGCGTTCGGCGTTCCGGGCGCAGGCTCTTTTGAGTACGGGCCGGTAAGGCAGCTTGAAAAACTTCGGGGCCTGTGAAAATGCATTCGAATGCGTCCGGCCCATGAACCCGCAGCCGATCACGCCAATTCGTAGTTCCTTGGCCATTTAGTTCCACCCGTGTGCTTCGCGCACCGCAATCATCACGCGAAGTATGTCGTTCCACGTGTCCTGCTTCTGCATGACGGCATTCGGGAACATGCACCCGTCCCAGCAAATATGCTGGAACGCACGCGTCACATTGCCCGTGTCGTCGCGCATCCAGGCCCCGGCATCCCGGACGACATCGAGCCTTCCGTTCGGATCGAAGGGTAAACAGTGTTTCCCGGTCTTGTCGTGAGATCCTGAGCCCTTCACCGTGCCGTCGTTCTGGGCCACGTGGAAGTCGATAGTCCAGGGCCTTAGGGCACTTGCCACTTTCTTGTAAGCTGCGGCAAGTTGATCGTGGTTGGACCAGTCAAAATTTTCGGGTAGAAGCCGGTCCTCAGGGGCGTTGTAGCCCATGGTGAAAAGCATCGTATGGGCCATATCAGCCTGGAAGCCTAGCGTCTTTGGCCGATCGACCATCTCGAGGAGTTCCAAGTTGCGCCGCCAGCTATGCATTCCTGCCCAGCAAATTTCGCCTTCCGCCGCCAGACGCTCTCCAAACTGTTCGGCGATGTCGCTGGCTTTTCGAAACGTGTCGGCAATGCGCTTCGTGTTTTCTTCCGGATTCTTCGCCCATTGGCCCGGGCCTGCTGCCGAATCGATCCGGATGACGCCGTACTGGCGCACGCCTAGATCGCGCAGCTTGCTTCCAATCCGGCACGACTTCTTCACTTGATCGAGAAAACGGCCGCGCTCCGGGTCATCGCCCATTGCTGAACCGCCGGTGGGCGGCCAAACCGGTGCAACAAGCGAACCTGCTCGCAATCCTTTCGATTGAATATTCTCAGCCAGGCGTTTCAGATCGTCGTCGGAAGAATCGATATCGGTGTGCGGAAGAGAGAGGAACAGGTCGACGCCGTCAAACTTGACACCATTCACTTCTGCGCGAGCTGTAAGGTCCAACATTGTTGGAAGGTCAATGGGCGGTTCAGCATCACCACCCTTTCCTACTAATCCAGGCCACATCGCGTTGTGCAGGAATGGGAACCGGTTACTCATTGGAAGATCTCATCGTGGAGTTGGCTTGAAACGTCTCAACCTCCGAAGCGTATCCTACATCAGTCCGTCTCGTTCAAAGCCTAGTGAAAATGCGAGTGGCTCGGAAGCAAGCTTTTAACGCGACTACTGGACCACCATTCTTGACTTAAATGCAGAGAGTCCCTACCATCGGCCACAAGTCTTGTAACGTTTCAAAAAGGGTCTCATTCTAAGTAACGAGTGAAGGAGGGGTCTCTCATGTCAGAGGCTTTGTCGCGCCGTGTAGGCGCCTTCGTTTCGGGGAAGCGCAAATGGCTGGGCATGAACGTATTGAGGCTCGCTTTGGCGGCCGCATTCCTGCCCGTTGCTGCTCCCGCTCAAGAATTTCGAGCCACTGTAACAGGCACAGTTTCGGACGCATCGGGCGGTAAGATCCCGGGTGCAAAGATTGACATCAAAAACGAAAATACCGGTGTCACTGTAAGCACTGCTACAACAGGCGAAGGCACGTACACGACTCCATTTCTTGAGCCGGGCCGGTACTCCGTTACCGCCACTGTTTCGGGCTTCAAGACGCAGACCAAGACGAACGTGGAATTGAACGTAAGCGAACGCCAGCAGCTCGATTTCGCGATGCAGGTGGGCGGTGTATCCGAGCAGATAACAGTTGAAGCTTCGGGCCAGCAAATCGAAAGTGCAAATGCGGATCTCGGACAAACGATTGGCGCCGCCGCGACTGCTGAGCTGCCGCTGCTGGGCCGTAATCCGTTCCAACTCACAACGCTCGCTTCGGGTGTCCAGCACAACGTGGCGACGGCTAGCCGATCCGATCGCCCGTTCGACAACGGCGGCATGGATTCTTACAACATCAACGGCAGCCGGGCTCAGACGAATGAGTTTCTGTTGGATGGTACTCCCAACACGGCGAGCGAGGGCTTTGGCTCGCCCAATAATCTGACATTTGCTCCTCCTCCGGATGCAGTCTCCGAATCGAAAGTGCAGACCAGCACCTACGACGCGCAGTACGGACGTACCGGCGGCGGCACCGTTAACGTTGGCCTGAAGAGCGGCACGAATCGTTTTCACGCTAACTTATACGATTACTGGCGCAATACTGTGCTGAATGCCAACACGTTCGATGGCAACCTCTCCGGCCAAGGCAAAGTTCCGTTCCATTGGAACGAGCCGGGCGTCGAGGTCGAGGGCCCCCTCTACATCCCGAAGCTCTACGACGGCCGGAACCGCACTTTCTTCATGTACAACTGGGAAAACATCCGCGATAGTGTTCCGTATGCGCAAACCTATACGGTCGCGACCCCAGCAGAGCGCAGCGGCGATTTCTCGGGACTACTAAACTCCACCGGTCAGCGAGTCACGATTTACGACCCGCTAAGCACCGTGGCGACAACAGTCAACGGCGTCACGACGTATTCGAGAACACCGTTCGCCGGGAACATGATCCCGCAAAATCGCATCAGCCGCGTAGCCAGCAATATGCTTCCGTATCTGCCGTTTCCCAATGTTCCTGGCAACGGATTCGGCCAGAATAACTTCAGCGACCCCACCAACACGCGAAGTGACAAGTACGACATTCATAGTTTCCGTTTCGATCACGCGTTTAATGAGCAAAACAAATTCTTCGCGGACGTTCTCCGCAGCAATCGGCACGAGGTGAACGACAATGCCGGATTCGCTGGAGCTGCATCACCACTGTATCTGCACTGGCGAACTAACACCGGCGTGATTGCTGATCTTACGTCGATCCTCTCGCCGACAACCGTTCTGGACTCACGGGTATCTTTCAATCGCCACGTCTTTGCGATCGCGCGACATGCAGTCGGTTTCGATCCTACGCAACTCGGATTTCCGGCCTCATTCGCCAGCCAGCTGGCAACTCCCTCGTTTCCTTATATGAACGTCGGGTCTTATTACTCGAACGGCAATTTCGCGGGATTCGGTTACACCGGCAGCAACTACACGTATACGAATACGATCTCCTGGTCTGAGACTCTGTCCAAAACACTCAATGCCCATTCCCTAAGGGTCGGCTTCAATTTCCGAAGTATTCGGAACAACGTGAACAGTCCCACATCTTCAGGCGGCACTTTCGTGTTCAATAACGCGTATACGCAGGCCAACCCTGTGCAACCAAGCAATACTTCCGGTGACGCATTTGCCGCGTTCCTGCTTGGCGCGCCGGCGAGCGGTAGCGTACCCATCAATTCTTCTTTCGCGTACCAAAGTCTCTACTACGCGGGATTCTTCCAGGATGACTGGCGTGTGAACAGCCGATTGACGCTTAACCTGGGCGTGCGTTGGGACTATGAGTCCCCGATTTCAGAAAGGCTAAACCGCCAGAACGCCGGCTTCGATACCAACGCTCTGAGTCCGTTGCAGATTCCCGGATTCCGTCCTCTTTACGGCGGGCTCCTGTTTACGGGGAACAGCGCGAGCAATCGACTTCCGTTCCGGCGGGATCTCAATAACTGGCAGCCTCGTTTCGGCCTCGCCTACAAAATCACCTCCAGCACCGTTTTCCGCGGCGGCTACGGCATCACCTATCTGCCGACCATCGATATCGGCCAGAATAACGGCTTCAGCACTAGTACGAGTTTTGTGTCTTCCGTCAACAATGCCGGACTGGTTCCTCTCAATTACCTGGACAACCCCTATCCCTCGGGGATTCTTCAGCCGGTGGGCAGTTCTCAAGGCCTCGCGACCCTTCTTGGCCAGAGTCTGACGTACAGCAACCCCAACCGGAAAATACCCTATGTCCATCAGTTCTCTGCTCAAATTCAGCAACAGCTCCCATGGCAGATGTTGTTCAGTGTGGGATACGCCGGCAGCCGCTCTGAGGATCTGCAAGTTGCGAAGCAGATCAACGTCGTACCGGCCTCAGCTCTTTCGCTGGGGAACGGACTTCTTGCATCGGTGCCGAACCCCTTCTTCGGCCGGCTATCAGGAACTTTGAACACTCCGAACACGACAGTTCAACAGCTACTCCTGCCTTTCCCGCAATTCCTCAATATCACTGGATTAAACAACTCGTTTGGGTATTCCTCCTACGATTCACTGCAGGTCAATGTGGACAAGCGCTTTTCGAAAGGTCTGTATTTCATCGGAAGTTACACCTATTCGAAAGCCTTGGAAGGCACGACTTATCTGAACAACCAGGATCCATTCAGCAGTCCTGCGCGGCGTCTTAGTGTGTTCGACGCTCCACACCGTTTCACCATTGCCGGCGGATATTCGCTGCCATTCTTCAAGGACAAAGGTCTTGCGAACATCTTTCTGGGCGGATGGCAAGTGAACGCCATGGCGTACTTCCAATCCGGGTTCCCGATGCCGGCTCCGACCAGCGGAGGAGGGACGATAACCGGAACGCCTAATTCGACCGGAGCCACAACGTTTAGTGGCGGCGCTATCTCGACGGGCATCAATCCTTCGATCGACACTACGGATCGCTTCAGCGCTCAATTCAATACGTGCACACTCGCGCTGACCGGCGCTCGCCAGAATTGCAGCAGCGCTTCGCAGCCCGCCGCTTGGCGCATACAAAGTCCGTATGAATTGTCGACCTTGAGCCCATTCCTGCCTGGAATCCGTGTCCCTCGGCCGCACCAGGTGAATGCGTCTTTGTTTAAGACCTTTACTTTGACAGAGGCCGTTCGACTGCAATTCCGTGCTGAGGCGTTCAATGTTACGAACACACCCTGGTTTGGGACCCCGACGACTGCGATTAACTCTGGTTCCTTCGGTCAGGTCGCGAAGACGCAGGTGAACGATGCCCGCAGTCTTCAACTTGCTCTTCGCTTAAGTTTCTGATGAGCTTCGGGGAGGAGAAATGAATCCCTCTCCTCCCCGAATCTGACCTGCAGAGTGAGATGACTCTTTTCCGCAATCTTCCGGCAGTACAAATCGAAAACGATCACGTTCGAGTTACCGCCTCCGTACAAGGTGGTCATATCGCCGAAATCCTTGACAAAAAGACCGGAGTGAATCCGCTTTGGGAGCCCCCTTGGCCATCCATCGACGTGACTCGATACTCGCCGGAGCAGTATCCCGAGTACGGCAATGATGCTGAAAGCAAGCTGCTCGCGGGGATCATGGGGCACAATCTCTGCCTGGATTTGTTCGGCCCGCCATCGGAGGAAGAAGCTCGAGCGGGGGTGATTGTACATGGCGAAGCCGCGCTTGTGAAGTTCGACGTTTCAAGCGGGGGCAAAGAACTCACCGCGCGTGCGACGCTCCCCGTGGCCCAACTTCTTTTTGAACGTCGAATCAGGTTGGACGGAAAGAAGATTTACATCGGCGAAACGGTCGAGAATCTGTCGATACTGGACCGTCCCATAGCATGGACGCAGCACGTCACATTGGGATCGCCGTTTGTCGAACGCGGAACGACACAGATTCGAACAACAGCTACCCGGTCGCGCACGCTGTCAGGGCTTGAATTCGACTGGCCATGGCTGCCCGAAGCTAACGGCGAAAAAAGAGATCTTCAAACCTTCAATAGCGCTCAATTGTCGGGCGGCTATACGGCCCACCTGCTGAGCCGTGAATCGGCGGAGGCGTGGTTCGTCACGTTCTCGCCGCCCATGGAGGTTGTTATCGGATACGTCTGGAAAACGGCCGACTTCCCGTGGCTCGGGATCTGGGAAGAAAACGAGAGCAGGGCAGGGAAGCCCTGGAACAACCGTACGACGACGCTCGGCATGGAATTCGGCGTGTCGCCATTGCCAGAAAGCCGCAGACAGATGATCGACCGCTCAAAGCTGTTTGGCGTGCCTTGTTATCGTTGGATTCCCGCGAAAACTCGTGTCTCGATCGAATATCATTGTGCAATCGGGCAAGCTTCTCATATCCCCGAATCGCTCGATGCCTTTGAGCAAGCGACCTCGTGAACTTGCCTCCGAACCGAAAGAATAGAAACTCTCATGGCTAACAATAAACTTGCTTTGGAAGCGCTGAAGGCGGGTGACGGAATTGTCCGGCTCGCGCCCTGCTGGGTGCCCCGCTCCTTTCTGATGCCGGGCGGCCGCTTGAAGCTTGATCCTCGCGATCTGTATGCATTGGGCGCACACCGTGGCGGCATAGACGAGCGATGGTTCTCTTCCACGACCAAGGCTGCAAACGGGCCGTTGACAGCGGAGGATGAGGGCCTTAGTTACATTGAGTTCAACGGTCAAAAAGCTCTGCTCAAAGAGGCGATTGAGACTGCCGGAGATCAGTACCTGGGGTCTGACGTGATGTCGAAGCACGGCGGCTTCAATCTGTTATGCAAGTTCTTCGATAACCTTGGGCCCATTCCGCATCACCTCCACCAAAACGATGAGTTTGCGGCGCGCGTAAAGCAGAAGGGCAAGCCGGAGGCATATTATTTCCCGCCTCAATACAATTTCAAAGGCAATAATTTCCCGTACACCTTCATGGGCCTGAATCCGGGTACCAAGAAGGATGATGTTCGCCGCTGCCTGGAGCGGTGGAACGAGGGCGATAACGAAATCCTCTATCTTTCGCGCGCGTACAAGCTGAAGCCGGGGAGCGGATGGCAAGTGGATCCAGGCATCCTGCATGCGCCAGGTTCACTCGTCACTTACGAACCTCAGGTCAATTCGGATGTATTTGCGATGTATCAGTCGATGGTCGAAGGCCGTCACGTGCCATGGGATCTGTTGGTAAAGGACGTTCCCGAACAGAATGCGCACGATCTCGACTATCTGATCGAGATGATGGATTGGGAGGCAAACGTGGATCCGAACTTCTCGACTAATCGCCTGTTCGATCCGCATCCTGTTAGATCGCAGGAAGAGATGAAGCAGGCGGGCTACTCCGAAAGCTGGGTAGTCTACTCAACTCCTCACTATTGCGCGAAAGAACTGACGGTGTTTCCGGGTAAGTCAGTGAAGATCCAAGATTCGGCCGCCCACGGCGTGATCGTTGTTCAGGGTTACGGCAAGTTTGGCAAGCACGAAGCCGAGACATCCACGCTCATCCGATTCGGCCAGATGACTAAGGACGAATTCTTCGTCAGTGCCGCCCGGGCGAAGGAAGGCGTGGTGATCACTAACAAGAGCGACCGCGAAAATCTGGTCATGCTAAAACACTTTGGGCCAGAGAATCCGGACGCGCCGATCGGCAGACCGCCAGCCGCTTAGTGGTTCTGCCTGGTAGACATGACTCGGTTACCCTCGTTCGATCAGTTCGACCAGTTCGCGAGGGTAACCAGGTTTCAATTCCGGGTATGCCTCCGCAAGTCTTATTTAAATCAATTCATCCTTTTTGCGCTTGCTCAGACGGCGCGTTGGATCGGAGTAGGCCCAAAGCTTTCCTTGCGTGACATCTTCCAAAGAAGCGACCTGGACGCGCCTGCCGAGGACCTCGCGCGCAACTGCTCGTGGGATAAAGGCCTGATACCGCTCGTCGGTCGTAAATTGAATCCGAAACTCGCTGTTAGCCGCAACAGCGTTCAGCGAGTGTACGTGTTCTTCCAATTTAAATCCGGCCCTGGAAAGTAGTGCAGTCAAGTCTGACCGTGCTGCAGTTATAAAAACGATGTCCGCGTCCAGAGTGTAGACCGGTTCGACGTAGCAATTCACCGCCAAGTCCCCGATCAGACAATAAGCCGGAAGCGAGGCGCAGGTGTCCATTGCTCGTCCAAAATCGCTTGCTCCGCCTTGTGTCGTCAGTTCGTAGACGTCTACTGCCGTCACAAATCTACTCTAAGCGATGATTTCGAGACCGTAATCGAGTCGACGCCCTAGATGGGGATGTTCGGATCCGCCGATCGGAGTAGGAAGTACTCATTGATCGGCCGATCGTCCGCAATCGGCGGAACGGACGGCTTCAAGGTGATGTACTCTTGCAGGGTTTCCTCATCACTCAGCATGTTGTCGAATATGTCCGTTGCGGTCGAGTCAGGGGTCCACTCCAACAGATCCTTCTTCGCTGCGGGTGGCATCCTGCGAGCCAGCTCTTCCGGCGACGGTAGCGGAATGGGCTGCATGCTGGCCAGGAAATGAACGCCCCAGCCCTCAATGCCCATAAAGCCGCGAACATATGGGAATGCGTTCTTCAGTGATTTCGCGATAGAGGCCATCGTCGCCCGGTCGCCGCCCGGACACCAGACTTGAACGATGCCGCCGGAACGCAGATGCGGTTTCAAAATCGAATAGAACTCCTGGGAGTAGAGCAAGCTCGAGGCAGGAGCTCCGATCGGCGGCGGTGGATCGGCTGCAATCACGTCAAACTGCCCGTTCGAACGCTCGAGGTATCGTCGGCCATCGTCGATGACAATGTGGGCTTGCGATGACTTCAACAGCGCGGGCCCGTCCGGGTGGAAGTATCCGAAGAGCTTCGGAACGCTAGGTACAAGCTCGATGGCGGTGACATCGATTCCCCATGAAAGCATCGATCGGAATGTGGTGCCCATACCAAAGCAGATCACGAGCGCATTCTTTGCCGGTCTGTCCAGAAATGCTAGGGGCATGTGAGCCATAAGCTTTGTGATCGGCGTCAGCTTTGTCATGCCCGTTCCGTTCACGAGCAGCCTCTTATGCATGCCCTCGCCGGTGGCGATCACCGTGGCGGTGTGATCTCGAAGTTCAACCCGCCGCGGATACTTTGTCGAGTAATCTCTTGTGACCAGAGCGAGTAGAATCGACACGGCGATTGTGCTGGCGAACAAAGCAATGGGACGTAACTTAAACATCCGGAATCCACTACCGGACGCACGGGTCGCGCTAACGAAGCCGATCGTGAACAGCGGCAACGACATCAGCACCAAACCCCAACGCTCGCCGGCAAGGGGCAATATCCAAAATCCCGCGACTAACGGCCCGACAACCGAGCCGACCACGTTCACACCATAGGCCTTGCCCGCAAGCTCCGGACTCCCACCCGACCAACGGTCAACGAGCATAGGAGTGAGAAAACCAACGAGGCCGCTGAACCCGGCAATCCCGAAAACGGCGCGAATGGCACCAAGCGCCAAGCTTTGGGCGGTGCTGTCGATGACTTCGGGAATGGGAAGCCGCGGGTCTGCGAATAGAAGCGGGAGCAACGCCACCAGCCCGAGTGGTAGCCAGGGAAGACCGAAGCTGCTCGTCTCGTGCGAACGAAAACGCCGCCGATAGATGTACGACCCCAAAAAGGTTGCCGCCAGATAAACCGCGAGAATCGTCGCAAACGCGTAGACCACATTGCCTAGATAGACTGTGTATTCCCGAACCCAGACAACCTCCATCGCCATGCTGCATAGGCCGGTTGTGAACAAAAGGAACAAAGTGCCGCGCTCCCGGGAAGGTTGTTTCGCAAGCTGCGACATTTCAGCCACGTAAGTGACTTCGGCTGATCTCAACAACGAAGATGAGCTCAGCGCAAACACACCCAGCGCAAGCAGAGCATTCAGTGTGCTGGCGATATAGAGCGTTCCCCGGAATCCGAACAGCTCGATGAGAACAAACGCGGGAATCAGTGTGCCCAAGACCGCACCCAGAACGTTGGCGAGATAAAGGTAGCTGAACGAATGTTCCGAACCCTCGCCGTGAAGCCGGCGAATTGCGGCCATTGCGAAAGGAAATGTCGCACCCATGCACGTGGTCCAAGGCAGCAGGGCAATCAGAATCCACGCTCCGGACACAAGGTAATAAACCGAGGAGCCCCAAGCCAAACTCCTCCCGGCATCACGGAGAAGGTGATAGCCAAATATGATGAGCGCGGGTGCAATGAATCCGGAGCATCCGATGATCAGCTCGAGCGTTGCGTAAAGGCGAAGCGGAACCGCAGGTGACGACCGCTCAAAACGCCTCATGAGGATGCCGCCCAGCCACGAGCCCAGCCCCAGTCCCGTCATGAACACCGATAAAACGATCGAGACCATTGGAGTGGTCACGCCGAAACTGGCCATACTCAGCCGTAGCCAGACAACCTCGTAGATGAGGCTGCAGAAGCCAGATATGAAGAAAAACGCGTAAAACCACCGTGTCCGCAAGCCCAGCTTCGCGGCGGGGATGATGACGTTCTTTTCTTCGAGCTTCATATTCCGGCTTCATGGTAGCTCAGCTTCTTTCGCGCGGATGGTACAAATTCGAGAGGCGATCTTCGTGACCGGACATGCCATTCCCGAAACCCCACGGACGAGAGCGGATATCGTTCTAGAAGCCCGGGGGATCACCAAATCGTTTGGCGGGATTCGCGCTCTGAAGGGCGTCTCCCTGCAGCTCTTTCCGGGTGAGGTCCACGCCCTCGTCGGTGAGAATGGGGCAGGCAAATCAACCCTGATAAAGGTCTTGACGGGAGCCATACAACCCGATTCCGGAGAGATCTGGCTGCGAGGCGAGCGTGTTCAGGATAGTTCGCCTGCTCGAACGCGGGCGCTTGGGATCAGTGTGGTTTATCAGGAGCCTGCTCTTTTCCCGGATCTGACGGTTGCAGAGAATCTGGCGCTTGGAAAGGAAACGCGTCGTCCCTGGCACCGTGTTGCCTGGAATGCGCGAACCCGTGCCGCCGCTGACTTGCTGCGCCGGGTAGGGGCTCGCATCCAGCCGAACAAGACTGCCGGCGAATTGAGCATGCCGGAGCAACAACTGGTAGAGATTGCTAAAGCTCTGGATGCGAATACTTCGGTGCTGATCCTTGACGAACCTACCGCGTCGCTTGGTGAACAGGATGCGGAAAACCTGTTCCGGATCATCGAAGAAGTGCGCGCAGCCGGAACGGCGATCGTCTACATCTCGCATCGTTTTGAGGAACTCTTCCGTCTTGCTCATCGCGTTACCGTGTTACGCGACGGCAACAGCATTGAGACGCGTCCCATGGCAGGAACTACAACTGACGACTTGATTCGCCTCATGGTTGGGCGCGATATGAACGCCGCATTTCCACCAAGCCAATTCACCGGCGGGGAGGTCGCTCTTGAGGCCAGAGACGTGAGCTCTGCTGAATTAGGCGTAAAGAGCGTCAGTCTTGAGGTGAGACGTGGCGAAGTGTTGGGATTGGCCGGGCTCGTTGGGTCCGGCAGAACTCAATTGGCGGAACTGATCTTCGGTCTTGCGCCAATGGACGAGGGCGAAATTCTGGTCAACGGTAAGAGAGCGGAGATTCGTTCGGCGTCCGATGCTGTACGGGCGGGGATTGCCTATGTTCCGGAGGATCGGCGCCGGCATGGCGTCATTCTCGGCATGTCAGTCGCCAGTAATACGACGCTTGCGAGCTTGCGTCAGGTATCCGAGTATGGCTTTCTGCGCTTCGAAGCTGAAAACGCAACGGCTCGTGAGTTCGCGGAACGGCTCAGGGTGAAAACTTCTTCGACGAACGCTCCCGTCAGAAGCTTATCCGGAGGAAATCAACAGAAAGTAGCTCTTGCCCGATGGCTGATGACACGGCCCAAGATTCTCATACTTGATGAGCCCACCCAGGGCATCGATGTTGGAGCGAAGGCTGAGATCTATCGACTGATGCGCGACCTTGCGAA
Organism: Bryobacteraceae bacterium; assembly: GCA_045807925.1. Lineage (GTDB taxonomy): Bacteria > Acidobacteriota > Terriglobia > Bryobacterales > Bryobacteraceae > Bog-105. The sequence continues at coordinate 2,017 of JBJMGK010000236.1, read as the reverse complement.
GAATGGCATGGCAATCCTGATGATTTCGTCAGAGACAACGGAGGTGCTCGGGATGAGCGATCGCGTCGCCGTTATGTCGGGCGGGAAGATTGCAGGCGTGCTCGACCGAACCGAAGCGAGTCCGTACGCTCTTCTGGCACTTGCTCTTGGACATCCGCTGACCGAGATTAGAGAACAGGAGCAATGAACGTGCATTTCCGGCGTGAGTGGCCGAGTCTGATTGCTCTGGCGCTTCTGCTTGCGTTTCTCGCAGTAGCCGCGCCGCAGTTTTACAGCGTGCAAAATCTACGGGATGTTGCTCTCACAAATGTGACGGTGTTGCTCGTCGCTGCAGGGATGACGCTCGTGATCGTCGTCGCCGAAATTGACATTTCGGTGGGTTCGCTATTCGCCGTAGTCAGCGTGTGCTGTGGACTTCTCGCAAAAGCCGGCGTACCAGTCCCACTTCAGCCGTTCGCAGTGCTTGCTATTGGATGTGCTTTAGGTGCTTGCAACGGTGCTCTCGTTTCCTTCGTTCAGATTCCTTCAATCGTTGTGACGCTGGCGACCATGGTGGCTTGGCGCGAAGCTCTGCGATGGATGACTGGGGGAGCATGGGTCGAAGGGCTGCCTGCTGATTTTCAGTGGGCCGGTCTAGGCCAGGGTACGGGACAGATCCTCATTGTGGTCGTGGCTTTGGCGGTATTCGCCGCATTATGGTGGGGATCACAGAACCTGTCGGCCGGCCGGATGGTTTTTGCGACAGGCTCGAACAGAGAGGCCGCACGCCTCGCTGGTCTTCCGACGGTGCAAACGACCTTTTCCGTCTTTGTGCTGCTGGGAGCGCTCACGGGGCTTGCATCATTCTTAAATGCCATTCGGTTTTCCGATGTCCCCGCTAATAGCGGCAGCGGTTTGGAACTGCAAGCCATCGCCGCGGTTGTCGTTGGCGGAACGTCCATTACGGGTGGACGCGGCAGTCTGCCCGGTACTTTTGTCGGCGTGATCTTACTCGGAACTATAGGGCCGGCACTTACTTATCTCGGCACAAACCCGTTTTGGGAGAAAGCGATCCAAGGCGCCATCATCCTCCTCACGGTGCTGTTCGACGCAGCTCTTCGTCATCGCAAGAAGACACTGATGCCTGCTTAGCAGGTTTTAGAGCCGCAGGTTGCCTTTCGCCCAACCAAGACACGGATTCTTCACCCGCTTGTCGTTGGACTGTAGTGATGAGTCAGTAGCCTCATTCACGGAGGTTCTACTTTCAATTGCGAAGACTATTAGCGGCTTCGGCACTGTGGATTTTTGCGGGTGTCGTCAGCTCGGCCGCGACGCTGATCACCGGCACTCCAAATTCGAGCGATGATTCAACGGGAACGCCGACCGGTCTGTCGCCACGTTTCGGAACGCTGCTCAGCTTCGACGAATTGACGCCCAATTCGGCGCTTAATGGTACGGCTTACACCGGCTCGGGTGTTTCTTCTAGTACAGCGATCAACGGAACGGCAGGACTTGCGGCCGTCCCTTACAGCGGACAGAGTCAGCCGAATTTCATCGGCCCTCTCGATTTCTCAAACATCGATATTTTGATCACGCTGGCGCAACCCACGAGCGAGATCGGACTGGGTGTGCTGGCCGGGTCGTCTAACAGCTTCACGTTACGAGGAATGGGTGTATCTAACAACCTGGTTGCAACCTATAACGTGACGGTGCCGGGCAACGGGGTATCTGCTTTCAATGCGTACTACGCCATCCAGGACACAAGCGCTTCGATCAAGACTCTCTAGACTAGCAGGATGCTGAAAAAGGGTTCTGAGAGGCTTCCATAAAGTCAGATCAGGGGATCTCCAATGTATACCCAAGCTCAAACGATCGCGTATACAACGTTTCTGCAAGAAGTTGTTTTTGGTGTAACCGACTAACCTGGGTCGAAAACCCCTTTTTCAGCATCCTGCTAGTACTACTGTGTTATAAACGAAGCGCGTAGCAGAATGGGCAGTGAGGAAGTTGGGCCAGGAGAAAGCGAGCGATCTGGATG
>JBJMGK010000235.1:0-10373 GCA_045807925.1 Bryobacteraceae bacterium | reverse complement strand
CTTGGTGTTATTCCAATCCTGGCAAGCCAGTGGGATCGACTGTCCCAACCGACTCTCGAGTTGCCCGACGAGTTTCTGGAAGCGCCGACCTAACCGGGCGTCCTGAAAGTGGCAGTTCAGAAGATCCTTCGAAAGAAGTGCTGAGTCATCTTCGACCGTGCACGGCAGCTTAATCGCTCGAGCGTTAACAAACATTACCACGAACTAATGTCTGGGCATGCTGGGCGGCATTCTACTGCTCTTCCGTCGGAATGTCTAAACATTTCACCGAGAATTGTGGGTAATTGAAAGGACTCGGGTACCGGTCGCGGCGAATATTGCATTGCATACAGCTGGCAATACGGGAGGCAATGCCGGTTCACCCAGACCGGTCGGCGGGTTCTGAGAGTGCACGAAGTGAATGTCGATCTGCGGCGAGTTCCGAATACGGAGCAGTGGGTGCTTGTCGTAGTTCGTTTGCACGACTTTCCCGCGTTCGAGCGTGATCCCCTGCGCCATCACCGCGCTCAGACCTTCCATAACCGCACCCTGGACCTGCGCCTCCGCCCCACTCGGGTTCACGATTTGGCTACCAACGTCTCCTGCTGACCAGATGTGATGAACACGCACTTCCTTGTTCTCGTTTACGCTGACTTCCGCAACGTGGGCGAAATATCCTTGATAGCTGAAGTGAAACGCCACACCCAGCCCGGTTCCTTTTGGCAAAGTTCGCTTCCCCCAACCTGCCCTCTCAGCAGCGGCCTGCAGAACGCCTTTTGCACGGGCAGCGTTGTACGGCTCTCGTTCCGGCGCTTTCGGCACCGGCTCACTTTCCGCCTTCTTTTTCGCGGCACCGGGAACAATGGCTCGGTCCGGCGCATCCAGCAATGCTAGGCGGAACTCCACCGGATCTTGACCTGCTGCATACGCGAGTTCGTCAACAAACGATTGGATGACGAATGCAAACGCGTTTGCACCAGGAGCGCGCAGCCAACTCGTCTTCAGTTGAAGCGGCATCGTCGACACGTGCAGGCCGTAGTTCGGAACGAAACGTGAAGGAAATTCATTTACATCGATTTCGGCCGCGGTCGCAAGCTTGACGCCGTCGCCGTACGTAATGTAGTGATCGGTCCAAGCGCAAAGGTTCTTAGCGGTATCGATGCCTCCTTTGAGGAAATGCCATCCACCGGGACGATAGAAATCGTGTGTCATATCGTCCTCACGCGACCATAAGAGCTTCACAGGCACTCCCACAGTTTTGGCGATCCAAGCGGCCTCTACGAGATAGTCGTTAGTTAGTCCGCGACCGAAAGCGCCACCCGCTCGCAGCATGTGAATCGTGATACTGGCCTCGCTTATACCTAGAGTGTCTGCGACTAGTTTGCGCCCGGCACCTGGCATCTGGCTGTTCGTCCAAACCTCGAGCTTGCCGTCTTTGAAATGTGCAGTGCAGTTCCTGGGTTCAAGCGGCGCATGCGGAAGAAGTGGATATGAGTATGCGGCCTCAACGACTTTCACCGCACTCTGGAATGCAGCATTTGCATCCCCGTCATTACGAAGAGTTTTGATTGGCGGCCGTGTCGAAAGCTCACCAGCTTTCTGCGAAAAGGCCTCGCTGCTTTGGCTTGCTGCGTACGTTGACTGGTCCCAGTCAACTTTCAGTTGCTTGCGGGCCGATTGAGCCAACCCAGCTATCGGCAACGATCGCTATGCCTGGTTCTAGCCCTGGTTCTGACGGGAGGACCGCCGCAGGCTTCAACGACCCATCAACCACGAATGCATGTCTGATTCCCGGAAGGACTTTGATCTCGCTCAGATTCGAACTCTTCACCTTGCCTCCGAAAACCGGAGACTTATGGAAGACCGCATACAGCATACCGGGCAAGCTGACGTCAATGCAGTAGATCGGCTGTCCGCCGACGATCTTCGCCGTATCAACATTGCGTGTGGGTTTGCCGACAAGCTTGAATTCCCCTGGGTCTTTCAACTTGATTGCATTGAGCGCAGGAGGCTTCTGTTTCGAAGCGCGATCGGCGAGTTCCCCGTACCCGAGTGAGCGAGCCGACTTGCGATGATGCACACGACCGCCTTGGGCGTAACACTCTGAAGCCGGAACGTCCCACTTATCGGCGGCAGCCTGGATAAACATTTGCCGAATTGCCGCTCCCACTTGCCGCATAGGAGCCCAGTTCATCGGAGTCGCCATACTGCCGCCGGCAAACTGGATCCCGTACCTGGCATCCAGATCGCCTTGCTGGACTTCTACATCCTTCCAATCGACCTCAAGCTCTTCGGCGATCAACATCGGCAACATGGTTTTAACACCCTGACCGATCTCGGGGTTCTTCGCGATGATCGTCACCTTACCGTCAGGGGCCACCTTCACGAAGGCAGTAGGATCGATAGGCGGCGCAGGCGGCATCTGCGCGGATGCGCGCGGCTCCGAGTACCAGCTGACTAGTAGCCCACCTCCGAGAGCCGAACTGACTCGAAGAAACGAGCGTCGGTTCATTCCGCTCACAAGGCCTCCTGTTTAGCAGCGCGATGAATCGCCATCCTAATCCGCACGTAGGTTCCGCAGCGGCAAAGATTCCCGTTCATTGCCGAATCGATGTCGCTATCGGTGGGCTTCGGATTTCTGGCGAGTAGGGCGGCAGCCGACATGATCTGGCCGGTTTGGCAATACCCGCATTGAGGAACGTCCAATTCTTCCCAGGCTTCTTGCAGGGGCCGCAGATGGTTTTCCGGCAATCCCTCCAAGCTAATCACCTCTCCCTTCACTGCTGCCGAGATGGGGGTCAGGCAGGAGCGCACTGCTTGCCCGTTCAGATGCACGGTGCAAGCTCCGCACTGACCGATGCCGCAGCCATACTTCGCTGCCTTTAGATCCAGAATGTCTCGAAGGACCCACAGCAACGGCATGTCTGAAGGAACGTCTACGCTGTGCGGTTTTCCATTTACCGAGTATCGAAAGCCATTTATGCTACCTCGCTCTCGTGTGAGAGGCTGGACTTCTATATGCGTGGATACTGAGCCACGTGTCTTCACTCAAAACTATCGAACAAACTGCGTTCCGTCACTAGCTTTGGACGCCAATCTGCTCGCAAAATGCGTCATCGGTGCGGCGCGTTGCTAGGTTGTCGGCGCGCCTTGCGATTGAAGCTGACGCCTTCCGCCGCTAGACTCGGTTTCAGAGGGCGCGAGAGAGCTACACGACCCCGCCTCTCCACCAAGAATGGCTGATGGTTTTCGAGTTCTCTCGGCTATGGGGCGTCAACTGCATGGTATGGGCTTCCAAGCCGTGCCGTCTTGAGGGCTGGCAGGATTGCCCTCGAAGTTGTCCAGCAAACCCGGATCTGGCTTACGGCGAGGAGATGCACGCCTGTATGACCCCATTGCTGAAGTCAGTGGTGACCCCGCGGTCCACCAGTACAGGCGGGCATACCTCGAATCTTTTCAACAATCGTGAGGTGCGGACGGGTGCGCGTCAGAACCGGAACGCCGGTGGCGGCAACAGCGACAGGAGTTTGTCGTCATCCACGGGCCGAACTTCATGGAACCTTCTTCAATTGCTCAATCTGATTCCCATCCAGGTTGAGGTTCTTCAGAGTTGCAGCTGCGATTGCCTGCTGATGCTCAATGCTCTTGGCGGGATCGGTATTGCGGTAGTTGAGACTGCCGCCGCTCTCTGAGATGGCGCGGTGAAAAAGACCCTTCGCCGACGGCATCTGCATGAGACGAGTCACCTTGCCGCCGCCGCCGGATTGCCCGAAGATGGTCACATTCCCGGGATCGCCGCCAAAAGCTTCAATATTGTCGCGAACCCATTCAAGGGCAGCCACTAAGTCGGCCATACCCGTGTACCGGGAATTGGCGTACTCCGGACCGTAGGCTGAAAGGTCCAGCGTGCCAATGATGTTCAGCCGGTGATTGACGCTGACCACAACCACATCCCCGAACTCGCTGAGCGTCTTCCCGTCATAGGCATACGATTCCATAGACGAGCCGTTTGTGAACCCGCCGCCGTGCATCCACACCATCACCGGCTTCTTGCCGTCCGTAGAAAGGCTCTGCGTCCAAACATTCAGCACCTGGCAGTTCTCGTTTTCCACCCAATAACGGTGGGGGAAAACGACATCGTCGGGGCCGACCGAGGTCGCCTGCGGGATGGGACAAACCGGTCCCCAAACCTGGGCCCCCTTGATGCTGTCCCACGCCGGAACTGGCTTTGGCAATTCGAACCGCTCCGCCTGGGCATAGGGGATGCCGAGAAACGTGAAGATCCTGCCGTCTTTCAGGCCCCGCAGCTTTCCGCCTTTGACCTGGACCACGGGCGGGTGCAGGTTTGGCGCCTCCGCGTTCGATGCAGTCTTGGCCGCGGATTGCGTCCCGGTGTTCGGTTGCTCGAGCGCGGACGCGCTGCCCATCGCGATTGCACCAGCGGTTCCGAGCCGTAGCAATGCGCGGCGGTTCATAGCGTCTGGTTTGGGCCGGTGATCAGCCATTTTTTCTCCTAACGGTTCTCATGGAAGGTTTTGACACTGACGGTGTACGTCTTCACTCGATCACCTATAGGCATATCACTTCGATGACCCAGAGCCTCGGTCACGGCGAAGCCGGGATTTGAGAACAATCAGCTTTGATCCGGCTGATTTCGATCGTCCCATTTCACGCACACGGCTGGCGTAGCTACGGTTTCCGTGCGTAGCATGCTCATCTGCAATCCGTCCGGTTTCTGGTGGCGATCCTTGGATAGAGCTGAAGAGCAAACCGAAATGTTCTAATCCTTCCTGCTGTTCGTATGCTGCTGCGCAACTTGTTCGGTCAAATCGAGCTCTTTCTTACGCGGATCAGGTTCGGCCTTCGGACCGCTCAGAGTGAAGTTCATCAGGGTGTCCGATGAAGCCTGATACTTCGGCCAGACCGGCAGACCCGGCCCATTTGGATCGCCGGTCTTCGCGAAATTACCCCAGTAGGAATTTGCTTGTTTTGCAATCTGCTCGTCCTCCGGCGAGAGGGAAGAACCATACTTGGCCTTCACGGTATCGAAGACGAAGGGAATCTCTGTCGCATGCGGCGCACCGGCCCACCGGGAGCGCATTGAACTAGCTACGTACGAGAAGCGGTACTCCCAAACAGGCAGGCCCTGCGACGCAAGTATCCGGAGTGCGAAGCGGGCGGGTTCGAGCATCACAGCGTCCGCGCCGACAGCAATCCTGAGCGCGTCGATGTTGGCGGAGCCTGAAGGATCATAGGCTTTGCGCGCGGCTTCAGCATTTGGTCCGAAGACAGCAAACAGCTCTTCAGGCGTCTTTCCGGTGGCAAAGCCGATGTCCTGGTTATTAGCGCCTGCGAGCATCGGCAGCTTCTGGTTCTTGCCTTCCGCATAGGTCTTCTCCAGTTCCTGTATGACGATCTTGCGGTCGATCATCTGGCTCGCAAAGGTCGCGTTTTGAGCCCCCATGGTTGCCATATTCAAGTCGCTGACGATCGCTTCCGCCGGTAACGCACGCAAAGCTGCCAGTGCGTTTGCATCGTCTCCCTTGATGCCCTTGGTTTCGGCGAACGCAGCGCCGATGTGCTCCGCCGAGGGGCGACCATTCAAACCTTCGTGCAATCCGGTAGCGTTGATGATCACGCGGCCGCCGCCTGACTCAACCATGGCACGCTGAAACAGGCCTGCAGCGAGCGGCGAAGTCATCAGCACGTTGACGGACCATCCGCCTGCGGATTCTCCAAAAACCGTCACATTTTCCGGATCGCCGCCGAAGGCCCCGGCGTTCCTGCGGATCCATTTGATCGCTGCGATCTGATCCATGAAGCCATAGTTCCCCAGCATGCCGTCTTTGCTCTCCGCAGTCAGAGCAGGGTGGGCAAAGAAACCGAAGCGCCCGATGCGGTAGTTGAAGCTATAGAAAAGGATCCCCTGCTTAGCGAACTGGCTGCCATCGTAAACCGCTGGAGAACTGCCGCCATTGACTGAGCCTCCGCCATAGATCCAGATCAGGATCGGGAGCTTACCTGTGTGATGCTCGGGTACCCAGATGTTCCCCACTAGGCAGTCTTCCGAGGGCGTGGTTCCGAGTGGAGCTGCATCGCTTGGAAACGGCTTCTGCATACAGTCGTGGTCATACTGCGTGGCATCTCGAACGTGTTTCCACCGTGTTGCGGGTTGTGGAGGACGCCAGCGGAGATCCCCTAGAGGTGGGGCCGCAAACGGGATCCCTTTGAACGATGTGACACCATCAGCAGTTTGCCCCTTTACCTTTCCGAGATTGGTTGTCACGACTTGAGCACTGCTCAGCACGCAAAGCATTATCGACGCTAAGAACACGACTGCCGTCTTCCGCAACATTCCTCCAACCTCCCTTAAAGGCTAGTGCTCGCACAGCGCTTTGTCACTCGCAGGTTCTGCCAATTGGCTGGCGGAACACGCCAGAGCACCGGCCCATCTGACGTGATTTGCTAGTTCTTCGGCATCTTTTGCGAGTGACCTTCGATGCCGAATCCGGCTAGACTGGCTTGCAGGAACAGCGAATATGGCGTTCCTGTTGAGGATTGGCTATAAATGGCGGATCGTTTTCGAGTTCTTTCCGTAATGGGTCGACAGTTGGAACAGCTGGGGATTTCCGCGAATGCAGTGTTGAGGCTTGCGGGATTGCCCTCGGAGTTGTTCCAGCGAGATCGGATTTGGCTGACGACCGATGAGATGCGTGCTTTCTACAACGCCATCGCCGAAGTGAGCGGCGATCCAGCCATTGGCCTGAAGCTGGGTGCCGAGCAACGGCCAGAATACTACAGTCCCATCGCGATAGCTGCGTTATTTACTCGCTCGTTCCGCGATGCGCTGACTCGCGTGGCCCGATACAAAACGTTAACTTCACCGCAAGAGATTCGCCTCTCAGAGCGCGGCAAAGAGTGTGCAGTCGAATTTGTGTGGCTGTTGGCGGAGGTCACAGAGTCATCCATCTGGATTGATAGTTGCTTTGCGTGGACGGTAACGATCGGGCGGCGTGGCATCGGGCGCGCTATTCATCCATTGCGCGTAGAGTTAAGACGCCCGGCAACCAAGAAACAAGCATATGAAGAGTTCTTTGGATGTCCGGTAAAATTCGGAGCGCGCCAGAACCGGCTCTTCTTCCGCGCAGAGGACGTCGATCAGCCGTTCATCACGTCGAATCCGGATCTCCTCGAAGTGATCGCGCCGCAGTTAGAAGCCGAACTGAGGCAGCACCTGACGGACAAGTCGCTGAAGGAGCAGGCTAAAGGAATTTTGAAACGATCCCTTGCGGGACAGCGGCCCCGACTCGAAGAGGTAGCGATGGAGTTGCGCATGAGCGCCCGCACATTGCAGCGAAAGCTAGTGGAAGAGGGTGTCACCTTTCACACCCTAATGGAAGAGGCTCGCCACGAGATGGCACAACACTATCTCCGGCAGCGGTCGCTCGAATTAAACGAAACCGCATACCTGCTTGGCTACGAGGATCCTAATTCATTTATCCGTGCCTTCCACAAATGGGAAGGGACATCGCCGGGCGAGTGGCGATCCACTCACTCGGAAACAATTCAATAACTTGTGCCGAGCCGAGGCAGATATCGGCGGGCACGGCGCTTAACGAAAGAGAAGAGAACAGACATGAATAATCCGTTGGACTTCGGCGGAAAGGTCGCACTCGTCACCGGAGCAGCCTCGGGCATGGGCTTGGCCGCCGCGCGTGCATTTGCCGACGCGGGTGCCTCCGTCCTCCTAGCCGATTTTAGGGAGGATGCGGTGAAGGCGGAGGCACAGAAGTTGACCGCCGGGGGTACCAAAGCAATTGCAGTTCGGTGCGACGTCAGCGACGACGCGCAGGTTGAGGCGATGGTGGCGCGAACGGTTGCAGAGTTTGGCCGACTCGACGCCGCGTTTAACAACGCAGGCGTCATGGCTCGGATCGCTCCGACCGCGGACAGCACTCGCGAAGAGTGGGACCGCGTGATTGGGATCAATCTGCGCGGCGTTTGGAGTTGCATGAAGTACGAATTGCGCCAAATGGAGCGACAAGGCAGCGGTGCGATCGTCAACAATGCCTCGGTCGGCGCACTAACCGGCAACCCGGGCATCGGTTCGTATATCGCATCAAAACACGGCGTCGTTGGCCTCACGCGTACGGCCGCCCTCGAATACATCAAAGACGGCATCCGGGTAAACGCCGTGAATCCCGGGCTGATCGACACCCAGGTCGCTCGCGATGTCGTCAGCGGGGACGAGCGGGCATACGAGGACATAGCAAAGAAGGTGCCGATCGGCCGTGCAGGAAAGCCTGAGGAGATCGCATCGGCTGTGCTGTGGCTGTGTAGTCCTGGGGCGAGCTACGTCGTGGGGCAAGCGTTGACGCTCGACGGTGGGATGACGGTCGCGTGATCGCGCCCGAAATAGACAGCCTTCCATTGCTCTGTGCGGTTCTCCATGGACCATATTGGAAAACCGTTACTGATCATGAACACAGGAGCTATCTGATATGACAACCATGACTGCGAAAGGACCTGTTCTCACGCTGAACAATGGCGTCTCCATGCCAGCATTCGGACTTGGTGTATATCAAAGCCGGCCCCATGCGACAGCTGACGCTGTTAAGGTCGCCATCGCCGACGGCTATGGACTGATTGACACTGCCGCGGCGTACCTGAACGAGCAGCAGGTGGGCGAGGGTATCCGGCAGAGCGAGGTTGATCGTTCACAGATTTTCGTCGCCACGAAGCTCTGGCTGAGCGATTACGGCTACGACCAGACGCTTCATGCATTCGACAGGAGCATGCGCAAACTGCATCTCGATTACCTCGATCTGTATCTGTTGCATTGGCCGGTTCCGACGGACTTCGAGAACACTGTGGCGTCGTACAAGGCGGCTGAGAAGCTCCTTGCCGATAAACGGGTCCGCGCCATCGGTGTGTGCAACTTTACAGCTAAGGATTTGGAGAATTTGATAGCGCGTTCCAGCGTTACGCCCGCGGTGAACCAAGTCGAGTTGCACCCGTTCTTCGCTCAAAAAGAGCTGCGTGAGGCCCACGTTCGGCTGGGCGTCGTGACGCAAGCATGGTCGCCTATTGGTGGAGTGAACCGCTATTGGGTTCGGAACGGCCAGGCACCGAAGGACCCGTTGGCGCAATTTAGTGTCGTACGTCTTGGCGAGAAATACGGAAAGACCCCGGCACAGATCGTCTTGCGCTGGCAAATTCAACTAGGCAACTCGGTGATCCCGAAATCGGTGCATTCGCGGCGGATTGCCGAGAACATTGACATCTTCGACTTTGCACTTACGGCAGAGGAAATGGCGACCATCAATTCTCTCGACACGGGGAAACGCGGTGGCCCGGATCCAGAAGAGGTCAACGCGCGACTCTTCCCGATCAAGATCGAGGACTGAAGTAAGTAGGTCGGACCGTGCGTCTTTGGCCAAGCGAGCTTAGGATTCAGCGACAACAAGTATTCACAACTAAGCCCGGCTGCGTGGCACGACGGGCCGCTCGGTGAGCGCGGAGGCAAGCAGAGTTATCTCGTCACGCGGACGGTAGACATGAAGGCGTGAACTTTTTCGAGACGGCTCAGATGTGGGGGCCGTTCACACGAGTGACGAGGACGGCATACCAGTACGGAAGCCGTTTGTTTTCCGCCGATAATCGGCGCGTAAGAAAAAAGGAGATTAAAAATGCAAGGAACTATGTTGTACGGCCCGCGGGACATCCGTTCTGAGGAACTGCCGGAGCCCAGAATCGTGCAGCCGACGGATGCGATCATTCGGCTTTCCGCGACGTGTATCTGCGGCTCAGATCTATGGCCATACCGTGGCATTGCACCCATCGGGCAGCCCACTCCAATGGGTCACGAGTATTGCGGCATTGTCGAAGAAGTCGGCAAAAACGTCAAGAACATCAAGCCAGGCCAGTTTGTTGTCGGTTCGTTCGCAAGTTCCGACAACACGTGTGTCATTTGCCGTCAGGGTTATCAGTCGTCCTGCGTGCATCGTGAATTTATGAGCGCTGCACAGGCCAGCTTATTGCGCGTTCCTCTTGCGGACGGCACGCTGGTTCCAACCAATGAGCTTCCTCCGAAAGAATTCGTTGCAAGCTTGCTTGCGACGTCCGACGTTCTGGGTACAGGCTGGTTCGCCGCCGATGCCGCAAACGTAAAGCCAGGTTCCACGGCCGTAGTGGTGGGGGATGGCGCCGTCGGATTGCTCGGTGTACTCTCGGCCAAGCAGATGGGCGCTGACCGCATCATCGCCATGAGCCGACACGAATCGCGACAGAAGCTTGCGCGTGAATTCGGCGCCACTGACATCGTGACTGAACGCGGAGATGAGGGGATTGCGCGTATTAAGGACTTGACCAAGGGAATCGGCGCCGATTCCGTG
>JBJMGK010000234.1:0-12561 GCA_045807925.1 Bryobacteraceae bacterium | reverse complement strand
GAACGGTGCCGGAGTGCCCCGCCCAAGCGTCACAAATGTCGCGATGCATGTACCGGCGACCATCGCGCCAGCGGCGGCCACCACGAACCCCACCGGCCGCATCCACGTCGGTAGCGACACGGGGATCTCCGTGTCGAACGAGCGAACCCTTAGCAGGATGCTGAAAAAGGGGTTTTCGACCCAGGTTAGTCGGTTACACCAAAAACAACTTCTTGCAGAAACGTTGTATACGCGATCGTTTGAGCTTGGGTATACATTGGAGATCCCCTGATCTGACTTTATGGAAGCCTCTCAGAACCCTTTTTCAGCATCCTGTTAGGGCCAGCCACGTCCATAACCACACAAAGCCGGCCGAGTAGACCATACCCCGAAGAACGATGAAGCTCTGAAATAGGCGTGATGCCATCGTGATTCCTCCTGCCGGCATCCTTTCCTGGCCATGCCTTCACGATGCCGTACCTACATGCGTCGAGTGGTCCTAGCCTCCGTCTGCCGCTTGACACAGAAGGATCTGGATTATTTGTTCGACAACAAAGCCAACACGATTGGCGCTCTACTCTCGGACTGAGCGCGTTTCCTATGAAGTGGAATCCGTTCTGTGGTCCCAGAATTTTTTCAGTTGACTCTCAATGTGTGAGGCACTCGGTGGACCCAGAACGTATTCCGAGTCGTATGGTAGCGAAACCACTGTCGTCATTCTTGACTCTCACTCTCTCATCATGTAAACGAGGCCGTCCTTAGGCCAAGAACCAATCCGGTCTGTCCCGCAAATAAGCGGTGCGTTCTTGAACCGGGGCCACCGCGCTCGCGGCTATGTGGCTCTTCAAGCGTGACAACGACATCACCGTGGCCAACCGGGTTCGCGATATAGTGACTACGCGGAGGAATCCCTCATGAACCTGATTTTGATCATTTTAGTTCTGTTACTGCTTTTCGGGGGTGGTGGCGGCTACTATTACGGCGGCCCCATGGTGGGAACCGGCATTGGCGGATTACTGCTGGTCGTTCTCCTTATCTATCTCTTTATGGGACGGCGTGGAGTTTAGCTGATTTTGAAATTTTCGCCGTGTTTGTAGCAGGTGGCCAGAGCCAAGTTCAGTACGCAGCGGCGTTGGCGGGTTTGCGATCGATACTCGCCTTCAATCTCGCGGTGTTCCCAAGTACCCGCCGGGCGTAGCTGGCAACGCTCTCGACGCCAGAGGCGTATTCGAGGTTCGGATGAAGTTTGCTTCCGTTGTAGGCGGCGCTAGCCAGGAACAAACTCCCGTCGAAGTAGTCGAGCAAATCTCGCAGAAGCAAGGCAGCGTAGGTCGTCAGAACGCGTGAACTCAGAAAGTTCATGTCGAGCAGTTGCGTCGGGCGGAACTCCAGTGGAAGTTTAGAGTAGTCGCGCGTATCGCACAAGAATAGCTCGTGCGCATAGCGCAGCGATTGTCGTGTAATCTGCCAGATGCCCATGGAGCTATTGAGAACCCAAGTCTTGCGACCGCGGCGCCGGAGAACGATGTCGTCTGTTTCAACACCTTTCTTCCAGATCGCATTGTTAAGATCGCCCGGGACATCGAGAAAGTTATTCTCCATTGCACCGATGCCGAGCAGGAGATCCACCGGTACATCATAGAATCCGGCAAGCTCGACGATGTTTTCAGCGAGGTCCGCAGCTTCCTCCAGGGTCGGTCGTGGAAGAGGAACTTGGTCTTTCCTCCAGGTTCTCGGATCAACGCTTGCTTTGAAGCAGATGAATTCTCGTACATACAGCCGGAGTGCGGAGGAGGGTATTTCCTCCAGCTTCGGAAAGCCTGAGCTGTTATAAGCCTGAACGAAGAGGTTTGTCCGCCAGAAATCCTCAGAGAATTCGTGCGCAGTCATCCAAGACTCTTCGAGCACTGAGATAAGTGGATTTTGCTTCAGCGCCGCTGATTCCTCCACGCCAGCCAACACTTCGTCGGGTAGGTGTACCCAGATGCTGTATGGCGCTCCGCCTGAGACAACATCGGCAGTAAGTAAGACCTGCCTACCTCGAAGAGAATCCTGTGACCGGAGGTAATCGAACATCAGGTATGCGGAAAGTACATCATCGAATTTGCCAAGCTTAGCGACAAAAACGCGACCCGGCCAAACGACAGCAATTTGCTCGCCCGTGTTGCTGATTACCTGTGGCATTCGAGCCCTTTGCAACTCCAGGGACTGAGGCCAGTAGTAGTAAACGAATGCTCCCGTACTTGCTAACAGGAGCTCTGCCAATACGATCCAATGGACTCGCATGCGCTTTAGTGCGTACCCTTATTACAGCAGCAGGGCTTTCGCTTGAGCGACCACGCTCCACCTCGCTTAAGAGATCGTGGCTCCAATCGATGGTCTTGCGGATGGTATGGTGCCGTTCCGGCAGGTCGAGCGCACCCCGGACTTGTTCGGTCCGTATCTGGCTTGTAGTCACTCAAAACCACTGGGACCACCCTGGCGCGGCCTGGTGCGAAGCGCATGATGGACCGAGCGTGAACAGCTGTTCAAACTGATCGATCAGCAACAATTGCTGCGAATCCGCCGGGAGTTGAAGGGCGGCAATGACATCCCTAAACCCGTCTATGTTTTTCTCCCGCTGGAGTTGTACTTTGGCCTCGCTAATTAGTTTCAGGCGATCGGCGGCGCTGAGAGCTGGATCGAATTGCGGCACGGCTTCGGCAAGCGTGCTGAGCGGATCCTCGCCGGGCCTCATCGTCGCGATACGCCAGTCGATCATTCCGTGCGGCCGCGGACCCCGCGCTATCGCCCAGGCGATCGACTTTCAGGTTGAGACAGTTGAGCAGTGAGAGATAAAGATTGGTCATCGGTGTGCCCGTCTCATATTGAAACGGCGAATGCCGGCACTCGCTCGGCTTCCGGCCGCCAACTGCCACGAATTAGCGCGGCGAGAACATCGTCGGGAAGCAAGCATACGTTAAGTGCCAGTTTGCATGCAGCCACTGAGCGGCGATCTGAAATCAGCATGACCGGCTTGGCGCACACGGGAGCGGGAGGCTTCGTACATGCCTCCATCCCGTTGGCCGCGAAGACGGTGGAAGCTTTAGGAAACCGGGCGCTTTATGGACCACGACCGTTAGTTATAACGCGGCGGATATCAATACCAATAACCTTAGGAAATATGACGCGATTTTCCTGGACAGCACGACTGCCTGTTTTCTTGACGATCAGAATTCATCGGTAACGGCAGCGCGGCGCTCGTCGTTCCTGAATTTCGTCAGAAACGGCAAGGGTGTGGCCGGGTCGAAGAGGAGTAACCGCGAGAACGCGAACCTGTCCATAGGCCCGAGACTCGGGATAGGAGATAGAGAGCCTGAAGGCTTGGTGTTCCAGCGAGATTATTGTTTGGGCAATTGCGTCGCTGTCGGTCTTTGTCTGCATAGATTTCCTGGTGGGGTATCGTATCACCGACCAAGATTTGGCGGCTTGATCTATGAAGTAAGTTATTGGCCTAGTTTTGATCGTGAACTTCTCCGCTTGCGATCACTGTCGACGAACTCTGAAACTTCTTGTAATCCCGAAAGGTCTGCTCGAGGTTCACATTGAAATTCTTCACCAGTCCAAGCCGCACATCGACCTTCGCTGCGATATGCGCGGGCAGCCAGACTTCGTCGTTCACTCGCGTCTGCTCCAGCACGAGCCGTGACCCTTTGTGGAAGCGGGCGAGAAACACACCAAAAGAGATCGTGTCCAGGCACTCGACATCCATTTTCGCGAGCTGCAGGTCGGCTTTATCAATCCACACGCGCCCGCGGAACTTTAGAAGGAGTTTTGCCTCTTTCGTATGCGGCACAAACCCTGGACGTGGTTCGGCGTCGATTGCCCACGCCTCGCGTGCCCGGATCCAGTCGGTGCCCACCAGCTTGAAGTTGTATGCGTCGGCAACTTCGGTTACGAACTTGCGACTGTCTTCTCGTTCTTTCTCCTCACGTTCTGCCCGCTTTCTGCGATCGCCGTCTGACTCGTTCTTATGCTTTTCGATGACCTTTTGAATCTTTTCTTCCTCCTTAGCAGCGTCTTTCTTGGAGAGTGGCTTGTCATTCTTCTCGATCAGCCGCTCGACTTGCTCGCCGTAAATGTTGAGGACCTCGTACGTCTTCACTTCGGTGGACTTGATACTTCCTTTGGCATCGACCCGGTTCTCCACCTGGCGTTCGATGTAGGTGTAGTCGCGCTGGCGCTTGTGGTTTTCCATGTCCTTCTGCCCCACCACGCGGAACAACTGCTCGATTTTCGACTGCGATATGGAACCGTGAGCGTCAGGAGTAACGTCGATCTCTGGAGTGCTTCTCGAAGCAGGGGACTCCTGCGCAACGCTAGTGCAACAAACTAAGACGAGAGTCGCGACCGGAAGGCGGAACTCGAGCATGACTCACGATAACCCGCTTTCAGGGAACGAAGGCTCGAAAGAGGCGCGATTGATACCGGGAATCGTGGACCGTGCTGTTGCTGAGGACGCCGGTTGCCATGTATCCCCACAGTCGGCCCAGTCTGAACGCCGGATCTGTTCCCTTCAGATCCGGCCACCGCTCAAGCAGCATAAATATCCCATGACTTGGTTACCGCTCGATTCGCAGATGTTTCTGTCGGTCGCATACGATGCCACGCAGCGCATCTTGTACCTGCGTTTCCGCAGCGGTGATGTCTACCGATAGTTCCAATTCTCCAACCACGATGACCAGCACTTCTTAGCTGCCCAATCAAGGCCGCCATTTCCTCAGCCATATCCGCAACCGCTCCCCTTACGAACGCCTGGCCAAGCTTCAAGTCGCCTGATCAAGTCGATACGGCCATCACCGGACGACGCTTACTTTCAAACCGAACCGGACTGCTGTGGAACTCAGCGAACAGCAGATCCCGGCCGCGGAATTGTAGCGCCTCTGGCGATCAGCGAATCGCGCATGCTATGTCAATAGGAGCGAGGACAAGGCGACGAATCATGGTCTTGCCTTTAAATAAAAACTGGAAGACGGGCACAAGCCGCTTCCGAGCGACCATGCGTTCCTGGCGCGAGATCTCTAATTCATTCGTAGCGTAGCGCCTCTAGCGGGTCAACCTTAGCTGCCCGACGGACGGGAACCCAGCACGCTAAGAGCCCGACCGCCACGAATAAGCCGCCCACGACCACCAAGGTCACCGGATCACCGGGCTGAACTTCGTAAAGAAACGATTTCAGCACTTGCGACAGAACGATCGCGAGCGCCACTCCGATCAGCACGCCACCCACAATCAAACGAAACCCTTCCCCGATAACCAAATTACGAAGATCACTCTGCTGGGCGCCTACCGCACTGCGAATGGCTAACTCGCGGTGCCGTGAAGTGACTGACAACGAAAGCAAGCCGAAGATTCCGACCAGCGTCAATATGCTTCCCACCGCTGAGAACCCGCTTAACAGGTTCATTGCGAAAGTTCGAGACGCCAGTGATTCGTCGCGAATCTGTTCCAGCGTCTTCACATTTTCAATTGCAGCCGTCGGGTCGATGGAGTGCAGCGCGCGTTCCACGACAGCCACTGCCGCCCGCGGATTAGCCGTTGTCCTCACCACGAGATGTTTCGAGAACGCGGTCGCCTGCCACAAAGAAAGATAAACCTCTGGTGACGCTTGCTGCGTCAGATCATCTATCCGGCCGTTTGCGACTTCGCCAACAACTTGGGTCGCCGGTTTATCGCGCCGCCCAAACATCCAGAACTTCCGTCCGATCACATCACCATGCGGAAAGAAACGATTTGCAAAGGCCTGGTTCACGATGGCCACGGACTGCGCTTTATCGTCGTCCGTCGTGCGAAATTCTCGTCCCTGAATGAGCGGCATCTCAATCACCTTGAAGTAATCAGGAGTGACCGCCCGCAACGGCAGGGCCACCTTGTCGCTCTCCTTGATAGCCGGCGGCTGGCCCTCGATGTCCAACGTGGCCGGCCAATTGTTTCCCGTTAATGGCACGCCCCAGGCGAACGCAGCATATTTCACACCAGGAATAGATGAAACGCGCTCCAGCGCCTGCCGGTGAAAGCTACCCCAGGTTGACCGACCCTGCACTTCGGTGACGCTCATTGTCAAGATACGACTCGTCTCAAACCCTGATGTCACGCGGGCGATTTTTAACATCGTATGAATCAGCAAGCCAGCGCCTACGAGCAGCGCCAATGTGAGAGCGGTTTGTAGCATCGTGACCCCGCGCAACAATCGCCTCTCCGCCATGCCGGCTGATGCTTTGGGGCCGGCGTTTTTGAGGACTTCTATCGGATCAAAACGAAATGCTCGCACCGCCGGAACGACTCCTGCCAAGATAGCCGCGAGCACTGCCGCCCCGAGTCCCGAACCTAAAACGGCCCACCCGGCTGTGACTGCATCCAGCCTTGGAACGGCGTGGCCCGCAATGAACTTGAACAATTTGACGGCCCCGAATGCTAATCCAACCCCCAAGGCTCCGCCAAGCAGCGCGAGCAGCAGAGCCTCAGTTACGACTTGTCTTAGAAGGTCAGTGCGCCCCATTCCCAGGGCGATTCGCACGGCGTACTCCTGTTGACGCTGCAGTCCTCGTACCAGCAACAGCGCCCCTGTGTTTCCGCAGGCGATTAATAAAACAAGTGCGGCCGCTCCGAGTAGAGGCAGCAATATTCGTCTTCCGTCCCGGTTCATTTCGTCGGTCAGCATCTCGCCCGCCGGAGTGAATCCTTCGAACGTCCGTTCATCCCGAGCCTCTCTCGCCGTCAACACAGCCAATTCCTGCTGTCCCTGGCTGGGCGGAACCCCAGGGCGCAGTCGCGCGACAACGCTCCAGTATGGCCTCTTTAGGGATTTGGGATCGGGAACCGCCGGCACCCAAAAGTCGACGGTCGCGTTGACGTCGTAGTTCGGCTCCTTTGCCGCTCCGGGAGACGGCAAAAATCGCACGCCTGGCCCCATGACTCCAACGACGGTTGGCGACACCTGCCACCGGCTGATGCGTACCGTCTTGTTGATAATCTGTTGGTCGCCGCCAAATACGCGCTGCCAAAACTCGTATCCCAATAGGATCGACTTCGCCGGCCCACTTCCAAAATCCGACTGCACGAAATCGCGCCCGATGACAGGGTGCAGCCCCAAGAGCTGGGTATAGTTGCTTGTGACTTCCATGCCCTGCATAGACTGGCTGCCGTCGTTGCGGATCAGGAAGTTAAACGTCCAGCCGTATGCGGCGATTCCTCCGAACGACCTCGCTTCCTTCTGCCACTCGAGCCATTGCTGCGCGGCCCAGCCGTGAGGACTGTCGGTTTTCTGTCCATCCGAACGCGCGGCCTGGATGAGCATGAGCTGCTCCGGATTTTTGTAGGGCGGAGGCGTGAGGAGCACTCCCTGAATCAAGCTAAATACTGCTGACGTTGCTCCAATGCCTAGCGCTAGAGTCAGCGCTGCAATGAGGGAAAAAGCTGGCTGCTTCAGCAGCAGCCGAGTTGCGAATTTGAAGTCTTGATCCGCGCCTCTCGGGGTTTAGAGTGCAAGAGAAATGTTTGCGCCCGCGATAGGGTCAGGTGCATCATGCGTCCCGGCATAGACCGAATCTTCGGCAAAAGAATGTCTTGCCTGGAAAGTGGCAGGATGAACATGGGAAACGTAATCATCAGCGCTGGAATTGTCAGCATCCTTTCCGTTATCGCGTTCGCCACGCCACAAGAACAGACTGCAACACCCGATGCGAAGCAGCAAGCCGTCCTGAACTTGGCAAAGCAGGTTCGCAAACAGATAGTCGCCCAGCCGCAGTATGGCGTCTTCGATAACATCCACTTTGGTATTCAAGGCAATACTGTGATCCTCCGTGGCCAAGCCTCTCGTCCGACCCTGAAGTCGGATATCGAGAGGTCGGTAAAGAAACTCGAACGTGTATGGCGCCGTACAGAATGAGATCGAATTCTTGCCGGTTTCTCGAGATGATGACCGGATTCGTGCTGTAGTTTACGCGAGCATATATGGTTACGCACCATTGCAGCGGCACACTGCGAATCGCGGCAGACGTCTTGGTGCATCTAAGCGGTCGATGTCGACGTTCGAGCCTGTCGATTTCGTCTTGAAGGGGAAAGCACGGATAACAGCTGGCGAAATCACAAGAAGCTTGTCAAACCACCATTCGGCGTTCACGTCTGAACGGCCTCCGCCTCTCAGGTCCGATCAGGCGAAGAATGCGAGTTAGCGCGATGTCGAATCATTACTACCGTGCGCCTGGGTGAGCTAAGCCGCTCTACTTTTCGGACCATGTCGGTTTAAAACGCAGCGAAGCGCTCGACTAGCCAGTAAGACGCAGTCGTGCCGATTGCATATGGCGGAACGCGCCAAGACCACGCAGGTAGCCTGATCACCCAATGGCGCAATGACGTCATAAGCAGCACGCTCGCCGTAACAAATGAGAAATGGCCGACCTCGACTCCGGCACTGAAGAAAGCCAACGCGAGGGGGATGTGCCCGGCCGGCAAACCAGCCGCACTCAGTCCGCCGGCAAAACCCAGCCCGTGCAGGAGGCCAAAGGTGAAGGCTACTACCCACGGTTTCCTTTGGGCCAGTCCATGCGGGTTCTCACGACTTCGGAGAACTTCATAGGCAACGAACAGAATACTGAGTGCGATGACTGCTTCCACCGGAGCTGGAGGAACATGGACAAAGCCAAGCGTGGCGAGGGTTAGGGTCGCACTGTGTGAGAGAGTAAAGGCGCTGACTGTCTGGACCAGCCGCTTGAAACCGCTCAAGAGTAGAAGCAACCCCGAGACGAACAGCAGATGGTCAACGCCGGTCAGGATGTGCTCAATCCCCAATACAACATACGTTCGTGCCACTTCGATTCTGTGCGGTGCCGCCTCCACAACGAATGATGACGCAGAGGATGTTAGCCGGGTCATCTGCATTGACCCATCGAGGCGCTCGATGCGCACCAATACGTCAGTCAGGGTTGCAGTCAGCCCGTCTATGCGGATTGTGCTTCCAGGCAATCCGCCATGACATTTGGCGCTCCACCGTTCACTGTATGCACCTCCCGAGAAGAACCCACGTGGTTCTGCAAGGTTGAAGCAACGCTGTGGCAATTGAACATACAGGCTAAGCTGCAGATTGTCACCCACGGCTGGAACTTTCCAAAAAATGTCGTAAGTGTCGGCACCGGTTTGTCGCAGTTGCAGGTACGCAGGCCGCATCTCATGGGCGCACACGCTCCACGCACATAACCCGAGAACCAGAAGGCAGAATAATGATCGTTTCACCAGCGGACCTCTGCTAAGTTCTTCCCTTCTGGTCGCTCGATTCTAACCGTGTAGCGCTGAAGCAGCGCCTGGTACAACTTCTCTTCCGAGTCAACCCGCTTCGCATTCGACCACTCACGCTGCACTTCACTGCGTATTTCCGCCAGAGCAGGTAGACGCCCGTCGATGCGTTCGCTGACCCAAACGAGGTGCGAGCCATAGCCCGACTGTACCGGTCCCTGCCATCCTCCCACTTTCAGCGCAAGTAGCCGTGACGAAAATTGCTCCCCAAACATCTTCTTTATTTCAGTCACAGACATCTTTTCAAACTGATGTTCCAGCATGAAAGGATCGCCGAAAGCGTTGACATCGACCTTCTCACCAGCCCGCCCGAGGTCTTCGAGGATGCGGGCCCCATCACGCGAAAGATTGGCCCCGTGTGCTTGCGGATTCAGATACACGTGTCGAAATGTCAGGGTTGTTTCGCTCTTGAATTTGTCCCGATGCGACTGTAGGAAGCTTTGAAGCTCGCCATCCTTTGGTTCCGGGTGAGCGGCAACATCTTCCTGAAGAAACTCCAGCTTCTGGCGCAGTCTCCGGCGAATGATGGTGTCATCCCGATCCAAACCTCTCGCAACTGCTTCGCGGTACGCCGCCTCTTCGCGGATATAGTCCCGGATCAGCCCTTGTAGTTCTTCTTTGGAAGGTGGACGCTGCCATGTGCGGGCGAAACCGGTCACCAGGTTTTCCAATTTCCCCTGTGTGACGAGAATCTCACCCGGTGCCGGTGCCGGTGCGGCAGTGCTGTGCCTAGAGACCATGCTATAGATCGCAAAAATTGCGGCTCCGAGCAGAAGAAAGTGAACCAATGGTTCGCGGAGGAGCTTGACTACATTCCTGTGGTTCATTTGCCTGGCGTGTACCAGATCGGTGAGGTGTATGCACGCTCGTTCGTAGTCATCGGCACATCCGCCGGCATCTCTATGCCGAAATACTTGGCGTCGTAAGCCGTCCAGCGGGGGGGTAGGAATTTCTAATACGCGGACGTAGTAAAACGCTCGCTGCGAAGCATCAAATGCGGGATCCTTCCAGACCTTGATAAGTTCCGAAGCGCCGATGGTATTTGCATAGGTTGCGTTTGGGATATCTACCGTGTTGCCCACGTCCGTCAGCTTTCCATTCGCGCCAGATTTCCGCTTTTCGGGATCACTCCAAACACGTCGTAGACCTTTTCGTGCGTTTCTCCCTTGCTATCCAGCCAGCCCTTGATGATCTGAATGCGGTCCAGATTGGCACCAACAGGATCTTTGAGTCCAGCAACCAGGAACGTTGGACTCTTGCTAGCCGGTGCCTGGCGGAGATCTCCACCGATGGGAACACCTTTCCTATAGCCCACCACCGCCGGATTGCGCGTGTTGGCATCGCTCGGTTCGAAGTCCCAACCCGCAAAAAACCGTACGATCATTCGTGGACCGGTCGTCGCGTAGACCTCTTTGCGCTGCATGGCATCGAACAGAGCCTCGCGAGTGTTGTCCGTGGCCCAAACGCCTGCATATCCCGAAGCTGTTTGCTCCCATCCCATTATGGTGCCGTTCTCTGTTTTTGCGACGGCATGACTTGCGCGCTCTGGACCAGGTTCGTAGGCGGAAAACTTGCCCCAATAGTTATCTTCATCAGCCGCTGCTAGGCCCGTGTGGGCATCGGTGGATCCGATTAAGCCAAATTTGTACGGATTCACCCCAAGTTCCTGTTCGAGCTTCAAGCCGTTGCGCAAAGCCGAGCGCGCATACTCAAATCCCAACATTTCGGGCTTCTTCTTTTCGGTGAGATCGAGATTCCCCTTGTCCCACCGCTCATAATTCGCGAACTCGTCGTTCGGTGAGAGGAACGGGTGTGTCTCGCCGTCGCCTTTCATCTGCGTAACCTCATAAATACGTTCTCGGAACGCACGGGTCTCAGCATATTCACGGTCGAGCGGCTTCCCGGTAAACGATTCGATAAAAAGGGAAACATGCGTCCGTTACTGAGATTCCCGTTGTGTGCGATCGCCAGTACATGGCCGCCGCTCTTTTCCTCATAGCCATTCATCCACTTCCACAGGTCTCTCGGATCATCGCTGCCGTAAGGCTTTTGTGTGGTGTACGGCTCAACAAGACTCGCCTTGCTTGCGTCGTCTCGAAAAATGATGTTGCGGTGAAGATTATTGCCGCCCGTGTTAGAGGTCCACTCGAAACCGATGAACGCAGTGAAGTGTCCAGGATCATTCGCCTCTTCGGCCGCTTTTATAATTTCCTCCCACGCCCCCTGGAAAGCGGTTGTGCCGGGCACCGGGAAAATGGCTTTGGAGATGGATCCTTTTCCGAAACTGGTGATGATGTCAATTGCTGCTGCCGCCCCCTTTCCGTTCTGGATCATCTCATTCCAGCGGCGGCCCTGCGGGTCCGCCATAATCGCGGGCGTTCCATTGAGAATCATCGGAAAGAAACCGAAACCGTCAGAGTGATCCGCCACCAGCAGGAAATCGAGCGGGCGAGCGAGCCGAACAGGCTGGCCGCTCGAAGCAGTGACCTCTCGACCTTTCGCGAAGCGATATGCCTCGCGCGGGCCGAGTCGACAGCCGAAAGCCCCAGCATCCATCGAATAGGAGGTGTGCAAATGAGTATCGCCCCAATACACGCGATCGGGAAAATGGCGATTCGCATACGGGGAGTAGGGCGCCTTCTTGGGAAACGCGCTTTGAAGTTGCTGCTCAGGAGGCGCCGGCTCCTGGGCAATCAGGTTGAGCGCGCGCACGCTTTGCAACAGGACAAGTAGAAGGTCGCACTTGAATCTATGAAGTTGCACCTTGCCCCCCGTGCTACTCCGGTCCGGAGATCGAACTACTGTCATTCCGCCAAGTACCGGCTCATTGATGAGACCTCTCCTCATTACAGATTTCTTCAACCAGGTTGTGGCTCATTTGAAGCTATAATTCAGGCCCACCATTGCCCCGCTCATAGCCGTATCAAAAACGAAGTCTCCGGGCCGATAATTCACATACAAGTAGCGATAGCCGACACCTAAGGTCGCCTTGGCGCTTAACTGAAATTGGTAAGCCACTGGTTCGACCAGTGAGACTTGAGCAGGTTTGACCGTTCCGGGAGTAAGATCCTCCTCACGTGGCTTGATGACCAACGAAAGGAGGATCTAATGTCGGATCTTTACCAGAGCCTATCCCACTCCAAGTGGGACTGCAAGTATCATGTGGTGTTCGTGCCCAAGCAGCGCCGCAAGGTAATATTCGGGCAAACGCGTCGGCAGTTGGGACCAATATTCCATGCTTTGGCGCGGCAG
>JBJMGK010000233.1:0-8480 GCA_045807925.1 Bryobacteraceae bacterium | reverse complement strand
CTTGGTGTTATTCCAATCCTGGCAAGCCAGTGGGATCGACTGTCCCAACCGACTCTCGAGTTGCCCGACGAGTTTCTGGAAGCGCCGACCTAACCGGGCGTCCTGAAAGTGGCAGTTCAGAAGATCCTTCGAAAGAAGTGCTGAGTCATCTTCGACCGTGCACGGCAGCTTAATCTCTCGAGAGTTATCAAACATTTCCACGATCTTATGTTTGGGCATGCTGGGCGGCATTCTACTGCTCTTCCGTCGGAATGTCTAAACATTTCACCGAGAATTGTGGGTAATTGAAAGCCGGTAAAGGCCGGTAAAGCTTTCAATTACCCACAAATCAAGAAGAGTGAGAAACTCCGCGGTAGCCACGACCGTTACCGTTCATCCATTAGCCTTTTCAAGGGATTTGTCGAGCGATTCGTCTTCGTTGGACGAGAAAACGGATACAAGGACGATAAGAATATGGAATACGCAGACCTGCCCTTCATTCACGGCACGCCTCCTTATGCGTCGGTCTGTTGTAGTGATGATCAACGATTAGGCTTTCAGCTCCGCGGGTTTCGCGGGCTTCTCATCTGGATCGACAACGGCTTCGACCAATGCGGCTTTTTTTGAACGAAGTGCGGATTCGATGGCGGGACGTACTTCCTCCGGTCGCGTACACCGAAATCCGTCAGCGCCACAAGCTTTGGCAAATGCGACGAAGTCAATCGGCGGGAGGTCACATCCAAACTGAGGATAATTCAAGTCCTCCTGCTCAAATCGGACCTCGGCCAAACTGTTGTTCTTCAGCAGGATAATTTTGACCGGCAAATTGTGCTGAACGGCGGTGCTCAGTTCGGCCATGAGCATGGCGAATCCTCCGTCTCCCACCACCGCTACGCTCTGCCGCTCCGGATACGCAAACTGGGCAGCCATAGCGAAAGGCAATCCTGGAGCCATGGTGGCCAGCATTCCCGGACTGGTCAACTGCTGCCTCTCACGCAGGTGGATATGCCGGGCAGAGAAATGCGTGTTGGCCCCGCAATCAAGTGAAACGACGGCATCATCGGCGAGAAGATCACTGAGTGTTTTTACGACGGCTTGCGGACGCAGCGGGACACGGGAACTCGCTGTGATCCGGGCAAGTAAACCGTTCCAGTCCCGCATGCGCCGCCGAGCTTCGTCCAGGAACGCTCGATCGCTCTTTCGCTTCAGCAAAGGAAGCAATGCGGCCAAAGTCGTTTTGCTGTCGCCTACCAGACCGACTTCCACGGGATATCGCAGCCCAATCCGATCCGGGTTGCGGTCGATCTGGACTCCTCGCGCCTGTCCGGGTTTCGGATACGAATCGATCCAAGGCATGGTGGACCCAATGATCAAAACCGTGTCACAAGTGTGCATGGCCCATTCCGAGGGTTGCGTACCCAGATGTCCGATCCCTCCGGTCGTGAACGGAGAATCGTCCGGCAGTACGGCCTTGCCCAGAAGTGCCTTCGCAACGGGCGCACCAAGGGCATCGGCGACATGCGTCACTTCCTGTCTTGCGTCCAACGCACCCTGGCCGACTAAGATCGCGACTTTGTTTCCCCCGTTCAAAAGGTCCGCAGCCCGGCGAAGCTGCTCGGCAGAAGGCGCGTCCTGAACAGGCATCCACGACGCAGAAGTTTGCAAGCCGTGGTTTTCCATTGACGGCTTGTCTGCCGACAGCTTCATGGCCTGCACGTCTTTCGCAACGGTGACGTGCGCTACGCCGCGATTGCCCAAAGCTGCCCGGCAGGCCCGGTTCATCACGGTCTGGGCGTGGACCGGCCCCGAGACCCTCACATTGAACATGGCTACGTCCTGCATCAGGGCCTTTGTGTCAACACCCTGCACAAAGCGGAGACCAGCCAGATCGTGGAAGGTCTCACCGGTAATGGCCAGAACAGGTGCGCCATCGAAGGCAGCGTCGTAGAGCCCGTTCAGTAAGTGCACTGCTCCCGGCCCGGTGGTTGCGAGACACACTCCTAACCGGCCCGTATGTTTGGCCCAACCGCACGCCATGAACGCGGCCGCCTCTTCGTGACGCACGCCAACAAAGCGGATGCGGTCCTTTCGTCGGCGAAGTGCGTCGACGATCGGATTGATTCCGTCGCCCACCATCCCAAAAACGTGACTTACATCCCATTCGAGGAGGCTGTCGATGATAATGTCAGCCGTACTCGCGTCGCCGCCTGGCGTTTTAGCGGTTTGGGCCACAACATCAGCAGTTGTTCCACTCCTAACGTCGCCGGAGGCGGCACCGACGGCGGCAATTGACTGTAAGAAGTTCCGGCGGTCGACGCCTTCTCCGAGTTTTTCGCTCATGTTCAACAGGTGGCCTCGTCCCTAGACTTCGCGGCTTGCGATTCGTTTCGAGCCTCGGCCACCGGTAAACTTCGGGTCATGAGAGCGGGTATTGAACCATTTGCTTAACCTTTAGCGCTGATCGGCTCGGCGATCTGCGCCCCAGCGAAGGAAAGAGTTGCGGCGCTCATCATACTACGGAGATCTGCTGCGATCCGACGCGGCAACGAGCGTTGTCATGCCGCGCTACGGCAGCGTTCGTTGGAGCATCCGAGAACCGGCCGTCTGTAAAACGCCAGCGTTCATGCAGAAAACATGGAATCCATCGGTCCAGGAGCACATTGAGCCGCTCCCACGACACACCGCCCCGCTGACTAGCCATCTTCCGGGGCCAGAGAGGGCTGCTCGGTGCATCTCGTCTCCCCGCGCTCTCAATTCCACAGCCAGCAAAACCCATCAATCCCCGTAAATTACGGTCCGGCCCCGTTCAAACGTCGTTATCGGAAGTGCTCGGGCGTTCTAACCTGCACCGCGCCCCAACATTGCCGCGCCCGACCACTTCCGATCAACGCTAATGGTTTCTGGATCGTGCGCAGGCCTCGGCCAGCGTCAAGCCCACGAGCTGCAAACCGCTTTTCTGGTTCGGGTTCAGATATCCCGGTGATCAATGTCCTTTAGGCGGAATGTAAGACACAGCGTAGTTGTAGCCGAAAAGAGGATTTCGAACATGTAGGCGTATACGCCAAGTGTCGAAAATCTTTTCTGAGATAAGCGCTTTGTCGGCTATTAGCCGCGTAATCTCTTCCTCGGCAATAACTTGGCTTGGACTTCCGATCCTCACGTCTAAGCGCGGCTCGTCTATCGAGTACCCTGCAGGAAATTCTAGCTCGTACGTGAGCTCCCGCGTAGGATACGAAATGGTCCAGTCCAGCGCCCGGCAGCGCCTATCCCGGATCGGATAGCTCCCAGTCTCAATCCTATTTGTCAAGTCCTCGAAGGTAAAGGGCAACTCATTCCCGTAAGCGTAACGAAATCCATATCGCACGCATTGCTGCTTCTTGAGCGGAGGATCAAACGCCACCATCCAGACATGGTTCCGGTCACTTGACTGCAGCGTTTTCGCAGTGACTTGAACTCCTGCGGGATAATCACTGCAAGCAAAAGCAAACTCATAAGGCCGAATAGACAAGCCGGGAGTGTCGTCAAAAAGCACCTGAGTGTACTCAGACCTGTTCAAAGGCCGCCATTTCGATCAGCAGGTGATTGTTCTGTGTGTCAGGTGGTATTTCGGCTATAAGCTGAGCTCGCGCGATCTGGTGAACATGATGGACGAGCGCGGGATTGTCCTGGCACACACGACGATTCTGCGTTGGGTGCAGAGGTACGTGCCGGAATTCGAGAAGCGCTGGGGCCGCTATGCTCGGTCAGTCGGCGGGTCATGGCGCTGTGACGAGACCTATATAAAGGTGAAGGGCCGCTGGACGTACCTGTATCGAGCAGTGGACAAGCAGGGTCGAACGGTGGATTTCCTGCTGAGCGAACGCCGCGATGTGGCTGCGGCCAAACGCTTTTTTCGCAAAGCCATGAAGAGCCACCCGACACCGCGCGTCATCACCCTGGACGCTTACGCGGCTTCGCATCGGGCTATCACCGAATTGAAATCAGCGGGGGCGATGCCGCATCGCGTTCGAATACGGTCCAGCAAGTACTTGAATAATGTGGTGGAGCAGGATCATCGCCGCATCAAACACCGGATTCGACCGATGCTCGGATTAACGGTTCGACACGGCAGCAATCACGATCAGCGGCATCGAGCTTGCAGAGAAGATTCGAAAACATCAGTTCAAAACAGGAAAATTAGCAGGTAGACCCAAAACGGCCCCAGAGATTTGGGCGGCTATCCTGGCTGCCTGACTTATTCGCTACTTCTGCCATACCCGAGTGCGCTGCTTCGGCAGAGTTTGCACCAGAGCCGTATGTGGGACATAGCTCGGACTTGCAGCGTTACCTGAGAGGAGGAGCCTAACCTGAGGTCTGACCGACGCTCGTCGGTTACAACTCGCCACGACCAGAGCACCCGAACCCGCCAGAAACACGCGAAAGCTGTGGGACTCTTCCGTAAGGCCGCGGATGGTGGCGAAGGCCTAGCCCTCACTAAGCTCGGCTTTATGTACGAGCACGGTCGCGGCGGCTTGCCTAAAGATGAAGTCAAAGCTGTGGAACTGTTTGGGTGCGGGGCGCGGAGTCACGCCAAAGCTTTGCTGCCTTCGAGTTCTGCATCATCGAAGATTGTTTGCAAAACTCCTCGCTAAGCGGACATTTCATCTGCTGTTGAGGCGGACAACTCACATGCTAGCGACATTCCGCTGCGCTCATTGATTTCGGAACACTCCGTTGATATATAATTTGGGTCCGTTAAATGACGGTGAGTTGAGCACGCTTGTGCGCTCTTCGACTCCGATATCGGAAAGGGGAATCAATGAAACTTTCAAGACTTACACCACGACTAGCCATGGTTCTTACGCTCGTAGCGTCTTACGGCAAAATTGTGCACGCTCAAACCGGAGTGGACCCTGAACGCCTGGCCAGCATCCGCGAGCGGTTGTCACAGGTGAACGAGGTTCTAAAAACGCTTCCAGAAACCCAAAAGCGAACGCTATCCTCCGGGGCGCAAAATTTGCTAACGGTGGCCCAGGGTTGGAACAGAGTGGAGGAAGGTTTGGGAAAATCATTGGGCAAAACTGCAAGTCATCAGTCTCTGGCGCAGTCTTGGAGCGCGCCCAGCGCAGAGGATGTCGATCCCGCGGCATCAGTCTCGCGGGTTTCCAACCCAGGAGCAGACTTCCTGTTTTCACTCATGGGTGCTTTTACCCAGAGCGAAACGTCAACTGCCTGGTGCGGCAACAATATAGTGACCGGCTTTAACGATTCTGGAAGCTTCTTTGAAAGTCTACTGTTTGGGCCAGGCGGCGCTAGCTTCTCCGGAGCTGCGATCTCATCCAGTCCGGGTGGGCCATTTCGTGATGTTGGATATATAAACCCCGGAGCGGATCCAAACAACTTCTTGGCTGGCGATCCAGTAGTTACTTGCACAATCACGCCCCGAGCTGGCGCGGCGGCCACGACCACTTTCTACTACACGCAAATCCTTCAAACGGGCCCGTCTCGTAACCCGATAAGCGCTGTTGCGCTTTCAAGATCCACAAATGGTGGGGCAAGTTGGGAGGATCCAATTGCGGCGGTCCAAAAAAATGGCTTTTCGCACTTTCTCGATAAACCCTGGAGCGCAACCGACCCGGCAGACTCCCGAAACATCTTCGTCACCTACACCGACTTTGACTCTTCTGGGACAGTGTGCGGCGTACAATCGGGCGTTCCGATTGATAGGGCAGCTATTGAGCTGGTGCACTCGGCAGATGGCGGTGTGACCTGGACGACCCCTTTGGTCATTACGGAGGCTTGTTCGACTGCGCCGAGTTTTGCTTTTCCGCAGGGATCTCAGGTATCCGTTGATTCGGGAGGAACTGTTTATGTGGCTTGGGAGTCCTTTGTCGGGGCCACTGCGACAACCCGTGCCCTATGGATCCGCAACTCGACAGACCATAGCGCGACCTTCGCATCCGCTGTGAAGATTGACGATGTAATAGAGACCGGGGACGGGTACGCGCTTCAAGGCACGTTCCGCAGTAATGAATTTCCCATGATGGCGGTGGACCGCAGCTCCGGAGCACTCTACGTAACCTGGAACGATGGCCGCAATTTTGCGATGGCGGACTCTGAGGCTCCCGATGGCGTTTACCACTACGCCGATATCTTGATCAGACGGTCAACGAATGGAGGCGCGACTTGGTCGCCGGCAGTGCGTGTAAACAGCGATCCGCTAAGCCATCTTTTCCGCGGACAGTCACGCGGAACAGACCATTACATGCCCGGTGTCGCAGTGGACAAGACAGGCTCTGTTGGAGTGTGCTGGTATGATCGGCGCTCGGATCCGTCGAACCTGACGAGCGGACGTTTCTGCTCAACTTCACGGGACGGTGGCTCCACATGGCAGCCCAGCTTATTCCTTAATGGGTCCTGGTTGCCGTGGCACGCCACCGACGCCTTCATAAATCCTTATTACCTGGGCGATTACGATTCCGTCACGAGTGATTTTGCGATGGTGTCTTCAGGTTTCGTTGGCGCCTACGCGTTCGTGAACACGGCTGCAATCGTACCGAACCAGGACGTGGGTTCTATCAGCTTCCCTTGATATGCGCTGCGTTCAGCAGACCCCGTAGTGCCGCCTAAAAACGGGGTCTGTTGTCGAAGGTTGCAGGAACGGGGGCGAACAAGTGCGAGGGGATCGTGAACTGCCGTATTGAGGCAGGCACGGGCAGCGGATCACTTGTTCCGCTTGGGAATATGGCTTGGAGCGACAGAGTTTTCCCCGACCAGACCGGAGCTTCTGTTACTGCAACGTTCACGATAACTTTCGCGAATGGTACGCTTCGGAGTGCCCACTGCACAAAACTTGCTTGAACATTACTGGTAGCGCCCGCAGAAGCTGCAAGGCTTCCGTGGATTCGTGCTCGGCGAGCATATTGATCTGAAGATCCAAATGGGCGCGCTCATCGGCCGTCCTGCCTCCTCGCCAGGGCCAATCCGGCGGTTATGCTAAGCGGTGACAGTAACTCTTCGCAGGAAAGTGGAAGGTGCCTTTCTACTACCTCCTCGGCTAGTTATCTCAACGTAGAGACGGTTCAATCATTGCCTGCACGTAGACGTCGAGCGAACCATCGTTATTCAGACAGGCGGTGTGACCTTCCACCGGCTTCGTACTGAGCGCGTGGTACATCGCGACTTTGTTATCAACCAGCGTCCCGTCGGCGTTATGAAGCGTGATAGACCAGAAGCCGTTGCCGTCGATAGGCGGAATCTCCAACGGCGCTTTCTTACTTGTAGACTGTGCCTAAAAGAAATTAGAAAGGGTTGAGACACACACACGGCGCATTGCGTGGAAGTGAACGTAACAGCGCTGCCATACCGCCGACGGGTCCCGGAACAGGAATTCGCGCATGACATTCACTCCGGCCGCCGCTGCAGTGATGATGAGACCGTTTCGAAGAGTCAGGCCGACTTGTCTGTCCTGAGGCGATTTGTACAGATTGGAGATTCCGGCGGCCGAAAAGCTTCCGAGAATGTGGGAATAGCTAGGCTGCAGCCGCGGCGCTGAAGTGAACAATCCGGAATCATCTTAAGCTTAAATACGACCCAGCTCGGTTCGTCGGGATTGATCGAGGACGTGCACCCAGCGAAGCTCCTTCATGCCCAAGAAGGATCGGCTTTTTCCGGCATGTGAACGGCACGCCCTTATGTTGGGATGCGGATAGATCCGCACAGGCATGTGTTCACGGACCGGGTGCGAGCCGTCGGCCATTTGGACATTGAACCTTTCACTATGCTCACGGCGCTCAGTGTCCAGGTTGCCCGTTATCGTGGAGCTATGCAGAAGACAAAGCCTTGTCTCTGCGGAGTGGAGATTAAGACAAGATGCGAGGTATGAACGATGCTCGAATATAGTGACGTTGCTGCCAGACTTCCGGCACAGGATTTGAAACTGCGAAAGCATTCTATGCGGAGAAACTAGACCTACGGCCGATGGAAGAAAGACCCGGTGGTCTTCGTTAATCGATGCGGAAATAAAGGAAATCGACCAATATGCGCGGACGGCTGAGCTATGCTGGGCCTTGCGTTGGTCGAGCGCTCATTCCTTATGTTGCCGTCTCATCTCTCGATCTCGAAGATAGGCCCCGAGTCGGAAGTGGTACTTAAGAATCTATTCCAGTACTATCTTCACGACATGGCAGAGTGGTTTGAAATCGATACCGAGGCCGACGGAAGCTACTCGTACGACACATCTTCGATATGGGAAAACGGCTACGACGCGTATTTGGCCAAGGTCTGTGATTCGATCACAGGCTTTGCCCTTGTCGGATCGGCCGCTGAGTGGCTAGGCGACATGGGCGCTTATGACGTGCATGAGTTCTTTGTTATCCGCAGATTTCGAAGGAGCGGCTTCGGACAGCGAATGGCAACGCTCCTTTGGAATGAACGTCCCGGCAAATGGCTCGTCAGAGTCCTCGAATCAAATGCGCCAGCAGTCCTCTTTTGGCGAACCGCGATTTCGAACTACTCGCGTG
>JBJMGK010000232.1:0-6120 GCA_045807925.1 Bryobacteraceae bacterium | reverse complement strand
GCATCGGTGCTCGGGTCGCGTCCCCGCGGAGCCCTGTCCCCCTCAGCAAACATTTCGAGTGTACGGCAAGGGTTGACTTGCGGTAAAGCGAAAAGCATCCATTCTGGCAATAACAGCGTTAAATCCCGGGTGCTTGAGGGCAGAGCCCTCATCATGAGTACGACCCTTTCCTTTTTGATCTGTGTGGGAATAGGTCTGCCGGCGTTTGATAGCCCAATGCCTGATGAGGACGCTGATGGTTGTAAAAGTGGAAATAGCTTTGCAGGGCCGGGAACAGATCGAGGCCGCTGGCGAAGTCGCCGGGATAGATCAGTTCGTATTTGAGCGAGCGCCACAGCCGTTCCATGAAAACATTGTCGAGGGCTCGGCCACGGCCATCCATGCTGATTGCAATGCCACGCTTCCGGAGCGGACCCAGGAATTCGGCGGAGGTAAATTGCGCGCCTTGATCGGAGTTCCAGATTTCCGGTTGACCGAAGCGGAAGGCTGCCTCGAGCGCGACCAGGCAGAAGCTGGTCTCCATGGTGTTGGAGAGTTCCCAGCTGAGCACGAAACGGCTGAACCAATCCATCACTGCCACGAGGTAGAGAAAGCCGCCACGCATCGGAATGTAGGTAATATCGGTGCTCCACACGTGATTGGGTCGGAGGATTTTCACGCCGCGCAGCAGGTAGGGGTAGACTTGGTGACCAGGTGCCGGGCGGCTTGAATTCGGTTTTCGATAGTGGGCTTCGATGCCCAGGATACGCATCAGACGCTGGATGCGCTTGCGGTTCACTTCCAGCTCGACGGCCATTTTGCGGCTGCCGAAGAACGGGCGTTTGAGATACAACTGGTCCAGTCGGCGGAGCAGACGCAGATTTTCGGCGCTCTCCGGCCGGGGCTGATAGTAGTAACTCGAACGCGGCACTCCTAGCAGTTCGCATTGTTGCTGAATGGTCAGACTCAGATGTGCAGGATCGATCCATGGACGTTTGTCAACCGAGGAGGCCAGCTCTTTTTTTGAGAAAGTCCAATTCCACTTTCAGTTGGCCAATCTGTTTATAGAGTTCGTCCTTCTCGCTGTCGGACTGCTGCCGCATCTGCTCGCGGCCATTGCCGAAGACATCGGGCAGACCGGCCAGAGCCTGTTTCTTCCAACTCCCGACCTGCGTTGGATGGACACCGAACATCTGCGCAATCTGCGCCGCCGTCTTCTGCGACTTGATAGCCTCGACGGCCACCTTCGCCTTCAGACCGGGCGAATGATTCTTTCGAGTTTGAGGCATTGACTCTCCTTATTGTTCAATGCCGCCCCTCTATCTAAGAAAGGCCTGTTTTCTGTCCAGAAAATGGGGTCCACCACAGTCCACGCCTTGACCCGCGGACAAGACAAGATCCGAGACTCTGCCTTGCAAGTCTTGTACTGGTGAGCGACTCGAGTACCGGATCTCCTGCCTGCCGTCCGGCCAGTGTGCCAATACGTCACCTTCTCCGGGACGTTTGCCAGCTGCGGGACAGCCCGCTGCCTCCCACCGCAAGAACGTCCCATTGCGTATGGTACGGTGCGTTGCGTTGGGCCAACCATCCTGAAAGCACACGGATAATACAGTGTCCTTGGCATGAGCCTGGATCGCGGCTCTCTTGTACTCAGGGTGCGCGCGACTTTCTTTTGTGGCGAGAAATCGAGTTCCAAGAACTGCCCCGGCCGCACCCGCACTGAGCGCCTGCCAAATCTTTTGCCCATTTCCAATGCCGCCTGCCGCCAGCACTGGAACATCGTTCGATTCACGCAGCACCTCGGGCAGAATGTCGTGGAGCGGGCGACTGGACTGAACGTGACCGCCAGCCTCAATTCCCTGACACACGAGATAATCGGCACCAACGTCAAGGGTTAGCGCTGGAACATGAATGCCATTGCCCAGCTGGTGGTATGGTCGGTATTTTTTCACGTTCGCGAAGAAGGGAATAAAATTACAAAATAAAGGACATATGAGGTGGGAAAAGCCGGGCAGCTTTCTGCAAATTAAGGGTTCACGTGGGCGTGCCAATGTTTAGGACGTGAGCGACTACTCGCCGTCGCAACTCTCATCTACGCTGTCGTCAATTGGCATCAGCTGAACCGATCAAGCACGCTCTTATTGCTGAACTGTGCATAAATCTGGATTTATGCACAGCCTGTCGTCGCGGAACAGCGTCTCAGGCGTTTCGAGTCATGAATTCGCCCGGACCATCATGCAGCGCGCGAAAGCGAGGCACCCTTTTGTGACGATCATCAAGAAAGGTTCAGATGGGAACGGTTATTTCTTTTTCTGAGTCAGCGATGGACGTTAAGACACGTACCTTGTAGATCAGTTCTGGTTCTGTTTCTGAAATGTGACATCGCTCGAAGGTAACAACCTGCTGGTCTTTCAGATAGAACGTACTCAACCGATTGAAAACTCGCCCCACAAACCAACTGCTGCTGAAGGCTTCTAATTTCCTGTACGCAGTGGACGAACTGTAGGTGACTTGGTCGATGTCATTGAGATCGATGGCAAGACGTGTCACCGTATCGCCAATGGATTGTCTAATCATCTGCCGTTGCCTCACCCTGTCTCGAGACAGGTAACGTTGCCTCTGTTTCTCGATTTTGGCTGCCATTTCGGATTCAGGCGGCACTGGTTCAAAGACGATACCCGCTGATTCGGACGATTCCAACGATGGATGCAGGAAGCGGTTTATTAAGTCCTCTAGGCGATCGATGTCGTCTTCGCGAACTTGCTCCACTTGGTCATGCAGCACCTTTCTTTCGTCAATCATGATGGGAGGGTATGGGAGTCGCCGTGCCGTCACCGGTGGTAGCCCGGCGCAGGACACCGCCCTTCCCGACACGAGCGGCTTTGCTTAAAGACGTACATTCAAGTCTGTCGCTGACTCAGCTTTGTCTGTAAGCACGCGCAGCTTGTAAACTACCTCGGACCCAGAGTCCGAAATTTCAGCGTTGTCAAACGTGATGATCTCCTGATTTTCCACATGAAACGTGTTTAGACGGGAAAAGGTAGACTCTTCAGACCAATGACGGGTCATCTGCACTTTTCCGCCTCCACCCGAAGCGCCGCCTGCAGAGAACTCGATCCGTGCGGGGTCAAGGCCGAGGCGTTTTGCCGTGCTGGCAATATGCTGGCGTTCTAAATGAGTCCAGCGGGAGTGCATGTGTGCTTCCATAAGCAGCTCCTGCCGCTTTCGTGCGGGCTCACTTTCTTGTGATGCAGCAGTGCTTACCGCTTGCAATGGGAAGTCGAGCGGACGTTGAAATCGCGCAATCAGTTCGCCAAGCAAAGGGAGATCCTCGTCCCGAGCCTCTTCAATCAAATCATGCAGCACTTTCCTTCGATCTCTCATATCCAGCACGTCACCTGCGGAGACCTTGACGTGTAATATTCTAGTTCAATTTGCGTTGTCCGCCTGACATGATTGAAGGATTTCCTCAAAACTTAAATTCTGCACAATCGTGTGTTTCACTTCTGGCCTGGCAGGGGTGTACTCGTCGGGCGGCAGGGGTTATATCGCATGACCACCAGCCCCATTCAGAAAGGCAGGCCTGCATGACCATGACCAAGCCGAGGAAGCTTATATACGAGCATTTTAATTGCCCATGAAGGAGTTCTTCAAGACCAGCGAAGGCCGCCTGCACATCGGCCGCATCGTAGGCTTCATTTTCACTGCCGGTCTGTCGATATGCCTGGCAGAAGTTTTTGTAATACACCTCCTCGACGCGTTTGCGCGTCCGCTGGCTGATGGCATAACCTGCATGTCGCGTCGTGCGCGCTTCCACCGCGCTGCGGCGGTTCGTGTTGTTCTGCGCCACATGCGGCGTGACATTCATCTCGCGCAAGCGGTTCACAAAGCCGGCCGTATCATAACCGCGGTCTGCGCCAAGCGTCGATCGCCTCGCTTCCGGCTTCCCGCTCAGCATCTCCAGCGCAGCATCGCGCTCTGCCGTCCCGGTGGCTTGCGTGACACGCACATCCACCACCATGCCGCGGTTTTCCGTCACTACCTGGCCCATATAGGCAAGCTTGGCCTCCGCTCCGCGTGTCTTCTTAAACAGCCGAGCCCACGGATCGCTGAGCGACTGATGGGTGTCGTTCCGGCGCTTCTGCCTGTGCCAGTTGACCGTCGGATTGCTTCCCGGACCATTCGGCGGCGACTTCCGAATATCGTCATCGCTCTTCTTGCGCTGGAAACTCTTCTGCCCAGCTCAGGCTTCGATGAGTGTGCCATCTAGGGTGAAGTGTTCATCGGAAAGCAGGTTCTTGGCCCGACCCTGCTCCACGATAAGCGAGTTAACGGATCCAAGCACCATTCCGCGAACCCGACACGAAACGCTAACGATCTGACCCGGCGAAAGATCCATTAGCTCAGAAAGATGTTCGTTTGAAAAAGCTGCTTGAACGGTCATAAACATGTTGGTACCACCCGCCAAGGCCAAGTACGATCGGTCAAGGAAGTCTCTCTTAATCGAGTTGACACTCCCGATCACACTAATCGATGGAACGGCACGAGGTTGAGCAAAACGATGCCTACCTTATAGAAGGCCATTCCAGCAAAATTGACCGTGTCAAATTGCTCAGCCGTGACGCGGAACCGTCGGGTCGAGAGGTGATAGAGCCATTCGTGAGGGAGCACGAACAGGATGGACCAAATCGCCAGCAATATGTAGTTGATGACCGCACACCATAACAGCGCATGACGTGCCAGTTCGATACTCATCGGGGAGTCTCCTTTCGCAGCTTTTTGTCGCTTGTAACAGTCAACCGGACCCGGCCGTGTTCGGGGCTATCGTAGCGCCTTGGCCTGTACGGTTAAAGAGATGATGTCGCCCGACTAGCTTGCTAGCAGACTGGCAGGAGAATGGCACCATCTATGATGCCATTCCCTTCTTTTCTCTAATCACATGGGTGCAACCTCTCCCGATACCCCCGTTGCGCCGTTCAGCAGTTCGGAAGGACGAGGCGGGGGCGACTCGTGACCCAGTCGAATCCTCCGACCAAGCTTAAGATCAATTACATGACTGAAGGGCAGCTGGTTGTCGTTCGAACCTTCGGTAGCGGACCGGAGGCTGATATGGCCAAAGGCGCTCTGGAAGGGGCGGGTATCGACGCGATGATCCAGGCCGACACCGCCGGTGGCATGCGGCCCCACCTTGCCTGGGCTGGCAGCGGCTTTAAAGTGCTAATTCGCGAGGAGGACGTGGCGGCGGCCCGTGACCTACTTGAATCCTCGGACCAAGTTTAAGATCAGCGGAATACCATTGAAGACTGTAAGATACCCGCTGGCCTTCCACGCCAAGCGCAGCTATCTCCGCAGCCTGGGATGCGTCCGCAAGCGAAACGCCAACAGCATCGAGCTCGTGCAAACCGCTGCAACCAGGCGGAATCAACGGCATCTGTTTGCTGGAGATCTCAGTCGATGGGCGGATTGCAAGGCCAATGCTCCGGTATGTGATCTTGTTTGACGTGATCACCGACGACTCAGCCCTACAATCAGATTGATGGTAGAGCAATATGGGTCGCGGTGACATCTACTCGGATCGCGGCTATTACAATGACTGCGCCGCAGTTTGCCGTAGCGGGCACTTGATCAATGACGCGGTTAACGAATATCCCGATAAGAATCGAAAGTTCTGCGGCGTTTGCGGGGCAGAAGTGATACTCAAATGCGAGTCTTGCAATCATGCCCTCATCGGGAAGCGTTTCTACGATGGGGTCGCGACGTCTACGGCCACAATGGTGCCAAAGTATTGCGAACACTGCGGCAATGCGTTCCCTTGGGCTGAAGCGGTGCTGCAGCAAGCCGACGAACTTGTTGATCTGATTGATGAGCTTTCCGATGACGAGAAGATAACTGAAATTGGTAAGCCACTGGTTCGACCAGTGAGACTTGAGCAGGTTTGACCGTTCCGGGAGTAAGATCCTCCTCACGTGGCTTGATGACCAACGAAAGGAGGATCTAATGTCGGATCTTTACCAGAGCCTATCCCACTCCAAGTGGGACTGCAAGTATCATGTGGTGTTCGTGCCCAAGCAGCGCCGCAAGGTAATATTCGGGCAAACGCGTCGGCAGTTGGGACCAATATTCCATGCTTTGGCGCGGCAG
>JBJMGK010000231.1:0-3841 GCA_045807925.1 Bryobacteraceae bacterium | reverse complement strand
CGCCATCGTCGAAAGGGTTTGCCTTAATGTGAAGCGCTGGCATCCAGGCGATCAGCGGGAACGCTGGGTAGGCTCGGGCCTGCTGGTGGCCGAGAAACAGTTTCGCCGTGTCAAGGGACACAACCAGATCCCCGTTCTTCTCACCGAGCTGGATGTTGTCGTCCCTTGTAAGTCAAGTCTTGCGAAACGGAGAAAGGCATCGTAAAGTGAGTTATTCCAGAGCCGCTACTTTCAACGGAAAGTCGGGCGATCCCATTCCCATTGAGCCTTGATGTAATCGACCACGCGCGCCGAGCAGCTTTCGCTCGCAACGAGAATCCTTGGCCAGGTGATTTCATCGAGGACCAGGGTGGAACTGGAGTAATCACGCGCACGATGGCGGTGGGGGGCTCCGCCATGCATGGGCAGGGACACGCGAACCGCTTCTCCGCCGAGGACCTTCGGCTTCGCTCCCTTTACGCCTTCGCTGTTGATTGGCCACTCAGCTGGGACGAACTCGAGCCCTATTGCTGCGAAGCAGAGCGGCGCATTGGTGTTTCCGGCGAGCCCAGCCCCCATCCCGAAGACAAAAGATCTCACCGTATCCCATTCCAGCCATGCCGCTGACGTACAACCTCGCAGAGATGAAACCGTGGGCGAACGTGGCGGAATCCCGTTTATGGGCTGTCCGGTTGCGAGGAATACAAAGCCGTACGACGGTCGCCCGGAATGTCAGCGTTGCAATACCTGTATGATGTGCCCGATCGGCGCCCGCTACTCGCCGGATGATACGTACAAGCAGTTGTTACGGAACAACCGAGTCGTGTTGCACGATCGAACTCTCATCCGGAAGCTCACGGTGGAGGACGGGAAAAGCGCTATCAGTGCTGCTGCAGGTGTTTCCGAGGAGCGCCCCGGGCAGGAAGTAGAGTACCGGGCAAAACTGCTCGTGCTTGCGTCGGGATATGCCTGGACGCCGTTCCCGCTCAGAAGGAACCAGATAGGGAAGCCTTCAGAGCCATGGCATTGTTCACACCGTGGGTTTGCATCGCCTGATCAGGCGGTTTGCCGCCCGGCCGTCGCGACAGTATCGATCGGTCCATTTTGCTTTTGTAATGGAAGTCAGAGAACTGTGCCTGCCAGTCGTATCCTTGCTGGTGCAGCAGTTTTGCCAAGTCAAGCAGGTCCCGTTGACCGGTTCGATTGTAAAGCCATAAAACGCTGTAGACAGTGTCTTGCCAGCGGTAGCGTCCCCAATCCGCAACGGCCGCTCCGCCAGGGCTTTCAGCTCGTATTTGAAGTACTTCGTCATCAATGGCACAACGCGCGGATCGCCAGTTGCTTCCTGGTATTGCGTCAAGACCTTCAGCATCAGCATGCGCGGCCACCAATCCTCGTTTGCAACGGGTCCAATCTGGCTGTCTGCTCTCTGGTGATCGAGCGTCCAATCCACCCAGCGCTTCGCTTTATCTATCAACCTTTTGTCACCAAGCTGATAGGCAAGCGGCAGGAGCCCATCCAGATAATACGGCCCGCGCTCCCAGGACTCGCCAATTCCACCGAGCCAGCCGCTATTGCTGCCCACGTCCTTCCAGAACTCATCCAGATGGCCCGTGAGCCCTTGGGCCTGAATCTCGAGTTGCTGATGTAGCCAACCCCTGGGCTCGATGGCCCCGAGCGGAAGCAGATTGAATGTGTTCTGATTCAGCGGCGCGCGATTCGGTATCGCCGCCCTCCTGTTCTCCGGCATGAGCGGGCAGCAGCAGACAGCAGCAGGCAAGCATGACGCCGTATAAAAGCTTTTTCAATTCCCCTCAGGGTCGAGATCCAGTCTTAAACAATAGGTACACGGGGCCAGCATCTTCGCCGAACTTAAGATGCAGGTAACCTTCGGGGCCGGATTTCGTTTGGAGCATTCGGCCCATCATGTCGGTCGCCGAAATCAGATGCGTGCGGTCGCATTCCACTCTTTCCTTCTTTTCGGGACTATCAGTCCAAACAATCAGCAGCACGTCGTTGGCTCCGGCGAAGCGCATACCATGAACGCTCGAAGGCGGTTCTGGAACCATCCCGGTGAACTTCCGTGCTCTGGTTGAGTTCATCAGGTTTCGGACGGCCTGTATAGCCGGCTTCTCACGGCCGCCCGAATCGAGCAGGCCATAATTTTGCTCTGGATTGCCCGGATCGTCGCCATCGTCCCGCAAATCGTACCAGACGCTCAAAGGAAATCCCAAGCTCCAAACGGTAAGGATCTCGCGCACGGCGAGGTTTGCCTGCCGATAGCGATCCAGCTTGCCGTGCCCTTTCTGTGCAGAGTCGGGGGCCGCAAGAGTGGACGAATAGCCCCATTCCGAGTTCCATAGCTCGGTGGAGTCGCCAAAGTCGCCGCCGATCCAATACCGAAAGGCAGCGTAGGCTGGAGCGATGCTTTCCGGTCTGTCTCTCGGATAGGGATGAACGCTGATGGCGTTTAACATGGCGGCGAGACTCCGGTCTAAAGCTCGGCTCGCATAGGACAGATCCATGTTGGAGATTCCGCCACTCGAAATGATTGCGGCAGGATCCGCCCGGCGCATCGCGGTCACCGCTTCTCTCAGAAGGGCCGCGTACTCAGTGGGATTGGGCGACGATGCCCAGAACTGCGGATTGTTTGGCTCGTTCCAGATCTCATACCTAACATTGCGGCCCCGATAATGAGTGGCAACTGCTTCGGCAAAACGACTGAACGCCGCAATGTCAGCTGCGCTTCTCGGAACTGAGCCGCCGTGCTCCGGATGGCCGTAATCGAGGATCCAGAGTGCGCTCATGCCACGCGCCTCCAGGTCTCGAAGCAGGAAATCGTAGGCGAAGAAGCGAAACCGGCCGCGCCGTTCTACGTTCGTCCAGAGCAGATCCATTCTGACGAATTGGAAGCCCGCATCACGCGCCAGATCGAGCGAGTGCGGGTCTTTCAGCAAGTGGATGTTCACACCCATGATTCCGAGGCTTTTTGCTCCCGCTGAAGGTGCGTCAGTCCGCTCTTCCGGGCTTACGCGGAAAACATTCTTGTTCTTGCTCAACATCACTTCATCGAAGTAGAGCTCGCCACTTATGGCGCTACCTGTTCGCGACTGAATGATAAGAGCGAGAGACGTAATCTGCTTCTTTATCTGCCCCACAGCATGTCGCCACTCGCCCTGTTTGGGATGTTCGAGCGAAGCCTCTATCGGCAACATCAGGGTGTTCCCGCCTGTATCTTCCGCCTTCAAAGTGACCGCAACGCTGCCGGGGAAGCGAGCCCATAACGAAATGTCGGAGTTCTGCAGCTTCGGGATGGCTGTCTTGGGACTCCAAGCCACAATGACCCGCGCACCGGGCTCAATGCGAAAGGTAAGCACGGCGCCAGAAGCTCGATATCCATGTCCTAAGTTCAACGATCCGCTGCCGGAGACACTCCACGCCCCAAGCGATTCCGTGTTGTCGAAAGTGGCGATGGCGTAAGCGTTCCGAACAACTTCGGCGTGGGCGAGGCAAGTCAAAACAGCCACAGCAGGGAACAGCACACGCAAGTCCATAGAGCGAGAGTTTTCGTTACTCATGGTTTCACAAGGAACACCACCGGGGTCGACTAGTCTCCCGTCACAGAAATATGTGGAATAAATAGGACGGAAAGGCGTCCACTCAGTATGCGGAGAGGGCGTCCTAAACAAGCGTTGCGCCTAAGCGAAGAGGAGCACCAGCGGCTGCGATCTTTGGCTCAGCGGTCGCGCAGTCGGCCGGCGGTGGCACGGCGGGCGCGAGTGGTGCTGGCCTGCGCCGAAGGTCTGGATAACAGAGCAGTGGCCAAAAAGCTGCGCTGCTCACTCGGAATGGTTGGCAAATG
>JBJMGK010000230.1:0-19724 GCA_045807925.1 Bryobacteraceae bacterium | reverse complement strand
TGCGTTGCTCTATCCCTGCTGAAGTCGAGATCAGTGTAGCGGATTCGATCATCTTAAACTCAAGCAGAACAAATTTGCGTTTAGAACGAGCTATACGCGATCGTCAGGCGTCGGGGATGCATTTCGGTATGCCGGAAAACCGCCTGAATCGTCTTCAAGGCCAAGCTTTGGCCCATTCGCGTCGCAGGTCAACCGACGCTAAAATGGACAACTAACACTTCGGTAACATTCCTTATTGAGGCAACACGGTTATCGGTTCGCGCTGTCGTTCCTGGACGTTGGAGAAGTGCCGGCCTGGCGAGGCGTGATCGTCAGCTATGATGCGATCCGATTACGGTGCGGCAAGTTCGGAGCTGAGTATGGGCGAAGCTTGCGGCGCATACTCGCCCTCACCAAGAATCGCGATTCGAGATGGTCACCCGGTAGTAAGGCTTATTCTTCTCGTTTGGATCCATGGTGAATTGCTCGGAGGTCTTCCCAGGATCATAACCGCGCCACAGCCACGCGAGAGATTCGGGGAGATCGATCGCAGCCTGAGCGGAGTCGTGAGTCGCGAGTCCAAACCGGAAATGAAAATCGTACTCGAGCATCTTTAGCGAATTCGCCAATTGTATATTCTGGAGTGGCCATGAGCCGTGGTTGTTTTCCAGATCGTCCGTGCCGTCGCTCATCCAGATACGGATGTTCCTCTTCGGTAACTTGCGAACCATGTAGGGGTAAAGATTGCCGCCGTCCTGCTTCTCTTCCGGACGCCATTGAATGGAGGTAAAGCTTCCGATCGTGGAGTGAACGCGCGCAAATTTGTCGGGGTTGAACCAGGCTGAATTCAGCGAACAGATACCGCCGGACGATTCGCCAGCAATGCCGCGGCTGTAACCGTCCGGACGGAGTTTGTATGCCGTCTCAACTTCGGGCAACACTTCCTCCAGAAGAAAGCGGTTGTATCGCTCGCTTACCGTGTCGTATTCAATCGAGCGCATCGCCTTCCCGTCAGGCGCGAAGCCCGGCGCAATCATGACATGCACCATCGGAGGAATTAGCTTTTGCGCAACAAGATTCTCCGTGACCGTAAAGAGGCGCATCTTCGACAGATCGGCGGCAATCAGGCTTTGCCCATCCTGCCAGACCATCAGAGGTGCGGGAACCGACGGATCCACGCCCGGGGCAGCGTAATACCAGAAATCGGCTTTCATCCCGTTATAGATCTTGCTGGTGATGGTGTGCTTCTCGCTTAGTTTGCCTTGCGGAATTCCGGGCTTCGGATAAGATTCAGGGTTGTAGCCGGCAGCATCAGAGCGGTTTCCCAGTGGCTTGCCATCTGCAAAGAACTG
Source organism: Bryobacteraceae bacterium (assembly GCA_045807925.1). Lineage (GTDB taxonomy): Bacteria > Acidobacteriota > Terriglobia > Bryobacterales > Bryobacteraceae > Bog-105. The sequence continues at coordinate 18,393 of JBJMGK010000230.1, read as the reverse complement.
ATACGCGTGAGTGACACCGACGCGCATCTTTTCCAAATGCATCCAGAAATTCGAGTGCCCGACCTGGAGCATCGGGACCGAAGGCTGACCGTCGATTGAGACCGTCGCTGGCGACGAGGAGGGAGTCACGAAAAGGTAGTCTTGTCCCCACACGGCAGTACCGCCTTTCGCGGTGAGGATTTTCGTAATGAGATCGTCGAGGCCGGGGCTGGACGGACCTCCGCGGGCAGCCTCTATCAATTGCGCGAGCGGGTGCTGCTCTTGGGCCTGAGCGGCCGACGCCATGGCTAGCCACAGCACGGCCAGAGTGGTGAGTTTCATGCGATGAATGTAGGCCAGTCCGACAGGTGCCGGTCGGCAGCGGTCATTATGTCAAATCAGTGAGGAACTGCAGCCGCCCCTGGCTGTCACCGAACTGCTCGGTCGGAACACCCGCCCCATCGAGAACGCTCAAGTAGAGGCTCGACACCGGAGCGCCCTGGTTGTAGCGGACGTGGCGGCCGGTCTGGAACTGCCGCGAACCGCCGGCCAGAAGCACCGGCAGATCGTCGTGATTATGCCGATTGCCGTCACTGATGCCGCTGCCGTACACGACAGTTGTGCTGTCGAGCAGGCATCCGGTGCCTTCTCTCGTCTTCTTGAGCTTGGTCAGAAAGTAGGCGAACTGCTCCATATGATGGCGATTGATGGTCGCGATTTTATCCATCAATGCGGGATCGTTACGATGATGGGACAGCCCGTGATGGCCTTCCGGTACGCCGATCTCCCGATACGAGCGGTTGCTTGCCTCGTGAGCAAGCATAAACGTCGAAATGCGGGTGGTGTCCGTCTGTAAAGCAATCGCGAGCAGGTCAAACATCAGGCGCGCGTGATCTGCGAACTCGATCGGAACCCCGTCGGGCTTTGCAAGACTCGGGGCCGCGACCGAATTAGAAGCAATCTGGCGTTCCATCACCTCTACTTGACGCTCCACTTCGCGGACGGCAGTGAAGTATTCGTCGAGTTTGCGCCGGTCGGTTGCGCCCAGACCGCCCTGCAGGCGGCGCGAGTCATCGGCGACGAGATCGAGAATGCTCCGTTGATAACGGGCGGTACGAGCGCGGGCGGCAGGATCCCCGGCGCTCTCGTCGGTGCCAAAAAGCCGTTCGAAAACCGCGCGCGGATTCACTTCGGGCGGGTTCGGAACACTCGGAGTGCGCCAGGAAATACTGTTCACATAAGCACAGCTGTAGCCGGAATCGCAATTACCGGCGAGGTGTCCATCTTCACACCCAAGCTCCAAGGAAGCCAGGCGCGTTGCCGTCCCAATTTTTTGAGCCGCGAGTTGATCGACGGAGACACCGACCGAAATATCCGAACCGGCCGTCTTCTTCGGATGAACACCGGTGAGAAAGCTCGCGGCCGCACGCGCGTGATCGCCCGGGCCGTCGCCGAGAGCCATGCCGCCGTGGTCCATTAGACCGCTCAGAACCATCACATCGTCCTGGACGGGTGCAAGCGGACTGAGTATCTTTGGCAGCTCGAACGACCGGCCCTCCGCGGCGGGAGTCCAGTTGCGCATATCGATGCCGTTCGGCACGTACACAAACACCATGCGATTCGGAGAAATCTTCTCTGTGGCAGAAGCCGCTCGTGAAAAAGCTGGAACCATCGAGTCCAGAACCGGCAACGCTATCGCTGCCCCAATACCGCGGAGCAGGGAGCGCCTGGATACGTACTTTTGGGTCAGGATCAATTAGTACTGCCTTTCATACTTGGTGTGGCTTGTGCTTTTGTGACCGCTGGTGCGGCTGTGTCGCCTCGGCCCATCTGGAAGGGAACGCTGTTGACGATTCCTGAGATCAGGGCAGAAAACCGATATTCGTTCGCCGCCAGGTCCGACGTGATCTGTTTCAGTGTGCGGCGATCGTAACCCTCAAGACCGCGGCCTAAGGCATAGATCATCACCTTCTCCGTCAGGCACTCCGCAAAGGCGTCTCGATTGCCCATGAGAATCGCCTTCAGTTCAGCGCTTCCCTTGAAAGCCTTACCGTTCGGCAGCGATCCGCTCGAGTCGATGATCTGCCCCGCGTCGTGTGTGCGCCATTGGCCGATCGCGTTGTAATTCTCTAAAGCAAAGCCCAGCGGATCCATGCGCGTATGACACGCGGCACACATCGGATCGGCACGGTGCTTCTCCATCTGTTGACGCATGGTGCCTGCGAGTGGGCCGGCTTTCGCATCGATCGAACCAACACCGGGAGGTGGAGGCGGTGGCGGCGTATTCAGCACATTTTCGAGGATCCACTTGCCGCGGAGAACGGGCGAGGTCCGCGTCGGGTACGAAGTGACCGTTAGGACGCTCGCCTGCGTCAGCACTCCACTACGCTCGCTTCCATCGAGAGAAACGCGACGGAACTGATTGCCGGTCACACCCGGTATGCCGTAGAACTTTGCCAGACGCTCATTCAGGAAAGTATATTTGCCGTCCAGAAAGTCGAGAATGCTGGAGTCATTCCTGACCACGGACTGGACGAACATTTGCGTCTCCGTGTACATGGCGCGGCGCAATTGCGCATTGAATTGCGGAAACTCGTCGGGATCAGGCCGTATGCTGTCCAGGTTTCGCAATTCCAGCCATTGGCCGGCGAAGTTGTCGATGAGGGCATCTGACTTTGAGTCCTGCAGCATTCGCTTCACCTGGGCTGTCAGTACCGAAGGATCGTGCAGCCGGCGTTTCTCCGCCGCTTGGAGTAGCGGATCGTCAGGCATGCTGCTCCATAGGAAATAAGAGAGGCGCGACGCCAGTTCAAAGTCGTTCACAGGATGAATGGCGGAGGGATCGTCGGGTTTCGGATCCCGCTCGATACGGAAGAGAAAGTTAGGGCAAACCAGAATCGCCTCCAGGCCGATTCGCATCGACTGTTCGAAAGTCATTCCATCTTTCTGCGCAGACGCCACTAAGGTTGTGAGGCGCTTCACTTCGTCTGGAGTAACCGGCCTTCGATACGCAAGTCTTGCCAAGTGCGCCAAATCCGTTCGGGCACAGCTGGCGGTGTGGTGGCCCGGAAGATGACTGCACGAAAACACGCGGCGATAGCTCTCCGGTAGGGGCGGCGCAACCGCATGGTACGGTCCGCGGGCTTCGAGCGCATCGATATAAGTAGGGGGATTCGAAACGGCCCGCTGGAGAGCGATCTGTTTCTTGTCTTCGGGATGGGCTGCAATTGCCTTCTGGTAAGCCGCTTCTTCGGACGCCTTCAGACGTTCGGAGACGGCGATTTCGGCTGCCGACGGCGTGCGCGGCTCCATCGTTGCGGCTAGGGTATGTTCGCCGTCGGGAACGTGAAGATTGATCTCGTAGGAGCGGGACCCCTCCTTCTCCACGACCACGTCCGCGACTTTGATCTCCTTTCCGTCGAGCAGCAGGTGGATGCGAAACGGTTCCTTGCGGCCAGCCACGGCAACCCGCAAGTCGTAGTCCCCTTCGGCCGGGAATTCGAACCGATTTTCCAGGGCCATTCCGTCGTCATTGGGGCTATGTTCGGGCGAGTAACGGACGCGCGTCGGCCCAGGCAGTGAGTCAGGCGGAATCGCGGTGTTGGCGATCTTGGTCGCCGCATTCAGGTATTTCTCCATCAGGACGGGCGAAACGGAGAGAACGTCGCCGATGTTGTCGAACCCAAAGCCGGAATCGTCTGCGGGGAAGTCGGCGGAAGGTTTGAAACGGACGGCGAGCAGATCGCGAACCGTGTTGTCGTACTCGACTCGATTCAGCCGGTGGGCCGTCAGATGGCCCGGATCGGCAGGAGTGGTGCGATCCGTCTGAGCGAACTGATCCTCCATCCACCCGGTCACCGTATTGATCGCCTCTGGTTTGGGTCGCGGCATACCCTCGGGCGGCATTTCCCCGGCACGCACACGGCGGATAACCTTTTCCCAGATATCCCGATCGCGGACCATCGACTCACGTTCCCGGTATTGAGTTAGGCTGAGTCCCGCGGTTTTCAGTTGGTCGTTATGGCACACGGCGCAGTTCGATTGCACAAACGGCACAACGACTTGGTCGAAGGAATCCGGAGCGGAACGGGCGGGGGTAGTTTTCGGGGAATTCTGGCAGACGGCCGCCCCCGCAAGGCAGACGAAGCCAATCGGGATTCCCCATCGCAGCAGGTTGCGACGCGGAGCGGGAGAATTTGTATACGGCACGCAGCTATTTGGGTCGAGTAGGGGAGCAGAACAAACTTCAGCGGTTACTCAAGCGAACACTCGCCGCCCAACATCATATATCAATTCATGTTCTGCGGGCCACATAACAATGTTCGACGCTCCACAGTACGGGTACGGAACAGGCAGTTCGGCGTCCAGCATCCACTCTCCATATCGCCGGTCGTACGACAACAATCGGGAACAAATCTCAGGACGGCGACTAAACGACAAGCAAGCATGTACAGAGTTCTGAATGGTCTTCGCCACTGTTCGAGCATGGTTCAATAGCGCGCGTTCATTCACATTTAGCAACGACGAACAAGAACCAAGGTTATGTCGTCTGTAGCCGGGAGTCCGCAGGCGAAGGACCGTACTTCTGCGTTGATCGCTTCAATCAGGCTCGCCGCGGGATAATTCCGTTTTCCTTGGACAACAGCAATCAGGCGTTCCTCGCCGAACTCTGCATCTTCGTCCGGCGCGCAAGCCTCCGTGACCCCATCGCTGAACAGAACCAGCACGTCATCCTGTTCCAGATGGCAGCTCTTCTCTTCGTAAGTCACGTCTGGCCTGATTCCTAGCGGAAGTCCCGTAGCTTCAAGCGACTCGACCCCAGCGCCAGATCGGAGTAACAAGGGTGCGTTGTGCCCTGCGTTGCAATACGCTAGGTGCCCGGTGGCCGGATGAAGCACACCCGCAAATAGCGTGATGAACCAGTTGCCCGGACAGTTTGCCGCAATGCTGCGATTTAATCGCGAAATCTGCGCACCGAGCGATTCCAAGTCCTCGAACAGGATGTGAACACGGGCCTGAAGGCTCGCCGCCTCCGTTGGTGTTAATGACATTCAGCGTTGAACCAGTCATCTCGGTATGGCGTATGAACGCGAGCTTCTTGCCGTCGGGGGAAACTCCAGCTCCGAAAGGCGTCGCATCGTCGGTCAGGAGCCTCGGTGCGCCGCCCAGAGCGGGCATAACGGATAGCTCCATGGAATCTGCTTTCTCGCGCTGACAGTATATGTAGTCGCCGTCCGGCGAAAAGGCGACCCAATCGTACGAAGTTTCAGCTGGCGATAGTACCGGAACCCCGCTCTCGGCGGCCACTTGTCGCACCCACAGACTCGGTCGCACCTCTCGCATCGCGTACACGATGTATCTTCCGTCAGGAGAAATGGCGGCATTCCCAATGTTTCCGCTGTCCGTCAATTTGGTGATGGTCATATTCTGCACGTTCGGCCCTGCAGAGCGACCCCGCAACCCGAGTTTGTAGATGCTGATGAATGTTCCTGCCAGGCCGAGGAGCACGACAATGAAGCTCAGCCCGAAACCGGTCTTGTGCTTCTTGATTTCGCCCAGCAGAACGGATCCGCTGGAAGCATTTTCGGAGGCGTGACCAGATACAGGAGGATGTGTGTGGCTGGCCGGGAACTGCCTGGAATCCGTTTCCCGTTTCAGACGCTTAAGATCAACGCGGATATCCGCGGCGGTGTGATAGCGCGTATCACGGTCTTTCTCGAGCGCCTTGAAGATTAGGTGCTGAAGCTGGATGGGCAAATCCGGCCTGAGCTGGAATGGACGAATCGGCGTTTTGTGCAGAATGGCATCGAACGTAATGGCTGTCGTTCCGCCCGCGAAGGGTTGTTTGCCAGTGGCCATTTCATAGGCACCACTCCAAAGGAGAAGAGATCCGTGCGTTCGTCGAGTTCCTCTCCCCGCGCCTGCTCCGGTGACATGTAAGCGCTCGTCCCGAGTGCGGATCCTGGACTCGTCAGCATCTCCTCACTCGTCACGGCAGTTTCTTCTCTCGATCCGACATGCATCAGTTCCCGCCGCACCGTCGCCTTGGCTAAGCCGAAGTCCATGATCTTCGCTTGACCAGTACTGGTGAAGAAGATGTTCGCAGGCTTGATATCCCGATGAATGATCCCTCGACGGTGAGCGGCATCAAGCGCGGCGATCTGAATGGCGATTTGGATCAGCGAGATTTTTCTGAACGGCTTGTGTTCGATCGACTGCCGTAACGTTTGGCCTTCGAGCAACTGCATCACATGAACGGCTGACCTTCGTGTTCATCAATGTCGAACACGGTGCAGATTTGGGATGATCCAGTGCCGACGATGCGTAAGCTTCGCGCCTAAGTCGTGCAAGCGCCGGGTCGCCCTGGACCAGCTTTTCCGGCAGGAACTTGAGCGCGACGAGCGATGCAGTCTGGTATCTTCGGCCTTGTAGACGACACCCATGCCGCCACCGCCAAGCTTCTCGAGAATCCGGTAGTGGCCGACCGTCTTGCCGGTCATTCCCACAATTCTATGGCCTACTTCGAAACCGAGTCAAACTTAAATAAGCTCGCCGCGTACGAAAACTAGCGTTCGTGCTCAGAACGCCTTGTATGGTGGCCAGTTTGGTTCCGGATAGATCTGCCGCATGAAGAGCGCATGGAAATCGGTTGGAGTCTCTATTTTCAACACACGAGCCGTGCGGGATAGTCCATGTGATCGCCTGGCGTCCAGATAGACAATGCTGAGGCTTCTATTCTGCGCCACTGTTGCCTTGGATGTGTATCCAATCGCGTATCGGCTTTGCGATGCGTTCCTGGGGCGCTCCGCAGCCCGACTCCCGTAGCCAAAAGCCCCTGACCAGACACTCTATCTGATTCCGCGCCTCAGCATCGCCGGTGACTGGCGATTCGGGTCCAGCAGCATTAACGAGTGTTGATCAGATCTGTCAACCTGGGTGCGACAAACCCAAGCGCAGCACCTCGCATGCTTCCCAAACGGGGGGTCGAGCTTACGGCTCCCGCCGAGAACCATCGAGCATAGCTCTGAGCTCAGTGGATTGCTTTCGCTTGGTTCGAGCCTCCTCCAGGGCATCAGGCCCCAGCTCAGGTCCAAGCTCTTCCGCTATCTCTGCGGCCTCTTCCAAAGCGAGCACGGACATCCAGAGTGAACGTTCTACAGTCTCCCGGTGCTCTTGCACCATTGCCAAAGGAGAGAATACGTGGCCCACGCGGCACCGATACTCCACAATTTTGCCCTGGTGCTCTCTGGAAAGCGGTCCTCGACACTCGGGACAGGTTAAGTCTGAGGGCAATCTTTCCACAGGCTCCTCATTCTTGGTCGCGCTTCGCGCGTTCACCGCAAGGGACGAGATAACTCCCGCGATTTGTGGAAGTGGAGCTACAACGTCGACTTCAACTTTCAGTGTTGCGTTCTGAGGCATGCTGGGAAATTGCGCTGTCAGCGGATCTTCAACCACTGCGATACCGCCCCGCCGCTTTATTTCCGCCAGCCCTGCAACCCCATCATCGAGCGAACCAGTCAGAATCACTCCGGTCACGCGTTCGCCGAAAGCGGATGCCGCCGAGCGGAACAGTGGGTTGATAGCCGGCCTAGTTCGGTTCTCTTTCGGCCCATGCGAGAGTTGAACGTGTTCCGGCGTTATCAGCAAATGATGGTCAGGCGGAGCGACATAGATCTTTCCATTCTGAATTGTTTGTCCGTCATCTGGACGTACTGCAGGCAGGGGACCGGCTTTCGTGAGAATTTCGGGCAGATAGCTTTGTCCATTCATACCAGTACCTATGTGCAGAACCACAAACACCGAAGCCCGCAGATTAGGGGGCAGGCCGGCAGCGACAATCTTTAGCGCTTCTACACCGCCAGCAGAGGCGCCGATGACGATAATGTCCTGCTTAGCCATACTCCTGCACTCTTATCCTCTCAGGTTCCTAGGCTAGGACAGTGCTGAACAGGTTCGCTCTGAGTTGGCGTGTTCGAATACGACACTTGCTCTGAGCACAACAGCGTGCTTGCTGAGATTGCCGGCTGCGGATGAAATGCAGTCAGTTCTATAGTCAGTACGAACTAGCTAAAAAACGAGGGAAGAACTCTGGAACGAAGCGTGTCTAACATTCAACGGAATGGCGTCGCAGACCATCGAGAGGGCCCGAATCGCGGTTGACTCCGTACGACGAGACTTCCCCGTGCTGGGACGGACTATCCACCGGAAACTATTTCTCTACCTCGACAATGCGGGCTCGAGTTTCTACGAGTTTGAATACGCAAACACGAACGAGGAGAATAGCCTTAGCCGAAACGCAACGAGGGCCGTCTCGGATGTACGATCCTCTGTCGCGAACCCGCTAGGGGCGACCAGGCCGGATGAGATTGTTTTCCTTCGCAGCGCGACGGAGGCGGTAAACCTTGTTGCTTACGCATTCGAACGTTCCCAGCTCCAACCGGGCGACGAGATTGTTGGTACGGAGATGGAGTACGACTCGAATTTCCGCCGACGGAAGATCGCGTTTTTAGCAGACAGCGGATGGGCTGCGCCCCACCTCCCGGTCGACGTAGCTAAGATCGGCTGTGATTTCTACGCCTTCTCAGGGCACAAGATGCGCGGGCCGATGGGCCTCCGGGTGCTAGATGGCGGCCGCGAGTGCCTGGAGAGGCGGCCCCCGTACCAGGTCGGAGGACTCATGGTCAGTTCCTTGTCGCCCAGCACCCGCGAGCGGGCACCCGTACCGAAGAAGCTCCAGTCAGCAACGGAAGACGAATGCGACCCTTTGTGCGAAAGCCTCCGTCGGCTCTCGTAATCTCGTAAGCCGAATCCCGAAAACACCAACTGTTTCCAATCCAAGAAATCCAAATCCACACCCAAGACTGCTGTAGAGATCTGAATGAAGATTCTGAATATTCGTACAATTCCAGGTCCGAATGTATACAGTCACCAGCCTGTTCTGGTGATGAAACTTGATCTGGAGGACCTCGCTGGCCGCGAAAGCTACGAGGTTCCAGGTTTCATTGACCGGCTGTTGCGGCTCCTTCCGGGCTGCTATGAGCACTACTGCGGGCTGGGCCGTCCGGGCGGCTTTGTCGAGCGGCTCCGCGGGGGTACGTATTTCGGGCACATTGTGGAGCATGTGGCGCTCGAGCTCACCGATGCGGTCGGCATCTCGACAAACCGCGGCAAAACTGTTGACGCCGGGGAGCCCGGCTGTTACCTGGTCGCTGTGACCTACAAGTCCGAGGAGGGCATGAAAGCTCTTCTAAAGACGGCCGTGGAGCTCGTTCAGGCCTTGGTGGACGATCGGCCCTATCCACTGGAGGCTTCCATAGAGGGTGCGCGGGAAATCGTCGCGAAGTCTGATCTTGGTCCGAGCACAAGAGCCATTGTCAATGCGGCGGAACGGCGAGGTGTTCCGTGGGCCCGCGCGGATCACGACAGTCTTGTTCGCCTTGGCTACGGAAAATACTCGCGGTATATCCGAGGCACGATTGCGGGGACCACGAGCGCAATCGCGGTCGACATCGCAAGCGATAAGGAACTGACGAAGCAGTTGTTGCGGAAGTCGGCGCTTCCGGTCCCGCACGGATGCGTTGTGAGAACCAGGGAAGAGGCGATTGCTTGCCTTGCTGAGGCACGAACGCCCGTGGTTCTGAAACCGCTTGACGGCAATCAAGGAAAAGGTGTCTCCCTAAACCTCAGCACTCCGGAGCAGGTCGGCGAAGCGTTCGATGCTGCGGTGGAGATCTCTCCGGCAGTAATCGTGGAAGAAATGCTGCGGGGACTGGATTACCGGGTCGTCATTGTAAAGGGACGCATGGTGGCCGCGGCACAGCGGATTCCCGCGCACGTCTGGGGTGACGGAAAACACACGATCCGTGACCTGATCGACCTGGCAAACAAGGATCCGCGGCGAGGGAACGGTCACGAGAAGCCGCTCACGCGTATTACCGCCGACCCCATCGCACTCGCCATTTTGAAGAAATACGGGCGATCGCTTGATGACATACCAGCCGAAACCGAAATGGTCATTCTTCGAGAGAGCGCGAATCTTTCGACTGGCGGCTCGGCCAGGGACGTTACAGATGAGGTGCATCCGACGATGCGGCGGATCTGCGAGCGTGCGGCATCGTCCATCGGTTTAGATATCTGTGGCATTGACCTTGTTGTCCCCGATATCAAACAGCCGTTCACATCGGGCGGAATTGTTGAAGTCAACGCGTCGCCGGGAATCCGGATGCATCACTTCCCGAGTGAGGGCAAGACACGAGACGTTGGCGCCGCCATCGTCGACATGCTGTATCCTGCGGGCCAGCCTTCGAGGATTCCGATTGTCTCGATCACCGGCACGAATGGCAAAACCACGGTGACCCGCATGATCGGGCACATGTTGCAGGCGGGTGGAAAGCTCGTCGGCTTGACCACGACGGATGGGATTTGGATCGGCGGCGAAGAGATCGCGCGCGGCGATATGACAGGACCTTGGTCCGCCGGAGTCGTGCTTTCCGACCCGACGGTTGAGGTGGCTGTCTTGGAAACCGCACGCGGCGGCATCGTGCGGTCGGGACTCGGGTACGACTGGTCCGATATTTCTGTGATGACCAACATTCACCCCGATCACATCGGGCAAGACGGAATCGAGAACGTCCAAGACATTGTCAGGATTAAAAGGCTGGTCGCGGAACGGGTACGTAGCGGTGGAACTCTCATCTTGAACGCCGATGACGAACACCTGGCCCAAATCTCTTCTCATGAGCGGCTGGCAGCAGTTCCGAAGACGTTCGTCTACTTCTCGACTGATTTGCAGAGCCCTAAGGTCCAGGAACATCTGGGGCAGAACGGAACGGCTTTTGTCACGGTTGGTGGATGGATTGAAGAACGGACGGGGCATGAGGTTTTCCGCATCGCCAGGATCGATGAAATGCCGGCAACGATTGCGGGTACGGCCCGGTTCCAGGTTTACAACGTCCTGGCCGCAGTTGCGGCCGCACGCGCCTATGGCTTGTCGCCGGACGAAATCCGAACGGCTCTTGCCGGATTCCGAATGGAGGAACACGGTACAGGACGCTTGAACATCTTTGCGTTCCGGGGTGGAACCGTGGTGGTTGATTACGGGCACAACCCTGTTGCGCTCGAATCGATGCAGACCATGATCTCTCAATGGAACGCTTCTCGGCGCACCGCCGTGCTTGCGATTCCGGGCGATAGACGGACAGACCTGATCGTCCAATCAGCGCGTGCGGTTGCTCGCGGCTATGATGGATTCTTCATTCGGGAAGACACAGATCTTCGTGGCCGGCAGCCGGGGGAAGTGGCCGGAATTCTGGCGAGCACGGTTCGTGAAGAGAACCCCGAGGCTTCCGTCGACGTAATACTTGACGAGCTAGAGGCGACGGAGGCAGCACTATGCAGCATGGTACCCGGCGAACTAGTTGTCACATCGTGTGATGCGGTGACGGCCGTCCTTGCCTGGCTTCGCGAGCACGGTGCGGAACCCGCTTCTCCCGCCGAGGTTGAACAGTTGACGATGCGAGCCGAGTCCATCACGACGGCCGCCTGAAGATGTTCATCGTTGTCCGCGGAGGTGAGATCTACAACCCGCAGCGCATCGGCAGATCAGATTTGCTGATTGCCGCGGACAAGATCGTACGAATCGGCGATGTCGATCTCAGGCCACTAGAACAGTCTGGGCTTGGCGTTGAAATTATCGAAGCCGAGAACTGCCTAGTCGTGCCGGGCTTCATCGACCCTCATGAGCACCTGCTCGGCGGCAGCGGTGAAAAGGGCTGGGCGTCACAGACTCCCGAGATCGCTCTGAGCGAGATCGTAGCCGGCGGCCTCACAACGGTTGTTGGTTGTCTCGGAACCGACACGACGACCAAGACAATGCCGGGTCTGCTGGCGAAAGCGAAGGCTTTTAACGATGAAGGGCTCACGGCGTATATTTACTCCGGCGGCTACAACGTTCCTCCCGTAACGCTCACCGGGTCGGTTCGAAAGGACATGCTCTTCGTGCCGGAAGTGATCGGCGCGGGCGAAATTGCGATCTCCGATGCGCGTTCGACGGAACCGAGCGACGCAGAACTTGCGCGCCTGGTGCGGGACACGTACGTTGGCGGCCTACTCGCTGCCAAATCCGGAATCACTCATTTCCATGTGGGATCCGGGAAAAAGCGTCTACGACCTCTGCGGACTCTGCTCGATGAGTACGAGATCGAACCCCGCTCCCTGTACCCGACTCATATGGACCGATCAGAGGAACTGATGGTTGAGGCAATCGAGTTATCGCACCGAGGGGTCACGGTTGATCTCGACACCGTAGATGGCGAGCTTCCTCGATCGATGTCGTTCTATCTCGAACGTGGCGGCGATCCGACCCTTGTAACTGTTTCGTCCGACGCTGCGATAAACAGTCCACGGGCGGTGTGGGACCAGATCCGAACCTGCGTGCTTCAGCACGGAATGTCGCTCGAAACACTTCTTCCGACAGTTACTAGTAACACTGCGAGTGTATTGAAGCTGCCCTCTAAAGGTCACCTTAGAGAAGGAGCGAGCGCCGACGTGGTCGTGCTCCGAAAGGAGTCGCTGGAGCTCTTAGATGTCATTGCCCGGGGACGGCGCTTCGTTCGGAGCGGGCAATTGGCGTTTCGAGAGAGTTTCCTTCAAGAGAGCAAGCGGGAGATCCGATTACATGGGGAACGAGCGCAAACACCGGGGACAAACTGACGTGCAGCTTGACTCGACGCCCTTCCGTCCGGAAGGAACGCTGATCGTTATAGGCGGGAATGAGGCCAAAGAGGGCCACCGGCCGATTCTCGAGCTGGTTGCGAAGCGTGCGCGTGCAGGCAAGCTTATGGTGTTCACGATCGCGAGTGAAGAACCCGAAGAACAGTGGGAGAAGTATCAGAAAACGTTTAAGGAGCTGGGAGTAGCTCGCCTGGAGCAGTTTGATGCCCGGAGTCGGGAAGAACTCCTGCAGCAGAGCCGTCCGGAAATGCTGGACGAGGGGACAGTCATCTTTTTCGCAGGCGGCGACCAGATGAAGATTACCAGCAAATTCGGCGGGACACCGCTTTGCGACCGTTTGCGACAACTCTATACGCAGGGCGCCCTGATTGCAGGCACATCGTCCGGCGCCTCCGTGATGGCCGAGGTGATGATGGCTGCGGGAGAAAGTGAATCGTCTCGCCAGGGGCAAGAGTCAGTTCGCCTCTCGCCAGGTCTCGGGTTGATCTCCGGTGTAATCATCGATCAGCATTTCGCGGAGCGGGGCCGAATGGGTCGCTTGCTTGGGGCGGTCGCTCAGAATCCACGCTTGCTAGGGGTGGGGATCGACGAGGACACCGCACTGGTATTTCAGGGCCATGAGCAGGCAGCGGTCATCGGCTCCGGCGCGGTGTATATCCTTGACGGGCGAAGTATCACTCACACAAATGCCTCTGAGAATGAAAATCAGGCCCTCTCCGTGTTCGGCGCTACTGTGCACGTCTTGAACACCGGAGATCGCTTCGATTTGGCGAATCGGGCACCGGCTCCCGGACGAACAGAGGATATCGAATCAGAGCTCGTGGAAGTGTCCTAGGAGAGAACGATAAGCCGCACCAAAGACGCCCGGACAACCGTCTCCGGAAAGCGAGGATCGCTCATTCTGGTTGGGGGCCGCGAAGAGAGAAGCGGAGACCGGACCATCTTAAAAGAGATCGCGCGACACGCCAGGTCGAGTCTTCTCTTGGTGGCAACACTCGCCAGCGAAGAGCCCGGGCTGCAGTGGGACAGTTACCGCCAGGCGTTTGCCGATCTCGATGTAAGCGACATCCGCCACTTACAAATAGAAGGGCGCGAGGCAGCAAGCGATCCGAAAAACCTGGAAATGGTCGATAACGCCCGCGTGGTGTATTTCACCGGCGGCGATCAACTGAAGCTTGCGAGCAAGTTAGGTGGAACCCCCATGCTGAATCGGATCCGCCGATTTTATGAGGAGCGTGGAGGCGTAATAGCCGGAACTTCCGCCGGCGCGTCCGCAATGGGCGCCACCATGCTCGTTTCTCATGCGACAGAGTCAAGCCACAAGGTGGAAAGCAGCTTTTTCATGGCGCGTGGCCTTGGGCTCGTGCCTGACCTGGTCATCGACCAGCATTTCGCCCAACGTGCACGAATAGAGCGTCTGGTCGGTGCAGTGGCAGAAGACCCGGGTGTGTTGGGGATTGGGATTGACGAGGACACCGCCGTCATCCTCGAAGACCGAATGCTTCGGGTTACCGGGTCAGGGGCCGTGTATGTTGCCGACGGGCAAGGGGTCACGTACACAAACGTCTCGGAAAGAACGCCCGACCAGACTCTCCGGCTTTATGACTTACGGCTCCACGTGCTCTCCGACGGTTCAACTTTCGATCTCGAAACCAGGCGCCCCAGCTTCGTCGGCGGTAACGAATAGGGGCCAGGGGGCGGACTCGCTTCTTCCTGTTGTTAAACGTCGACTAGCTTAGTCGTGAGATCTTCCAACAGCGTGTAACAGCTCCGGGAGCTTGCTCATGTGCTCGAACACGAGTTCTGCGCCGGCGTCTGTGAGCGCCGCCGCGTGACCCGGCCGGCTGTGTGCACCGCCGGTGAAGCCGAACACCCGCATTCCCGCGCGAAAAGCCGCGCGAACCCCGGGAACGCTATCCTCGATCACCAGGCATTTCGGCGGAGACACATGCGTCCATCAGGCCGCGAAGATGAACACATCGGGTTCCGGCTTGCCTCGGGAGACAGAAGTCGCACTGATGACGTTCGGCGCGAAGCGATCGTAAAGGCCTACCTGCTGCAGTCCCATCTTTAACTTCTCCGGGAAGCTGCTCGATGCCACGCAGATCGGCTTATCAATAGCATCAAGAGCATCGTTCACGCCAGCCATAATCTTCAACTCTTCGCGATAGGCGTCTTCCGTGCGACGGTCCACGCAAGGTTTGTATCGTCCGGTAACGGTCGGCCCATGTCGGCTTCAATCTCGGCCCGCATCTCGCGATCGGGCCTTCCCGCAAATCTGTCGATCACCTCTTCGGTCGTGATCGGATATCCCAAACGCGTCAGTTCTTCCGCGGCGATCCGGCAGACTACGATCTCGCTCTCGATCAAAACGCCGCCGCACTCAAAGATGATCAGTTCAATGTTGTCTGTCATTAGGAAACACCCAGTTATGAGCAGGCTTTTAGGGGTGGAACTCCCCGCGCTGCAGCATTTGCTCTATGTCTTCGAGACTCTTACCCGCCGTTTCGGGAACACGCCGGTACGTAAAGACCCAGGCAAGAACGTTCATGGATGCGTATGCGAGCATCGTGCCTCCTTCAGTGAGCCATTGAATCAGGCTGAGCGCACTCACGGTTACCAGCAGATCGGCCCCCCAGACCACAGCCGCCTGTGCACTGGTGCCCGCTCCACGAATGGAAAGCGGATACATCTCGGAGCCGGAAAGCCAGCCCACCACCTGGATGCCTCCGGCATTGAAGAACATGTAAACCAGCAGGCAGGCAACACCATCCAGGCATTTTGCTTGTTTGCCAAATGAAAAAAGAAGACACCGGCGAGCGCAACGGCAGCGCCGGGTCAACGAGGGCTTTCGGGGAGAACAAACCTGGTGGCCAGGAGAATAAGCGCAGGAGCGATGGCGGCGGCGATCATTCATCTCCATGACCAGACATTGTTCAATGAGAATCCGACGATATTGGCCGTCAGGATGCCCAGCCCTATAGCAACGTTGAAGGAAGTAGCGAAGTGGCCGCGGCGGTCCGCCGGCACCAGTTCAGCAACGTATACAGGGCCTGTCTGACTGGCCCCGCCCACCGCGAAACCTAGCAACACTCGCGCGCAGACCAGAAGTGTTGCTGAAGGAGCGATACTCGACGCCAGCGATCCGGTTGCGAAAATAAAAGCGACCAGCATCAGCATCCGGCGCCTGCCAAGACGCTCAAATAGCTCAAATAGCCAGCCACACGCGAGCGCTCCTATGACTGCTCCGACGAGTATGGCGGAAGCGGTAGTCTCCTGCATTTGGTGGAACAGCTTGAAATCCTGACGGATGTGCAGAAGGGCGCCCGAAATGATGCCGGTATCGTACCCGTAGAGGAAGCCAGCGATTGCGGCAACAGCCGTCCCGAAGAGGCGAAACCCCCTGGTCTTACTCTTTTCCGGTTCCTCCGAGGCTCTTTCCTCTGGCTTTTGAAGCGTAGCTAGTTCGGCCACGGTGAACGGTTACCCTCCCACCTTGCCATCGACAAAAGTGCCGGAGGCAGCAAGCTGGACAAGACTAAACTTGCTGTGAGCTGCCGCGGCGGGCACCCGTTTTTCGCCTGTCGTTTGGTGTGGGCTTCCGGAGGCGAGCCAGGATACGGGCGAGAGTATCGTCCGTCGTGACAAACGTTGAAGAATTACATTCGCGGTGCCGTTCAGGTAATCGCCGGGCGCGATATCCTTCCGGAACTCCTCATACTCCGGATCCTGAAGCAGCAAAACCTCAATGCCGTCTCTCATCTCGGTCATGACGTCGACAGCGAACTGCTTGCGTTCCGGCGAGCTATTCAAAAACTCGTTGAGCTTTACATCAGGATCGCCAGCCGAGGCGCTAAAAGCCTCAATCGCGATCAGCCAATTCTTCGAGCTCCCACGCGTGTTCATCATTCGGGCTAACGTATTGAGGCCCTAGTCTAGTGGTCTTGAAGTGAAGAACTTGTGGTAAATGAGTCAAGTTTTTTCAAGCGGCCAGTTTTGCTTCTGCAACCCAAGACTTCACTTCCTGATCGAGTTTATCGAAGCAGCGGCGGAGTGAGCCGTTGGGGGCGGAAAGCTCGGGTAATATTCTGCCGAGCCCTGGCCGAAGGATGCGAGAGTAGGTGCGCGTGAAAAAGCATGCCGTACGCAATCCGAAGTCGGTCAAGCGGTAGCGGTGACTGTTGGGAATACGTTGGATGATGCCGTGAAGCCGCAGGCGGCGGTAGGTGGTAAGTCATCCGGCCTTGCGTCAGTTCAGCCGGTTGTTGGCCGAGTAGCGGCGCCAGACTTTCGCGAAAGTTGCGATTCGAGAAGCCGGCGGGGAGGAGTTGAAACGGCAACAAGGCGCTCCATAAGGCCTGCACTTGCGGATCGGCGAAGCGGAGAGCGGAGGCCCGTTGCGACTCGATCTGAATGGGACGATTCAGTTTCTGGAAGGTCTCTTCGGAGAGGAGGCAATCATGGCTGATTCGTTCGACCTGGAGCAAACGGCGGTTGGCCTGAAAACCAATTTGCCGCAGTGCGGGCAAGTTGCGCAAGCTCTTGCCGATATAAAAATCGCGGGTGTTGTTGATGGTGGTTTCAGTCCGCAAAGCGCGGCCCTTCTTTGTGGTATTGCTTGATGCGCGTTCCTTTGTAGTCCAGGTGGAGTGAGGGAATCACTCCATCGGTAATGACCCGCGTGCGAAACGGTCCAGGGGTGCTTCTGGTGACCCAGCGCTCAAAGATGAGTTGAACCTGTTTGGGACGGCCAATATCGAGATTCTCCCGAATCACTTCTTCGAAGAAGATCCTGCCGCTGACGGGGCGATCGAGCACTTGGGTGAGCGAGAGTTCGAGTTGTAGGATCGAGAGCTGATAACGGTATCCCGCTTGGCGATCTTCGGCAGCGAAAGGATGAGGCAGGAGCCGTAGCCACTTACGGAGCAGCGATTCGATCTTTTCTCCGGAAAGCCCATTGCACAGAGCCTGCAACCGTTTTGGATCTGCACAAGCGAGAACCCCGTTGTCCAAAGCCTGGTACTCGATTTGCCTGAGTTCGAGTTGCCGTTTCACGTACTCATGCCCATTCAGGCAGAGTTTAGCGTTGTAGGGAAAATACGAACAGAACTTTAGAAAGAAGGGTCCGAAATTGCGATCCAGGCAGTAGAAGTAGTAATGATTCACCAACGCCGTAGATTTCACGATCCAGGCATAAGTCTTATGGGTTCGCGGGTTACGCCGTTTCTCGGTGCGATATACCGTGCACTTCTCCTGCGCTTTGCCCACGAAGACGACGCCTTCCTCCTGAGTAAAAGAGGCACGGCGCTGATTCGCGATATCGTCTTTACGCTGACCCTTCTCGAACGTGATCATGGGGATGTCGTTATCCCGGACGTAGCGCTCGATCGATTCAACAAAGCGGCGCGTGATCGGCTCGACCATTGCCGTCGAGGCCACCGAATGGCCGCGATGGATGCGGATGAACTTCAGGACCCCTTCCACCGCTTGCAAAACGGGCACGTAGACATTGAGGTACATCCGGTCGATACCCTCCAGTTCGAGCACCACATGGTCACGCAATACCTCCGCCACGCTCTGTGGCGTTCGAGATCTCAGCTCCTCAGCCGGTTTGCCACGCATGGCTCCGTTATAAATCAAAGTTCACTGGAACCACACACCCCACATGCTTGTCGGTCT
>JBJMGK010000229.1:0-96087 GCA_045807925.1 Bryobacteraceae bacterium | reverse complement strand
CGCATTCGGATGTAGAACTTCTAGATTCATTAGCTGATCATCTGTGCTTGACTTCTCCATGCTTACCCTCCTGGTCGTGCTGACGTCGGTCAGCCCGGTTGCGACGGGTTTAGAAATCTCCTCAACGGGGTCATTGCCACACCTGAGCGATCGCACAGGAACCGGAGCCACGCTCTCCATCGGGCACAAAGGCACCATCCACGTCACGGCTTTAGCTGCGGACCGACGTTCTTCCAGCTTCGCTCCCCCGCCGCTGTGGCCCAAGTTTCTGCTCTCAGCGACGTCCCGTTAGGGTCGTCCGACGCTCTCCTGAAACAATTCGGACATTGTTCTTGCTGACGCCGAAGTAGTGGCACAGTAAGGCTCGCAGCTCTTCGTTCGCTTTGCCTTTCTCCGGGACCGCGGCAAGCCTGACGCGAAGGTTCCCATCCTCTGCCAAGCCAACGACTTCGCTTTTAGACGCGCGCGTGCTCACCTTAACGGCGATGAGAAGGTTCGGCTGGCGAGCCAGCCTGTCTCGCAAATCAACATCGTCAGACACAATCTAAACGGGACCTTAGCTGAATTCAGCCCACACGACCGTGTGGTCCGAAGCGGAAGTTGCCTTCCGGGGCTCCAGATCGACTTCCACCTCCCGGCACTTCGTGGCAAGCGGCGCAGTCACCAGAATGTGATCGATGCGCCAGCCCCAATTGTTCTGAAATGCATTCCGGAAGTAATCCCAATACGTGTACTGGATGCGATCGGGATGAAGCTGCCGAAACGTGTCCGTCAATCCCCAACCGACCACTTCCTTGAATGCGTTGCGGGCGTCGATATGGAAATCGACGTCGTTTATACGACGGTCGGGGTGATAGACGTCGATCGGTTCAGGAGCAACATTCAGGTCGCCAAGCCAGACGATAGCGTCGGAAGGCCGGAAGTGTTGCTCGAGGTACTGCCGCATACGACGAAACCACTCGAGTTTGTATTGGTATTTCTCGGACTTGATCGAATGCCCCTGGGGCACGTAGGTGTTGATGATCGTCACGCCCTCCACCGCAATCTGCAGGATGCGCACGTCCTCGTTGTCCGGGCCGTCGTGAAACCCGTGTTTGACCACGTCCGGCGCTGTTCGGCTCAAAGTTGCCACACCGTTGTACGCCTTCATGCCCCGAAAGGTTGCCTGGTATCCCGCTTCGCGGAAGGTGTCGATCGGGAATTCGGAATCCTGGAGTTTCGTCTCTTGTAAGCACATGACATCCGGTTTGTGCTGCTCAAGCCATGCGAGCACAAGAGGAAGGCGCTTGCGGAGCGAGTTTACGTTGTAGGTGGCGATCTTCATGTTGCAATAACAATATGGAACGGAGACGCTTCAATAGGCTGTTGGGTGCCGCTGGAATTAGCGTAGCGGCCCCGGGTGCGCAAACCTCTCACTCGAGCGGGAGCGGCGAGCCTGAAGTGCTACGGCTCAAGAGCAACGGCTGGATGCCCAATAACGAACGACTCCCTGTTCTTCTTTATCGGTCGGCTGTCGACGGCGGGAATTCCGATCCAGCCTCGGTGTTCGAGACGCTCTTTGCCAAGAACGGCTGGCCGTCCCAGTGGCGTGATGGCGTCTACGACTTTCACCACTTCCATTCCACCGCACACGAGGTGCTTGGTTTTGCTCGCGGTCATGCGCGGCTAGTATTGGGCGGTGAGAACGGCCACGAGCTAGAGATACGGGCCGGCGATGTTGCCGTCTTGCCTGCGGGAACCGGGCACTGCAAGCTCGAGGCGAGCTCTGATTTCCTGGTAGTGGGAGCCTATCCGCCGGGTCAGAATTGGGACATTTGTCGCAAGGCTCTTTCGAGCGAAGCCCTGGGGCGGATGTTGAATCTTCCGTTCCCATCTTCGGATCCGGTGGGCGGTGCAGCCGGTCCCCTGACCCGACTGTGGGAAGCCAAAAACGGTTGATTATATGATGTGAGCCATTCGGTGTATTTTGAACTCACTTCGCGTTTTCCAACCGCTGGCTCTACTCCTATCCGCGTCCTGTTCCCTGGCCTTTGCCGTTGAAATTCCTCCTCATGAGACCCCGATCGTACTGTTTAACGGTGGCGATCTAAGCCAATTCGACATCTTCCTAAAGACCAAGGGCTTAAACTCCGATCCGGAGCACGTGTTCAAGGTCGAGGACGGCTTGATTCACGTCTCGGGAACCGAAATGGGCTACATCATTACGAAGCGCTCGTTCCAGCACTTCTATCTCAAAGCCGAGTTCAAGTGGGGTGAAGGAACTTTCTTGGAGAAAGTCGGGCGTGCGCGCGATAGCGGCATACTCTTTCACGTCCAGGGGCCTGACAAAGTTTGGCCGCGGTCCGTGGAGTTCCAGGTGCAGGAGGGCGGAACGGGAGATTTCTGGATGACGGACGGTGCCGCGATCACGGGGCCCGACGGCAAGCGAGTGACCGGCCCGGCGGGAAAAGCAGTTCGTATTGACCGCATCGGCAAAGGCCCTTGGAAAGATGAGACCGGGTATCGCGATCCTGTAGGGGAGGTCGAGAAGCCTCGCGGCGAATGGAACCTTTTAGAATTGGTCACGGAAGGGAACGAGGTCCGGCAATACGTCAACGGGAAGCTCGCCAATAAGGGAACAGACCCTTTCCCCGCCGAAGGCAAAATCCTGTTTCAATCGGAAGGCGCTGAAGTATTCTTTCGGAACATCGAGATCGCGCCGTTGCGCTGATCTGTCGGGGGCCGAGGTGCCATGATACTCGCCGCCCTTATGCTAGTTTGTGAGCTGAATGCGCAATCTCACAGCATGGACGACTACTGTTTTGTTCGCAGCCGCTGCGTTTTGCTTATATGGGCAAACGCAAGCGGCGCAAGAGGCGCCCAAAGCTGCTTTACAGCCAACGAAAGCCGAAGGCATTCCTCCGCGGTCAGGACCAACCGACTACCAGACGCATACGAAGGTCGGAGACCTGACGATTGCGGCCGATTTCGCGGGACACTCGGTTCCAACGCCGGAAGCGACCCTCTCGACCGATGACTACCTTGTGATGGAAACTGCGTTTTTCGGACCGCCTGAGGCGAAAGTTAAACTTTCAATCGACGATTTCACGCTTCGCATCAATGGAAAAAAGAAGCCGCTCGCCAGTCAACCGTCCGAGGTAGTCTTTAAGTCTCTGAAGGATCCGGAGTGGGCTCCACCGGAACAAAAAGAAAAGAAATCGAAGACCAGTTTCGGAGGCGGTGGAGATACGGATACAAGTTCGGTCCAGCTGCCGCCGAAGGTTCCGCTTGAGCTTCGTCGTACCATGTCGCAACGTGTCGAGAAAGCCTCATTGCCCCAAGGAGATCGCACTCTCCCGCAAGCGGGCTTGATCTTCTTCGACTATCACGGCAAGGTGGCGAGTATTCATTCGATCGAACTCGTCTACAAAGGCCCGGCTGGCGAAGCGACGCTTACCCTGACCCCTTAGGCTCTGCTCTGTGCAAGACGCGCAGTATTGGATCGATACGCTGAAGCTGGAAGCTCATCCCGAAGGCGGATATTTCCGCGAAACATTCAGATCCCCGGTTGCCATCCCGAAATCTGCTCTTCCGCACTCCTTTGGAGGCGACCGAAGTGTTTCGACGGCCATTTATTTTCTCCTAAAGGATGAGGAGTTTTCGGCTTTTCACCGGATCGCATCCGACGAAGTGTGGCATTTTTACGCCGGCAGCCCTCTGTCTGTACATGTGATCGACGCCGGAGGTGAGCATACGGAGATCAAGCTGGGCCGAACCCCGAGCGAGGCGAAGCGTTTCAGGCCGTTGTGCCTGCGGGTTGCTGGTTCGGTTCTTGCCTCGTTCACCCTGGCACGTTCGCTTTGGTCGGGTGCACCGTTGCGCCCGGCTTCGACTTCAGTGAGTTTGAAATGGCTGATCGATCATCGCTCCTGACCGCGTATCCTCAACACTCGGCTCTGATCCGACGGTTGACTCGCCACTAGAAGGACGTCTGCTTTGAAGGCCCAGGACTTTCGCCGCATCGCGTTGAGCTTAGAAGGCGCCGAAGAGAGTTCGCACATGGGGTCGCCCGACTTCCGTGTCGGCGGCCGGATCTTCGCAACGCTTGCCGCCGAGGCGCAGGGATACGGAAACCTGATGCTGTCGCCGGAACAGCAGAGCGACTTCGTCGCTGAACAGCCGGACGTTTTTCTGGCAGTGGCGGGCGGTTGGGGCCGGATGGGAGCGACCCATGTCCGCTTAGAGAATGTCAGCGAAGATCTCCTTCGAGGAGCTCTTGAAGCGGCCTGGAGATTCCGCCGGAAAAAGAACGAGCGCACCGCAAAGAAGAAGGCTAAAGCTCCAGGCACCCGTCCTCCAAATGCTTACGAATGAGCTTCGAACACGTGGTTGAGCCGATTTAGGAGCGGACGCGCGCGAGTTAGCTCTTACTTCTTCAACTCGATCATGATGGCTTCAAAAGATATGTCCTGCAGATTATCTTCTTTGTGAACGACCGGGCCGCTGAAAGAGGCATCGCCTGTCTTGTGTTTCGCCTCTTGAACCTTTCCGTCAGCCGAAGCCATGCGCGTATCCTGATCACTTAGATTCACAACCACGCGGTTCAATGTGTGCTCATGTTGGGGAACACCGGAATGTGCGGGCATCTTCACACGCGTAACCCGTACTTGATCGTTCTCGAACTCCAGGTGATAGGATTTCGGCGCAACCTTGAGCGGGTCGAGGGGTCCCGTTTGTAATTTGCCCGGCTTCCCTTCGTCTTTGAGCTCGACTTCAATGATGGTCAACGGCTCGTCGCTCGTCACCTCGGACGTATGGCTGGCGACTGCCTTGTTGAATTGGACTTCTCCCTTCTTCAGCGTCACCGTGGTCGCCTTTCCACCTTCGGGCTTAATCTCCTGCGTGCCATCTGAAAGGTAAACCATTACCCGGTTCAGCTTGTGAGCGTGCGGGGGGTTCTTCACGTGCGGCTTGTCGACCGCCTTCAGAACGCGAACCTGATCGTTATCGATGAGTGTCTGAGTTTGAGCCGGGAGCAGCGAAGCGGCGAACAGGGGTAGCGCGGCGCAGATGGCTCCGACAGAACTTACTTTGGGCATTCGTACAGCATATATCCTCGAAGGAGTCTGCTGACCATGAATACCAATCTACTTCGTTTGCAGTGCTCCGTGAATGCCGGTCATCGTGCTATGGGATGTTTCACCTTCGACACGCACGGAAGCGGCTTCCAGAGCCATGACCACAACCGCGATCCACAGGACATCAGCGATAAACAGGTGAATCATCTGCATTGCAACAGGCGCAAGAAGCGTGATGTTGACCACGCCTGCGAGTATTTGGGCGAGCACGAGTACAATGACGCGAATCCCCGCCTTACGCGATGGAGAGTTTTCCTCTCGCTTCAGAAGGCTCGTGGCCGCCCAGAGCAAGACTGCCGCCCCGGCCACTGCCAGGATCGGGTGGAACAGACGCAAACGCAAAAGCGTGCTCGAAGCATTCGAAAAATCCTGCTGTAACCCGGCGGCAAGGGAAGCCGACGGAAATAACGTGTCGCCCAACGCAGCGATTGCGCCAGTAATCGCAACCACCACCGATGCCGCGAGTGCAGCCTGGAACTTGCCCGCAAGCCTGCCCCACGGTGCGGAAGAGATGCCCGCAACCGCCAGCCACGCTGTTGTGGTAAATGCAGCCAAAAGAAGCATCGTGTTCGTCAGATGGGCGGACAGGTAGATCGCGCGACCGGCCGATTGATCGTGAGCAACATACCGGAACAACACCAGTCCGGCGCCCAGAAGAGCCTCGATGAATAGAAAAATCAACGACAAAACCGCGTATCGTCGAACTCCATGAGCCCTTGGAAAACAACGGAACGCCCAAACGCAAAGCAGAATCGTTCCGATCGAATCCACGCTTGTCATCATGCGATGCGTGAATTCGATGGCCATCGGCGCAGCCATGTGTTGTGGGATGACCTGACCGGCACAGAAGGGCCAATGCGCCCCGCAGCCATCGCCCGAGAACGATACGCGGACATAAGCGCCCCAGAGGATGACGGGAATGTTAAAGGCCAGTAGCGACCATGCGAACATCGCAAACCATTTCCGTCCATCCGTTTTCGTCATTTTTCACTCGACCGCAAACACGCGACTTGCAGGATGGCAGCGGCGCTACAAACTTCCGTGATCCGGTTATCGAGCACCATCTGTACTGCTTCCTCCAACGGTTTCCAAGCGACGACAATATCCTCTTCCGGATCCAGGTTCATGCTGGCCTCGCACGACACGTCCGTCGCAAGGAACAGCGTTTGTACATCGTTCGCCACTCCGTTGCATACATCCACTGCTCCCAGTCGCCGCCAGGTTTGTGCGGTCACGCCGGTCTCTTCCACCAGTTCCCGCTTCGCTACTTCGAGCATATCCGTTTCGTGCGGGTGAGAGCCACCGCGCGGGATCTCCCACGAATAACGATCGACGGTGTAACGCCATTGCCCGACCAGCACAATGCGGTCTTCGCGATCGATAGCGACTACCCCTACCGAAGGCCAGATCTCGATGACGCCATAGATGCCCGGATTACCATCGGGCCGTATTACCTGATCTTCACGAACTCGAATCCAACGATTCTTGTAAACCTCTCGCGAGGATTTAGTCTTCCAGGGACTGACTTGCAAATTCTTACGCCGCTTCCTGACAGATGCCGCCCAGGACATCGAAATCAACGTTTCCGCCCGAAATTAAAATGCCTACTGACTGAATGTCGGAGGGGAACTTGCGATGAAGCGCCGCAGCAGCAGCTACGGCACCGCTCGGCTCAGCCAGTAGTTTCATCCGTGATAACAAGAAGCGCACAGTCGCTTTGATCTCCGCTTCCGTTACGGTCAGAACCTGTCGGACAAGTTGCTGAACGATAGGGAACGTAACGTTTCCGGGGACAGGTGTGCGCAGGCCATCGGCGATCGTCGGAGGCGGTGCGATTTCAACCCTTTCTCCCCGTTGCAGGCTCTGATACCAGTCGTTCGCCAGCTCAGGCTCAATCCCAAAGACCTTTATGCCGGGCCGCAACTTCGCGGCGGCGATGAGAGTGCCGGAAAGCAGTCCGCCGCCACCCAGGGGAACCGCAATGGCCTGAAGGTCCGGATAATCGCGCAAGAGTTCCAGCGCCGCTGTGCCCTGCCCGGCGATAATCCACGGGTGATCGTAAGAAGGCAAAACGACAGCGCCAGTCTCGTTCGCTATTCGGGCTGCGATCTCTTCGCGGCTTTCTCTCTGCCGGTCGAAGAAGATGATCTTCGGACGGTAGGCCTGCGTTGATTCGACCTTGGCCTTGGGAGCGTCCGTCGGCATGACGATCGTGGCCGCAACGTTCAGATAGGCCGAAGCGATGGCGACCGCTTGCGCGTGATTGCCTGAAGAGAACGTGACGACACCTCGCTTGCGCTCTTCCGGACCTAGTGAGAGAAGAAAATTGGCAGCACCCCGGATTTTGAATGCACCGCCGCGCTGCAGGTTCTCACATTTGAATACGGCTCGTGTGCCGGCTGCCTCATCGAAGAGCCTTGACGTATATATGGGAGTCTTTCTTGCAAGCGGCTTGATGCGTTCGGCGGCCTCAAGAATGTCGTCGAATGTGACCGCCTGCTGGATGGGGGGAGTAGCTATCACGTTAGTAGCCTGCTTTCTTGTCCACGACGTTCTGAAGTTCTTGCCCGTTCGTATACCGGTGGAAGTTGTCGACAAACGCCAGCATCGTGGAATCGAGCCAATCCGGATTCCGGGTGCGGTCCGTGCAATGGGGAGAAATCAGAACGTTCGGCATGTCCCATAGCGGCGAACTCGCGGGCAGAGGCTCATGTTCGAAGACGTCCAGCGCTGCGCCCGCGATCTTTTTCGTCTCTAGTGCTCGAATCAGTGCCGCCTCATCCACAACCGGACCGCGACCGACATTGATAACGATCGAGGTAGGTTTCATGGCGGCGAATTGGGCATCGCTCAGCATATGGTGCGTCTCGGGTGTCACTGGAGCCGAGGCTACCAGCACATCCAGCTCCGATAACATCTCGTTCAGGGCCGACGAAGGAAAAATGCGGTCCAGAAGTGGGTCATTTGCGGAGCGCTCCGGGTTCCTTCTCGTGGCGTAGACCTTCACGCCAAGAGGCTTCGCGAGCAAAGCACATTCCCGGCCGATCTCACCGTAACCAACAACTCCCATGACCTTACCCGGAAGCTGGTCAACCATGAAGTCGTCCCAACGCTTCGCCCGTTGGTTCTCGACCAACCGACGCACTTCCTTGTAGAAGTACAGCATTCCCAGAACCGCAAACTCGGCAAGCGGGCGCTTAAAGACGCCTCGTGCGTTTGTCACAACTATTGGGCTCTCGATGAGCTCAGGAAACAGGAGTTTCTCAACCCCGGCCGATAGCGAGTGGATCCAGCGTGCGTGCTTTACGAGCGGCCAGATGTCCATAAACGGAATCGCTCGCCCGACCATGCCCGCGTACAGAACTATTTCAGCTTTAGCAGCATGTTCGGCGAGCGAAGGGACATCGTTCCCAATAACTAGGTTTGCTTCACTTTTGATCTGTTCGAGGTTCCTTAACGCGTAATGATGCGGTGAGCAAACGACGAGCACGTTCGGTTTTGGCATGGGTGGCGGGGACACCTTATTTTACGAAACGAGCCACTTGAGCCAGGATTTGTAAGCTGAATCGGGTAACCCGCCTTAAACTAGTAGTGTGGAGTCTAGGTGTACCTGCGGCGCTACCCTGTTGGACGGTGCCCGTTTTTGCCATAAATGCGGAAAACCTCAGTTCGAAGAAGATGCCGTACGCCTGAACGAGCTTGAGCAAGCCTCTGCTCCTGCGCAGGCCTCCCTGCAGCCGGCGACCGTAGAAAGCCCCCGGCCTGTTGCCGGCATCTCTTTCAGGAACTCTCGGGCCGTGGTGATCAGCCTCCTGGTGGCAGCGGGCGCCATGATCTGCTTCCTGCCCATTGCACTGATCGCTGCTCCGTTGTTCCCGTTCTTCCTCTGTGGCGTAGGCTTCGTAGCTGTTTATCTCTATCACCGTGGCGCGAAAGAGCCGCTCAGCACCAGCGCGGGGGCTTGGCTCGGGTGGATGACGGGTCTGTGGATCTTCTTAGTCACTGCCGTGCTGTTGGCCATGACAGCGCTGGTGATCTCGAGTCCGGCAGGTTGGGAACAATTGCGGGCGGCCTGGTCACAGGTGCCCCAAACTGCCAAGCTCCTGGACCTCTCTCAACATGATTTGCTCGTTCAGATGCTTGTCATGCTGCCCTTTTCGTTTCTGCTACTGACGATGCTGCCAGGCCTCGGAGGCATTTTAGGCGCGAAGCTTTCTGCTCGCCGGCGCTAGTCGGTGGCAAGTTCGCGAGTGTCTGACCTCGCAAAAGCTCGCTTTCAAAGCTCCGTTCCACTGCTACCCTAATTCCGAGTCGAATGAGTAAATCGATCCTGACATTGACGGTGAACCCGGCGCTTGACCGGATTGTTACTGTAGACCGGCTCGTATTCGAGGACAGAGCTTACATTTTGTCGACCACCGAGGCTGCGGGCGGCCGGGGCATTAATGCTTCCCGTGTTCTTACCAGCTTCGGAGCCCGAAATCTTGCAGTTACCACGTCCGGCAGAGAGGTCGGGAGAAAATTTGAAGAGCAGCTTTCGCAGGACGGCTTTGATAAAGAGATCGTAAAGATTCGGAGCAATATCCGGATCAACCTGACCATTTCGGATCGTCAGGGGCTCTCGGTGAAGCTGAACGAACTGGGTCCGGAGCTGTCTAACTTAGAACAGAACCGAATCGTCAAGACCGTCGAAAAACTGCTTCCTGATTCTTCCTGGCTGATGCTGTGCGGAAGCCTTCCGCCCCGAGTGGATCCTTATCTTTACACCAAGTTAATCCGATTGGCGAAAAAGCATGCGGTGGAGACCTTGCTCGATACGGACGGGGATCCCCTGCTGCACGGCCTCGAGGCGCAGCCGACCATTGTGAAGCCGAATCAGTCGGAAGCGGAGCGGCTGTTGAACACAGCTTTAATTACGCGCTCTCAACTAATCGACGCAGTCCAGCACATTAAGGCGTTAGGGCCTAAGTCCGTTGTGCTCTCGCTCGGAAGCCGTGGCGTCATCGCGTCCACCTCCACGGAAGGCATCCTGGAGGTCTTACCGCCGCCGATCGAAGCAGTGTCTCCCATCGGAGCTGGTGATGCTATGTCCGCTGCTATCGTTTGGGCACTGCAAAAGGGAGAGTCTTTTGGAGAAGCGTTGCGATGGGGAGTAGCCGCGGGCACGGCTTCGACAAAACTGCCTGGAATTACACTTGCCACACTCGCGCAGACAAAAGAGATCTACCCGCTGACGCAGCTCACACGCGTGGTGATTTAATCGTACTTCTCGTAGATGATCTGTTTGCGCCCTAGTCCCCTGCGCTTCAGGTCGGCCCGGACCTCGTCTACCATTTCCTGCAAACCGCAGATATAAACTTCGATCGTGTCCAGTTCGTCGGGCGTTCGCAACGCGAGTGCTTCATCCAAATGAGTCTGCACGCGTCCCGTTCTGCCTGTCCATGTGCTGTCGGGACGGGTCACGGTCGGCATGAACTTGAAGTTCGGATATTGCTCCGCAAGCTTCTCGAACTCCTCGCGATATAGCA
This sequence comes from Bryobacteraceae bacterium, assembly GCA_045807925.1. Taxonomy (GTDB): domain Bacteria; phylum Acidobacteriota; class Terriglobia; order Bryobacterales; family Bryobacteraceae; genus Bog-105. The sequence continues at coordinate 85,442 of JBJMGK010000229.1, read as the reverse complement.
GACCTTCGGGATAGCGCACACCGAAAAGTAATGTCACGTGGGGGTGAGTTTTCGGGAGATGATCGAGGAGCATCGAGCGAAACGGCGCAATACCTGTTCCTGTTGCGACGAAAACGGCTCGGTGCCCTGGGTGGCGAAGTGTAAAGTATCCGAGCGGCTCGTTGAATTCGACCTCGTCGCCCGGCTTCAGATCGAACAGATGGGGAGACACCAGGCCGTCCGGCACACGGTTCAGGCAGAGAGCAAAGCGATTGCCGTCCCGCGGTGACGCGATGGAGTAAGCGCGGGTGATCTCTTTAGCACCGCTCTTGTCCACCACCGATACAAACTGCCCCGGCGTAAACGTGAGTCTGTCCCTGTCGATGGCTTCGAATTCGAAATGATGGACCTCGGGCGCAAGTTCCGTTTGGCCGAGTAATTTAGCCTTCAGCGTTTCACCTCTCCCTATATGATGATGCTCGAAGTTTGCTCGGGGACTCGCTCGCGCTCGGGCGTCATGTGACGCAACAGGTCCAGGAACATGCGGCCTCTCGGCTTCCCGTTCTGGTTTTGTTGGCCGATCCTATGCAGGAATACGAGGATCGCCAGCATTTCGGAATTCCTGAGCTCCGGGAGCTTTTCGCGCTCGCTTCTTTCCTTCTGGTAATCCGCGAGTGAAGCGGTAAACAGCCGGTGAATGGCAAGCGCAATACTGCTCTCCGGGCGGGTTTCGTAAACGAGGCCGGACTCGAGCGTTCGATGTGTCTGGATCAATGCCTCGAGGACAGTCATGACATCGCTGTCGTTCGCGCCGGGCGTGCGCAGAGACGCCTCAACAAGGGAATAAATAGAGAATAGGAGCAACTCCTCGTGGTCGCGGATAAACTCCTCGGTCACGCGGATATCGGGGTTGCTGATTTGCGCCGCTGCAATTTCGACGGGTTTTTCCCGCTTGTGGGCTTCCTGCAGATATTCGCAGTGGAGGGGGCAGGAAAGGGAAACTTCTCGCTCGGTTCCACAGCAGATACTGCAGATATCGCCGTTTACTGCGGGACAGAAACGGCGCGCCCGGCGCTTTTGGCAGATCTTACAGAGAACCTGTTCAGGCATTCGCTATGAGTATTATCAATCGCGAATGCCTGAACATGCCTCGGATATCACGCTCGAGCGTGAAGGCTAACAGGTTTGGTTCTTAGTAGTTCGGATACCACTTCGAACCGTCGTAACACATCTCCATTTGCTTACCGACAACTGCCGTGGAAGCGGCGGCGATGTTGCCGGTCGTGGTAGTAGTCCACGCGCCGTCTGGAATCAGAACCAGGCAGCCCGTGAACGCCGTTCCACTGACCGTAATGCCAGGGACCGTAATGCTGGAAATCGCGGTTGTTCCCGTGATGTGAGTCATACCGCTCGTAGGGGCAATCGTAGCGGCGGACGCAACGGCCGTCCCTACACTCCGTTTGACCAGGTTCGTGTTGACATTGCCGTAAGCGTCAGCTATGTTCCAGCCCCACCACTGCAACGTGCCGTTCACGCTGTTGGTGCCGGGACCGATCTGTGCGGCATTCGCCATCCCGCTGGCCATTTGAGCACCGGCGCCAAGGCAAGTCAGATTGCTTCCCGTCAGAGTCGGCGACTGGCACGCAAACGCACCAACGGCAGTGTTGCTGGATCCGGTGGTGAAGCCTTGTCCGGCGCCGTTACCGAAGAACGTGTTTTTGTCTCCGGTGACAGCATAGCCGGCCTTAACGCCGAATGCCGTATTGTAGTGGCCGGGAACACCACCGAACGTGGAACTTGGGCTAAGGAACTGCGAATACTGAGTGGCCATATTTCCCACGCCAGTGTCTCCCATCAGCAGTGGCGGCGCACCCTTTAAGAGTCGGTGTTCCAGAACATAGCTGTAGTAGAGGTGGCCCTTGTCGTTCGGATGCACTCCGTCCGCGGCCATCATGCCGAGGGCATTCGCCGACGTATACGAACCCCACAACTCGCTGATGGAGACGAACGCTGCATTATTCGAAACAGCCAGTGACTGTTCGGCCGAGAGAAGCTGTGACCACGTAAACTGCGCGTTGACAGCGGGGGTTTGGTTGAGCGTGTTCGGCTGGTTCTCGTCAAGCATGACGACCGAAGGCGAAGGCGACGAAACGCCGGCGACATAGGTCAACAGGTTCTGCATGTTCGAGGTGTAGGTCGAAAGCGTTTCGTTGTTGCCTGCGTGGAAATCGTTCACGCCAAGAGACACGATGGCGAGTTGGATGCCGCCCGGAATGACGTTCAGGAACGCATTCTGAGTAGCGGGGGAGGAACCGAACGCTTCACTTCTTGCTCCGGCTACTCCGACGTTGTGAACTCGCACGCCAGTCGAACCAATGGTCCACTCGGCAGCGTAGACATAACACTTGCCCGTGGTCGTCGGGGTGATTGTCAGTGTGTGGCTGCCGAAAGTGCTTGCCGCGAACGTCGTCTTGACGGCCTGCAGACCAGCCGACGTCGTTGCAGGAGTGGTGCCCACGACAGTGCCGTCGATTGACACCGTACATGCGCCGCTATCCGGAGCGGTTTGGGTATAAACGTTTACCTTGTCTCCGTCCATAGCCATCAAAGCGAGATTGTTCGCAGTACCGGTGGCCGAGTACAGGTGGTTGAAGGGGCTGATGCCCGTCTGCAGCGGGCCCAGGTTCGAACCTCCCTCTGTCCAGGTGCCGGTCTGCGTCCAGGCACCGACACCGTAGTACACCGGAATGATTCCCGATCCGCCGTTGCCGAACAAGGTATGCAGATGGGCAGTGAACTGCTGAGCCCAGGAATTATAGAATTTCCCGCCATTGCTGACGGTTCCGAGACCCTGCGCGATTGAGTCACCGATGACTACAACGTTGACAACCTGGTTATTGGCATTGCGGAGAGCCGAAAGCCAGGTGGACAGAACCGGGTCAGAGAGATCGACGAAGGGCGCACCGGATGCAGTGATTCCGAGCAATTGGTTCGGACCCAACGTTGACTTCTGCACGCTCGAGGCAATTGCATTCGTTTGTGCCGTTGTGGCTGCTCCCGCCGGGTCACTCGCGGCGATTGCTGCAGCCTGGGCCGCCGTTGCCGCACCAGCAGCGTCGAAGTCAGACACCGGATGCGTACTCGCGGATCCGAGCCCCAGGTTCGTTCGCACTGAAGCTGCATTGGAAGCGTATTCGCTCAAGTTATTCGCAGGGTTTGCAGGCGTGAAACCCAAAGCTGGTTGTTTCGCGTTGAAGGCTGTCCAATCCGTTTTGGAGAGCAATCCAGTCGTCGTGCTGCTTGCGCTGGGAATGCCCGCCACTGCGGCGCTGGCGGCGCCTGCTCCGTCAAAGTCAGTGGCCGGGTGGGTGCCTGCGGATCCAAGCCCCAGGTTGCTCCGCACTGCTGCAGCGTTCGCGGCGTACTCGCTCAGGTTGTTCGCTGGATTCGGAGGTGTAAAGCCAAGGGGAGACTGCTTTGCGTTGAAGCCGGCCCAATCGTTCTTCGAGAGCAATCCAGTGGTGGTCGCGCTGGCATTCGGAATAGCGGCTACGGCGGCCGCTGCTGCGCCGGCCGGATCGTATCCCGTTGGCGAGGTTGCCGGCGGCGGTACCAACTGCGCAAGCTGGGTAACCGCAGTTCCGGACGGTACGCGCCAGGTCGAATTGGACGCTTCGCCTCCGCTCATCAGGAGTACGTTGTACACATATCCGGCGTTATCGGACGGCACCAACGAAGTGGAAATAATTCCGTTGCTGACGTTAACGGTTTTCTGGGAGCCCTGGACCAACTTGCCGGAGTTGTCCGGGAATGAATGCCAGCTGATGAAAACCTGACCCACCGATACTTGGTTTCCTTTGCTGTTGACCGCAGGCACATTGATGTTGACGGTCTGCGCGGCTAATCCGAAGCAGACCGACAGAAGTAGTGCGAAAAAGCGCACCATTGAGTTTCCTCCTTGTTCATACGGGAATCTGTAGTCGAAGGGCTGTCTTCCTCGGCTGGAGGAAGGGGGAAGGATCTCGACTTTCGTTAAGACTCAACCACAGCCGCAAGCCGTCCATGGCCTGCACTCGCCCGTTTGCCGAACAGAATCAGTGCTTTCGATGATTTAGAGGATCTGTGACTGAGCGTTCGCCCGCACGATTTGAAGCCCACAGGTGCGGGATTCGAGTGCCGCTATCATCAAGAGAGCCGATGCAGAGAGTGGACCTTTACATCAAGGTGGAAGTCGATGTGGATGAGGAAGAAAAGCCGGAGCGTATCGCGTCAGAAATCTGCCGGCAACTTGAAAAATTGTACGTAGTCCGTTCAGCCGAGCTGTCGCACATACAAACGCGGGATTAGTTCATCTGGACGAGTTCTTTGTACGTGCGTAACAGATAAGAATCGGTCATTCCCGCAACGTAGTCGCAAACTACCCGGTGCACGGGCGCTTCGTCGAGGCGCTCACGATGGCCCGGCGCCATTCGTTCCGGGTGGTCGAGGAAATATTCGAACAGCAGGCGCATCTTGTCGACAGCCGCGCTCCGATCCTCAATCAGCTGCGCGTATGAGTAGACTCGGGTCACTAGCAGCGATCTCATTTGACCGTTGATGGCCTCCGCTTCCGGTGTCATGCATGCCAATCGGTGATCGAGCGCCCTCACGTCCGCCACTGTTTCAACTTCGGCGGCATTAGCTGCCTTGACCGTGCCTTGGATCAGGCCGCTGACAAGCACATTCATCAAGTGGCGCTGAATCTCCCAAAACCGAATGTATTCCGGTGCTCCCGGGAACTGATTTTCTGCAGTTTCCGCCAGTTCGGCGAAGATCGGGATGGACTCTCCAATTTGGTCCATGGAGAAGAGTCCCGTCGAGAACGCATCGTCGATATCCGCAGTGTTGTACGCGATCTCATCGGCCAGATCGATGAGTTGGGCTTCAAGAGGCGGACGCTGCCCGGGCAGAAGGTCCTGAAGCTCAGATTCGACGCCGGTGTCGAGTTCCCGGGAGTGCTTCACGATGCCCTCGCGAACCTCAAACGTAAGGTTCAGGCCATCGAAACGTGCATACCGTCGCTCCAGACGGTCGACAATCCTCAAGGCGTGCCGGTTGTGTTCAAACGAGCTGCCAAACCGCCGCATTTGCCGGTCCAGTTCCCGTTCGCCTACATGCGCGAATGGCGGATGGCCAAGATCATGAGCGAGCGCCAGTGCTTCGGTATATTCCTCGTTTAACTCCAGCGCAGAACATACGGTACGAGCAACCTGCGAGACCTCGATCGAGTGCGTAAGCCGGTTACGGAAGTGATCGCAGAGACCGGTCGCGAATACCTGCGTTTTTCCTTCCAAACGGCGAAATGCCCGCGAGTGGATGATACGGTCGCGGTCGCGCTGAAAATCGTTCCGGAAAGGGTGCGCCGGTTCGGGAAACTGTCTACCGCGAAGGTTCGCCGGACCCAGACGAAGTCGGCTGAGCATCAATAGCTGTTATTTGGTCTGGGATGCGAGTTGTTCGATAGCGCGCGTGACAGCGGGTGATTGGTTAGGCGCCTTCAGGGACTGCAGCAGCTTCTTCGCTTCAGCCGGATTGGTGCTCTCGAGAGATTGAGCCAGGAGCACTTGAGCCTGCGCCTTAGAGACAAGATCGGTTGGCTTGTTTACAACTTCGCGCAGCAGAGTCTGCGCTTCACTCTGGCGGTTCTGCCCGGAAAGCAATTGAGACAAGGCGATCTTTGCGAGCGCCGAGCACTCTGCACCGCTCGAAGCGACGGCTCTCAAATCAACTTCCGCCCCCTTTGCGTCGCCTGCTTGTGCTTTCAGCGTTCCAACATAGTAGCGGGCAATCAGGCCTTCCTCATCACCGCTGTATTTTGCGGCAACCTCGCCGAACGCCTTTACGGAAGCTTTGTTCTTTTCGTCCTGGGTAGCGAAGCTTTTGCCTACACCTGACGTGCCAGTAGCCACCGGAGCTTCATAGACGGCGAATGCGGCCTGGAGGTCATTTCGACGTTGTTCCCGACGATAAGAGGAATACCAAAGAACGATACCGACCAAGATGAGCACGGCTCCGGCAGCTATCATCCACCGGGTCAGTTTCTCCCTGTGCAAGGAAGCATACCTGAGGACACCAGAGACGTTATCGGTGAAGGCGTCGTGCTGGAGTTGCTCCTTTAATTCATGACGGGTCAAACTGAACTACAGCCTTTCTATTTGCGGAGAACAATCCGTAGCGTAGCATAGAGAACGCCTCCGGATGGATCCCGGGAGGGGGCTAGCCTCGAACGTCGGCGAGATCCCGCCTGATTGCGAACTTCACCAGACTGGCGACATCGTGAATATCGAGCTTCCGCATCAAGCTGGATCTGTAGGTGTCCACCGTCTTCGGGCTCAACGCCAAACGCGCGGCGATCTCTTTTGCTCGTACGCCTTCCACCAGGAGAGAAAACACCTGGAATTCCCGGCTGCTGAGAGCTTCGAGGGGATCCTGTTCGGTTCGTCCATTGCTCTCGCTGAAGAGCGACGTGACTTCAATTTGGGGGGATACGTAAATGCCACCCTGAGTGAACTGGCTTAGGGCGTCGGACATCTGTTCCGGGGTGGACGTCTTCAGGACATATCCACAGGCACCGGTCCGAAGAACTTCCAATACGGTTTTGCGATCTTTCCTCACCGACAGGACCGCGCAACGCGTGCGAAGACCTTTTTCCCTGACACGCCGGATGACTTCAGTGACGGCGAGATCAGATAAGGCAAGGTCGAGCAGCGCAATAGCTGGCTGCAGACGCTCGATCTCGTGTAAAGCTGCCTCGGCCGAGCCTACCTGCGAAACAACGCGGAACCCCTTAAGTGCATTGCAAAGCGCCGAGAGACCTTCGCGTACCAGCGTCAGTTCATCGGCGAGCAAGAGCTCAACCTCCGGCGGCACAGACGGCTGTAACGAGATCGGCTGAGGTGTAGAGCCGGGAATTGGGAAGATTGAAGTTGACGTTGACACGCTTGTTGTTAGAGAAGTGTGTCGAAGCCCGTACTTATCTCATCCAGCCCCAATCCAAAGGCTCTAACCCATCCGAAAACGCTTAGGCGAAGCTGCGAACAGCTTCCGCTTCGTCGTCAAAAACTTCGAAAACGGTATATAGCTTCGTAATCTGCAGCAGATCTTTTACTCGCTTGGAAAGCCCGACGAGTTTCAACTGTCCGCCGCTATTGGTGACGGTAGTGAAACCCGATACCATCTCTCCGATACCGGAACTGTCGATGTAAGAAACATCGCTCAGATTCAACAGAACCTTCTTGCTCCCTTTACTGACAAGATCACGGATCGTCTCGCGAAAGTCGCTGGCTCCCTCACCCAAGGTGATTCTTCCAGCTGCGTCAATAACGGAGACATCGCCGACCTGACGGGATGTCAATTTAACACTCACCTGCGCTCCTCCTCTGCAATTTGAACCTGCTCACGCCCGGGCTCGATTTTTCACGAGCCGTACTTCAGTTCCGGCGCCCGGACGGCTGTTAAGACTGAATTCATCAACGAATGTTCTCGTCAATAGAAGCCCTCGACCCGACTGGCGCATGAGATTTTCTGGAGCAAGCGGGTCGGGCAAGGACTCAGGATCGAAACCCGAACCTTCGTCCCGTATCGTAACGATAATCCGATCCTGGGAACGCTGAATGTCCAGATGCACTTTTTTGTCCTGGCTGTATCGATTCCCGTGTACAACAGCGTTCACCATGCACTCGCGAACTGCCATGCCGAAATGCACGAGTTCGTCTTCATCCACTCCCAGGGTTTCAGCCTTCCGCAGTGCCAACTCTTCGGCCTTATCGACACTCTCAAGCGTCGAGTCCAGCGTCTCGTGGGTCTCATCCATTTTGCTGCTCTCGCATCGGGTCATACACACCTAACGTGTTGTTCCGGGCCTTGGCTGCTGCGACGCCGAATGGTCACGATAAAACAGTAACTCTATGAAAGTCAATGGGTTCTCGAAAAAACCGGTCACTCTCCGGTACTGTCGGGGAGACGAATATAGAGAACTACCGGAACGTGGACGTTTCATCTCGTCCTTCTCTGAAACCGAGCTTTAGGTGTTGTGATCGCGGGCTGAAAACGTCTGGCCGGAACGAGCTAGTTCACTAAGCAATGGAGCCGGTTTCCACAGATCGGAGCCGAAGCGCGCCTCGAAGCTCATTATCTTAGCGAGCACCGTTTCGAGGCCGATCAGATCGGCGTAGAACATGGGCCCGCCGCGCCAGGCGGGAAAGCCGTACCCGTGAACAAAAACCACGTCGGTGTCTGATGCCCGAAGGGCGGTGCCCTCCTCGAGAATACGGGCACCCTCGTTGATCAGGCTGCAGATGCAGCGGTCCACAATTTCCTCTCGGTTGACTGGACTGCGGCTCATCCCGGCGCTTGCGGCTGCGCTCTCCGCCAAAGATGCAACGGTCGCGCTCGGCCTCGGTTTGCGATCGCTTCCGTATTCAGACCATCCGCTGCCGGTTTTTTGCCCGAAGTGCCCCCGCTGATACAGCGCCTCGAACAGAATCGAGCGGCGAACCGATACCGGTTCCGAGCGGCTGAACTCTTCCTCGATGTCGCGGGACACATCGATTCCGATCAGGTCGTCAACCGCAAGCGGGCCCATGCTCATCCCGAAATGCACGAGCGCATCGTTTACTTCCTCCACCGACGCGCCCTCCTCGATGAGAAATCTGGATTCCCGGAGATAGGGCCGGAACATACGATTTCCAATAAACCCGGGGCGATTTCCCGCAATGACCGCTATTTTGGCGAGACGCTTGCCGAGAGACATACAGGCAGCGATCACACCGGGATCGGTCTTTGAGCCGGGGACAACCTCCAGAAGGCGCATGATGTTGGCCGGGCTGAAGAAATGAAGGCCAACCATTCTCTCCGGACGGCCACTCGTGGAGCCAACTGCGTCCACGTCGAAGCTCGAGGTATTGGTCGCCAGAATGCAATCGGAGCGGAGAATTTTGCCCAAATCCGCGATGACGCCTTGTTTCACTCGCAGATTCTCGAAAACCGCTTCGATGACCAGGTCAACGCCTTCAAACCCGCTGTAGTCCGTCTGGGGGTGAACGCTTGCCAGCCGAACTTGGGCGACCTCTGGCGTGAACCGGCCCTTACTTACAGCACGTTCGAAATTGGCCCGAACCTTCGCCATTCCACGCTCAAGCGCTTCGTCCGAGACTTCTTTGACTAGAACGGGAATACCGGACTGTGCGAAGGCCGTGGCGATTCCGGTTCCCATCATCCCCGCGCCCACGACGGCCACCTTGCGGATGTCATACCGTGCCTGGGAACTGACGAGAGCCGGCGGTTTACTTGCGGCTCGCTCGCTAAAGAACAGATGGATGAGGGCTTTGGATTCGTCCGAATGAAGGCACTGATTGAAAAGCTCGGTTTCGCGTTCGCAGCCGGCTGTGAACGCGAGTTCGGTGCTCGCCTTGATAGCCTCGAAAGCGGCTACAGGCGCTCGAGACGGAACAATGTGTTCGACCCGAGCTCGCAGCTCTTCGAAACTGGAACGCTCGGCTGCAAACAGCTTTTCGTCACGATCTCTAGTCCTGGGCGGGCTCAGGTCCGCCCTCTCCCGTGCGAAGTGGACCGCCTGCTCCAGCAGGTCGCCCTCGACAACCCGGTCAACGAGCCCGTAACCAAGTGCTTCAGGAGCACTGATTGACCGCCCGCCGATGCACATCTCTGCCGCCTGGACCGGTCCGACTAGTCTCGGAAGGCGCTGTGTCCCTCCGGCTCCCGGAATCAGCCCGAGTTTCACTTCTGGCATTCCGAGTTCTGCAGAGGGAACTGCGATTCGGTAGTGTCCACACATAGCGACCTCGAGTCCACCCCCGAGCGCCGATCCATGGATCGCCATCACAACTGGTTTTCGAGAATCCTCGACCCTGTGGAGAGGGGATAAGAGATTGAGCGGAGGCGCCTGGCCGGCGGCAATCTGGGCCAGTTCCCGAATGTCTGCTCCCGCGATGAACGTATTGCCCGCGCTGATGACTACAATCGACCGGACAGAGTCATTCGCTTCCAGTTCGAGAACGGCGGACGCGAGACTCTCGGCGACGGCCGTGCTTAATGCATTGACAGGCGGGTTGTTGATCGTGAGGACGGCAACGTCATCCTGCAAACTCACTCGAACGAGTTCGTTCATCCGATGCGAAGTTCGTCCCGGCGCTACTCGCCGCGAACCGGAACCGGAGTTTCAGGGAATTCTTCTTCTCCGAGGCCATAGCGCGACCGCCCTCGCCGCTCGCGATTGCCGCCTGGCCATTCCAAGCGCAAATCGCGGCAGACTTCATCCAGCATGTCGAGCGTTGTTGTCCTTTGCTCCATCGCAAATGCGGTGATGAGCAGGTTGTCGCAAAGGAGATTAATGAGGCGCGGAATACCCCTTGATCTCACGTAGATCTCATCCAGAACATCAAGCGGAAAAACCGTTTGATTCGGCATTCCAGCTCTGGCGAGCCTCGTTTCGATGTACGCAATTACTTCGTCAGGTGAAAGGGGGTCGAGCGTGCAACGGAGGACAATGCGCTGTTTCAACTGGCGCAGGTTGGCGGCGTCCAGCTTACGGTCGAATTCCGGCTGGCCCGCCAGGATGATCTGAAGCAGTTTGCCGTGACGGTTTTCCAGATTCCCAAGAAGTCGAATCTCTTCGAGCACTTCCCAGTCGAGATTATGCGCCTCGTCCACAATCAGCGCAGTTGTTCTGCCGCGCTCGGCCTGCTGGATCAGTAGGGAATTCAGGGCGAATAGTATTTCCGGCTTCGATTTGCGATCGCATTGCAGATCGAAATCGAACGCCATCATTTCGAAGAACTGTTCAGGAGTAAGGCGGGAATTAAAGATAAATGCAAACTCAATGCGCTGCGATTCCAAGTAATCCCGCAAACACTCGAGCATCGTCGTTTTGCCGGTCCCCACCTCGCCCGTGAGTACGATAAAGCCCTTACGGCCTCGCACGCCGTAGATCAGGTTTGCTAGGGCTTCCTCATGCTGCGGGCTTCGATACAGGAATTCCGGGTCCGGACTGATTTCGAACGGGTTCTCGGAAAATCCGAAATACGCGTTATAGATCGCGCTCTGCATGTCTGATTTAAGTCACGAGCCCAGGAGAACTAAAGGCAGCGTTTTCATGAACCCCCGACTCTCCCATCATAGAGGAATTATCGGCAGCCCAAGCCTCAGGCTTTACCCTTGCGCGTCGAACTGAGCCAGAGCCCACCCCGCCAGGCTGGCCGGCTGTCCGCTTTTGAACACAACGCGCCGGGTTTTCGGGAAGATAGCGCCCTCACGAAGCCCTCTACTCAGTGCCGGTACGGTTCGCAAAATCTTCCGGAAAGGCTCTTGCTCGGTCCCGAGATAGCCGGATTTCGAGACGAACCCACCTCCCCAGCCCAGGCAAAGCAGGCAGCTTAGCGAACCCGCCCTCGCCTTCGCGAGTTCTTCCCGCAGGCGGCCGACCGTATTGAGAACGCCGGAAAGGCCGGCGGCCTCTGCATAGCGTTGCTGAGCTTCGATTTGGGCCTCTGCGTAATCGTTCGCAGCATCGACGATCATCTTTGGGTTGGGCACAGAACGCCAGCCCAGGGCTCGCGATACGTCTTGGCTTTCGAGGAAGCTTCGCTCCTGCCAGGTGCCGACGAAGGCAGTGCCGGGCGTCGCCATTTCAGCAAACAACGGCGTCGCTTCGGCCATGCGCTGAGGGGGTACGCTGCCACGTCCGGTTACCTTCCAGACGAGCTGGGCTTTCCCGCCCTGGGCCGCGTTCACGGATGCTGTCCGGGTCAGATACACCTTGAAGGCCCCGGTTGAAACGGGTTCGCTGTCCGAAAGCGCCACAATTTTAGTCTGGCTTGCGCCGGCCGTTGTCTCGGCAGCCTCACTGACCCGGCGAGGCAACCGGTCATTCTCGAGCGAGGATGCCAGCCGGTCCATCGTCCCCTGGGACCAACGGGAATGAACCAATCCCGTGCGCAGCGCTCCCTTTACCGCCGAAGCAGGGAGATAGGCGCCCCGATACCCGGAAGCGAATGTTGGAATGAACAACGCTTCGGAAGGCGTTCCGTTCCAAATGGCAGTGGAATCCGCATGTTCGAATGGGATGCGCCGCTGCGAGAAGTTCTGAGCGAAACCACCCCACGAGGCGAAATCAAGCTTTGTCGCCTTTCGCAACTGAGTCAAATAGCCTTCAAGCCGGGGACCCCGCGCCAGCAGTTTGAAGATCCGGTTTTGGTCGAGGACGTTGACTTGATCCTTCCAGACCATATAGTCAATTGGCGACAATGCCCGCCCATCTCCGACGAGCAGTGGGGTGAGGGCGGTGACCTTATAGTTCATCGTTACCCTGCTCAGTGTTTTCGTTTGCCTCCTCGGTCCTGGCTTCGTCCCGTTCCGTTTCGGCGGTCTCATCTGTGGGCTCGATCGCGCTTTCGGCCGCCTGCGGTTCCGGCTCGACGGCGCTTTCGCCGCCTTCTTCGGTCCCAGCCGACGGTTCCTGGCTAACGTCCAGTTCGGCCTCGGCAGAGATGGTCGGAACCTCGATCTCACCGAACGATTCGGTGCGTTCAGGTTCATCCGTAACGGCGGCTGTGGCCGGCTCGCACGGTGATAACGTTTCCGCTTCTCCCGGAGTTTCCGTCTGCTCAGGAGTGTCCGACAGCCCCGTTTGCGGCGTGGTCTCGACCGGCCCCTTCCAGCGCGAAGGAACCTCGGCGAACGGCAGTTTACACGAGAGCGCAAACCCGGCCCGGTAAACCGGATGGGGAAAGTTTTCCGGAGCTACGTCCACCGCTACACCGACTGGCTCTTCGCGTACGGACAAAACAGACCCCTCGGCTACCATCCGCATCGCTTTCTTCGCAGCTCCGCTAACCTCAGGGCTGTCCACGCAACCCGTTCGAGACATCAGGCGGTAGTCGCCGCTGCTCCAATCAACCGAGTCGTTGGGAGCTGGCGCATAAAGAGAAAGCAGCCAGAAGGAGGAAGATTGCTCGCTGTCGGACTCGGGCTCCTGTCCGGGCCCCGACGCTCCCGCCAGTTTCGGCAGCAACAGCTTCGGCCAGGTACCACTTTCAAATTCAGGAGCTGACGCTTGTCCCCACCCGCTGCTTCGATGGCCTCCGAAACCCGTATCGGCCAACAACCGGAACGCTCCCCGAACGCGCTCGCCCCATTTGAATTCGGCTGCCTCATCTGCGAAACGTGCAACGCCCCACAACCCCGAGCCATTCTCGAACTCTATGCACGCGACCGCTCGGGCCACGGCAGAAACCCCGCTCAAGCGGTCCACAGCGGCACTGGTCCGGGTCGAGTACCGAAACGGGCTTGTGCTCGGGCGGTCCCGCCGCAGCAGGCACCCGCTTTCTGAATCCACAATCCACTGGTCCGCCAAGAGCGGCTGAGACAGCAGTAGCGATTCTGTTGCGGAGAGCGGCACGTAGTGCGCTGCCGCCCAACGCATCTTCGATAGAAATACCGGGCTCGGACTCGTCAGCAAGTTGGCCGCGGGCGGCCATACCGTAGCTGGAGGCGGCGCAAACAACGTATCCCCTTGAAACGGGAACAACGAGCTGAAGACAACGGCTGGAGTCGAACTGAGTGCTGTCGCCTCGAGCCACTCCGAAAGCAGGTCGAGGCGTTGCATCGCGAGGGTGACCGCCGAATACACGCGGTCGCTTCGAAATGCGCTCTCCACTTGCTGTTGACCGATTCCAACTCCGCAGCGCCACGGTCCGAGCGGGCGCAGACGGATGACGACAGCCGGCTGCATTTAGGTCAGTTTCTCTCCGAAGTCGTCCGCAGCTACCATCTGTTGCAATGCTGCTAGCTCAGCACCTGATACGAGCGTGCTTTCACCTGCTCCCTTGCCGTAGTAATCCTTGCTCCGCCAGGACAGGGTTAGCGAACCGAACGCGATGCGGCCGTTTCCTCGGCTGCCTCCACCGCCAAGCGCGTCGTCTTCGAGTAACCGAAGCGCTTCTGCCACGCGGGCGATGAGTGGTTTGTCTTCGGGGCAAAGCACATCGAAGACCATGCGGAACCGGAATCGCGCTCCTGCGGGAACCCGCTCGAGAGTACGGGGGTTTGCCTGGGAAGTAATGCGATCGACCGCGTTCTCGCTCTTCACTTCTGTCAGTTCGTCGTCCAGGTTTTCCCGCATCTGCTGGGTGATGCTGTCGACGATTAGGGGCGAGTCATACACCGTAAGCCGAGCTGGTGTCGCTGCGGCCGACTCCGACGCTTCTCCAGAAACCTTCTCAACGCGAGCCGGGCTTCGACCAAACAGGAGGCACACTTCATCGTCGGGCCGGTCGCTTTGGTGAATGCGCACTTCCTGTCCGCGTCGCTTGGAAACGTAGACAAGTTCGTTCGGTACGGTAAGGCCGAGGGACTGCTCGAGCAGACTACGCAGACGGCCTCGAAGCGAACTGCCCGGGATATAGGGCACACCAAAGGCATCTTTCACCACGGGATTGTCGGCCCCGCCGATTTCGAGCGATCCTTTACCGGCACCGATGTGGAGGCCGGTCTGACACTGAATCTCGCCCTCGAGAATAAGCTTTCCAAGGAACGTTAATTGCGTTCCTGCATTATGAGAACTCATGCTTTCGTTTCCTGTCCAGTCGCGTCTTCGCCGCAGGCTCTATTCGTTGTAGGCAATGATCGCCTCGAAAAGATCGCGGAAGCGTTCGTAGCCGCGCGTGTCGTTCTTACGCGTGACCTGAAGCAACAGCCGCTCGAGTGCATCGAGACTGCGAAGCGAGTGCCGGGCGATGGTATACGCGAGACGCGCGCGCACCATCACGAACTCGTGTTGACGCTCCGATTCGGGAGTGCGAGTCGCGCGTCGCACAGCGTTATATAAACGTCGAAGTTGACTCTTTGTGCCGGAATCCATGTCGCGCATTCTGCTTACGACGACATGTGCCTGATTATCCAGATAAAGACTATCCGAGATGAGCTTTTCGAGGTCGATCTCGGGCGCACCTTCCGGCCTTCGGTCGCCGCCGCCGCCCGGTCGCCCTCCGCCTCGATTGTCACGCCCACGATCGCCCCGACCCTCGCCGGATCCGCCGCGTTCGTTACCGCCCCGAGGCCCGCCGCCAGGTCGACCTTCGCGTGGGGGCCGCGATTCGCCCGAACGCCGCTCGTCGCCCTTCTTTTCTTCTGTTTCTGCCATCTGAAACCACCTTCCGCCGAGAACGCTAGTTGCTCTCGCCCGTTGCCAGGCGCGCCCACTCCAGACCAACACGCCCCGATGGGCGTAGCTTGACAGCGCTGGTCCTTTTACCGATCAGGCTGTTGATCACAGCGTTGCGCACGTTGTTTACTTCTTTTCCTCGCGACTGCGGAATAACCCTTGCGAGCCGCATATACGTTCGCCATGGTTTGTCGACCCGAGCCGCCTTTCTCCGCAACGAACGAACGGCCGAACCCTCCCGGTATACGGAGGTCAGGTCGTAAATGTATTGCGGCGAATATCCGAAATCCCGAACAAGCCTGACCAGGCTTGATTTGAGTTCTTCGGC
The DNA here is from genome assembly GCA_045807925.1 of Bryobacteraceae bacterium. Classification (GTDB taxonomy): domain Bacteria; phylum Acidobacteriota; class Terriglobia; order Bryobacterales; family Bryobacteraceae; genus Bog-105. The sequence goes on along the minus strand of JBJMGK010000229.1, from coordinate 69,915 downwards.
GTCGCTCAAACGTTTCCATTCCAAGGTTCGGCCGAATAACGTGAATGTTCCCGGGTCAGTTGCCTTCGCCTGCTTCAATTGCGACACGGCGGTCTGCAAAACCGGACCGATTCCGTCGCTGTCCTCGGGCGCTATTGCCAAAGACATGCTGATCGATTTGCCTTCGAAGCCCGACGGGCCTTGCACGTTCTGGCCGGCGAATTTTTCGAATAACCGCTGAAGCTCACGAGCAAGCAGAAGCAGCGCATCCCACGAACCCATCGCGGCGAAGTCGTCCCCGCCCAGATAAAGCACCGTTACCTTGCGCCAGAAGTCCGGGAGTGTGCCAAGCAGCGAGAGCTCGCCGGCGAAGAACTCCTTGAACATGACAGAAAGGTGAATGTGCCCTTCGGCCGCTCCCGCAGTTCGCAATAGCGCGTCGAAGTTGTCAACGTCGCCCACCAGGATTCCCCAGCGCGGCTTGCCGTCCGCTCTTGCCGCGAGTTCCTGCAACGTGAGCTCTTTCCCCTCGTCGCTCATTGCAATCCGTCGCGGGAACACAACGGAGTCTTCGGACAGGCTCGATTGTTCCTTTAAAGGCCACGAATACTGGCCGCCATCCCACTGGAGTTCCGCCGGCTGCTCGCTAGACCAGCCCACGCTTGATGCTGTCGCGATGCCCGCGGCAAATCGCGAAAAATAGGGCGACATCGACTTTCGATCGTCGGCTGTCGGCAAAAATGCACTCGCACGATCTTCTTGAGATAGCGATGCTGACCGAAACACGGAAAGCGCATCGTCCAGCCGTTTACGGACGACCGGCCAGGCGCCGAGATCCTCCGTGCTTGCCCAAACCAAACGTAAATGATCACCGGAAAGGTCGGACACGGCAGCTGCCGCCCTGCTTAGTAGTTCGTTGGCACGCGGAAGATCCTCTTCAGTGAGCACAAGCAGAAACTGCTCGGCGCTCGCGGAACCAAGCAGCATGCGCGAGAGTTTCAGTTCGGCCAGAAGTGCCCGTGGCAGGACCTCACAAAAGAGCGTCAGCCATGCGCATCGGCCCTGAAAGCTGAATAGTTGATCTTCGTCTGTTGCGGGCTCGGCAGCTAGAAAGTCGGTTCCACCGGTTAGGTGGGCTTGCAAAAAGACCTGCAGCGACATGGAGAGGGATTGGCGCGCAAAACGAGCGGAATATGCGTTGTTAAGCGAGAACGTTATCAGGCTAGCACAATGCTGAAAAAGCCTAATCCGTGCATACTGCACGTGCGGCGCTGGTCTGACCTTTATGCTTGAGAAATGATCGTTTTTGTCACAGGAGCAACGTCGGGCTATGGGCGAGCAACGGCCCAAGCATTTATTCGGAGTGGCGCCAAGGTGATCGGCACCGGGAGGCGCGGGGACAGACTCCAGGAACTGAAGAAGGAGTGGGGCGAGAACTTCCTGCCTCTGCAGTTCGACGTCAGTAAACGTGCCGAGGTGGAATCAGCGGTCGCAAGCCTGCCGGAAGGATTCCGCGAAGTGGACGTGCTCGTCAATAACGCGGGCGGAGCCATCGGCCTTGACCCGGCGGCCACCGCGGATCTGGATGACTGGGATGCCATGGTGGACATAAACGTGAAGGGAGTAATGTACTGCACCCGGCTGCTTCTGCCCGGGATGGTCGAACGTAAACGCGGCCACATCATCAACCTGGGTTCCGTAGCCGCTGAATTCCCTTACCCTGGGGGGAATGTCTACGGCGCGGTGAAGGCATTCGTGCATCAATTCAGTTACAACCTCCGCTCTGACCTGCTTGGGACGGGCGTTCGCGTCACGGATATCCAGCCCGGACTCACATCCGATACAGAGTTTTCGAAGGTGCGGTTCAAAGGCGATGAGGAAAAAGCAGCAGCCGTCTACAAAGGCGTGAAAGCATTGAGCGCCGACGACGTCGCTGACGCGATCCACTGGGTGGCGACGCGTCCCCAGCACGTGAATATCAACGTAGTCCAGTTGATGGCAACGTCGCAGGCGTGGGGACCGTTCGCGATCCACCGCCAAAGCTGAAAGTTACTCCGGGCCGAGCTTTTAAATCCCGCGCTGCGGGCGATACCCCGGCCGGGCGCGAACCTTATACTTCTTCATGGCTTCCGGGAGCAGTTCAATCCTCAGTTTCCGGAAGCCTTCGTTCGGATTCGGTTGCGGATAGTAGGTGACGGTGTAGCTGTTGCCCAGGTCTTCGCGGATGGATTCGAACGCTTCCACCTGCTTCTGCCAAGTCTTGGCGAAATAGCTTTTCCCACCGGTACTGTTTGAAATCCGCTTAAAGATGCCGCTCGAAATGGGGTCCTTCGTGACCTCATTCGTCGAGATCACATAAATCGGGATACCTTCGTCTTCGGCTACGGCACGAACATCGTCAGGTGCCACCATACTTGCGTTGTCCGGCCCGTTCGAGAAAACGATGACAACTTTGCGGCCCGGTATTTTGGCAGCATCGCGCAGAGTCAGGAGCAAGCAGTTGTACAAGGCGGAGTCGTCACCGGCGACTGCTCTGCGCAGGCCCGCAATGGCTAAAGCACGGTCCCGATTCAGGGAAACCGCCCGATTCAGATTCCGGCTATATGTGTACACGGCGATTGAATCGGTGCGGTCAAGGCCGCGGATGAAATCGGCGATTGCATCCGAGGCGTAGACAAAGCCCCGGTACATGTAATTGCTCGTGTCGAAAAGGACGAACACATTCGTACCCGCCGTTCCCGCTCGGAGATCCACGGTTTGCGCGGCACCGTCGCCCGCTTCCGTCCCGGCGTGCAGCGGACGAGTGTCTCCGCTGTCGAGCACCTGGACCGGAGGACGATTGCCTTCCGCAAACGTGGAGAGCTTCTCGTTGATGTCGTCCTCGTATATCTTGAAATCCTTCGGCTTGAGTCCGTTGACGTATTTGCCTTTTGTGTCCGTCACGGCAAAGCTCAGCACGACCATGTCCACTTTCACATGGAAGGTGGTCTGGTCCTGCTCCTGTGCATAAAGCCACAAACCTGCGGTCGCAAGCAGTAAGGCTGTACCAATGAGGGTGCGAACAGTTTTACTCACAGTTTCCTTCTCAGTTCACCGAAGTCCGGGCCACCGAAGCTCTCTCGCTCTGGTGTCTGATGTTGTTGCCCATCGTCTGCAACGATCTCAAAATTGCGGGCCAGTCTTCCAGGTGAGTAGCGAAAATATTTTCAATAGTAGATCGATTCCATTCGGGAACGAAGACATCGAGCGCGGCGACCGGCGTCGCCATCTCGTCGGCTAGTGCTGCATAGTACAAGTTGTTGGATTCCCAGGTTTCTGCAAGTATGCGGCTTGAGTAACCCATCAGAGCCGGGAACGTTCTCAGCTTGAGAAGTCCGGGAGTAAAGGAGTGAGTCAACGTCGGTTTCGGAGTTCCGAAGGCCCGACTGATCGCGTCGGGCGCCACAGAAGCGGCGTTCTGCTCTTTCAGAGTGGCGATCTGACGTGACGCAGCGTCAGGCGAGATGTTCGCGAGAGCCGGGTCGTCTGCAAGGGAGTAGAGAATCGAGGTCGGCACGGTCGCGATCGCGTTCTGGAAACTATCAGATTGCAGGTGCTCCCATAGCCACTCGACACGCCCTGGTGTCGAATATCGTTTGTAGGTCTCCATTACTGCACTCTGCACGCTCGGATCAAGTACGGCAGCCGCCACGAGATTCTTGCCGCGTTGCACATGGAGCGCGACCCACCGAAGCTGTTCCGGCTTTATATCTCGCCATCGGTTAATAGTCACGTCCGCAATCATCTGCGGGACCAGATCGGCCCAAATCAGTGCTTGCTCACGCTTGGGGCTGAGGAAGTTCTGCTCAGCTTCCGCAATCGCGTACGGCAGAGAGACGAGCGACCCGATGAGTCTTCCGCCCGCGCTAACCGGCCATCCCCCGCTGGACACTTCCGTGGTGCGCCATCCCGAAGGCGAGCTTTCCGGTCCCACGAAATCATGCGCACGAACGAATTGAGGATTAGTCAAGAGCAATTGCGCTCCGGCAGGCGTGTAATAGCTGTAGAGCAGGCCAACCATGGAGTCGCGAAGAAAAGGAAGAAGTGCGTCCCGCATGTCGCGCTTTTCCGGAGTCTTCAACATGCGTTCCAAATTGAACTTGCGCTCCTGCTCAATATGGCGCGTGCTCCAATATCCAAGGGCAAACGAGTTCTTTTCATCTTGTGTCAGAGATCCGCGAGCCGCCTCCGATTCCTCCAGCCGGTCCAGTTGGTCGGTGATGCTTTTCATAGTTTTGGCATCAATTCCGCCTTTTTTCTCGGCGAGAGCAAACAAGCTATCGAGCGGGATTAGCCGTTGCGAGTCAAAAACGCGCAGGAAGATATCGGTCGGAGAGGCTGGCCCGTTTCCTCCTGAGCTTCGAATCGGCCCCATAAGGAGCTCAGTCATCTGTTTTTGGCGCGACCCGCCGCTCACAGAACCTGAGGTCGAAGCAATCAGGAGATCTATACTCGATTTGCCTGCGTCGAACAACTCGGTTTGTGCGCGTACGTGACCGAAGGGAGTAATGAGTTTTGTGAAAACGGCATCTCTCGACGCCACTGGAATTCCGTCCCGGTGCGACAGGATGCGAAAGAGTTCAGTGTCGGCTTGAAAAATCCCGATGGTGTCTGCCCGAAGAAGGACATCCCGAATGGAATTGATATCGCTGACGGTATCGAGATAGCGACTGATGGCGGCTTCAGACAGAAATGGACAATCCGCAAACAGCGGGTATTGCGCTCCGAAAATTCTGTGGCTGCTGATCATTCGCGCCGCAAGCTGAGGAGAGATGGGCGCAGTGCGGCCGCGATCCACATCACTGAGAGTAAGGAAGATTCGCAGAGGCTCGTTCTCGACAGTTTTGCGGCTGAGTGCAAAAAGTGCCTCAAGCACATCGTCATTGGACTTCCATGAGGTTGCGGACCGCGTCAGCTTGCCATCATACTTCCCGTGCGGATGCTTGATAAAGAGGTTCTTCCAGACCTCGATGTTGCCGGGGATGTGCGGCTGTCCGTTTGCATCGATTCGCAGGGCCGTTGTAAGCAGCATCAGTTCGGTGCTCGAGCGAAATACGGGACGTGCTGGACCAGGGGTAGTGATTTTCCCCCGCAGTGCGTCGTAGAACCGTCGGAGGCGCTCCGGTTGCGTCAGATACGCCGCTGTTGGGCCACTAATGCGAGAGAGCGCGTCGAAGTAACTTGCCGCCCAGCCGTCGTCTGTAGCCAGGAGCTTTTCGTAAAACGCGCCGGGGTTGGACGGAGAAACTCCGATCATGCTGGCCCAGGTCCGTGCAGGACCCGGCACGGCCGCTGCTCCATTTTGGATCTGGAACATGCCGCCATAGAAGTCAAGAACGCCGGCGTAAAGCTTTAGCCTGGGTGCGGGCACCTGTTTCCGAAGCGCTTCGGCGGTGGGGCGGTCCAGATGCGACAGACCAAGATAGAGCCGGCAGAGGGAAGGATCCGAGAGAAAAGCATCGATAAACTCAGATTGATTTGTGCGTCCCAAAGCGCTCATCCAATACTCGGAGCCGTACAGCACCGGAATCTGTGTTGGCGCGTAGGGAAACTCAAATCGGCGATTCGCCCGCAGATCCTGTTCGAGCTGCGCAAGCGGAAACCCCGAGTCAACGGTGAGAAAGGCTTTGGTTGGGTTGACAGTTTCGAGCACGATATCGGCGCCGCAGGAGCCGCGCATCCTATAACCAAGCGCTTTTAACAGAGCACCGGCCTGTTCGCTGTCGCATTGAGGAATGACTATTTTCTTCGCCTCGACCGACAAACCCTGAATTTCCCTGGCCTGCGCCAAATACCGCACCACCAGCCGCAGGTACTCGGTCTGCTGAAGCGCCTCGTTGCCGGAAGCTTCGTATCCGTTCGTCACGACGTTCCTCGCCAGGGCTGGAAGCAGTTCTTCCGGAGCAAGATCCGGAGAAAGCGCCGCCATGCGGGCGAATGACGAGAGTGGACCGGGAATGGAAATTGTCTTCGCCGGGACAGCTGCCGCTGCCTTGGCGGGTTGCCGGAGATTGGTACCGCCTGCCGCTCGGTAGAGGTTCAGGTCAGCGGCGAGATCTGCCTCCTTGCCGTTGATGAAGTCACTCAGTACTACTTGGCGCAAGGCCTGCTGGCGCAGGGCCGGATCGCTCTCCCCTTGCGCCCACTTCAGGTATGCCTGACGGCTCTCGGGACTTCCGTGGCGTTCGAGAAACTCGGCCAGAGCCTCTGCCCCGCTTGTCTCTCCGTTCGCCGACGCGCTCTGCTCTAGCAGGCTGCGGGCCCCATTCAGGTCACCGCTCGCCTCGCGCTGGAGCGCTTGCCCCGTCAGATTGGCACTCGTCTCCGCCCAAACCGGGGAGATAAAAAGAAACGCAACGCAGGCAAGAACCGTCCCTGTAAACGACGTCTCAGACCTGCGATTTGCCCATAGGCTCACTGCAGTCACGTTGCCCCCAACTGTAGGTTTCTTACTCTAGCACTGCTGCTTCGAGAAGGGGGAGGGGGAACTCTCAGGACGGAGTTCGCCAATGCGAACCGCGGGCCGCTTATCGCATACACGAGTGAGATGAACGTGATACGAACCGAACGTGCCTTACGCGGTAGTCCGCTGGGGCGCTCTCGCGTGCAGTCGTGTCGAGGTCCGGCTTCGGCTGAGAAACACGCAGCCGAGAACCAGCAACCCCAGCGCGATCCACTGAGTCAGCGAGAACGGGCCGACGAGCGACTGCTCGTGTTCGCGGAAGAACTCGATGATGAAGCGGGCCACCGAGTACAAAACCAGATATAGCCCGATGATTTGGCCGTTCTTCGCCGAAGTCTGAAATCGCCGATATAAGAACGCAAAAATCAGAAAATCGGCTGCGGACTCATAGAGCTGCGCTGGGTGCAGAGTCTTGTCCAATGGTACTGGTGCCGCGAAATCCGAACGGAACCGCACGCCCCACGGGAGACTGCATTGTTTGCCCCAGCAGCAGCCCGCGGCAAAGCATCCTAAGCGGCCGACCGCCTGTCCGAGTGCAATCCCAGGAGCGAAGCAGTCCATAGTGGCAAACAGCGGCAGCGACTCTTTCCGGATGTACCACGCAGCAAACAGCAATGCCACAATCAACCCGCCATGAAAAACGCCGGCGGCTTGCAGGGTCTCGAGCGTAAAGATCTCGCCTGGGTTTCTCATGTATGTCGGTAAATCGAACAAAAACATGAATAGCTTGGCGCCAACGATTCCCGCCATTGCGCAATAGACCGCGAGATTGACTACTTTTTCGGATGGCAGACCGCTTCGCCTTGCCAGTCGCAGCGTCACGGTCATGGCCAGGAGAAAGCCCAGCGCGACCAGGACGCCATACGTCGGGATGAAAAACGATCCGAAGCTGACTAATTTGGGGTACATGGTCCTATCTCAACGCGTTCAGCGTTTCTTTCCGGTTTCGTTGGTTTGGACGGAAAAGAGTGTTCAACACCAGAAAAGCCGCCCCTACCGTAATCGCGCTATCGGCCACGTTGAACGCAGGGAAGCTCCACGAACCGTGGAAGACCTCAATGAAGTCCGTCACGGTGCCGTGTACGATCCGGTCATACAGATTACCGCCTGCGCCGCCCAGAATGGCCCCGAGAGCAAGAAAGTTTATGAGTGAATCCTCGGTCACACTGCGCATCCACAGCGCGGCAATGACAAGGCACAGGACCAAAAAGGACACACCTATTAGGATGAGCGCGCGGAACGCTGGGTTGCCTTCCGCCAAAACTCCGAATGCGGCTCCCGGATTCTCGACGTGAACGATACGCAGGAGATCCGGGATAACCGGGACATTTTCGAACGGACTCAGAACATGCTGAATGTATACCTTCGTCAGCCGATCGAGGCAGACGATCGCCACGGCCAAACCGAGCGCCCAGAGTCGTTTCGTCGTCAGTGCATTTGGCACGATCAGCTGATAAACGCCGGCAATACAGATGCACACCTGGCGCAAACTGTCGGGAAATCGGAGTTGCTTCCCACGTCCGTTGTGTAACGCCAGCACCGCTCGCAACGGTCACCGCGCGCACGTTCCACTTTTACAGCGAGTTCCTGAGCTTCGCCGGGCGCGAGGGTCACATCGGAAGTGATGAACCACATCGGTAACTCGTCCCGGAACCGCTGAAGAACCGGCAGTTCGTCGCCGCTCGCTTCGAGTTCGACGGTCGCTTCGAGCGAAGAACCGATCACCTTGTCATCGCGCGCGCTGTCGAGAGCCTTCAGAACGCGCTCCCGGATTGGAAGTAGCTTCTCCCATTCGGCCGCCACCTCACGTTGCCGTGAAGTGAACCCGGCCGTCAGATCTTCCGGCTTCGGAAAGTAGTCAACGTGAACGCTGGCCGCAGCGATCGGACCTGATTTCATGTAGCCCCAAACCTCTTCGCAGGTGAAGGAGAGAATCGGCGCAAGCAGACGGACGAGTGCAGCATTCATGCGGTAGAGCGTTGTTTGAGCGCTCCGGCGGGATTGTGAGTTCGGACCTGCCGTGTACAGGCGGTCTTTCGAGACGTCGACGAAAAGCGAACTGATGTCAGTGATCGCGAAATCGTAAACGGCGCGATACACCTTGTGGAACGCGTACTCCTGATAGTGGGCGAGGCATCTCTTGACCAGGTTTTCGGTCCGCGCCAGCATCCAGACATCGAGGGGCGCCAATTCTTCGGCGGCAACCTCGTCCGTCGCCGGATTGAAGTCCGAGAGATTTCCCAGCATGTACCGGAACGTGTTGCGCAGTTTGCGGTAGGCTTCAGAAAGCCGCGTCAGAATCACTTCCGAGAGTCGAACATCCTCCGTGAAATCAACGGACGCAACCCAAAGCCGGAGGAGATCCGCGCCGTACTGTTTGACGATCTTCTCGGGTTCGATGATATTGCCGAGCGATTTGGACATGGCCCGACCTTCGGCATCGAGCGTCCATCCGTGCGTCGCGCATTCGCGATAGGGAGCTCCGCCCCGAAGTCCGACGCCGATCAGGAGCGAGCTGTGGAACCAGCCACGGTATTGGTCGCCGCCCTCGATGTACATGTCCGACGGCCACGGCAGATCATTCTGGGCCGTGAGAACGGCGAGGTGGCTGGAACCTGAATCAAACCAGACGTCGAGTATGTCATTTTCGCGCCGGAAGCTGGTGCCTCCGCACTTCTGACATGTGCAGTCCTCGCCCATCAGCTCGCTCACCGTCTCCGAGTACCAGACGTCTGCCGTCTTCTCCCGGAATTTCGCGATCACTCGTTCCAAAACGCTCTTCTCGGTGAAAGGCTCGCCGCAACCCTCGCAGTAGAAAACGACGATCGGGACACCCCAAACACGCTGCCGCGAGATACACCAGTCGGGCCGGACCGCAATCATGTTCGAGATGCGTTCCTCGCCCCAGGTCGGATGCCACTTAACGGTCTTGATCGCGTCGAAAGCGCGGCTTCGAAGTGCTTCACGCTCCATCCCGATAAACCACTGCTCCGTCGCGCGGAAAATGACCGGATTATGGCAGCGCCAGCAGTGTGGATAGCTATGCTCGAGCCGGACCTGAGAGGCCAGCGCACCGTGCTCCTCGAGCAAGCGGACCACAATCGGATTGATCTCCCAGATCGTTTTGCCAATCAGCTCTTCCGGAAGTACGCCAGACGCGCCTTCCGCGCGGAAGATGCGCCCAGAGGCGTCGACCGGGCAATACACCGGCAATCCGTATCGCTGGCCGATGACGAAATCTTCTTGGCCGTGCCCAGGGGCCGTATGAACGGCTCCGGTGCCCTGTTCGAGTGTGACGTGCTCTCCCAGAAGCCCCAGCGAATCCCTGTCAAGAAACGGATGTCTGAAAACGGCACCTTCTAGTCTCGTACCGGGGAAGCGTGCCACGACGGTTTTGTCCCACCCAAGTGCTTCCGACACTTGGTCGAGTAAACCTTCCGCAACAATGACCAGGCCTTCCGGCGTATCCACAACGAGGTACTCAAACTTCGGATTGAAGCTGATCGCGAGATTCGCGGGAATGGTCCACGGCGTTGTGGTCCAGATAAGGCAGTGAACCTGCCGCCCTGAGAGGCTTGAGTCCAGCGCCGCCGGGTCCGAAGCGAGCCGGAAGCGGACGTAGATCGATGGGCTGGTGTGATTCTCGTATTCAACTTCGGCTTCGGCAAGAGCGGTCCGGTCCTTGATGCACCAGTGCACCGGTTTCAGACCCTTGTACACGTACCCGCTGTGAAGAAAATCAACAAACGCCTGCGCGATGACCGCCTCGTATTCGGCGCTCATGGTCAGGTATGGATCGTCCCACCGGCCGAGCACTCCCAATCGCTTGAACTCCCTGCGATGGATGTTGACGAAATTCGCCGCATAGGTCCGGCACTCGGCGCGGATCTGCGCGACGCTCATGGACGCTTTGCGTTTTCCGAGCTCCTGATCGACCTTGAATTCGATCGGCAGGCCATGGCAATCCCAGCCGGGAACGTACGGAGCATCGTATCCGGCCATCGTTTTCGACTTCACGATGAAGTCTTTCAGGATCTTGTTGAAAGCGGTTCCGAGGTGGATGTTTCCGTTCGCGTAAGGAGGACCGTCGTGCAGAACGTATTGTTTCTGCCCCTGGCGAGCGTCCCGAATGCGCTGGTAAAGACCGTTGCTTTCCCATTGCTCGAGCAGTTTGGGTTCGAGCACAGGCAAATTCGCCTTCATCGGAAACGAAGTTTTCGGTAGGTTGACCGTCTTCTTCAGGTCAACGGAAGTTGCATCCATGGAGTAATTCAATGGTAACGAACGGAACGACCATAGTTCCGAACGCTCATGGTTCCGCAATCCGTGAGGGGGCGCGGTCTAGTTGTTAGTCGAAGGAAGCCGCCCCTTCGAGCGGCTCCCTGTAAGCGCGAGATTTACAAATGCGAGTGACGATATCTGCGAAGGACTAAGGCCAGAAACAACGCCCCGAGCAGGGCGCTGGCATAGCTGGCGGGTTCGGGAACGGGCGCCGTTGTGGCGGCTGTCAGACGAACGTCGAAGGCGTAGGAGAATGTGCCTGCCCCAAAATCCTGAATCCAGAATGCGTAATTCCCGGCTGGCAGCGCGCCCGTGAAACCCGTCGAACCCTCGGCGGGAACCTGCAATTCCGGCATGATGTCCGTCTCTGACGTGACAGGACCGTAGTGAGTCCAACCGAGCAGGCCATCAGCGGTCGCGGCATTTGTAGGCACAGTCACTTGAGAACCGCGTTGAATGCCGAAAAAAGAAACGGCATCACCCACCGCCGTTCCTCCGAGCTCCAAAATCTCGCTGATCTGTAGACCTGTGGGCACTGTGATGGTGAAATAGTCCCGGTCCGTTGCGGTGACTCGGCCGGTCGTGCCGAAGATCTGATTTGAGCCGACGCTGACAGGAAGCACGGTCGGTGTCAGTCCCGAGTTCGATAAGTCTCCCGAAACCGACTCACGGTAGACTGTCGCCGCATCAATGGGAGCAAGTGCTGCAAAAGCGAGAAGCGCGACGCAAAACAAGCTTCTGTGTTTAGGAATCATAGAGGTTTCTCCGACTTTGAGAAAAATGTCGTAAGCCTAGGCTAAGTGCGGAGATATCTCTAGCTTGTTAGAGGGTTGTACAGATTTCGTAAAAAGTGTAATGCGAAGCAACTATCCGAGCGCTACCAGTTCGCTGGTTCGAGCGCCAATGTGACGCAAGCAGCGATTGATCCAGAGTTTGGTCAGTTTTTCTTGAGCGCCATTCTGCGAAAGCCGGGAACGCAAACTGCCAAACTCGACGTGGTCGAGCGGTTGGTCCTGATTGAAGCACGAGAACACGACCGTCTCTTTGCCCGTCACGGGATCCTTGTGCATCTGGAGGCACTGGGCACAGATCTCTTTCATCATGCATTGCATCGGAGAATTGATGCTGCCGATTGCATGGTGATCCGGCTTCAGGAAAGGTCGCAGGACAGAGTGCCTTGCCTGTTGAACGGCCCGCATCATCCCATCCGAGCCGATAACAATCAACCGGTCTACTGAGTTAAGTGGGATTTCAGGTTCGCCGAGATCGCCGCGCCCGTACGCAGCCATAGCCTCGACGATGTTGCCGACAAAAGCACTGTCCTGCACTCGGTCCGGCGTGAATCCGGGCGCCTCATCACACACCCAGATCACAACGTCTGCTGCCTTTTCGATCTCTTCTACTTTGTAGCGATCGATGATTTTCTTGTATCCCGCGAAGTAAACCACGCGAGATCCCGCTTCCCGGAGCTTCTGCCCGATGGAGAAGAGAACTGCGTTGCCGAGTCCCCCGCCGGCGAGCAAAACCGTTTCTTGTTCCGGGGTTTCGGTGGGCGTACCGGTCGGGCCCATGAGCACGACGGGCTCTCCGGGCTTCAACATCGCGCAAAGATCGGACGAGCCACCCATCTCGAGAACGATGGTCGACAAGAGCCCTTTCTCCAGATCAACCGAAGCGCCCGTGAGAGCCAGCCCTTCCATGGCGAGGACAGTCGAGTCCGCACGTGCCGCCAAAGCCTCGTAGTTCTGCAGGCGATAAAACTGGCCCGGCTTGAAAGCTCGTGCGGCAATCGGTGCGCGGACGATAATTTCAACGATGTTCGGCGTCAGGCGTACGACGTCCTCGACACGAGGTCGGAGTTCGTCGTTTAGTCGCTCGAGCAAGGCTGCCGGAGCAGGCTCCGTTTTCGGCAACGTTGAGAGCACGCGTGAAACGACGGAATAACCGCGTTTTGCGCTGCCCATTGCCTTCACAACGTTGCCCGAGAACGAGGGATGAAGGTCGCCAAAGAAACTGACCGCTCGGCCATCCGGTTGACGCGAAACCAGAACGTAGGTAGCGGACGGCTTCGAGATGCGCTCCGGCCGGACAGGGTTGCCTTCGTCGTCGATCGCCTGGAAATAACGTCCGTCCAGCGAAAAGTTCGCTTCGTCCTCACGCGCCAAAACCGTATTCGGCTGAGTGCCCGCGGCTACCAGAATGCTCCTGGCCGGGAGCGTGACGAACTCGCCCGTCGGTACCAGCTGGCCGCTGCCATTGTCGAAGCGTTGCTTTTCTAATCGAATCGCCCGGGCACTTCCCGCCTCGTCGATCTCGACTTCCTGGGGCGAGAGACACTCTGCAAACTTGACGCCCTCTTCGAAAGCCTTCGCGACTTCCTCGTGATTTAGCGTATAGCTGGGAGCATCGATGAGCCGCCGCCGATACGCGATGGTGGAACCACCCCAGGAATCGAGAAGCTTGTTGATTTCCGGGGCGCGGCCTTCTCGTGCGGCCGCGGCGCGTTCCGCCCGGATCTGTCGCGCATGGTCCAGAAACTCAGCGGCAACCTCCGCGTCCTCTGCATTCCATCTCGAAACGACTGCACGTTCACCTATCTCGGCGGCCAGAAGTTCGTACCGTTTCAGGAACTTCTCCACCTGCACTACGTAGTAGGCAAGTGACTCGGTTGCGGTATCGACGGCGGTTAAACCGCCCCCGATGACAACAATCGGCATTCGGATCTGCAGATTCGCCAACGACTCAAATTTCGCAGCACCTGTGAGTTGCAGCGCCATCAGAAAATCCGACGCCTGGCGAACACCGCGCACAAGGCCGTTCTTCATCGGGATGACGGTAGGACGACCCGCTCCCGCGCAGAGCGCGATGTGGTCGAATCCCATTTCGAACGCAGTGTCGACCGTCAGAGTTCCGCCGAACCGAACACCGCCAAACATCGCAAATTCGCTGCGCCGTTCGAGCAGCAGCCGGATCACTTTCAGGAAGTTCTTATTCCAGCGGACGGTGATGCCATATTCGGCGACTCCGCCGAATCCAGCCATCACACGCTCATCGAGCCGTTCGTAGATCTCGGTAATGTCTCGGATGGGCTTGAACGGGACGCGCTGGCCGTAAGCGTCGACACCTGAGATGTCGGAAGGCAGCGGCTCCAGTTTCAGCCCGTCGACAGCCGCAACCGTGTGGCCGTCGTTCATCAAATGGTGAGAGAGCGTGAATCCTGCTGGTCCAAGACCCACTACCAGCACCTTGTGCCCGGTCGAAGTGCGCGGATAAGGACGCGAGATGTTTAGGGGGTTCCAGCGAGTCAGGAGGCTGTAGATCTCGAACCCCCACGGAAGCTCCAGAACATCCTTCAACGACCGCGTCTCCACCTGCGGAATGTCCACCGGGTCCTGTTTCTGGAATATGCACGACTTCATGCAGTCGTTGCAGATTCGGTGGCCGGTAGCGGCACACATCGGGTTATCGATCGTGACAATCGCGAGGGCGCCGATCGGGTTCCCGGCGCCTTTCGCGGCATTCATCTCGGAAATCTTTTCGTCGAGAGGGCACCCGGCCAGAGCAACGCCGAACACACTCGACTTGAATGTGCCGTTCTTTTCCTTCAGGCCGGTTGAGCAGCTGTCCTTGCCCTGGTTGTGGCACTTGATGCAGTAGTTCGCCTGATCGAGCGCGCCGGTGAGATCAGTCCCGGGGTCAGTTAGCCGGAAGCCTTCCCTCAGACGCCAATGCTTGCTGTCGAATTGAAGCCGGACTAACCCGTCGGTGGAAACGGCCTCGGTTGCGACCAGGTGATGCGGGTCGAGCTTGTGCGGAACCTTGAAAAGGACGCTCGAGCGATGCTTTGCTTTGCCCTGCGGTGAAAGGGTTGCCCACGCCGCGTAGGAAGCAGCCAACTGCAATTGGGGCGCGTACTCGGTTTCATTTTCGAGCCAGCGGGATACCTGGTTGGCGAAGCTGAGATCCGTCAACGGCTCCTGGAGCAGTGTCTCGAGTTCGGGAGCGAGTGCATAACCGTCGATTTCGCTCGCCTTTTCTTCGGTATAGCCTGTTACCGCCTTCCGTTGCACAAAGCGCCGCTTGATCGCGTAGATGGGTGCTAGTTCCGAATGCCGTGTTCTGAGCTTATCGAGTTCGGGCTGTATACCGAAGAAGTTGCCCAGAAAATCTTCGAGATACGGGGCGATCTCAAGCATCAGGGTCGAATACGCCTTCGGAGCTAGAGCTCCTGGATTTTCGCGGGCCGCAAGGAGTGCGTCCCGGAGCGCCGGAGCGGTCTGGCCCAGATCCTCCAGGAACAGCTTGTCCAGTCGTTGCAATTGATCGGTCCGATAGAGATCCTCAAACGCGAAGTCGAAGGGCAGGATGAGACTTGAACGAACTTGGTCTTTGGTCAGCTGTTCCACGAATTTGTTAGGTCCTCAAGCTCTGAGTCGGACCGAATCTTCAGCCGAAGGATGGTTGACTCTGCGGGGTTTGCTTGGGTGCACCTCCATTTTCGCAGATCGGACGCTCTCTTTGAGCCTAAGGATGCCGAGGAGTGAGATTTGGGCGTCAAACGTGGAAAATCCGATATCGTATTAAGGATGGAGCTCGAACGCTCAATTCTGCGCAAGGTAGGCGAGGCGATAAGCCGATTCAAAATGATCCGGGATGGCGATTATGTCGCCGTCGGCATTTCAGGTGGAAAAGACTCGTTGACATTGCTCGAGGCGCTGCTGCTGCTTCAAAAGCGAGCTCCCATCGAGTTTCGGGTGAGTGCGTTTACTGTCGAGCAAGGTAAGTTCCTCCGGCCGATCCATCCGGTCGGCGAATATCTGCGAAGTCGCGGTATCCATTGGGTTTACATCGAAGACGAGGCCTCTCTCGACCTTCTCGAACAGCAGCCCGATCACGGATGCGATGTTTGCAGCCGGTTCCGTCGTCGAGCCGTTTACGACATTGCCAGGAAAATGGGCGCGAACGTCGTGGCGCTCGGCCATACCGCCGACGACTTCTGTGAGGCGTTTCTGCGGAATTCCATGTTCACCGGGAGAATCAGTGCGCTGCCTCCTGTGACCTGGTCCAAGAAGCGGGAATTTCGCCTTATCCGGCCTCTGGTTTTTGTCACCGAAGACCAGACGTCGGCCTTCGCAACGAGCTTGGGTGCGCCCGTTATTCCGTGCGGCTGTTCGCAGAAAACCGGAACGGTCAGAAACACGCTCCGGAGCTTCTTCTCAACGGTGGAAAAGGACCATCCATTCTTGAAAGAGACGCTTATTTCCGCAATGGGCAACGTCGAATTGAGCAGGCTCCTTGACCCGAGATATCTGGACGTCGACGAGGGTGCCGCCGACGTCGAGCCTGAGTCATCTCGAGACAGGCTAATCCCGCTTACTGTCTAGCAGACCTGTAGAATAGACGTTCGTCTATGCCTGCTGAGTTGGTTGTTGTCAACGGAGCATCCGCCGGCATGCGCCACGACCTCACGAAAGGCGACTTCTTCATCGGTCGCTCACCGTCGTCGAAGATCGTCGTCAATGAACCTGAAGTGGGGTGGCGGCACTGTGAGATCCGCCAGCACGGTGCCCGGTTTCTCATCACGGACCTGCGAACCTCTCTCGGTACGTACGTGAACGGAATGCGGTCTGCCGAACGTTGGCTCACCGATCGCGACCAGATCGGCGTAGGCAGAACCATCCTGATGTTTCGTTCCGGCGAACAGCCTAAAGAGGAGCGAGTTCCGGCTGTAACCAGCGATGTGAAGCCGGTGCTTCTTGCGTCCTGTTCGCTGGTCTTCCTGTTTCGAGCACTCGCTGCGAATTCTGCGTCGGGACAGAGCAAGCTGCTGCAGAACCAGATTATGCGGCTGGTTTCCGATCTAATTCCGGTGGAAGCGGGATATCTCGTCCTCGGGTCAAGTTTGCAGGCCTTAGTGGCGCAATACGAAAATGAATGGCCGGGAGCGGCCGAAAGCGGGAAGGCTGCTCTGGCGAGGATTGCGGAAGAAGGCGCATTCCAAGATGCCCAGACCGGGATCGTAGGAGTTCCGCTGTATCTTGCGAACGTGCTCGGCGGCGCGCTGTTTCTTCAAACGAAAGCAGGCGAGCGTGAGCGATTGTCGGCCCATCTGGAGACTTTGACCGCTATCGCTTCCCTGGCCTCTATCGGTTTCGAAGCCAATCGGGAAGTTGAAAACCTGAAGGTGGAGAAAGCGCTGCTGGAGGAGCAGATTGGCGTTCCCACCGGAATTGTAGGCAGCAGCCCTCCCATTCGCCGCCTTCTGACACTGATCGAGCGCGTCGCGCCACGAAATTCGACCGTCTTAATCACGGGTGAGAGCGGAACCGGTAAAGAACTGATCGCTCGAGCGCTTCATCAGGGAAGTGACCGCCGTGAAGGTCATTTCATTGCGGTGAATTGCGCGGCCCTGAGCGAGAATCTCTTCGAAAGCGAGTTGTTCGGACACGAAAAGGGTGCATTCACGGGCGCGATCGCGCTTAAAAAGGGCCGATTTGAGTTAGCGGAAGGCGGCACTATCTTTCTCGATGAGGTCGGCGAATTAGCCGCACCACTCCAGGCGAAACTGCTTCGGGTTCTGCAGCAGCGGGAATTTGAACGCGTGGGCGGTACCCAGGTGCACAGCCTTAACATTCGCGTGATCGCGGCAACGAATCGGGATCTGCAGGAAGATGTTCGCGAAGGTAAGTTTCGGGAAGATCTGCTCTACCGTTTGAACGTCGTCACGCTTGAGTCACCGCCTTTGCGAGAACACAAAGAAGACATCCCCGTCCTCGCTAGGTACTTCCTCGAGAGGTCGGCCAAACGTTGCAAGCGCCAGGTGGAAGGACTCTCGCATGAGGCCGAAGAAATCCTGATGCAGTACTCGTGGCCGGGGAACGTGCGGGAACTCGAAAACGCCATGGAGCGCGCCGTGGTGCTCGGGGTATCCGATACAGTTCTCCCTGAAGACTTGCCGGAGGCGCTGCTGGAATCTGCACCGCGCGAATCGGGAGCGAAATATCACTCCTCTCTCGGCCAGGCTAAACGGGAAGCAATCTTAGACGCTTACGTGCAAGGCGCCGGAGATTACAAACAAGCGGCTCGCTTGTTGGGCCTCCACCCGAATTACCTGTTACGGCTGGTGCGAAATCTGAACCTTCGGGATGAGATCAATCGCCGCCTGGGCGAGTAGTTCCTGGTTGATTAGTGGCTATGGGGCTACTTCGTCCCGATATGAAGCGCTGCTATCCCGCCGGTTAGCAGCCGATACTCGGCACGCGAGAACCCGGCAGATCGCATCGTTTCGGCAAGTGCCGGCGCCTTCGGGAACTTCCGTATTGACGACGGCAGGTACGTGTAGGCCTCGCGGGAACCGGACACAATCGTTCCGACAATCGGCAGGATAACCCGCGAGTAGAAGCCATAACCCAGCTTGACCAGCAAGTTGGAAGGGTGCGAAAACTCCAGGATCGCGACTTGACCGCCCGGCTTCAACACCCTGAGCAATTCAGCTAAACCTCCACTGTAATTGGCCAGATTGCGAAAGCCGAACGCGATCGAGATGCAGTCGAGTTCACCATCGGCGAAAGGGAGAACGAGTGCGTCCGCTTCCAAAAGCGCCGGCTTCACGTTCTTCCGCCTGGCCTTCGCATCCGCGGCAGTCAACATGAGATGGCAGAAGTCGGCTCCGATTACTTGCGCCTTTGCGACGCGGCTGAGATCGAGGTAGACGTCGCCCGTTCCACAGCACAAATCAAGAACAACGGCGTTCGGGTTTTCGAGCGCCCATCGCAGCTTTTCCAGCAGTGCCTTGCGCCAGCTGCGATCGATGTTGAACGAGAGCAGGTGATTGAGGAAGTCGTATCGCGGTGCGATGCGGGCGAACATGCGCTGGACCCATTGCGATGTCTGCTTTTCATCCGGAGCGCCTGGCGGAGTTGTTCCGGTCACGACAGCGTTTGACTTCATTGCAGCGTGTTCACGATTGCTTGTTCAACCTGAGAAGGGTTGACCTCGGACACAATCTCCACGGTACCGATACCGGTGGCAAGAACAAAATGGATTTTGCCCCCAAGTGTCTTTTTGTCTTTCGCCAGTCTTGCAATGAGATGATCCGCTTTCAAGTCTGACACCGAAGGAAGCGGTCCGTAGCTGCGAACCGTCTGCTCGATTTGAGCGCAGTCCTCTTTCGACAAGAGACCCGCCAGAAACGAGAGCTCGGTAGCGGCGATCATGCCCCAGGCGATTGCCTCGCCGTGAAGGAGGCGAGTATATTCGGTTTCGGCCTCAATCGCATGCCCGATTGTGTGGCCGAAGTTCAGGATCCTGCGGAGATCGCCTTCTTTTTCATCCGCTGAGACAACGTCGACCTTCACGCGAACCGCCGCTGCCACGAGTGAGTCTACCAACCCGCGATCCATGGCCAGGATCTCGGACCGGCGCTGGGCGAATTGACGGAACACCTCCGGATCGCGAATGATCCCACATTTCAGGACCTCGAAAAGCCCGGCCCGATACTCACGTTCCGGTAGCGTCGAGAGAAGCTCAGGGTCAATCAGAACTGCCAGCGGCTGATGGAAACTGCCGATCAGGTTTTTGCCGCTTCGGAGATTAACACCTGTCTTTCCTCCGGTTGCAGCGTCCACCTGGGCCAGGAGTGTGGTTGGAATCTGGAGGACCGGAATGCCCCGCATGAAGATCGCTGCGAGGAAGCCGCCCATATCGGTCACGATGCCGCCGCCAAAGCCAATCACGATGCTTGTCCGATCAGCTCCCCGCTCGGACATCTGTTCCGCCAGCCTTTCCAGGTTTGCCAGCCGTTTATTGCTCTCCCCACCTTCAAAGCGCAAAACCTCAAACTCGCCCGGCTGAAAATGATTGCTGATCGCGCTTCCGTGCAATTGCCAGACATCGTTGGTGGTTAAAACGAACAGCTTGCCGTGCCGCTGAGGCAGATAATCGCGAATGCGCCCGCTGACTCCGCGTTGGATGACATTCGGGTAACTGCAATGCGAGGTTTTAACCTCAAAGACGGGCATTTGATCGTTGTACCATTGTGATTATTCAGGCCCCTACGCAGCGGATTGATACGGATTTTGTCGTAGTTGGGGCCGGCGTAGCCGGGTTGCGTGCGACGGCGGAACTTGCTCGTTCCGGTCGCGTACTGGTTATCGCGAAGGACTCTCTCCAGGAATCTTCTTCCGAATACGCACAGGGCGGGATTGCCGTCGTTTTGAGTGACGATGACGAGCTCGAGTTGCATGAACAGGACACGATTGTCGCGGGCGATGGCCTTTGTGACATTGAGGCCGTGAAAACTCTGGTCGAAGAAGGCCCGTCGGCAGTAGAGGAGCTGATCGAATGGGGAACTGCCTTCGACCGTAAGGGTGGTGAGCTTCTCTTCGCCAGAGAAGGAGCGCATAGCCGCAACCGTGTTCTGCACGCGCACGGCGATTCGACCGGACGAGAGATTGTCCGAAGCTTGCGCCAGCACGCCGCCTCGCTCGAGAATGTTTCGTTTCACAGTTTCGCGGCATTAATCGACCTGATCGTCTCTGAGAGACAGGTTGTGGGTGTCTCGGTTTTGGATGAAAGGACCGGTGCCACCACGCAAATTGTGGCGCGCGGCACTCTAGTGGCAACGGGCGGTTTGGGCCGCGTATTCGCGAATACAACAAATCCGGACGTCGCCACCGGAGACGGTGTCGCGTGCGCTTACCGGGCCGGTGCCGGCATTGCGGATATCGAGTTTGTACAGTTCCACCCGACGGCACTCTACGTTCCCGGTGCCCCGCGCTTCCTACTCAGTGAAGCGCTCCGCGGGGAAGGCGCGTATCTGCGGAACGGGCGGGGAGAGCGGTTTATGTTTCGCTACCATCCGCAAGGAGAGTTGGCTCCCAGGGACGTCGTCTCGCGTTCGATCGTCGCCGAGATGCGCGCCAACGACGACGAAAGCGCGTTCCTCGACTTGACGCATCTCCCAACCGGCTTCGTAAGCGCTCGATTCCCGCGTGTCTACCAGACCTGCCTCAGGCATGGGATCGATCTTGCGACAACAGCGGCTCCGGTACGTCCAGCTGCTCACTACGCCATGGGTGGAATCCGAACGGATCTGTTCGGGAGAACAGACGTCCCGCGACTCTTCGCTGCTGGAGAGGCGGCCTGCACCGGTGTTCATGGCGCGAACAGGCTCGCGAGCAACTCTCTTTTGGAAGCAGTTGCCTTTGGCGCGAGAGCCGGTCGAAGCATGATGAATCTTCCGGCTGTTTCGGCGCGGGACCTAAGTACCGATGTAGCTTTGATTCCGCAGATTCCGGAAAGCGAGCTTCGCGACCTGACCTGGAACGGATGCGGTATTTTGCGCGACAAAGTTGGATTGAGCGCCGTGCTGGACGATCTAACGAATCGAAGTGTGAAACCATGTATCGCCGTCGGGCGCCCAGAACTTGAATTGCGCAACATGCACCAGGTCGGTTGGTTGATTGCACAAGCCGCTCTCGCTCGCGAAGAGAGTCGGGGCGGGCATTTTCGGCAGGATTTTCCTTTTAAGTCGCCTCTGTTCGAGAGGCACTCGCTCCTCCATCGGTCGGGCGGGAACTTCGAGGCTCAGCTACAGTTTGTTTAGTTCAGGGCGGCGTCCGCCCCTCCTGGTTGGCATGGCCCTATTGCTGTTCGCCGTGCCGCTGCACCATTCCAGCCCCGCGGCTGCCCTGTGGACTACTCCCGCCATCCTTGCTGCTTCGGTTTTGATCACATGGGGTGCGGAATCTGCGCAATTCTTCGTGGCTCAAGGTTTCGCGCTGGCGATATTGGCCTGGATGCAGACACTTCCCGAGTTTGCGGTGGAAGCCGTTCTCGCGTGGAAAGCGCAAACGGAGTTGCTGATGGCGAATCTGACTGGAGCCTTACGGCTGCTCACCGGACTGGCGTGGCCCATGATCTATGCCACAGCCGGGTTTGTTCACTACCGGCGCACGGGAGATCATCTACGGTCGATCGACCTTGAGCCTGATCACAGTGTTGAAGTGATCGGCTTAACATTGCCCCTTCTGTACATCACCTTCGTCTGGTGGAAGGCGAGCCTGACGATCTACGACGCAATCGTTTTATTGCTGCTATACGTCGCATACCTGGCGCTCCTGACGAAGCTGCCACCCGAAAAAGACGAGGGCATCGAAGATCTGGAATCGGTACCGCGGGCGATCGTTCTTGCTCCCCGTGCGAAGAGGAACGTTGCGATCCTGGCGTGTTTCCTGGGTGGCGGCATCATCATCTACTTCACAGCTGAACCGTTCCTGGGCAGCCTCGTTTCGCTTGCAACCGCCATTGGTGTTCCAAGCTTTCTCGTCATTCAGTGGCTCGCGCCCATCATTTCCGAGTTTCCGGAACTACTGTCCACCTTCTATTTCGCCCGGCAAGAAGTGAAAGCGCCGGTGGGCTTGATGAATATCGTGTCGAGCAACATCAATCAGTGGACACTGCTGGTTGCCATGTTGCCTGTGGTTTTATCGCTCGGCAAAGGCGAAATCACTACTCTGGCGTTCGATCAGGAGCAAAGTACGGAACTCGCTCTCACGCTCAGCCAAAGTG
The DNA here is from genome assembly GCA_045807925.1 of Bryobacteraceae bacterium. Taxonomy (GTDB): domain Bacteria; phylum Acidobacteriota; class Terriglobia; order Bryobacterales; family Bryobacteraceae; genus Bog-105. The sequence goes on along the minus strand of JBJMGK010000229.1, from coordinate 47,582 downwards.
TGCTGGCGCTTATGTTTCTGTTTAACATGAAGTTTGCCTGGTGGGAGGCTGTGGCGATGTTTGTTCTATTTGCAGCTCAGTTCGTGCTGCCCGAGTTTTGGGGGCCAGATGCGAAATTGTGGATCTGCTATGCCTTCCTCGCGTGGAGCGCAGCGGAAGTCCTGATGCTCGTATTCAGAGGGAAGAGACCGGAAGCCTTGACGCGTTTCTCCGAAGTGTGGAGAGCGCACGTGAGGAGTTAAGCGTTTCCGAAGTTGATGAGCGCCACACCAAAGATGATCATCAGCAGGCCGCCCACTTTCGAAAGCGTGAACCGCTCGCCAAAGAACAAGCGCGCCCAGAGCATGGCCCATATATAGCCGAGCGACACCATTGGATAAAGGACCGTCAGTTGCGCTCCGGGCTGACCTACCCCCATCATGTAAAACACGCTGGAAAACAGATAAAGAACGACCCCGACCAGCAGCCAGTAGTTCGAAAGTAGCCGGCCGATCCCGCCTCTCATATGTTCTGCGCCCAACTTGAGAAAAACAGCGCCAAACGAACCGATGAACGAGCTAACAAGGATCAGCACTACGGCTGTGTTCATGTGTGCCATCAGACGTTATTTCTTCATCCCGAGTACCGAGACGCCACCGACGATGAAAGCTATCCCCATGCTCCGGAAAAAATTCAAGTGTTCGTCAGCCAGAAGAAACAGCGAAAGCACCGTCACCCATACGTAGGTCAAGGCAATGATCGGATAGAGCCGGGAGAGTTCGCGTCCTTTAAGGGCCAACGCCATCAGGAACGTGTTGATTCCATAGAGGCAATAGCCCGCGAAGAGCCGGATGTTCTTCAGCACTCCGAACAGGAAGCTTGCGATGAGCGCTGGGCTTCTCAGAACGTCGACAAGACTGACGTGACTGCCTACCTGGGCCGAACCGGTCTTCATGAGGATCTGAGCGGCCGCTCCGATCAACGTACACGAGAATACGAGTAGAAATGCTTGCTTTGCCTCGTCCCCCTTGGTAGCGACTACCGGGGCCTCGAGCGCTGTAGGCGACGTCAAGCGGACAAATCCTGAGGCATAGTCAGCTCTAATTTTACGGCATGTAGGATTATGATGGCCATATTAATACTACCCCAAGAATTTTGATCGGGCTTATAAGACTTTCATGCGTATTTACCTGAATCGGCTTCTGTGGGCTGCGCTTTGCCTGCTTGCTGCACTTGCTTTTGGAACAATCGCTGAAAACCGAGGCGAGCCGGTAAACAGCCTCTGGCTCATTGCGGCCGCAGTTTCTCTCTTCACGCTTGGGTTTCGCTTCTACGGCCGCTTCCTCTCGGTCAAGGTATTTGCGCTTGACGACCGGCGGGCAACCCCGGCTGAACGCCTTCGCGACGGCCAGGACTTCGAGCCCACGAACAAGTGGATCTTGTTCGGCCACCACTTTGCGGCGATCGCCGGTCCCGGACCACTGGTCGGGCCAACTCTGGCCGCGCAATTCGGGTATCTTCCCGGGGTCCTATGGATCCTGATCGGCGCTGTTCTGGCGGGAGCAGTCCAGGACTTTATCATCCTTTTCTGTTCCATCCGCCGGGACGGGAAAACACTGGGACAAATCGCACGTGACGAGATCGGCACGGTGGCTGGCTTCGTTTCGCTCCTGACGGTTCTGTCCATCATGATCGTTCTGCTCGCGGTGGTGGCTCTGGTTGTTGTAAACGCATTGCGCGGGAGCCCGTGGGGTACGTTTACGATCGCGTCGACTATGCCGATCGCAGTGCTGATGGGTTTATACCTGCGTTTTGTGCGGCCGGGCAAAGTTCTCGAGGCCTCAGTCCTCGGATTCGCGCTCGTCCTGCTGAGCATCGTCGGAGGAAGCACGATTGCCACCATGCCCGGGGTCGCACCGTGGTTTACGTTGAGCGGCGTCGCTCTGGCGGTCGCGATCGTTATCTACGGCTTTTTTGCAAGTGCGCTGCCGGTATGGTTGCTGCTTGCTCCGAGAGACTACCTGAGCACGTTCGTGAAACTCGGCGTGATCTTCCTGCTTGCAGTCGGCATTCTCTTCACGCATCCGCAACTGAACTTGCCCCCTTTGACACGCTTTGTGGATGGCACCGGGCCGATTTTCGCCGGCAAAGTATTTCCGTTTTGCTTCATCACGATCGCTTGCGGAGCGATCTCCGGATTTCACGCCTTGATTTCCTCGGGAACCACGCCGAAGCTCATCGCACGCGAGTCTCATGCGTGGCCCATCGGCTACGGCTCGATGTTACTGGAAGGTTTTGTCGCAATCATGGCGATGGTCGCGGCCGCCTCTTTGCAGCCAGGCGTGTTCTTCGCTGTCAACTCGCCTGCGGGCGTGGTAGGTGCTTCGGCGGAAACGGCGGTTCGCACCATTACCTCCTGGGGGTTCCCGGTCACGGCCCAAACCATGGCCGATCTGGCGCATAGCGTTGGGGAATCGACCCTGTTCGGCAGAACCGGAGGCGCCCCGTCCCTTGCGCTAGGAATGGCTCAGATCTTCGGGAAGTTCCTGGGCACGGGCGGGCTCGGGGACAGCCTTTTAGCCTTTTGGTACCACTTCGCCGTGATGTTCGAGGCTCTCTTCATCTTGACGATCATCGATGCAGGAACCCGGGTCGGACGGTTCATGCTGCAGGACCTGCTCGAGCACGTACCCGGAATCGGTTCAAGAGCGCGTTCTCGAACCGGACTGATTCTGACGAGTGCCATTGTCGTGGCGCTCTGGGGATATTTTCTGTACCAGGGCGTGATCGATCCGCTTGGCGGGATCAATTCACTCTGGCCGCTGTTCGGGATTTCTAATCAGTTGCTGAGCGCCATAGCATTATGCGTGGGCACAACTGTCCTGATCAAGATGCACGGGCCCAAATATTCGTTTGTGACCCTGGCGCCTCTCGCCTGGTTGGGTACGGTTACTTTCACGGCAGCGCTGGAAAAGATATTTTCGTCGGACGTGCGGATCGGCTTTTTGTCGCATGCGACTGCTCTTGAGGCCGCCATCGCCGCTGGCAAGATCGCAACGGGCAAAGTGGCGGAGACAAGAGCGGTCATTTTCAACGAGCGCCTGGATGCAGTCGTCTGCGGACTTTTTCTCGTCCTGGTTGCCGTGATCATCGTGTCATCCGTTTGGCAATGGTACGGACTGCTGCGGGGCACGAGTTCGGCGTCAACTTCGGAATCGCCCTTTACTTTGTCGCAACTGGGATCGGAAACCGCATGACGCACCTAAAGCGATTCCTACGGCTGTTCCGCTCGTTTCTGGGCGAGATCGCTGACGAAAACGGGTATGCGCGTTATCTCGAGTTGACCGGGAAACCGCATTCGGGCAACGAATGGCGTGCTTACATCGACCGCCGCCACAACCGCAAATTCAAAAACGCTAAGTGCTGCTGACGGCTTGATCGATCAAGTGCCGAATGACGCTGAACGCGGCTTCACGATCCCCGCTCTTGAGCAGAGACAGAGCTTCTGAATCGGCAATCGAATACCAGAGTTGTTTGCGCTTCTCGAAATCGGCGATACAACTGGTGATCTCCGGTCGCAGCCGTCGCAGTTCTGCAAGAAGCTCGCCGTATTCAGGTCCGATCTCGCGCTGAAACCGTTGTTTCAGGCGCACAGCAACAGCGGGAGCCGTTCCGTTTGTCGATATGCCGATCGTCAGATCTCCGCTCCGGTGGATGGAACCATAGCTATAGCGGCAGTTTGCCGGATCGTCGACCGCGTTGCACAACACATTTCTCGCTTCCGCCATTCGAAAGATCTCGGCGTTGCGCGGGCTGCACGTGACAACCAGGAAGCAACCGTCTAAATCGTCGTGCGCGAAATCGCGCCGTTCCCAACGAATGGTCCCGGCCGACGCAAGGGCTTCGATCTCGGCGACCGCTTGCGGGTTGATGTAGCGGATATCGGCGCACGCCTCGGCCAAACCGCGCACTTTCGCCGCCACCTCGAAACCTTCTCCCGTAACCACACATTTCTTCCCGGTCAAATCCAGAAATATTGGGTAGCGAAAGTTCATGGCGGGGCCGGAAAGCCGATGGTAACAATCGGCCGCTCTATCCTGGAGAGGTTGCCAGTTCCCCGTCTTTTCCTAATCGACAGCTTTGGTTTTATCTTCCGGGCCTATCACGCGCGCGCTCGCAGCGGCGCACCGCCCATGCGAACCAAAACCGGGCTCTCGACCGAGGCCGTCTACATCTTCCACAACATGCTTCGGAAGCTGATGACGAGCTTTAAGCCGGACTATATCGCAGCCATTTTCGAAAGTAGTGAACCAACGTTTCGCTCGGAGAGCTTTGCCGAGTACAAGGCAAATCGGACCGAGATGCCGCACGACTTGGGAGAGCAAATCCCATATATCCGCCGCATTCTCGAAGCCATGCAGATTCCTATCTTGCAGTTTCAGGGCTTCGAAGCGGATGACGTGATCGGGGCCATCGCGTGCAGGGAGCCTGAGAAGCCTCTCGAAGTCGTGATCGTATCGAGCGACAAAGACATGCTGCAGCTTGTGAACGATCGCGTTTTCATGCTGAACCCGATGAAAGACGACGAGTGGTACGACGCCGCCAAGGTGGAGACGTTCATGGGCGTGAAGCCGAGCCAGGTCGCAGACCTCCTGGCTCTCAAGGGCGACACGATCGACAATATTCCCGGAGCTCCCGGAATCGGCGACAAGGGCGCGCGGGACCTGATTGCCCGGTTTGGATCTGTCGAGGCTGCACTGGACCGCGCGGCGGAAGTCGAGCGGAAGATGTATCGCGAAAGTCTGTTGAACAATCGCGATCAGATTCTGCTGAGCAAGCAACTCGCAACGATTCACACGCAAGTTCCTATTGAGTGGAACCTGGAGGATCTGCGTTCCCAAGCCGCTCGAACCACAGCGTTGAAGGGCCTGTATCGGGAACTCGAATTTTTCAGTTTGTTGAAGGATCTTCCGCCCGAAGATGACAGCGCCTCGCGTGATTACAAGGTTCTCGAAGACGCTGCGGCAGTGGAGGCCTGGTTGAATGCTCGTCCGGCTGACGCGCCGCTTGCAGTCACTCTCGATCTGACCAACTCGTTCGTCGGCCTGTCGTACAAAATTGGCGAAGGTAGAGCGATTCCGTTTGCGCTCCTGGATAGCGCCAAGGAGACGCTGGCCTCTGAGACGGTTCCCTTGGTCGTTCACGATCTGAAATCGTTTTTGACCAACGGAGCGGAGCTTGGCCTCGCTCCTCGCCAGACAGCGGAAGACGTACTGCTCGATGCATTTCTTTTGAGCGCGGATCCTGGCGGCTGTTCGCCAGAAGCTTTGGCCGAGCGATTTCTCGATCGCAAGCTGAATCCCGCAGCGGAGCAACAGGCGGAAGCAATCCTGTCGGTCGCAGAACTCGTGCGGCCGCAGGTAGCCGACCCGGAACTTCGTAGCGTCTACGACACGATCGATCTGCCGCTTGCTCCCGTGCTTGCGCGGATGGAGCAAACCGGAATTCGCGTCGATACCGACTTGCTCGCGGAACTGTCGACCAGGCTGTCTGAACGGATCGAGGGTATTGCACAGAAGGTGTACGAGCTTGCCGGGCGACCGTTCAACATCGGCTCTCCGCAGCAGTTGGGAAAAGTGCTGTTCGAAGAGATGAAGCTGCCTGCTCCGGTGAAGTGGGGCAAAGGTAAAGTCATCTCGACGGCCGCGGACGTTCTGGAGGGCTTGGCTCCGGCCTTTCCGGTAGCGGAACTTGTGCTCGAGTATCGCCAGCTTACGAAGCTGAAGGGCACGTATATCGACGCGCTCCCGCAGTTAATCCGTCCGCAAACGGGCCGGGTGCACACAACGTTCAACCAGGTCGGTGCGGCTACGGGACGGTTGTCTTCTTCCAATCCCAACCTGCAGAACATACCAATCAAAACGCTGGAAGGGCGCGAGATCCGGGCCGCGTTCGTACCGGCCGAAGGCTGGCACTTGGTCATCGCCGATTATTCGCAAATTGAGCTGCGACTGCTGGCTCATATGTCCCAGGACGAAGTGCTTCTGCAAGCGTTCACCCACCTCGAAGATATCCATACGCGAACGGCCGCGGAAGTCTTCAAAGTGGACCCTGCTCTGGTGACGCCGGATATGCGTCGCGCTGCCAAGGCCGTAAACTTCGGAATCGTTTATGGGCAGACGCCGTTCGGGCTTGCACAGACGCTTTGTATCGACAGAAAAGAAGCCGATCTCTACATCCGCCGATACTTCGAGCGCTATGCGGGAGTCCGCGAGTTTATCGACCGCACAATCGCCGAGGTTCGGCAGTCCGGAGTGAGCAAAACACTACTGGGAAGACGTCGGCCCATCCCCGACATGCAGAGCAGAAACCCTGCAGCCCGGTCTTTTGCCGAGCGAACTGCTGTGAACACGCCCCTGCAAGGGACAGCGGCTGATCTGATCAAGCTTGCGATGATCAATATTGCTGCCTTGCTGGAGAAGGAAAAGCTTCAGTCCCGCATGCTTCTACAGGTGCACGATGAACTCGTCTTCGAAGCGCCTCCGTCTGAGCGCGACTTGTTGAAAGATCTGGTAAAGCGCGAAATGGAAGGCGTATACGAACTGGCAGTTCCTCTGGTCGCCGATGTGGGCAGCGGTCCAAATTGGAGAGATGCTAAATGAACAACTTTCGCGCTAAGCTCAGCGCTTCTTTATTGACGATCAGCCTGATTTTGCTCGCTGTCGGTTGCGGCGGAAAGAAAAACGCAGAGGCGGTTCAGGCGCCTGCTCAGTACAACGTTCGCCTGCAGACAACGAAGGGCGATGTGGTCATCCTCGTTCACCGCGACTGGTCTCCTCTAGGCGCCGATCACTTTTACGAGCTCACGAAAATGGGCTTCTACAACGACAACCGATTCTTCCGCGCATTGAAGGGCTTTATCGTTCAGTGGGGCATTAACGGCGATCCCAAGATCAACAAAGATTGGAGCGAGATCTCGATCAAAGACGATCCGCCGAAGGTCAGCAACAAGGTGGGAACGGTAGTTTTCGCGATGGCCGGCCCGAATACGCGAACTACTCAGGTGTTCATCAACCTGGGTGACAATAGCGGAAGCCTGGATCCGCAGGGCTTTACTCCGTTCGGGGAGGTCATCCAGGGTATGGAAAACGTCCAGAACGTTTACATGGATTACGGTGAAGGCGCTCCGCAGGGAAGCGGCCCAAGCCAGGCGGCAATTGCGAATATCGGAACTCCCTATCTGGAAGAGCACTTCCCGAAGCTCGATTACATCAAGAAAGCCCAGATCGTCCCTTAACTGCTGCTGTGCTCCGGTCGGCCTGGACCCAACCGGATGCGAAAATGGGAGGAAAATGACCGGAAATGAGATCCGTGCAAAATTTCTGGACTTCTTTGCCGGACAAAATCACAGGCGCGTTCGCAGCTCATCCTTAATCCCTGCGAACGATCCGACGCTGCTTTTTACGAACGCCGGTATGAACCAGTTCAAGGAGATCTTCCTTGGGCTGGAGAAACCGGATTACTCGCGCGCTGCCTCGTCGCAGAAGTGTGTACGCGCGGGCGGAAAGCATAATGATCTCGAAAACGTTGGCTATACGCGGCGGCACCACACGTTTTTCGAGATGCTGGGCAATTTCTCTTTCGGAGATTACTTCAAGAAAGACGCGATCGCTTTCGCGTGGGAGCTGGTGACCAGCCCAAACTGGTTCGCCATGCCCAAGGACCGGCTGTACATCACTGTGTTCCGCGAAGACGATGACGCGGAAGAGTTGTGGCAGAAGGTCGCGGGAGTTCCGAAATCACGCATCTTCCGCCTCGACGAGAAAGATAACTTCTGGCAGATGGGCGAGACGGGACCTTGCGGACCATGCTCGGAAATCCATTTCGATCTCGGGCCGGAAGCCGCAGAAAAAGGCCGGGAGGCTGAACAATTTCCGTCCGATGCGGGCGGGCGTTTCGTTGAAATCTGGAATCTGGTGTTCATGCAGTTCGATCGCGCAAACGATGGAACGCTGACGCCTCTGCCGCGCCCCTCGATCGACACCGGGATGGGGCTCGAGCGGACGGCCGCTATTCTACAGGGCAAACTTTCCAATTACGATTGCGATCTGATCTTGCCGATCGCGGAGCGCGCGGCTACGCTGATGCGAGTCTTGCAAGGAGTTGACGCACGCTTGGATACGGCGCTGCGAATCAACGCGGACCATGCTCGCGCGACGGCTTTTCTCATTCACGATGGCGTCGTCCCTTCGAACGAGGGTCGTGGTTACGTTCTCCGCAAGATTATGCGGCGTGCAATGCGAAACGGCCGGCTCGCGGGGGCGTCAGGCTCTTACTTCAGCGATCTCGTTGGCTTCGTTGCCGACTTTATGCACATTGCCTACCCGGAGTTAGACGAAAGCAAATCACGGGTTGCGAGGATCGTGAAAGACGAAGAGAGCCGCTATTCTTCCACCTTCCAGGTTGCGGAGCGGTTCTTCCACGATGAGGCTAAAACGGCGGTCAACGGAGTGCTGGCGGGTTCGGCCGCGTTCCGGCTTTACGACACCTTCGGGCTCGCGCTGGACGAGCAGGAGGAGATGGCGCGCGAGTTTGGATTGACCATCGATCGCCAAACCTTCACGGAGGAGATGGAGAAGCAGCGGACGCGAGCTCGTGCGAGTTGGAAGGGCGCGGAGAAAGCTCAGGTTGCCGACGTATACAAGTCGCTTGAAAGCGTCGAGTTTATCGGCCGCGAGACGCTCGAGGCTCCTGTTGAGGTCAGAACGGCCATCGTCGACAAACAGCCGGTTGAACTTGTCGAGTCGGGTCCCGCTGAGTTGGTGTTTCCTCAGACGCCGTTTTACGCCGAGTCAGGTGGACAGGTGGCGGACACGGGCTTACTCCTGACCAGCGACACTCACGAGCGCGTCGCGATTGTGGAAGGTATCTATAAAGCGATTCCAACGGTCATGGTGCACAAAGTACGAGTGCTCCGACCGGTACGAAAAGGCGATCGGCTTACGGCCGTAGTAGACCAGCCTCTCCGCGGCGCCACCATGCGCAATCACACGGCAACGCACCTTCTGCATGCTGCGCTGAGGCAGGTGCTTGGGGCTCACGTGAAGCAAGCGGGAAGCGTCGTAGAGCCCGGCAGGCTGCGTTTCGACTTCAACCACTACGCCGCACTCACTCCGGATGAACTGCGCGAAGTGGAGTTGCTCGTGAACCGGCAGATTTTAGAGAACACGGAAGTCTCCACCGAGGTAATGGATCTCGAAGGAGCCCTCTCCACCGGCGCCATGGCACTCTTTGGAGAGAAGTACGGCGACAGCGTTCGAGTGGTCACAATTCCGGGCTTTAGCCGTGAGCTCTGCGGGGGCACGCACGTTCGGCGAACTGGCGACATCGGGCTCTTCAAAATTGTGTACGAGGGCAGTATTTCTGCCGGTGTACGCCGAATCGAAGCCGTAACGGGCGAAGGCGCGCTCGAACGCTTCCAGGAATCCACGGCCCAGCTCGAAAGAGCCAGCGAGTTTCTCCATACGTCAGCGTCCGGCGTACTCGACAATTTGGAAAAGTTGCTCGAACAGCAGCGTGCGCTCGAACAGCAGGTAGACGCCCTGAAAACACGGGTGGCCCATCAGCAGATCGAGGGTCTGAAGAGCCGCGTCGTGAATGGCGCCACAGTGGTTGCCGATAAGGTCGAAGGTCTCGACGCGAAACAGTTGCGGACCATCGCCGATTCACTGCGCAACAAGTATCGAAGCGCTGTAATCGTCATTGCGTCCGTGAATGACTCTAAGGTGTCTGTTATTTCTGCCGTCACGAAAGACCTGACGGGAAAAGTACAGGCAGGCAAGCTGGTAGGCGAGGTTGCAAAAGCCATCGGCGGGAAGGGCGGAGGCCGCCCGGATCTTGCCGAAGGTGCCGGAAAGGATATTGCCCTGTTGCCATCTGCTCTTGAGGAAGTCTATTCGAAAGTAGAGGCTCTGCTTTAATTCGTGGACAACGGCGCGCATTCTGAAAAAATTTTTGATGTGGCGATTGTGGGGGCGGGACCCACGGGACTAGCGTGCGGTATCGAGCTGAGGAAGCGCGGGCTGGACGTCGTTCTTTTCGACAAAGGTTGTATCGTCAACTCGATTTACCATTACCCGATCAATCTCGTGTTCTTTACGACGCCTGAGCTTCTGGAAATCGGCGACATTCCCATGACGTCGCTGAATGAAAAGCCGGGGCGTACTGAAGGTTTGAAGTACTACCGGCGAGTCGCTGATCACTACAAGCTCAACGTGCATCAATACGAGCGGGTGCTCGGGTTCGAAGGGTCGGACGGCGACTTCCAGGTCCGAACGGAAACCACCGATACCGGGCGGCATTGCTATCGGGCACGGAAAATCATTCTTGCGAGCGGCTATTACGACATACCGAACAAACTGGGTATTCCCGGCGAGGACCTCGAGAAAGTCATTCACTACTATCGCGAGGCTCATCCGTACTACAACCAGGACATCCTGATCATTGGTGCGAAGAACTCAGCATCGATAGCTGCCCTGGAATTGTTTTGGACGGGCGCGCGGGTCACGATGGTGCATCGCGGTCCTGGTATCTCACACAACGTGAAGTATTGGATCAAACCGAACATAGAGAACCGAATCAAGTGCGGGGAAGTAAAGGCCTACTTCCATAGCTCCGTGAAAGAGATACGACCGCACGATGTCGTGCTAACGACGCCCGAAGGCGAAGTAACGATCAAGAACGACTTCGTATTTGCGATGACCGGTTATCGTCCCGATTTCGAATTCATGGCTTGCCACGGGATCCATCTGGATCCAGCCACCTCCAAACCGATAACGGACATGAACACTTTGGAGAGTGAACGGAAAGGTGTTTATCTGGCCGGAGTGATCGTTGCAGGAATTCATACCAACGAGATCTTCATCGAGAACGGGCGCTTTCACGGTAAGGTTATCGCCGAGGCCATTCAAGAGAGCCTTTTGGTTAGGGCTTGACGCGATCGAACGAACAGAACGGCTTCGCAGGCGGATGTAATCAGAGTTGGAAGCTTTTCCACTCGAAGATTTGATGCTCAGGGAATCGGTCGGGTGGGCTTGTCTGTTGGGGTATTTGGAGTAACTTCTATGGTGAGAGGTACATCTGTGGGATCGATTGCGGAGCAACCATATTCCCTGAGCTAAATTCTTCGCTTGTGTTATTGCATTCAACGGGCCAAACGGAAACAGGCCGAAAATCGCATGTTTGGCCCGTGTGCTTCTCAGCGCGGTGCGCATTTTTTACTGGAGTGCACCACCCCTACCATGAACAAACGGAAGTCTAGACCATTGCTCGCGTACGAAAATAGTTACTGGGCGTTTGGTAGCGTCGCAGGAAGCGTAGACTGCCGCTGTATTTTTCCGTCCAAAGCCTCGTGAACGGAAATGTGGTTCTGCTCAAGAGTCTGGCCGACAGTCTGATCAAGCGCGATCCTCGCGTTGCTGTAAGCGACGAGCGATGCAACCTCCGACGATTGTGCCGCCGCCAGGTCTCGCTGTTGCTGTACGACTGCAAACGTCGTCGAAACGCCTAAGGCAAACTTCTTCTGTTCGGCATCTAGCAGTTGCTGCGATAGTATCCTGTTTCGAACAGCGGCCTGGTACCGTACTCTGGCCTGTTGAAGGCCAATCACCTGGTTTGATAGATCGACGGCAATCTGATTCAAGCTGCGTTTGTTCTGAAGCTCTACCTGCCGGAGTGACAGTTGGTCGATATTGTTGTCGGCCTGGGCGGACCGATTCAAAATATTGGCGTTGAAGAAAACGCCTGCGCGCTGGGTAGGGAAGTTTCTTCGGACCATTTGTCCCAGGGCGTTGCCGATACCACCATGGAAATAGGGATCTGGAACCTGGCAGATACCAGTCGGCGATGTCGAACAAGCGATGAAGCCCGGCAACGAGCCGGTTCCGCCTCCGGTCTGTCCGGTGCCCCGGAGTACCGGCACGACCTGCGGCGATCCACTAAGTCCCTGAGCACCGGCAGCAGCCGTCACCGCCAATTGGGGCCGGACGCCGTTCTGAGTGCCGAGCGCGTTGATCTCCGTATTCGAAAGATTCACTTGTAAAGTCGCAACATCGGTCCGATTAGCCATTGCCGTGGCGAGTAACTCCTTCATCGGCGGAAGGTTGTCCTGGTCGGGGACGACAATCGGATCGAGCGGGACGATTTCCACGTTTGCGAGAAGGGGATCTGCTGTTCCAGTTCTACTCAGCACGTTTTTCAGCTGGACCTGCTCTTGCGCCAGCGTAGTTTGCGACACGACTAGATCCCGCTGGCTCGTTGCAAGCTGCGCTTCCGCAGTGGTCACATCGAGCGGGGCCATTGTCCCCAGTTGTACCTGCTTTTGATTGTTCTCGTAAAACTGTTGTGCAACAGTCGCCGCGCTCTGTTTAGCTTTCACGTCCTCGTAGTCAGCTACCAACCCGTAATAGAGATTCAACACGTTGGCAACAATAGAAATCACCTCCGCCTTAAAGGTGGTATCCGCAAGGTTCAGGTTGGCTTTTGCCACCCTAATGGTCCGGCTGTTTACCGCAACACCAAACCCGCGCAGAAGATTGTGCTGAAAGGCAATCTGCGTATTGACGCCCGACGTGGGATTCAAAAGATCGGTCGGCGCGTTCTCGTTTAGGTAGGTGTCTCTGAACGTCAGGGTGGCCTGGCCGCCGCTGATTATGCCCTGCGAAAGAGATACAGTGTAATTTCTCGTGTTCGTGATCAGGTTCAGAACCTGGCTTTGACGCGAATTAGCCTGCGGAGTCGATTGATGACTGTAAGTCTGCACGTCCTGGAAAACGGGATCCAGCGTGGGAGTGACTGGTCCGATCTGCGTGATGGTTGCGTTCGTCGTGCTGCTCTGTTGGGAGTTACCCGTGGTGCTCACACCGGCAGCGGCCTGGCTGCCGGCGACGCCCTGGCCGCTCTGCACTGATCCCGACTGGGAACGAGCGCTGGGTACTCCGGCGAGTGCTCCGCCGGCCTCTGTCCTGCGCACCTGGGCCGCCAGAATCAACGGATTGTAGCGCGCGGACTCGATATCAATGTTGTTCTCGAGCGCAACAGCAATCGCGTCTTGAGCCGTCAGGTAAAGCTTCCCGGCGCGCACAAGATCCCGCAGGCGCGGAGAATTTGACGTCCGAATCGGCGGAATGAACTCCGCCTGATAGGGACGCAAGAAGATATTGGTCTGCGGGCGCTCCGGAGCGATCTCCGCCTGTTGCGACCAGCAAGGCAATCCGGCGCTGGTGAAGCAAAGAGCAGAAGCGACGAGCTTCCGAAAATTCATTAACCGCTTCCGAGCCAACATCATTTCTTTTGCTCCGGCTGAAGCTCTGGCAGTTTCGCGGGGAGAACGGAGGGCCGGTCGACGTGTCCTGACAGGGCCTCATCGATGGAAATGTGGTTGACGTCCAGGGTCGTTCCGATCGCCTCGTCGAAGGCAATTTGCGCATGACTGAAGTTTGCGAGCGCCTGCGTCTCATTGCTTGCCGCAGTTGCCAACGTCTGTTGGTCCTGTACGACCTGGAAGACTGTGGACGCCCCCAGAGTGTACTTCTTTTGGTCGGCTTCCAACGTTTGCTGCTGAAGAATTCGTGCCTTTACTGCCGCATCGTAGCGGGCCCGCGCCTGTTGCAAGCCGATGACAGCATTCTGTACATCTACCCTCACCTGATTGACTGCCTTCTGCAAAGCGAGCTCGCTTTGGCGAAGTTCAAGCACGGTGGTCGTATAGTCCGATTGAGCGGCCCGGTTCCTGAGGGGGACGTTCAGCGAGAAGCCGGCGGAGTAGCTCGGGTAGTTCCGCCGCGCGATCTGTCCGAGAACTGTGCCATACCCGCCAACCAGAAATGGATCGGCGACTGCGCCTGGTACTAAGAAGTTCGGTGAGCCGGCGAGACCGTTATTGTTCACGTCAACAAAGGCTTGCAACGTTGGTTTGAGCGAGGTTTTCACTCCCACCAGGCTCATCTTGCTGCTTTCGATGTTGATCTTGTTCTGCGAGATCTCGACCCGCTTTGCGAGCGCCTCGCTGACAAGCTCCTCAAGAGGCTTGGTTTGGTCTTGCCCGGGAACCTTAAACGTGTCGAGTGGAATGACGTGCACATCCGCGAGTTCCGGGCTCGCCACGCCATTCCGGCTCAGTGCATTCTTCAGCACGGTTTCCTGCTGCAGCAGGTTGGTTTGAGATACGAGCAAATCCTGCTGGCTGGCATAAACCTGCGATTCTGCGCGCGTCACCTCGATCGGGGCTAGAGTTCCAATCTGCACTTGTTTTTTGTTGTCTTCGAACAAGGATTGAGCAGTTGCCAGCTCGTTGCGCCGAGCCTTCAGGTCTTCGTTGAAGCTGACCAGGTCCCAATACAGATTGAGCACCGCGGAAACGGTCGTGATCACCTGTTGCTTGAACTGTAGGTCGGAGATCTTTTCATTGTTCTTGGCGACGCGAATGTTCTTGGTGTTGACTGCCCGCCCAAAGCCCTGAAGCAGGTTCTGAGAAATTTGCAGATCCAGGTTTCCGAGCGTATAAGGATTCAAAGTGTAAACATTGCTGTTGAACTTGTTCCGGGTACTGGAATAAGTCAATGCGGCGCTCATGCCGAAATTGAAGTTTTGGGAGTACGCAGCCGAAAAGGCCCGGCTGTCATTGATGAGAGCCGTGGTGCCGGTAAGAACTGTGTTGCTTTGCGGGCTGGTGGTGTGGGCGAAATTCGAATTGAACGTGATCGCCGGATCCAGATTGGGAGCCGTAAACCCGAGCTGGGTCAAAATGCCGCCCTGCGACGTAACTGCGGCGGTGCTGCCCGCGCCCCCGGTCGCGTTTACAGTGACACCCGTCAGACTGACGCTTGTTGGACCCTGTGCAACTCCCAGACCGACTGTTCGCAGCAGTCCTCCACCTTCCGCGCGCTTCGTCACTTCCCGATATAGCAACGGACCGTAACGCTGGATTTCGATATCCAGGTTGTTCTCCAGAGCTAACGCGATCACATCCTGGCCGGACAGGTAGAGATTTCCTCCGCGGACGAGTTGCTGGAGACGGTCCGTGTTGGCAAGATTGATGGCCGGAATCTGACGGCGCTGGTAGGGGCGCGTCAGCCATCCCAGCCCCCCCTGAGGCGGATCGATTCTGACCGCGTTCCGTACTGGCACAGCATTGTTCTGTGCCGGAACCGAACTAACGAGTATCAGAAAGCTGCATAGCAAGCGCACTGGTGCTTCGAATCGTCTTATCAAGAGTGCTAAATCCCTCACGCTAAAAAGAAAATGCTTGCCGCGGCCATTTGCACAGAGTGAATGCAAGACTAGATCGCCGGCAACCCAATTACTTGCCACCTCTCTTCAAAACGAGTTGCAAGTTCTCAAGGTTCCGCAAACCTTACAATTGATCTCTCATCGTATCGCAGCAAACAGCCGTGGCGGGTAGCCCGACCTTATTCGGCATACCCGGCGCGGCTTACATGGGCAAGCGCACGACCAAACCGAATGTGTCGCTCATGGCTTTATTTCTCATACATTCACAGGCCGCGGGGACAGAATGGGGCCTCCAAAGCGTTCGTAATTGGGACCGGGACCCCTCAGTTCGAACACTTGGATGACCGGAACACGCTCTTGTTATCCTTTCGGCTGTGACCGGCTCTCCCGTGATGGAACTATTCGAGAAAACGGGCGCATACCTGCGCGGCCATTTCCGGCTGACGAGCGGATTGCACAGCGGGGAGTACCTGCAATGCGCGAAAGTCCTCGCTTATCCCGAGCATGCGGAGACGCTGGGGCGGCAGTTGGCGGCGAGTATTCAAGCGAAGCTTACGGGTCCTGCTGCCACGGTGGTCGTATCGCCCGCAATCGGTGGTATCGTCATCGGCCATGAGGTGGGTCGCGCACTCCGAGTGCCTGCGTTATTCGCCGAGCGGGATGCTTCTTCCAGAGAGATGACACTGCGCCGCGGATTTGAAGTGAAGCCGGGCGATCGCGCGGTTGTTGTCGAGGACGTGATTACCACCGGCGGAAGCACGAAGGAAGTCATACGCCTGCTGCAAAAGCTCGGCGCCGAAGTCGTGGCCGCCGGGTCGATCATTGACCGCAGCGGGAACACCGCCGAGGTCGGGGTAGAGCGCGTCGCGCTTGAGATTCTGCATCCGGAAACATACGATCCCGACCATTGCCCGTTGTGCCGTCAAGGTCTTCCCGTCACAAAGCCGGGTTCGCGGCCAACCTGAGCTCAACGAAGCGTGTGCGGAAGCTTCGGTTCCAGGTTGCTTACGACGGTACGGACTTTAACGGCTGGCAGATACAGCCGGGATTGCCGACCGTGCAAGGCGTCCTTGAGGAGGTTATCAGCGGGATTGAAGGCCGGCATGTCGATGTCAGCGGATCCGGTCGAACGGATGCCGGAGTGCATGCGCTGGGCCAAGTAGCCGCAGTTTCGCTCCTCAATCCTATCCCCGTCGACAATTTCCGGCGGGCGGTCAATCGTCTGCTTCCGAAGGCGATTCGAATCAGCTCGGTAGCGGAGGCTGCCCCAGCCTTTCACCCTCGCTTCGATGCAAAAAGGAAACTCTATCGGTATCGGATCTTCCGGGATGAGGTGTGTCCACCTTTTGAACGGCATTTCGTGACTCACCATCCTTATCCTCTAAATGAGGCCGCCATGACCCAAGCTGCCCCTCTGATCGAGGGAGAACATGATTTCACGGCGTTTGCAGCGAGCGATCCCAGCGATTCCCCAACGCGTTCACGAGTGCGTCGCATTTTCTCGTCCTCGCTCAACCGGGAGGATGCGATGCTCATTTATGAAGTCAGCGGCTCCGGTTTTCTGAAGCATATGGTTCGGAACATTGTGGGCGTACTGCTTGAGGTAGGGAAGGGTAACCTCAACCGCAACGACGTTCTCGCCCGGCTCGAGTCTCCTCACGCGATCAGACCAGGCCCGAGCGCCCCGCCGAGCGGACTGTTCCTTGTGTCAGTCGATTACGATGCCGCTGTTTAAGAAGATCCTAATCGCCAATCGGGGTGAGATCGCTGTTCGTGTCATCCGTGCGTTGCGGGAGCTTGGGATTCCGAGCGTTGCCGTGTTCTCGGAGGTGGATCGCGCGGCCCTGCACGTGCAACTCGCGGACGAGGCAATCCCGATCGGTCCTGCGCCGTCGGATCAGAGCTACCTGGTTGGAAAGCGGATCATAGAAGCGGCCGAGAGCGTGGGCGCCGAAGCGATTCACCCGGGCTATGGATTCTTAAGCGAGAACGCCGGGTTTGCGAAGGCCTGTTCGAGTGCAGGCATCAAGTTCATCGGTCCGTCCTGGCGTTCGATCGAAAGAATGGGGTCGAAGACGGGCGCGCGAAAAGTTGCTTTGGAAGTCGGAGCTCCGGTCGTTCCAGGCACCGAACAAGGCATTCAAACCGTAGAGGAAGCCCGGAAGATTGCGGCCGAAATCGGATATCCGGTTTTGTTGAAAGCGTCAGCCGGGGGCGGCGGTAAGGGCATGCGCCGCGTAGATAACCAAAGCGAATTGGAGGGCGCGATTCGCAGCGCGTCGAGCGAGGCGGAACACGCCTTTGGCTCCGGCGAGGTCTATCTCGAAAAGCTGATCGAGCAGCCCCGGCACATCGAGGTCCAAGTTTTGGGCGACGAGCACGGACACCTGATCCATCTTGGGGAGCGCGAGTGTTCCGTTCAGCGGCGGCACCAAAAGGTAATCGAGGAGTGTCCATCCCCCCTCTCCTCCGTTGTGCCGGGGCTGCGAAATTCAATCGGCGAAGCTGCACTGAAGATCGCGCGGGCGGCCGGGTATTACAACGCGGGAACTCTCGAATTTCTGGCAGATCAATCGGGCAGGTTCTACTTCCTGGAGATGAACACTCGACTGCAAGTAGAGCACCCCGTCACCGAATGGGCCACCGGCATTGACCTGGTTCGCTGGCAGATCCAAATCGCCGCCGGCGAGCGCCTCACGATCAAACAAGAAGACGTGGCCTGGCGCGGTTGTGCAATAGAGTGCCGCTTGTATGCCGAGGATCCGGACAACAACTTCTTCCCGAGCCCCGGAAAACTGGTGCACTATGCGGAGCCGGGTGGCCCGGGTGTTCGCGTGGATGGTGGTGTTTATCAGGGTTGGACAGTGCCGCTCGAATACGATCCGCTTCTGGCTAAGTTGACGGTCTGGGGCGAAACTCGCCAGATTGCGATCGAGCGCATGGGGCGAGCCTTAGCCGAATATCGAGTGGGGGGCATCACCACGAATCTGCCGCTGTTTGAAGAGATCATGAAAGACGAGTCGTTTCGGGCGGGCCGGCTCGATACAGGGTTTCTCGATCGCTTCATGCAAACGTGGAAGCGCCCGGAACCCTGTGAGGCGGCTCTTCTCGCAAGCATGCTGGCTGCCGGGTCTGCAGAAGCCAAACTGGCCCAGTCAAGAACGATTCAGACCGCGTCGCAAGATAGTGCCTGGCGGGCGAATGCGCGAAAGGGGCTTCTGCGGTGAAGTTCAAGGTGGACGCCGGCGAACGGGCGTTTGAGCTGACCGTAGAGGAGACCGGCACGTCGCTCGGATACGCGCTGACCGGCGCGCTCCAGACTTCCGGCCAAGCTTCGGCTGTCCTGATCAGCCCGGGAGTGTATTCGGTTCTCCTCGGAACTCGGAGTGTCACCGTGTATCTCACGAAAGGGGACGGGCCGTACGATGCCATGTCAGGCGGACGCCGCTTGTTCCTGAACGTTGCTGATAAACGGGATCGTGCCGAGACCCAACGATCCGATGCAGGATTGGGCCCGGTAGAGGTAAGAGCCCAGATGCCCGGCAAGATCATCTCTCTGCTTGTTCAGCCGGGTGCGGAAGTTGCGGCGGGACAGAGCCTGTTGGTAATAGAAGCGATGAAGATGCAGAACGAGTTGAAGTCGCCGAAATCGGGGATTGTGTCCAAACTGCTTGTGTCAGAGGGCCAGACCGTCCCGGCTAACCATAAGCTCGTCGTCATTGATTAGCAGAGTATGGCGAAGCCAGATTGTAAGTCATGCGGTGGTACGGGGTGGATCGTCTCCGAGACGGACGGCATTTCCGCGGCGGATCGATGCCCTTGCGTGGCGGAAGCCCACGCCGAGCAGCTGGAAAGCCGGGCGCAGATCCCGGAAAACTACAAACGCGTATCGTTTGAGACCTTTCACCTACCGCAAGATAATCCGACCGCTCAACGAGGGCTTGCGGACGTGATGCTCGCGGTTGCCGGTTTCACCCGGGCTTATCCCAAGAATCCGAAACCCGGTTTGCTCCTGGTGGGTCCCCCGGGGACGGGTAAGACCCATCTGGCGGTTTCGGCTTTAAAGCTTCTGATCGCTCGCGGCCACGAGGGCATCTTCTTCGATTACCAGAATCTATTGGAAAAGATTCGTTCCGGCTACAACGCGAATCTGGGCGCCAGCGATCGCGAGGCCTACCGTACGGCACTCGAATCTGAAGTGTTGCTGCTCGACGATCTCGGTGCCCATCGGGTGACGGACTGGGTCGAGGATACGGTGACGGCGATTGTCACGTATCGTTATAACCACCGGAAACCCTTGATCGCTACGACAAATCTGGTGGACCCCGATGTTGGCGGACCTCAAATGGAGAAATCGGGAGTCCCGGGTGCACACTCATTCCGCACAACGCTCGAAGAGCGGATCGGCGAGCGAGCGCGCTCCCGGTTATTTGAAATGTGCAGAGTGATCCGGATGCCGCATGTGAACGACTACCGGATCAGGCCGTCGCGCGCGTGACGCTACGCCGTGGCCGTTTGGCCGAAGCTGGCGAGTGCGGCCTGTTCGTCCTCAAACACAGGGAAGATCGTATGCAGCTTGGTCACCTGCAACAGGTCCTTCATTTTGGCTTGCAGGTTTAACAGCTTCACGGTGCCGCCCTGGTTGGCCGAGGTAGTGTAGGCGCCCACCAGTTCGCCCAGCCCGGCGCTGTCGACGTAGGTTACTGCTCCCATGTTCAGAAGGATGTTCTTCTGACCTTGCGCCAGTAATGACCGGATCTCATCGCGCAATATGCCCGTATTCTCGCCGAGTGTGATCTTCCCCGACAGATCAACAACCTCAACGTTACCCACCCGACGAGTCTTCGCCTGCAATGCCATGACGTCCTCCTGTTTACTCGGTCTAGGGCCTCATTCTAGCGCAAAAACCGTACTTGGCGTTGAACATATCCAAGGGGCCCGACCTTTAGAATTGAGTGAATGAAGCTAGGGATTGACTTCGGAACGAATCGCATCGTCGTGGCCGCGGCGGATCGGGGTAACTTTCCGCTGGTTTCTTTCGATCTCCCTGACGGCTCGACTGCGGACTGGTATCCCGCTCTCTGTGCATTGCGCGGAGACGAGCGGCTGTACGGTTGGGACGCTTGGGAAACGCAAGCTGACAGCTCCTGGACGGTTGTCCGTTCGATCAAACGGCTCCTGGAGGATGCGGGTCCGCATACAACGCTCGATCTCGGGGATCAGAAGGTACCGCTTGGCGAGCTCTTGAATGGATTCGTCCGAGCGCTGGCCTCGGCTTTGCGGCAACATTCCACGGTGAATCTGAAGCCCCATGAGGCCCTGGAAGTGGTCGTGGGTGTCCCTGCCCATGCGAATACGAACCAACGGTTTCTGACGGTGGAGGCCTTTCGCGCTGCCGGATTCGGTGTGCTTGGTGTGCTGAATGAGCCCAGCGCCGCGAGCGTGGAGTTTGGCCACCGACAGAGGCAAACGAAGACCAGCCGCGAAACCATCCTGGTCTACGATCTCGGCGGAGGGACATTTGACGCCTCTCTGGTCACGCTCGACGAAAACGTTCACCACGTCATAGCTTCTGAAGGCATCCCGACGATCGGTGGCGACGATTTCGACCAGATTCTGGCTGATCTCGCCTTGGAGGCGGCCGGGCTGGCACGCGTCGCCCGGGACACGTTAGCTGCCGCTGCGTGGTTCCGGCTGCTGGAAGAGTGCCGCACGAAAAAAGAGTCATTACATCCGAACACGCGGCGGCTTGCGATCGATCTCGAATCTGCCGACCCGAACTGGCCCAGCGTTCAGGTCGCTGTTTCCGATTTTTACGAACGCGCCAGACCCCTGGTAGAAGAAACCCTTGCTGCAGCGGAAGATTTGTTGAGCAAGGTAGAGTCCACCCAATTCGAGGCTCTGTATGTGACCGGGGGAGGGAGCGAGTTGCCGCTCGTGTCCCGTGTGCTGCGGGAGCGATTCGGAAGACGCGTTCGACGGTCGGCTTACACGCGTTCGGCTACGGCCATTGGGCTTGCGATTCAAGCAGATCAGCCCGGGACGTATCAAGTCGAGGAGCAGCTTGCTCGCTATTTCGGCGTGTGGCGCGAAACCGACCATGGCCACCGGATCGTTTTCGACGCGGTCTTCGAGAAGGGACTGCAGTTGCCTACGGCCGGAGATCCGCCACTTGTGCGGCGGCGTCACTACACACCCGTTCACGACGTCGGGCATTTCCGGTACCTGGAGTGCAGTCACCGCGCGGCAGACGGAACGCCTAGCGGAGATATCAGCTTCTGGGACGAAATACGGTTCGCCTATGACCCGGCGCTGAGGAACCTCAAAGATTTGGGGTCCGTACCCGTCCGAAATTCGTCAAATGCATCGTCGCATCAGATTGAAGAGCTGTATGAGTGTGACTCGGCGGGCTCGATTGCGGTAACGATCGCTGATTCGTCGGCCGGCTACTCGCAACGCTTCCCGCTGGGACACTGGTCGCGGAAAGCGCAAACGATAGCCCCCGTCGGCCGCCGGGGAAAGGGTTTAGCCGGGGGGAGCAGCCTCAACTAGGCTTAGCCGAGAAACCGTTCCAACTTGGATCCGGGAACGATCATGGTCTCATTTCGTTCCGGGCCATTTGAAACGGATCCGATTTCGACTCCGGTCTTCTCTTCGAGGAATCGGAGGTAGTTTTGCGCTTCTTTTGGCAGCTGAGCCAGGCTGGTCACGCCGCGCGTGGAGCGTTTCCAGCCGGGAAGGTTCTCGAAAATCGGCTTGATCGCGGCCATGCGCCGGGTACTTGCCGGCATCTGCGTCATTGTTTTGCCGTCCACCTCGTACGCCACGCACACCGGAATGGAATCCAGTTCGTCCAGAACGTCGAGCTTCGTGATAATCAGGCTGTCGAAACCGTTGACCTCGGCCGTGTAGCGTAAGAGCGGCACATCAAACCATCCGCAACGCCGAGGACGGCCCGTCACCGACCCAAACTCATTCCCTGCCTTCCGAATCCGCTCACCCAGTTCGGTGTGGTCCTCGGAAGGAAACGGTCCGGCGCCCACACGCGTGATGTAGGCTTTCGAGACGCCCACCACGCCATCGATTTTCGTTGGCGCAACGCCCGTTCCCGTACAAGCGCCACCGGCAGCCGCGCTCGAACTGGTCACGAACGGATATGTGCCGAAGTCGATATCGAGCATGGTGCCTTGGGCCCCTTCGAACAGAATGCTTTTCCCTTCGCGAATGAAGACATTCAGCAGGTGGGCGGTATCGCAAGCCATCGGGCGGATCTGTTCGGCAAAATCCTTGTATTGGCGCAGAATGTCATCGAAATCGATCCGTTCGGAGATCTGAAAAGCGTTGGCGATGAGCTGTTTATCCGCCGCGAGCGAACGATACAGAGACTCGAAATCAGGGTCGACCAGATCTGCAAGACGGATGCCTCGCCGCGCGATCTTGTCCTCATAAGAGGGGCCGATTCCGCGGGATGTGGTGCCTATCGCGGTGCGATCGTTACGCCCTTCCGAGATCTTCTCAATGGTGCGATGGAACGGGAAAATGATGTGTGCCCGATTGCTGATCCGAAGCTGCGACTTGACCGGTATGCCCGCGCTCTCTAGGCCCGAAATCTCGTCCAGAAGAGCCGCCGGGTCGATAACAACTCCGTTTCCGATTACGGCCGTAACGCCAGGGCGCAGGACGCCGCTCGGAATCAGCTTCAAAACAAACTTCTGGCTGCCGATGAAAACGGTGTGGCCGGCGTTGTGCCCGCCCTGATAGCGGGCGACCGCGTCGAACTTGTCGGAGAAGAGATCGACGATCTTGCCCTTCCCCTCATCTCCCCATTGTGCTCCCAAAACGATCAGATTACTCATGGCTCAGCTTTACCGCGATGCAAACTTGCCGATTGTAGCGCAGGTGGCAAAACTGGTTATAAATCATCGACTTGGCTCAACGCCCAAGGTCGAAAAGACCCGCTCGCTGTGCTACCCTTTTCACAATGCAGATGTGTGGGGTCTTCCAGGCGTTGGGCCGGGAAGTTTTCGACCAGCTAATCCGCGGAATTTCCATCGGTAAGTTGAAGACCTATCAGGTTTACGAACGATTCAAACTCCGTGCGCGTCTGGTCAAGTTGAACAGTGAATCACTCCGGAAAGCGGCTCCGAAATTCTGGTCTCGCATTGAGGCGAATGAAGAGGACTTCGCCACGGACCTTTCGCAGGTCTTCTTGTTGTCTCACCTCGACATGATTGTGGACATCCTCAATTTTCTCGGCATCCCGAACGAGCAAGGTTTCTTCGACAAAGATTTGAAGCCCGAGCAATATCTGACCGAGGGATGGCAGGAACGCGTCTACAACGAATTCATCCCGAAGTACCAGCGGGAAATCCTGCTGTTTTACATCAACCACCTCGACTGGGAGCTAAACAAAACGGAGCAGGTCTACCTTCCTGCAGCCTGAGGCATGAACGTTAACGATTTCCAGGAACTAGTGAAGAAGGGGAGTCTGGCCGAGGTAAAAGCCGCGGTGGACGCGGACCGTTCGCTTGCGACGGCTGTGAACGCAAGCGGCCAATCGAGCTTCATTCTGGCCAAGTACTATCGCCAGACCGACACCGCTTCGTATTTCCTAGAGATTCTTCCCACGCTGGACCTCTTTGAAGCCTGTGTGGCTGGCCGGACTGAGACGGTTCTCGAAAAGCTGAACGGAAATCCCGCTCTCTTGGGCTCGCGAAACGGGGATGGATGGACGCCGCTACACCTGACGGCCTTCTTTGGAAATCCGGACCTGATCGAAGCGCTGTTAGATCGGGGAGCGCCCGTCGATGCGCGCTCGGGTAACGCGATGGCGAATACGCCCCTTCACGCTGCTGTGGCGGGAGGCAAAACGGAGAATGTCGAAGTGCTTGCCAGGCGAGGAGCGGACGTGAATGCCCAGCAGAGCGGCGGATGGACGGCTCTTCACGGGGCGGCCCAGGCAGGCAATCGCGAGATGATCGAAATCCTGCTTGCAAATGGTGCAGATGTGAAGGCGCGTGCAGCGAACAATCAGAGCCCGGTTGATTTAGCTCTTCAAACAGGACATGGCGCGGTTGTTGCTCTCCTGGAGCAATTAGGAGCCTAGCTCGGCTGAGCGGAATCAATGCTGGAAGCAAAACTTGAGGGGCTTCGGCGCGCGACTTTGGCAGCCTTCGCCGATGCGGTGTCCATAGAGGGCTTGGAAGAAACGAGGATCGAGGTCTTAGGGCGGAAGGGAACGCTCGCCCAGATCAGTAAAGAGTTTGGCAAGCTTCCGCCAGAAGAGCGCGCCACCGTCGGAAAGCTTCTGAACGAGGTCAAGCAAGACCTAGAGCGGGAGTACGAAAGCAAGAAGCGCCGGTTCGAGCAAGCTGCCTTAACAGAGCGCCTGGAAAAGGAGTGGATCGATGTCACTCTT
Organism: Bryobacteraceae bacterium; assembly: GCA_045807925.1. Taxonomy (GTDB): domain Bacteria; phylum Acidobacteriota; class Terriglobia; order Bryobacterales; family Bryobacteraceae; genus Bog-105. The sequence continues at coordinate 22,897 of JBJMGK010000229.1, read as the reverse complement.
CCCGCGCCGGGCACTCGGCCGGGGAGCCTGCACCCGATTACCGTGTTGCAGGGTGAGATCGAAGAGTTGTTTACTTCCTTGGGCTTTGCGGTTCTGTATGGGCCGGAAGTGGAAACCGAAGAACACAATTTCGACGCGCTCAACATTCCCGCCACTCATCCCGCGCGTGACATGCAGGATACGTTCTGGTTGGAAGATGGCCACCTCCTTCGCACACACACATCGCCGGTTCAGGTTCGTGGCATGCGCGCTCTCGGTCCGCCTCTGCGAATGATCGCTCCTGGTCGCGTCTTCCGGAACGAGGAAGTGGACGCGTCACACGAGCACACGTTCTATCAGTTGGAAGGCATGATGGTGGATCGGGATGTTTCGGTCGCCAATCTGACCTATTTTATGAAGACGCTTCTCAGCGCGATCTTCAAACGAGAGGCGACTGTTCGGCTGCGTCCGGGCTACTTCCCTTTCGTCGAACCAGGCTTTGAACTTGATATCCGCTGCCTGATCTGTGAGGGCCGTGGGTGTGCGGTCTGCAAACATAGCGGCTGGGTAGAACTGCTGCCCTGCGGCCTGGTCCATCCGAATGTTCTTCGCATGAGCAATATCGATCCGGACGAGTGGGGCGGGTTCGCATTCGGCCTAGGACTGACGCGTCTGGCAATGATGAGATACGGCATCGACGATATCCGGCAGTTGCAAGGCGGCGATCTCCGGTTTCTGTCGCAATTCTGATTGCGTCTGCCTGCATCGAAAATGGAAGCAAGGTGAAGTTCTCTTATCAGTGGATCTCTGAACTCGTGGGTGGCTTGAACGTCCAGCCGCAAGAGTTGCAGCGCCTGATCACAATGAAAACGGCCGAGTGCGAAGGCATTGAACCGTTTGGGGCGCATTTTGCCGAGATCGCTATCGCACGCGTGCTCGAAGCCGAACCAATTGCTGGCGGCAAGAATAAGCTCGTCACACTTCAGGCCGGTCGAGAACAACCGATTTCCGTTGTCTGCGGTGCTCCCAATGTTGCTGTCGGTTCGTTGGTCGCCTGGGTACCTCCAGGCACCTCGTTGGGTGAAAAGCACATCGGCACCGCCATCTTTGATGGCATTGTGAGCGAAGGCATGCTCGCCAGCGCGGGTGAGCTTGGTATTAGCCGCGATCACTCCGGCTTGCTTGTCGTCGAGGAGGGAACTCCAGGCGAGAAACTGGACGGCGTGAGCCCGGACTGGGTAATCGAAATCGATAATAAGAGCCTCACGCACCGGCCGGACCTTTGGGGACACCTGGGGATGGCGCGGGAGGTGAGTGCCATCCTTGGCTTGACGTTATCCGATCCGGTAAAGCTCTCGATTCTGCCGCAAGGATCATCGGCCCTGAAGGTCCAGATTGAGGATTTCAGTCTCTGTCCACGTTACAGTGCCCTGGTGGTCGAGAACATAGAGGGCGCGACCTCCCCACTCTGGTTGCAGGCACGGCTGCAGGCCATCGGACTAAACCCGATTAGCGGCATTGTGGACGTTACGAATTTCGTTCTGGCCGAACTTCCACAACCGATGCACGCCTTTGACGCCGATAAGCTTGTCGGGGACACGATCTTTGTCCGAAATGCCCGGGAAGGCGAGCGCCTGGAAGCCCTGAACGGCGAAACCTACGAACTCGAGCCCGACGACCTGGTCATTGCGGATGCGGCAGGGCCGATTGCTCTTGCTGGTGTGATTGGCGGCGCGGCGAGCGCCATCTCGAACACCACCAGGCGAATCATCTTCGAGAGTGCAAATTTCCAGGCCTCGAGCGTACGGCTGACATCGGCTCGTCACAAGCTGAGAACCGACGCGTCCATGCGGTTTGAGAAGTCGTTGGATCCCGAAAACACCGTACGTGGACTGGCGCGAGCGCTTGAGCTGACACGGGTGATCTCACCAGAGACCCGATGCCTCGGCGGCGTTGTGGATGTCCAGACTCAGCGGGCTTCCCTTCCACGCGTTGATCTTCCGGTTTCCTTTGTTTCCCGTAAACTCGGTGTCGCAATCACCGCGGCTGAAATCGAACGAATCTTGACCGCGCTCGGCTTTGGTACGACGGCGAGCGAGGATGGATTCCTGGTTTCCGTGCCGACGTGGCGAGCAACGAAGGACATCTCTCACAAAGACGACCTGGTGGAAGAGATCGGACGCATGATCGGGTACGATCAGATCCCCCCGAAGGCTCCTCTTGTGGCAGCAGTGGTGCCACCGGCGAACGCCTTCCGCGCGTACGTGCGTGGGATACGGCTCGAACTCGCAGCTCAGGGATTCACGGAAGCTTACAACTATTCGTTCCTGAGCGAGGCGGAGCTGGCGCGCTTCGGTTTCCGGCCGGGAGATGCGTTGAAAGTTGTCAATCCGCTTGCGTCCGATTTGACTCACCTCCGCCCGAGTCTTTTGCCGCGATTGTTCAAAAACATCGCCGACAACGTACGCCATTACCGGGAATTCCGGCTCTTTGAGATCGGAAACGAGATTCATCTAGGCCCGGGATCCGAGCTGCCGGACGAGATCCCGCACGCCGCGGCCGTGAGCTACAGCGCGGTTGGGAGCGAGATTGAGTTCTTTGAGTTAAAGCGCGTGCTCGAATCCGTGCTTCCCGGAGCAAAGCTACACGGAGCGAGTGCGCGCGCTTACGAGCATCCGGCCAGGGCGGCGGAAGTCGAGTGGCACGGACAGGTTGTTGGACGGTTGTTTGAGTTGCACCCATCAGTTCTTGAAACCGAGGGCATCGAAGGGCGTGCGGTGCTCTTCGACATCGATCTACGGGAGACGGAGCGGCTTGCCGGTCAAGTTTCGTTCCGGTACCGCGTGCTCCGTAAATATCCGACCAGCGGATTAGATCTCTCCGTCGTAACGGAAACCAGGACACCGGTCGCAACGATAAAAGATGCTCTGGTCGCTGCGAGTGGGGCGGATCTGGCGAGCATCGACTTCGTTCGGCAATACGATGGCCCTCCTCTACGGTCCGGGCAGAAAAGTGTGACGTACCATCTCGAAATCGGCGCTCCCGATCACACGATCACAGCCGAAGAAATTACCCGCGTCCGCAACCGCATTCTGGACCAATTGAGGGATCTGGGCTTCGATTTCAGAATCTAAATAGCAGTGCTCTCGAACTTGTCAGCTGAGCTCCTGCCCATATCCACTGACCTCCATGCTCACGCGTCTGGAGCTCTTTGGATGCCGGAAGGGCGAACGATCATCATCGCTGACCTTCATCTTGGCTACAGCTGGGCACAACGACGTCGTGGTGAACTCGGGCCCTTGGCGGATGCTCGCGCCCGCGAGAAGCTGCTGGGAGTGCGCGATCAACTCCGGCCGGCACGGTTCGTTTTTCTCGGCGATGTGGTTCATGCTCCGCGTCCGTGCGCGCCCGAACGTGCCTGGATTGAGGAGATTCTGCACGAGCTTGGCTCCGATGCGCAACTGGTTGCCGTGCGAGGCAATCACGACCGCCGCTTCGCTGCCGAATTCGCCCATCTTGCTTTTGACGATGTCGTGACGTGGTCCGACGGCGCTGTAACGGCTGCTCACGGCGACCGCATGGACTTCGCGTGGCCTGAAGATCACACGTTGATCTTGGGCCATTTACATCCGGCGCTCGGTATTCGGGATACATCCGGCGCAGGACACAAGCTTCCCGTGTTTCTGGTGAACAGGCATTGCATTGTGCTTCCCGCATTTTCGCCCTTTGCTCGTGGTTACGAGATCACCGCGGGCCTGCCTTCAGAATTGATCACGTGTTTCCGAGGCGATGAGGTTGAAGTCTACGCAGCGACCGGCAAGAAAGTAGCGCGACTTGGACCGATGCGCGGCGCGCTGGACACGATGGCTGAGTCGGACGTGAGCTCGGCTGCTCAGTTCCGTAAACGATACCGAAAAATCTGATCCATGCGATAGCTAATAGTTGCCCTTCCGCAGAGAGTCTCGGAACTGCTGTGCCTGGGTTCGGATCGCAATTTTCCGCTCAGGAGTCATCCGTCGCAGATGCTTCACCTGTAAAGTCATCCGGTGATTAGCGCCCAAGCGCGATTCGTGCTTCAAGAGAAAGTCACAATAGAGAGCTGTGAACGGGCACGCGTCGATGCCGGTCTCGTTCTCTGGGTTGTAACGGCAACCTGAACAGTAGTTGCTCATGCGCGAGATGTACTTGCCCGTTGCGGCGTAGGGTTTCGAAGCCATGAAGCCGCCGTCCGCGTACTGCGACATGCCGAGCACATTGGGGAGCTCCACCCACTCCACCGCGTCCCAGTAGATCGCCAGGTACCACTTGTGAATCTCGACCGGTTTCACTCCGAATAGCAACGAGCGTTTGCCCAACGGCCTCTTTCAGGCAGTTCATATCGGTATCGCCAGTCCAGTAGAGGTCGGGTAAGTCTTCGTGCGCCTCGAGAGCATTTTCTTCGAGGTGCTGAGGCATATGGAGCCAATACACGCCATGGACGTATTCACGCTAGCCCAGGATCTGGCGGATGTAACCCTCCAGAGCGGGTAACGGCGCGTGGCCACGATGGTAAGCATCTTGCGACGCCATCAATACTGCCCGTGGGTTCAGAAGCTTCAGGTTCATCATGGCCGAAATGCGCGAATGGAACAGATACGGCTCGTTTGTCCACATTGCGTCTTGATAAGTCCCGAAATCAGGCAAACGGTTTGCGATGAAGTCCGAGAGCGCGACCTGAGCGTCAGCCGCCGTAACGGGGAAATCAAAATGCTTCAGAGAACCCGGATTGTTCGGAAAAGTCTTCTCCACGAGATCGAGCACTTCTCGCGTGATACCGTCGGGCGGAAACGCGTGCGGCACCGCCAGAAGCATTCCCGGGCCGGATTTGCCGAAGCTCTTCCGGTTCTCCGCATCGAAGTTCCAGCGTTCGCCCTCCGGCTTGGCGCGTTCCATCAGGAAGCCCGAGTTCTTGCGCATGTCCCGATAGAAGAACTCCAGTCGCAATTGGCCATGAGCTTTCGCCCAATCGGCGAACTCGGTACGACTGCAGAAAGAATGACGGTCCGGGCGAATTTCGAGGCGTACACCGAGCCCGGCAGTCACCTGCCTCAGGATCTGCTCTACCCGATACTCGCCCGGTTCCACGGCAACCACAGCTTCGGGCTTGAACCGCATGATCGCCTTACGCAACTCGGGCTCAAAGCTCCGTTCGTTGCCCTTCGCGTTCAGCTTCCGGTATTCCACACGCGGTCTCTATGCCGCAGTTCCTCAGCAAAGTGGCGCATGGCGGAGAGAAACAGTGCCGTTCGGGCCTTGTGTGACGGGACGTGAGTCGATTCCTCTTTCACTTCCGCCATCCAGACGAGGTCCCGGTCGTTGTCGAAGCCGTCGAACGCTGCGGATTGGTGATCGAGCTGGTCCCCGAAGACGATTGTCAGATGGCGAATCCGGGGCACACCCTTATGCCGCCGCGTATGAACGCGAGAAGCAAAATCTGGGCGAGCAATTTACAGCACGAGCGAGGGCTTCTGCCGAATCTCGAGGCAGCCCTTGCCCGTGGGCAGTACTTTGCCGGGATTGAGCCGGCACTGGTCGTCGAACAGCTGTTTGAATCGGGCGATCAGCTCGAGCGTCTCGTCCGAAAACAGGTCGGACATCAGCTCTGCTTTTTCCGTGCCGACGCCGTGCTCTCCCGTAATAGATCCGCCCACCGAGATGCAGAAACGCAGAATCTCTTCACCGGCGGCCTGCGCTCGCTCAAGATCGCCTTCTCGCCGAGGGTCAAACGGCAGAATCGGATGCATATTCCCGTCACCGGCATGAAACACGTTGCTGATCGGGATGTTGTACTTGCGACCGATGTCTCCGATTGCCTGGAGCGTTTCCGCGATTTTGGTGCGAGGAACAACGCCGTCTTGTACATAATAGGTCGGGCTGACTCGACCGATCGCTCCGAACGCATTCTTGCGGCCCTTCCAGAGCAGATCCCGCTCTTCGGCAGATTGAGCGATGCGGACCGTGCGAGCACCAGACGCCCGGCAGACTTCTGCAATCGCTTCGGCCTGCTCCTCCACCGCTTCTGTCAGGCCTTCTACTTCGATCAGCAGAACGGCCGCGGCATCAAGAGGGTACCCCGCGTGTGTCGCTGCTTCCACCATGCGGATCATGGGACCGTCGAGCATCTCGAGCGCGACAGGCGTGATGCCTTTTGCCGTCATCGCGCCGACCGTGTTGCCGGCCTCAGCCACTGTGTTGTAAATGGCTAGCATCGTCTTGACGCTCTCGGGTGCGCGGACCAGGCGAACGCCGATCTTAGTGACCAGGGCCATGGTCCCTTCTGATCCCGTTAGTAAGCCGACGAGATCGTATCCCGGCGTCTCCGGTGCGCGGCCGCCTACTTCGATTACGGTGCCGTCGATCAAGACTGCTTCCAGGCTGACGACGTGGTTTGTTGTCACTCCATAGGCAAGCGTATGCGGGCCACCGGCGTTTTCGGCGACATTGCCGCCGATGGTGCAAGCGCGCTGGCTGGATGGATCAGGGGCGTAGAAGTATCCGAATGGAGCCACCGCTAACGTGACATCAAGGTTGACCACGCCAGGCTGAACCAACGCAAATTCGTTCTCGATGTCGATCTCGAGAATGCGGTTCATCCTCGCGAACGAAATCATCATGCCGCCCGCGAGGGCAATGGCGCCGCCGCTCAAACCCGTACCGGCTCCCCTGCCGACCAGCGGAAGTTTAAATTCCGCGGCTATCTTCACCAGTCCGACGACTTCTTCAGTCGTGCGCGGGAAAACAACGATGTCCGGGATGGACATATGGACGCCGCCATCGTATTCGTAGAGCTTTCGGTCGACCGGATCCGATAGAACGCCCTGCTTGCCAAGCAGAGACTCAATCGCGCGATGTGCTTTCTGATCTAGCGCCATACGTGAAAGGAACTATAGCAGGCTGCGGACGTAGCGGGTTATGTCGTCGCTCAGCCAGTTTTCGCCCTCGGCGTACTTCCGCATGATCCGTCCGTCTTTGATGATGTAAGTCTCGGGAATCTGGAATGTCCCATACCGTGAGCTGACCTCGGCGTCAGGGTCGCGGGCCGTTTCGAACGAGACACGAACATGGTCGAGGAAGTTCTTGTACTTCTGAGGGTTTTTGTCAATGCTGACCGCAACAACCTTAACGCCCGACCCGGCAAACTCCTTCTGGAACCTGTCGAGAGACGGGATTTCCTGGATACAGGGCGGACACCAGGTGGCCCAAAAGTTCAGGACCAGTACCTTTCCGCCGAAAGACACAGGCGTCACCGAGTCTCCGGAATCCGCCTTAATCGTAAACTCTGGAGCCGGTCCGCCTTCCTTGGCGGATGTATCCCGCAGGCTATAGGCGATCACTCCTACAAATGTCGAGATCAATAATACAAGCAGGATACGAAGTGCTGAATTGATGTTCAAAAGCCGGCTCATGGGCAGAAACGTCCTGCCTCGTTGGTGCGGGATGCTCCATATTTCAGAGTATCGAATCCCCCTGGCCGAACATCAAATTTGAAGGCGATGTTTATCACGCGAAAGGCCGAGTTTTCCGCATCTCACGTTTGTCGCCTCCCCGCGTTGAGCGACGACGAAAATCGGCGCCTCTTCGGATCCGGTTCCAATCCGAATGGCCACGGTCACAATTACGTAGTCGAGGTCACCGTCGAGGGCGAGCCAGATCCGGTGACGGGGATGGTCATGGACCTGAAAGAGCTGAAGCAGATTCTCGAGGAAGAGGTGGTTGACCCCATGGACCACCGCTTCCTTAATCATGAGGTCCAACCTTTCGATCGGATCATTCCGACCACTGAAAACGTCGCGGCTGAAATTTGGCGGCGCATGGACAACCGGCTTCGGAATCCCGATGCGCGGCTCTTTCGAGTGAGGCTGTTCGAAACCGCTGATCACTATGTGGACGTGATCCGGGAAGGTAGCCCAGCGTGAAAACGACCGTCACAAGACTCTACCGATTTTCGGCATCTCACCGACTGCACCTGAGTCAGTTGAGCGAGGACGAGAATACACGGCTGTATGGTAAGTGCAACAATCCGTTCGGACACGGGCATAACTACATTCTCGAGGTGACGGCAGCGGGACCGGTCGACAGCGAAACCGGGCAGGTGGTGCGGCCCGCTGAATTGGACAGCCTGGTCGGGAATTGTGTGTTGAGCCTTTTCGGAGACCGCAACATCAATCTAGATATTCCCCGGTTTCGAGAACTCGTCCCCACCACGGAGAACATCGCCACAGTGATTTCGGAGTTGCTTGGGGAAAGCTGGGACAGTTACATTTCCGGCCCGGCGAGACTCCGCCGGGTCCACGTCCAAGAAACGGATCGGAACGGATTCGAGATTTGGGTTCCGGCAATGCCTGCCAAGTTCGAGAAGCAAAGGGAAAGAGCAGAGGTAACGCTGTAAATGGCCAGATCGAAATCAGGTGCTTTGAAGCACGGCGGCTCCTCGAAGAGCCGGAGCAAGGTTGTTGAGATTCAGGCCAAGAGCACGAAAGGTGCTATCGCCGACAACTTACGCCAGATCATAGAAGAATTGGGCGAGGATCCCGAGCGGGAGGGACTGCTTCGCACTCCCGTTCGCAGCGAGAAGGCACTCCGGTATCTGACAAGCGGATACACGGCCGATATTCACCAGATCGTCAACGGTGCGCTGTTTGACGTGAAATACGACGAGCTCGTCATCGTTCGCGACATTGAATTCTTCAGCATGTGTGAGCATCACTTGCTGCCATTCTTTGGCAAGATGCACGTGGCGTATTTGCCCGATTCCAAAGTGATCGGCTTGAGCAAAATTCCGCGCCTTGTGGACGTATTTGCCAGACGGTTTCAGATTCAGGAGCGGCTTACGCAGGAAGTGGCGGAAACCATTCAGGAACTGCTGCAGCCGCGAGGCGTGGGAGTCATTTGCGAAGCTCGCCACTTTTGCATGATGATGCGCGGAGTGGAAAAGCAGCACTCCGGGGCCATGACAAGCGCTATGCTCGGCGCCTTCCGCGATAACCGGGAAACCCGCAACGAGTTCCTGTCCCTTGTGGGGCATCGATCCACCGCAATTTAACTCCTCTTCCTGCGTGTTAGCATCGGGTCATGAGTGACCAGACCCGTCTTTTTGAGGCCGGTCCAGACCCGTTCGGACGCATGTGGAAGGTGCAGTTTCGCTGGTTGCAAACCGGCATCTCGATTCGTCACGCAGACACAGTCGATGTTAAATTTGCAGTGACTTCTGATGGCATCGGCCCGGAAGAGAAGATCATTGCTTTGTCGCATCCGGCTTTGCTGGAACTGACGCAAAGAGCTGGCCGCAAACTGACAGATCCATACTGCATGCGACTGGCCGCACTGCATCTGCGGCATATGATCGAAACATCCGAAGACATGGAGAAAACTCTCGTTACGGTCTCGCCCGCGGAATTGACTGCGTACGACCAGCAACTGAACGGTGTCTCCGTTGCTTCTAGCAGGTAATTCAGCGGACGCATGAGTCGCCCTTGCAAAGTTTCGATTGCGGGAAGACGAAGGTCGTTCTAGCTATTACAGAGGAAAAGAAATGGTTAGTTGTCCCAAGTGCGACGCGTCCATCGACGTTGAAGAAGAGGATCTGGACGAAGGGGACGTCCTGTCATGCGACGAGTGCGGCGCGTCATTGAAAGTTGCGAGTGTCAACCCTGTCGAGCTCGAAAGCGAGGAAGACGGCGGTAAGCACGATGACGACGATTACGACTTTGACGAGGACGAAGACGATGAGGACGACGAAGAGGAAGAAGACGAGGACGACGAGTGGCACTAATCTCGTTAGCTGAGTCGAGTTCCCGTGCCTAGCTGGAATTGGGCGTCGCTCGGGCGCATCGCAGCCTGTTTCATTGTTGCCGCAACTGGTTTTATCCTGAATGGCCAGATGGAGCCGCCCGTGGCTCCACATCGCGGGGAGTCGATCACCAGATCCATTGAAGGCACAGTTCTGACCAAAGAGGGATCGCCGGTTCCCGGAGCGGTCGTTCTCCTAAAAGACGGGAAGACTTTGCAGGTGCGCTCCTATGTGGCGCAGGCGGATGGTAAATACCACTTCTTCGGTCTCAGCTCGGACATCGATTATGAGCTGCGGGCGCAAGCGAACGGAATGACGAGCCCTACGAAGATGGTGAGCGTTTTCGATAGCCACAGGGTGATAAAGCTCAATCTCAAACTAAAAAAGCCGATGAAGAAGTAGGTTCCGCGATTAATATCGCGGAATTGTGGGGTCGAGTTCCCGACTCCATCGATCAATCCCGCCCATTACGCTGTAGCAATTCTCAATTCCCTGCCCGCGCAGCCAGGCAACTACCTGAAGGCTTCGAACGCCGTGATGGCACAGCACCAACAGTGTATTGTCGTCGGCCATCTGTTCAATCCTTTGCAATTGCGGCGGTATGCTCTGCATCGGGATCAGAACAGAATTTTCTAAATGGGCCATGCCGAATTCTTCAGGTTCGCGAACGTCCAACATGACCGCCTGTTTGCCCGAAAGCCGCTTCTCTGCCTCGGCAGGTTCAATTTCGTATCCTTCGCTCATTTGCTTGTGACTGCAGCCCTCAGCTTTTCGACAAATCCGTTGAAGGTTTGGTTACCTGATTCAATCCAACGGACGACCGCCACCATGTCAAGATCCGGATCGACATAGACAATGTTGGCTCCGTTTCCTACGTGGTAAAAGACGTTGGCGGGTGCGCTTGGCAGCGGCTTACGGCCGGTATTCAAGTACCAGTTCATGAAGCCGTATTCCGGATTTGGTCCGGTCGGTGTTAGTGCCCACTTGACCCATTGTTCCGAGAGGAGCTGCTTTCCGTTCCAGCGTCCCCGGTTGAGTGTTAGCAATCCGAACCGGGCCATATCGTACGCGTTGATAAACATGCCACCCCCGTAATGGCCGCCGCCCGAAACGGATTGGACCATAACACCGTCCACATTGACCCAAGAATTGTCGTAGCCATACCAACGCCAGGTATTGCTTGCGCCGATTGGATCCATGACGTACTCGCGTAGAACTTGCGGAAGCGGCTTGCGCCAGACCTGTAAGGCAGCAAACGCGAGCAGGTTCACTCGCACGTCGTTGTACTTCCACGTAGTCCCCGGTTCGGCGTGGACGCGTTCGATGTATTTCTCGAAGGGGATGTCTTTAGGTGGACGGTCAGCCCAATCCGGTTTGGTCCAGAGAGTACCTTCCCAGTCGCTTGTCTGACGCAGCAGGTGATCCCATGTAATTTTGCTGTTGTGCCTTTCGGCAAAGTAAGGGCCGGGCACATAGTCCTTCACGAGATTGTTGATGCTGCGAATCAGTCCATGGTCGAAGGCGACGCCCACGACTGTCGAGAGGAAGCTCTTCGTAACGCTGTGGGTCATGTCGATACGCTGTGGTTCTCCCCATTCTGCGACGACGAAGCCGTGGCGAACGATGATTCCCGTGGGTTCGCCGCGCGGCTGGAAGGGGCCTAAAGGCTCGCCGTATGCTTCGCGCGCGAAACTGAGATCGTGCGCACGCCTCAGGTCGCGAGGAGCTTTTGATTCGTGAGACCGGTGATACGCGATGGCTTCATTGATCTTGCCCGTATCCATTCCAACCGTGTCCGGCGCACGATGTTGCCACTCGATTCTTGAGGGGAAGGCGCTACTTTGAGGGAGGGCGGGAACGACGGTCAGGAATGCGGCAAAGAAAAAACGAAGAGGCATGCTTTTGGGTTCGGATCGCTTTATATTGTAGTTCTGCACAAGATATCCACAATATGTTGAGGCTCGGCCCGAAGTACACTCATCTAAGGGATTGACGAGCGTAGGTCTGGGAGGCATAATCGAACCTGTTGACCGACGGTCAACGCTCCGATCCCCCCTGGAAGGCCAATCATGGGACAGCTTACTGTTACTCACCCTACCAACGCGAAGTCATCGCTCCAGTCGCTCAAGCGAGAAGAACGGACCGGCGTGTCATTCCCGCGCTTCTTCACCGCCAAGCTCGAACCGAACAAAACTCCTTACGATCTGATCACGTGGGAACTCCGGACTGCCACGATCGGCAGTGACAAAGGCTCCGTCATATTTGAGCAGCGGGATGTCGAAGTTCCGGCAGAGTGGTCACAAACAGCAACAAACATAGTAGCGAGCAAGTACTTTCATGGACGGATTGGCACTCCCGAGCGCGAGACGAGTGTAGCGCAACTGGTCCATCGCGTGGTCGATACCATTGCGGACTGGGGCCGGGACGGAAACTACTTCAAGACAAAAGAAAACGTTCAAAACTTCCGGATGGATTTGGCACACCTGATGCTGACCCAGAAGGCGTGCTTCAATTCGCCCGTCTGGTTCAACGTCGGAGTGGCGGAGTCGCGCGGGTATGGCTTTTACTTCGATGAAGCTACCCAGGTGGTGAAAAAGCTTTCGCCCGGTGAGAATCACCCGCAATGTTCGGCGTGTTTCATCAATTCAGTGGGTGACACGCTCGAGTCCATCCTCGATCTTGCGAAAACCGAAGGCATGCTGTTTAAGTGGGGCTCGGGAACGGGTACGAACCTCTCGCCCATACGCGAGGAAGACGCGCACCTGTGGGGCGGCGGCCGCGCCTCCGGACCGCTGAGCTTCATGAAGGGGTTTGATGCGTTCGCGGGTGTCATCAAGTCGGGAGGCAAAACTCGGCGAGCCGCGAAGATGGTCATCTTGAATTCCGACCATCCCGATGTCGAGAAATTTATCTGGTGCAAGGCCAAAGAAGAGAAGAAGGCCCACACGTTGATTGATGCCGGGTACGATTCTTCTCTCGACGGCGATGCCTATAGCTCGATCTTTTTCCAGAATGCGAATAACTCGGTTCGCGCAACCGATGGCTTTATGCAAGCCGTTGTCGATGACACCGATTGGTGGACTCGCAGCGTAGCCAGCGGCCAGCCGGTAACGCGCTACAAAGCCCGAGAGCTGATGCGTCAAATTGCGGAAGCGACGCATCAGTGCGGTGATCCCGGAATGCAGTTCGACACCACCGTGAATCGCTGGCATACATCGAAGAACACGGCTCGCATCAATGCGTCCAATCCGTGCTCGGAATATATGTTCCTCGACGATTCCGCTTGTAATCTGGCTTCGTTGAACCTGGCGAAGTTCATCGGCGCGGATGGCTCGTTTGATGTTGAGGCGTTCCGGCATGCTGTCGATACTGTCATCCTGGCGCAGGAGATCCTCGTGGACAACGCCAGCTATCCAACGGAGAAGATCGCCAAGAACTCGCATGACTTCCGTCCGCTCGGTCTCGGTTATGCGAACCTCGGCGCCATGCTCATGTCGCTTGGTCTTCCTTACGACAGCGATGCGGGACGCGCTTATGCCGGAGCCATCACGGCCATCATGTGCGGACAGGCGTATTTGACCAGTTCTCGCATCGCCGAGGCTGTGGGGCCTTTCCCTGGATATGCCGAAAACGAAGAACCCTTTCTGGACGTCATCCGCATGCACTGGAACGCGGCTGGAAGCCTCGACGGAAAGCGCGTTCCCGCGCACATGTTCAAGGCTGCCGAGGAGTGCTGGCGGCAAGCTTACGAATTAGGTTCGCAAGCGGGCTTCCGCAATGCGCAGACGACCGTTCTCGCGCCTACCGGAACTATAGGCTTCATGATGGATTGCGATACGACCGGTATCGAACCTGACCTGGCGCTTGTGAAATACAAGAAGCTGGTGGGCGGCGGCGTCATCAAGATCGTCAACAACACCGTTCCTCAGGCGCTGATCAAGCTTGGCTATACTCCCGAGCAAACCGAAGCCATCGTCGCCTACATCGATTCCACGGGTACGATCGAAGGTGCACCGCAGTTGAAACCGGAACACCAGCCTGTTTTTGACTGCAGCTTCCGCCCGCAGAACGGAACTCGTTTCATTCATCACAACGGCCACATCCACATGATGGCGGCGGTTCAGCCGTTCATCTCCGGAGCTATCTCGAAGACGATCAACATGCCCGAAGAGTCCACGGTGGAAGACATCATGGACGCCTACATCGAAAGCTGGAAGCTGGGGCTGAAAGCCGTGGCGATTTACCGCGATGGCTCCAAGCGGGTGCAGCCGCTCAGCTCTGGTACGGGTAAAGGCGAGAAGAAGGGCATCGTTGCTGTTGCGGGTCAGCCGGCAGTTGAAAAGATCGTTTACCGGCCCGTTCGCCGCAAACTGCCCGACGAGCGTCAATCACTCACTCACAAGTTTTCCATCGGAGGCCATGAAGGCTACATCACGGTGGGGCTGTATGAGGACGGAACGCCGGGTGAAGTCTTCATTTCGATGGCGAAAGAAGGTTCCACCATATCGGGCCTGATGGACACGCTTGCGACCTCGATCAGCTACGGCCTCCAGTATGGTGTTCCGTTGAAGTTCTTCGTCGACAAATTCAGTCACGTGCGGTTCGAACCGAGCGGATGGACGGGCAACCAACAGGTGCCGTACGCAAAATCGATTATCGATTACATCTTCCGGTGGTTGGGTGCACGTTTCCTCGGCATCACCGAGATGAACGAAGCCGGAGAAACGCCGAAGCTACGGCCGACGGTACCGGAACCGCAGCAAGCGCTTCCGTTTGATGCCAGTGCTTTGGCGGATGCGCCGCTCTGCTCGGAGTGTGGCAGCTTCATGACCCGGAATGGCTCTTGCTATAAGTGCGAGAACTGTGGGGGGACGAGCGGCTGTAGCTAAAAAGTAGGGCCAACAAGGATGGAGCGACTTTAATCTTCCGTTCAGGAATTCTTCACGTTGGTATGGGAGCCTGGAATCGAGCAGTAACAAGATACAGGCTCTAAGACATAGGAGAATAACTCAATGAAGACCATCGCAGCCGCCGCACTTGGCCTGTCCCTTCTGGCCGGTTCCACCGTTTTCGCGCAAAACACGGCCACCACCCAAACGGAAGCGAAGACGAAGACCAAGCACAAGAAAAACAAGAAGGGCGAAAACGGCAGCACTACGACCACCACAAAGACGTCGGATAAGTAAGCGCTTCGCCTCACGCGAGTTCGAGAGGGTCAGCCGAACAGGGCTGGCCCTTTTCTTTTTCGGGTTGTCGGAGCAGGGCAACCAACGTAGTGTCAATTAGTCTTCGCCAGGCTCGGGCCGAGCTTTCATGCCCTGCAAGAGGGCTAAGTTATTCTGCACTCGCGCCCACCGTTTTCGGTCTTTCTTCGTTGCGATCGGGGCGTTCGGGTCGGCATAGTAGTCCAACAGATTCTCCTTGAGCGTTGCGGGCAGTTCCTGAACTGAAGACGACTTGGTGATTTCATTCAGGAGCTTGGCGTAGGTCTCGTCAGTGAGGCGGTAGCCCCCGGGCTTGACCCTATCTCCCGTATCCAGGTCACGGTTAGGCAGGCGCAAGGTTCCGTCAAGGTGTCCCAAGAGGTTTCGCATAGAGGCGGTACTTCGGTTCACGCTTTCCAGATAGCGTTCTAGAGTCGACAGTTCCGGCCCGCGAATCGATAGCTCGGAGAGGCGGCCGATCTTTGGAACTACAAAGATCACACCCGCAAGAACATACGTCCTGAATCCGGGTTTCTTCCGAAACTGGTTCCAACCCGTTTCGAACTCCGTTCGAGCCAATTGTGCCTGGAATCTCCTCGCTGCATCCGTGTTCGGCTCAGGAGGGAAGTCATTACGATGCAAAACGGCTTCCGCATAAGCAACAAGAGGCAGAAAGCTGCGAATCGCGAAGCGATAGGTCCGGATAATAGGGCGTCTCCCACCCAACACCGCGCGCAACGGTGACCCGTACGTCTCGCTGAATGCCTGAGAGAGCAGCGCGTACGGGATCTGCAGACCGACGTGCCGCAGGTAGGCCGAAGGAGCCATGTGATGCAACGTAATTTGATCGATGTCAAAAGCGAATTCGGCGCGTACGTGCGCGTGCGGGCCTTCGCCGTAATTCACGCTTGGTCCGAACTTCGCCTTCAACTTGGGGAATTCGATGGCGACGGCGGGATTAATCGCGTCAGAATGCCCGATTGTGTCACCGACGTAATGCGAGAGGGCTCCGATCGCGAATGCTAGCTCATTAGCGTTTCGTGCATGGCGGAAAAGGCTTCGGACGAATTCGGCAGAACGCACATAATGCGTCAGGTCGCTGAAGAACCCGTTTGCAACTGGATAGTATCCGAGATCCTGAATAGCGGAACCGCCATACGCGTAAGCATGTGCCTGCAGAAGCTCCGCTTCTGTTAAGTTTGGAAATCTTCTTTTGAGAAGCGGCTTGATGCTGTCCGTCCAGGTCAGATCGATCAGTTGTTCGTGCGTTTGGAAAGAATAAGAAGAAGCTGGGCGCGGAAGAACTAACCAGAGTAAGAGAACAATTAGCCCGCGGAGGCCAGCGAACTTGTGACACAGATTCGAGGATTGGAACAATAGGTTAAGGAAGCTTATCGGAGGTGGGTACCGGCGCTAGCTTCACTTTCCACGATTCCTCGATCGAGCTTCGACAGGCTCGGGCAACGTTTCTCGAATAGAGCGCGAGAGATCCCTTTTTGCAAGTGCGATTGTCGAGACAGTGATAAAAGTCGAGCAGGGCAATAAAAACTTTTTCTTGTGCCACGAGTGCCAGAGGGCCGTTCACTATTTGATCTAATTCCTGACGCTTCGATTTTCGCACTGAAGCGGGCAGATCAGTCTGCGCGACGGAAGCGGTTAGAGTGGCCAGCTTCTCGTAAAGTTCAAGTCTCTTCGCTGAGAATGGCTTTTGGGCATCGATCTCTGCAGAACTCGCCTGCTGCTCCGCGCTCTGGTGGTTGATCCAGACTGCCCATAGACCTCCCGCCAGGACCGCGACGATACTGCTGATCTTGGTCAGCGTGTCCCAGTCTCGAATCTTTAAAGATGCATAGGAACTATCCGGCATAGGCTCAAAACTCAGGCTGCAGCTCTACCGTGGCCAACTCATCGGTCTTCGTGTACAGCGGGAGCAATAGCATGAGTGAAGCTGTCGCGGCAGTGAGGGCTGCCAATTCCACCAGCAACGTCCCGTAAGAACCGGTGGAATCGAAGGCCTTCCCCATAAGGATGGGGCCGATCGCCCCGGCAATGGCGTAGGCCGTCCACGTGAAGCCATACAGCGTGGAGAAGGACCGCAGGCCGAAGTAGCGTGTGAGGAGGTAAGGCGTTACATCGGCCTCACCGCCCATGCCCAGGCCGATCAGGACCGCGCCCAGCACACCAACGGAAAGCGTGTGCGCGCCTGCGAGCACTAATCCACCGACCGCGGCTGTAGCGAGCAGAACGAAAGCCACACGAGGAGCGAAGTAACGGTCGAGCAGCCATCCCGTGATCAGACGTCCGGCAAGTACGGCCGCACCCATCGAGGAAGCGGCAAACGCTGCACCCGAGGCCGAAATACCGCGATCGGTTAAGAGGGCAGGCAGGTGTGTCAGCGCTCCATTCTGGCTTATCGAAGCGCAGAAGAGAACGGCCACGATGATCCAGAAAACTCGGGATCGTATGCCTTGGGCCACTGTCTTACCCGCGGTCGGAATCCCAACCTTCATTCGCGCTTGAGAAGGACGTTCTCTCACTTGAACAGCCAATGGCAGACCGACGAGCAATATGAGCCCGCCGAGCGAAAAGAACGCTCCGCGCCACCCGACGGAGTTAATTAGAAATTGAGCCAACGGCGGCAGCACCATTGCGCCGAGAGCGCCTCCGGCCATCAGAACGGCAAAAGCCGTGCCGCGACGATGCGAGAACCAGGTGGCGACTGCTCGTGAGAACGACAGATGCGCGGTCCCATTCCCAACGATGCCAAGCAGCAGAAACACCACATAGAGATGAGCGAGATGACTGCTCAAGAATCCAAGCGAGAAAAATGCGGCGCCAAACACCGCCATACAGGGCAGAATGATACGGCGCGGCGGATATCGATCGAGCAGAACCCCCAGCCCGGGCGAGCACGCAGCGACGGCAAGTGCAGCAATGCCGAATGCCGCCGATGCTGCTTGGCGGGACCAGCCGAATTCCGCCGTTAAAGGCTTGAGGAAGACCCCAAACGTGTAGACCAACACCGAAGCGAAGCCGACGAAGATACAGGCTGCTGAGAAGATTGCAACCTTCCATCCTGGATAGTGCAGCCTGTGCTCTTCGGATTGCGTTGGGGGCTGGACACGCGTGAGCATAGCCGTCAAAAGATCAGCTTCAGGGCAAACTGCAGGAGTCGTGGTGAGCCGGAGTTAAGAATACGAGCAAATGTGGGCGAGTTGAGGTCGGCCACCGGCAGGCCGAGATTGGCGTGGTTAATAACATTGAACGCCTCCGCGCGGAATTGCAAGTGGAAGTCCTCCCGCAACGCGAACGCTCGGATCAAAGAGGCGTCCAGATTTGTAAATGCCGGGCCTCGCGCAACATTCCGTCCCGCGTTTCCGAATTGGCCCGCCTGCGTCACGGGGTTCAGTCGCTGAAACGCCGTCGGCGTTAGCCATTGCTCGACTGTACGTAATCCGCTGTTTGGGTCCCCGACCAGATTAGGACGGCTTGCCGGAATTCCGGAAATCGGCGGGCTGTTTGCCTGCAATGAGACGTTCGTCGAGTCGTAGACAGTGAAGGGGGCCGGTGAATTGTGACTCGCGACGAGATTGATCTGCCAGCTTCCGAATATGCCGCGAACCAGGGCTGGCGCGTCCTTCGACACCCTGGGCTCCCAAGATCCGCTGGCGACAAATCGATGCCGCGCGTCGAAGAGCGAGGGCCCATGCTCCGCGGCGAGGTTGAATGGATTCTGAGCCAGATCGTTTCCTCCCGAGAGCGGCTGAGACGAGGCTCCGGCCAGGTTCATCGAGGAAAGGTAGTCGAGCGATTTCGAATACCAATAGGAGACGTTGAATCCGATCCCGTCCGTGTAACGCCGCGAAAAGCTCAATTGCCCGGACTCGTATGTCGAGTTTGTGATATTCGACAACTGCGCGACTGTCGAGAAGGTACAAACTCCACCGCCCGGCGGACATCCCGCGTACACGCGCCGCTGGTCAGCATTCTGGGCTGTCGCGCCGGGTCCGAAGACAGCCGGGTTGGCTTCGATGTTGCGGGGCAGATGAGTGCCCTTCGACCCCACATACCGCGCCTCGAGCAAATAACGCCCGAACACCGAGCGTTGGATTCCAAAGTTCCAGTTGTGAATGTATGGTGCTCGGGCGGTGGGATCTATTCCGAAGACTGTGGAAGGGTAAACGAACGTGTTCGGAGCTGGATAGGTGCGGCCAGCGTATGGATTTGCGAAGTTCAGGCCGGCGCCGCTGTATTGATTGAACTGCGCAGCGGGGAGTGAACTGATGGGTCCCTGCGAAGCGACTCCCGGACCATTCTGAAATTGGTCATAGAAGAGGCCATAACCAGCGCGGATCGACCATTTGCCGTCGCCGCTCGGATCCCAGACGAACCCAACCCGAGGCATGAATGCGTTGTCACTCGGGGCGATGCCGCTCGCGATTCCTGGGTCGCCAGGGAACAATAACCCTCTAGGTGCGGCTGCGTTCACCTTCGACTGTACGCCCGGAACAAACGCGTTGATCCGGTCCCGGATCTCGGTAATTGGATTGATGCGCTCATACCGTAGCCCGTAGTTGAACGTCAGCCGGCTTGTTACACGCCATTCGTCTTGCCCATAGAGACCCAGATTCCAGTTCCGCAAACCCCGGCTGAAGTCGCCGAGGCCCTGGTAGAACGTCACTGGCGCACCGAGCAGCAGGTTTGCCACCGCATCGTTGGTGGGGAATGTCGAAGCGAAGACAAAGAAAGCGTTTGGCGCGATTCCCTGGAACATGTTGATCTGAGTGCGTAGGAACTCGGCACCGACTTTCACGGAATGAGCGCCGTAAACCCAGGAGAGTGCCTCTTGCGCTTGGTAGCTGTTTTGATGCGAAGTCCTCGGTCCTGTAATTGCGCCCCCAATCGGGGAGTAGCCGACGATATTGAAGAACGGTGGGCCCTGTCCCGCAGCCGAAGCCGACGGATAGCCGAACCCGAGAGCGCTGGGCGGAGTCTGGTTGAGACGAAGGTCGAAGAGGAAAACGTAGCGCAAGAAGTTCAATCGCGCCGAGTTGGTGAGCGTGGGTGAGAAAACGTGAGTGCTGGAGAGCTCTGCTGAATGAGTCTTCAGATCATCTCGCGTGGGGAAGCCGGGCACGGTCGTTCCTCGCACCGAGACTGGGTTGTAGTCGTAGCCGCCCGAAAAGCCGTAACGCAGGAAAATCTGGTCTTTCGCAGATACATTCCAATCGATGCGCGTGCCGGCCTGATCGTAATTGTTGGTTCCGACGACAGTCGCACGATAGATGTTCGGTGTGACGTTGCCGAGTGGGAACAATTGAATCACGTTCAGAGCTACCGGATTCAAAGCAGCGGATGGAATGCGGCTGTTCGGGACAAGAGTCCCGCCTGCGGCAAAGTTGATCAAAGGAGTGCCGGTCCCAGAGAAATCTCCGATCCGTTGCTGCGGGCTCGGCACCGTGGAGGACGTGGTTAAACCCTGCCGGTTACGAAAGCCTTCGTACCAGGCGAAAAAGAAAAGCTTATCGCGACGTATTGCGCCGCCGGCCGTTCCGCCGAACTGATTCTGCTTTAGCGGTTCCACTCCGCTCGAAAAGAAGTTGCGCGCGTCGAGCTTGTCGTTGCGCAGGAACTCGTAAACAGTCCCATGAACCGAGTTGGTGCCTGAATGCGTCACGACAGCTGTGGTGGCGCCCGCGGTCCCGCCGTATTCGGCGGGAGCTGTCTGGGTCAGGATGCGGAATTCGGCGATTGCATCGACCGGCACTCGTAGCGCGAAGCCACCGTCCATTCGGTTTACATTTGCTCCGCCATCAATCAGATATGTATTCTGCTCCGGACGCGCTCCGTTCACAGCGTACGTCTCGCCTTGGCGCAACGGGCCGCCCGCTTGAATCAAGCCGTTCGTTAAAGGCGAGGCCCCCGCCTGCAGCAACCCAAGCTGTGTGAAATTGCGCCCGTTCAAGGGAAGATCAACAAGCTCACGGCCTGTAACAACTGCGCCGAGGGTATTCGTGGACGTGTCGACCACCGAAGCTTCACCACTCACAGTGATGGCCGAACGTGCCGAGGCGATCTCAAGCTGTACATTGATACGCTCGGTATCGCTTACATCCACGACGACGGGCTGGAGCGTCGCAGACGCGAAGCGGGAAGCGGAAACCGTGACACTGTATTTGCCAACAGGCAAAAGAGTCACCCGAAACAACCCGGCATCGTTTGTGACGGATTCTCGGATCAACCCCGTATCGAGATTTCGGATCGCGACGTGAGCGGAGGGAACACGACCTTCTGACCTGTCGCTCACGATTCCCTCGATTGCACCTCCGGTATCCTGCCCCCGCGCAACTGAAATGACAAGAGCGCACGCGAGGAGTAAGACGCGAAAGGATCGCCTATAACACAGCATCACTTTGCAGGGATGGGACTTGGGGCAGTCAAAGTGCTTGCAGTGTATCCGTTTTCGGCTACAAGCGCGGCGCGTTGCCGATAAAAGTCGGGATCGTCAGGCGCCCACGTGGCAAGGCCGTCGACATAGCGGTTGCACATGCAGAACACCGCTGCGATCAAGACTGCATCGTGGATTTCGAGATCGCTCGCACCCTCTTCCCGAGCTCGTGCGACATCCTGTTCCGTAACGTTTTTGCCGCTTTGAGCGACTTTGCCCGCAATCGTAAGCAGTGCCTTGAGCTTGGGAGAAACATCCGTCTCTCGATAGTTCGCCTTTACGCGAGAGACAAGCTCTTCATTGCCGCCGAGATGGTGGGCCGCGATCGCGCCGTGAATGGTTTGACAGTACCTGCACTCATTCTCAGCCGATACGTAGGTGGCGATCAGCTCGCGCTCACCGCGCGAAAGAGTGTGCGGTCCTCTTAAAAGCACGTCGACTAATTCATTCAGCGGTTTCGCCGTCTCGGGTCGAAACATCATGGGGCCGCGGATACCGGGAAAGCCTTCTGGAAGCGGGATGTGGGCCATAGGTATTGTCCTTATATCGAGATTGGAAACGCTGCCGTCGGGGCGATACCGGACACCCTCCGACACCGCATAAAACTGTCGGTTATCGGGCCACGTAGCCATGAGTCGCCATACGGGCACCCATTTCGTCGTATAGCTTTGGATCAGTTGGGGTGAGGGTAGCGAGGCCATCAACGTAGCGGTTGTACATGCAGAATGCGGCCGCGATCAAAACCGTGTCGTGGATCTCAACATCGGTTGCACCCTCTTCACGGGCACGCGCAATTGCTTCCTGCGTCACTTGTTTTCCGCTCCGCTGAACTCTGGCCGCAATGCCGAGTAGTGCCTTTAACTTTGGACTGATCGAGGAAGACTGATAATCGCTGCAGGCCGCGTCGACCGTCTCGTACCCAGTACCGTCATGATGGGCGGCAGCGGCACGGTGACTTGCATGGCAGAAATAACAATCGTTCCGCGAAGAAACAAACGCTGCGATCGTTTCTCGCTCTCCGCTGGTTAGCGTACTAGGCCCGCGAAGAAGCGTCTCGGCCAGAGCGCGCATCGGAGCGGCCGTTTCGGGCCGGAACGCAAACGCACTCGTGATGCCAGGCATTCCCTCCGGCAAGTTGATGTGTGGCATTTTGCACCCCCGTCTTTTAGTTTTCGCCATCATATCCTAACCCGGCGTAGCCGGAACCAAACAGGTCTGGCTATGATTTCGGAGTGGGGGAAGAACTCTTAACCGAGCGATACGCCGCTCAGATTGAAGGAGTGTTGGGTTGCCTTGACCGCATGTTGATTTTCGGCACCTTGCCGGGTATCTGTTTTGCCGGGGGAATGACGTCTTTGCTGTTTGAGCGGAAGATTCGGATCTTCGATTATCCGAAGTTCGCCGAGCCGTACCGGAACCGCATTCGCGAGAACGCGG
>JBJMGK010000228.1:0-11982 GCA_045807925.1 Bryobacteraceae bacterium | reverse complement strand
TGCTCGGAGGGGGTCACCCAATAAAGGCGATCGCACTAACACTGCTGTTACTTCACTAAAGATTTTTTCACAGCTTCCAGATGGTGACGTGGTCGACGCTGACGTTACGCTCCGTCATTAGTTCCTGCCTTTGGCAACTGAAATTGGTCCACTTCGGCATTTTGTTTCGGCCCACCCTAAGTTAAGGGTTTCCGGGCTTGGTTTTGCTTTGTAGCCGGTAAATGAGAGAGGATTCGTCGCCGAGCGGTGGGAATGTGTAAATCTCGCTGCTGTTGCGGGATTCACAAGGGCGGTGGAAAGGGTGGGAAGCCTGGTTTTGGCTTCCATGCTTTCCACGGACCGTCATTTCCACGGCTTACTTCTCCACCGCTTTTGCTCCTTTCTTCTGCCGATCCAGCGTCCGACGAAAGCGGTAAGATTCGGTTCCGGTCTCCAGGATGTGCGCCCGGTCGGTGATGCGATCCAGCAATGCTTTACAAAGCCGGGCATTCGGAATCACCTGCGTCCATTCAGAGAATGGCAGGTTCGTAGTCAACACCACCGCCGTTCTTTCGGCACGCTCGGCGATGACTTGAAACAAAAACTCGGCGCCCACTTCCGCGAGCGGTACGTAACCCACTTCATCGATCGCGATCAGATCGTAGCGGCTCCAGCGCCCCATCACACGGCGCAACTGAAGCTGGTGTTTTGGCTTCCACGAGTTCATTCACCAAGGCGGCAGCCGTGGTGAAACGAACCCGCCGCTTCTGCCTGCAAGCGGCTACGCACAAACCAGTCAGGAGATGAGTCTTGCCCGTTCCGCAATCGCCGATCAACAGCACTGGCTCTGCACGGTCAATGTAAGCGCCATCGGCTAAGTCGCGCAGCTTCGCAGCATCGACCAGCGGGGACTGATTGAAGTCGAACTCCTCCAGTGTCTTGACTCGGGGCAGGCGGGCATCCTTAATCCGCCGCTCAACCGTGTTCTTCTCTCGCTCTTCGATCTCTACCGTGAGTAAGGCATCCAGATAGCCCAGGTGCGTCCTCTTCTCTCGGATTGCCTGCTCGGCGAGCGTGTTGAACTGCGCGGCCATGGTGGGCATCCGCAACGCCTTACAATGCTGCGCAATGGTTGCGTCTTGCAGCTGAGTCAGTTGGCTGCTCATCTCACACCCAGCGACAGCAACTGGTCATACTCGTTCATGACGGGCAGTGGTCGCTGATAACGTTCAAGCGAACCGATGTCCACTGCGTCACAAGCCGGACGATTAAGATCGCGTGCATGCATCAGATGTTGAACGGCGGCAGCATCCGTACAGCCGGTCTCTAGTGCGATCTCAACCGCTTGGCGAAGCCGATCGCGGCCGAACTCCTTGGTCAACTTCAACAGATGGATCATCTGTCTGGTGCCTGTCTGTTTGCCGTGCCTGATGATGAAGGCTTGCCAGATCTCATCAAAGCAATCCGGCCAAAGACCGGCGCGTCGCTGCTGTTCTAGTGGACGCGACCCGGCAAGTGCACCCGGCTTGCGCGAGAGCACGTCGAGATAATGTTCAAGGTCGAGCACCTGTTGATGTCGTCCATAGCAGCGCTCATGTTGCGCAACACACCGGCCGTCGTGCCAGAGCTCCACCGTGCTCGCATAGCTCTTGGCCTGCAGCTGCGTTCCGGCCTTCAACGGCACCGAATAGGAGTTGGTCAGCACCTTGGCGCATCCCAAACTGTTGACAATCGGAAAGCTGATTCGCGCCAGGTCCATTCCTTCTGGCACGAGCGGCAACAGATGTTCGCGCTCGATTAGCAGCGCTGCGCCGATGCTTTGATCCTTGCCTTCCATCCGCCGTTGCTCATCCTGATGGCAGCTTTGGAGTAGCTCCAGGTTCAAGCTAGCCACATCCATAGCCTTCGGTACAGGCACCCAATGATTCCGCCGGAAGTAGCCGGCCTCACCTTCAACGCCGCCCTTTTCATGCGCCTCCGCCGGTGTACAAAACTCGCTTTCAAACCGCCAATGCGAACGGAATGCCACGAATCGTGCTGTTTCTTCGCGAAGGTATCCGCGTAGAATCTTCTTCACGGCTGAAGTTAAGTTGTCATAACGAAGCTTGCGAAAGACGCCACGGAAGAATGTGAATGCCAGCTCATGTGCTTCGAGAAAGGCTTGTTGCGTAGCATGCAGAAACGCACAATGGAAAGCCGCTCCGCTGGCCATGCTCCGCATGGCAAAGACTTGCAGCTTCGTTCGCTCACCGGACAGATCCGCATACGCTTCGTACCAATCAACTTGCGCTTCCACGCCCCACGGATAGCTCTGCGGCACAAACGTCTCGTGAGCGGTCAACCCCAGTGCTATCTTTCGCTCCTGTACATAGAACCGAACCGTGCGTTCGCAGACCTTGTGATCGGGTAACTCCGCGCAAATCCTCTTCCAGATCCGGTATGCCGTATGCCGCTGCTTCCGGGGAGCTTTCCGATCCAGCTCCAAAATCTGATCGATGAAGCCCGCTACCGGCGCCAGCTTGAAACGCGGGCGAGTCGTCTTCTTCCTCAACTGCGGAATCGCGCTCCTAACTGCTTCCCGCACCATGCGCCGATGCACTCCAAGCTTCCTGGCAACTCCGGTGATCGTGCCTACGCCGAACTCGTACTCTCTACGGATCTCCTCGAACAACTCCACCTTTGATCTCCAATCCAACGAGTTCCCCCAACGCGGGCTGCTGCCCGCATCAGAGTATCCGTTCGCTTAGAGGGTGGGCCGAAATAAAATGCCGAACCGGACCAAATTAGAGTACCGAAATCATCGGGCGCTATACGCCCATCACGGGATCGAAGGTCTGCAAGATTTCTGCCAACGAGCGCATCAAGACCAATGGGGGCTGAACTCCACGCCGGAGCTGACAGCTCACGCGGGCGCCTCTAGCAAGCTGTAACGATCAATTCCAAGCAGTGCTAGAACGACGTGCTCGCTTTCCAGGACCCCAGCTGTTCAGTTCGTTGCCAACGGTTGTTGCAGTGTCGCGTTAACCTTCGCCGGAAGCTTATCCGCGTTCGCAAGCAGCAGGCTCACTTGCCACATTTCGGTATCGCTAAGTGCTTTTGTGTAGGCTGGCATGCCGGTCAGTCGAATGCCGTTCGCTACTTTCCAATAAGTGACACCTGCTGGGTCGTCCGTCACACCATGACCTTTGAACAGCTCTGGCGGAGGAGGATACATCCCCTTCGAAGTGGGAGTCCGTCCGCTTGTATCCTGCCCATTCGACGAATTTGCCCGCGGGAATAGCGAAAAGCGCGTAGCCCGTAAAAAAGACAAGCTGGACCAGCATGCTCTGTGTGTAATTGAGATCGAAAATCGACTGCAGGTGCGGGATTAGGATGTCATTCAACTCGGTCAGAAACGCCCACATGAAGAAGAGCGTTGTGACCATCGCCATCGCTCCGCGATTGGTGCTCGGTGCTGGTGTCGTGCTTGCCGCTTTGCTGGTAGTTGCGATGGCCATTGTGTATCAGTAGCTATCTGCCAAAATTTGCCGAGTCTTGGAAAGACTATCAGAGGGCACGGGCGATGAGCAAAAAGTCGTTCGGGACAGCGAGCTCCCGTTTCGAGATGACTAGAACATCGAGAACTACGTTAACGACCCTCCGGACCACGCCTGAAGATCAACTCATCACAGAAATCATGTTTCCGACAGCGTAAAACCTAGCCGGGCACTGGGGCTTGTCTGTTGCGAGAGAACGATCCGATAGCGGGCGAGCTCTGGAACGAAACCGCCGCCGCCCGCGATAATAATGTCAAGTGCCCGACACGCCGCAACGCCATCGCCGATGCTAGGCCTGTATGCGCCTGCCCCGACGGCTTAAGTGAACTGTCCACGTGTATTGCTTTAGCCGGCAAAAGCCGCTAGCGGTCAACGTGCCCGACCTGAACGCAAGGGAAGTTTGGTACGACGCGTGCAAGCGAAGATCATATGGACGCGATACAGAAACGTCGTTGGCAAGTAGCTCTCTTCGCCATGGAGATCGCCCTGCTGACGGGATGGGCTTTCTTCACGGGGATGATTTATAACACCAGCAGGCGGGAGTATCTGGCGTCCACTTTCGTGTTGGGCGCCGGCTTCATGGTGCGGCTCGTATGGCAGAGATCACGGATTTTGTGAGCGACGCCGCTGGCAAAACTCCTCCGAAGAAATATATGCGTCGGACGTGATAATCACCAACCATGACGCGGGATCTGTCAGAGGAGCTGAAGGATTCAGTGTTCATGCAGAAAACGCGTCATGACTTTGCTGCATGACCAGGATCAGATGGGAAGCATGATCACGTGATCATGTCAGCATCGGATGACTGTCTACTGGAGAGCGAAGTTCGACAAACGAATTGGCTCCCCAAGTAATTTACGAACCTACAACCCGCAGGTAAACAGCGAGAGAGTCAAGTCTTAGAAAACAAAGGAGCGCGTAAGCAAGATCACGGGTCTAGGTCAAAAGACAACTTCTATGCTGAATCCGCAGTCACGGCACGGTTTATGACTTGTGGCAGGCAAGCCATCCAAATCCACCCCCAAGTCGCTGCAGACCAATGGCATCTGTGAACGGTTCCATCCCACAGTCCAGGAAGAGTTCTGACCAGCCCTTTCAGATATGGCCCACTACCGGGCCTGGCGATCCCGGGGGCGGAGCGGTCGACCTAGGATCTACGAAGAGGTCCGTGGTTTCGTTTGCCAAATGAGGCTGGAGAACGCGCCGACTGGGGAGCGCCGAAGATCCATGGGGAGCTGCTGAAGCTCGGGTTTACGGTCGCCGAAGGCGACGTTCTGAGAACGCCCTTTCACGTTTCCTCGCTCGTTTATTGGCGCAGCCCGATATGCACGAGGATTCACACTTTTCACGTGCCTGAGCGGGTAATGAAAGATGAAAACAGGTGGTATCGGAACGCGTCCATTGGTCATGGAACCGACTTTCCGGGACCGCAAACAGGCCGGTAAAGCTCTCGCGCAGCGGGTCGCAGATTCCGTGACTGCCCGGAATATTCTGGTTTTGGGCTTGCCGCGCGGGGGCGTGCCCGTGGCCTATGAAATTGCACAAAGGCTCGAAGCGGAACTCGATGTCTTTATTGTGCGTAAACTCGGGCTGCCTGGCCACGAAGAGTTGGCAATCGGCGCCATCGCGAGCGGTGGTGTGCGGGTACTGAACGAATCGTTAGTTCGAGAACTGCAGCTCTCGCCATCACTGATCGCTCGTATCGCGCAACGCGAACAGATTGAATTGGAGCGGCGCGAGCAACTGTATCGTGAGGGCCGTCCTCGCATTCCGGTTCAGCATCGCAACATCATCCTTGTTGACGACGGTCTTGCGACAGCGCAAGTATGAAGGCTGCCGCCAAAGCCCTAGGGACAGAGTACCCCGCGCGGAGTATCGTGGCTGTTCCGGTCGCGGCACGGCAGACCTGTGACGAGTTTCGGGCGGAGGTCGATGAAATCATCTGCCTCCACACGCCCGCACCTTTTCTTGGAGTGGGAGTCTGGTACGAGGATTTTTCGCAAACAACCGACGCTGAGGTGCAGTGCTGCCTCGAACAGGCTGCACGTAGCCGGCATCATTGAAAAACAGCAATAACGGAACGAAAGCCAATCGAGATCGTGAACCGCTCCGCGTTCGATCTCCCCGAATCGCAATTGATGCGCCGTCGACTTCTCGCTCGCATAGCTTGATTCGGCTCGACCTCGCCCCGCCCTTTGGCCCCCAACAAAGGTAGGAGCTCGCGTGCGTTCGTGTCGTTCTAGTCGCGGAAGATAAGCTTTTTCCAAAGCGACAGGAAAAATAGTTTGAGTTCGCGTGTCACAGCGTTCTCTTGAACAGCGGCGTCGCGAGTAGGAGTGTAGACGCCCCGAATACAAACAAGAATATGAGATCGGTCCGAATGGCCGTCCACCCTCCGTCTTTCAGAAGAATCGCTTTGAAGCCATGTATCGCGTATGTAAAGGGATCGACGATGGCAATGGCCTTTAGCCAGGCTGGAAAAGCAGAAATCGGATAGATCGCTCCGGAAGGGAAGAACAACAGAGTATTCAGCACTCCGAAGATCGCCCGTGGCACCAACGGATCGTCCACTCGCACCATCATCAGGAACATCATCCCGTTGAATGCGATGGACGTGGCTACGATCAGCAGCAACAACTGCAGGTCCGCGCCCGGTCTGAAGATCGTTCCCAGGCCGGCCATCAGTGAACCGATCATTGTTAAGCTGATTCCGGCTAGCACGGCTTTGATCGCTCCAGCGATGTTCAGACCGAAAACTAGCTCCAGCTTGGTGATTGGCGTAACAAGATAGCCTTCGTGAACTCCGCGTGCCTTGTCGTCGATATACAGCATCCCTCCGCCAATCATCACGGAGATGTACATCGCAAGTGCGATTGATCCCGACAGAAGGTACTTCATATACTCGACATACGGGTACAGCTCGACAATCTCCAGCGCGATATTCTTGATGAGGCGATCCTGAATTACCGGCTGATTCAGCGCATTCACAAGCGATCCCATCTCACTTTCAAGGCTGCTGCTCATGAACTGGTCACTGTTGTCGACGATCATCCCGATCTGTGGCCGATCGTGAGCGTAAATTCGACGCGAATACTGCATGGGGATGATGACGGCCGCGTCTAGTTTCCCCGTGCGTACGTCCTCACGCGCCCCCACCTCATCGTCGTAGTCAATGGTCGCGAACGTTCCGATGTTGGCTGCAACTGCGTTGAAGGCTTCCCGCACCTTGACCGCCTGTGGTCCGCGGTCATGATCAACTACGCCTACGCGAGCTCCGCGAATCTTGCCGCCAAACGCATTACCCAGAATGAGCAGCTGCACTAGCGGCAACATCAGCGACATGATCATCAGCACGGGCGAGCGGAAGAATTTCCGCATTTCTCGCTCAACAATCGCAAGTAAACGGTTCATCGCTACATACCAGGTCGGGGCGGCATAATAAAGGTCAGGGGTTTCACCTGTTCATCTCGAAGTTGCCGGCCGGTGTAATGGACGAAAACATCGTCCAGTGTCGTGTTCTGAACCGTGAGCGACGCGAGTGTCTCATCCTCGCGAGCCGCTAGCTCGACCAATTCCATCGTAGTCCGTGGCGCGTTGGTAGTCAGAATTCGGTAGGTACCGGCGCTCTGCGACTGCACTGCAGTTACACCATCAAGCGCCTTCAGGTGATCGGCCCAGGCCGGACGATCATGTGTGAATTGCACCTGCACGACACCTGTACCCGGTACGCCCGCCTTCAGCTCCGTCGGTGTTCCCAGCGCTACGAGCGTACCGTGGTCGATGATCGCGATGCGATCGCAAAGCCTGTCGGCCTCTTCCATATAATGTGTGGTCAGCAGGATCGTTAAGTTTCGCGTATTCTTTAGCCCGTTCAGCATCTCCCAAACCGCGATCCGCGACACCGGATCCAGTCCTGTCGTGGGCTCGTCGAGAAAGAAGATTCGCGGATCGTGCACCAGCCCCCGCGCTATCTCCAGTCGTCGCCGCATCCCGCCGGACAGAGTCTTCGTCTGAGCATCGCGCCATTTCGTCAGCTCTACGGCTTCGAGCACTTCATTGATGTTCTTCTCTCGCTGGGCGCGCGGCACGCTGTAAAGCTTCGCGTAGATGCTGAGGTTTTCCCCAACCGTCAGATCGGGATCACTGGTGAGCGCCTGAGGGATCACGCCAATGCAGCGGCGGACCTTGTCCGGCTCGCGTTGCACGTCGTAGCCTCCCACGATGGCCTTCCCCGCCGTCAGAGGAATGAGTGTGGTCATCATGCGAATGAGCGTGCTCTTGCCCGCGCCGTTCGGACCCAGAAGTCCGAAGATCTCGCCTTCTCCGACGGCGAAATCCACACCCTTTACGGCTTCCAAATCGCCATAGCGCTTCACGATCTTCTCGACCGCGATCGCTGTCTTAGCGCTTGCACTGCGTGCGACGCCACGGTTTACTACGGCGGCGCTCATGGAGTTGACAGTTTCTCTTTCGGGATGAAGACTTCGGCTGTCATACCCGGGACGAAGCGTTCTCCGGGATTGTCGATCAGCAGCTTTAACCGCATGGTACGTATGTCGCGCTTGCGCCCGCCGTTAATATCGCGCTGCGTGGCGAAATCGGCCACGGCCGATTTGGCGATGATTTTTCCCTGTATGGCAGCACCGCTGGGCATCACAACACGCAGTTGGTCCCCAAGCTGAACCGAATCGGCATTGGTCTCGGGTAACGGAGCATAAACCCAGGTTTGCGTCAGGTCCATCAACGTCGCAATTGGCGCCCCGGCAGCAACCACTTCGCCCTGTCGCGCGGCACGTACATCGACCGTACCGCTAACAGGAGCCACTACGCGCGCGTAGGTCAGTCCGACTCGCGCCTGATCTTCCAGCGCAGCGGCATTGGCGGCCATATCGCGCGTCGAAACCACGGTGTGCGCCGCCGCCGCTGCTTGTATCTGATGCGCCCTGGCCTGATTCAAAGCTGCTTCGGCAGCTGCAGTGTTCTCGCGAGCCGCCGCCAGCGCAGCCTCGGCAGCTTGCAAACTTGTCACCGCTTCATCTTTCGCCTGTTCGCTTGCGATTCCTTGCGCCGCCAGTGCCTCGATGCGTCTCGTGCTTGCCCTCTGGTGCTCAAAATTTGCATTGGCCTGCAACTCGTTCGCTCGGGCCGCTCGCAGGGTCGCCTCCGCGTTCTTTAGCTGGCTCTCGGTCTCGCCCAGAGTCTGGCGGTGCGTCTCGATCGTTTCGTTCAGCTTCGATTTTTGACTCGCTGCCGTCGCGTGTGCGGCTTTATACGCTGCGTCCAGATCTTCGCACTCAATGACGGCAATCAAATCTCCGGCTTTCACCTTCTGGCCCTCCTCTACCGTGAGGGTCTGAATACGGCCCGGGATCTTACTGCTGACGATCACTTCGTTCGCGTCTACGGTACCGATCAGCTTGAGATCGCCCGGAGGCCTCGCCGTCAATAGATACCAGGCCAGCGAGCCAGCCATCAGCAGCCCTAACACCAGGAAAACTCTATTACGTGCATTCATCGGCTGATTGAAGGCGCCTTTGTCCCTCTGGAGGTTGACCGTTACCCGGCGGCCGGTGTGGCCCTAAGTTTGCCTGTAGTTGAAGATTATATGAACATTTGCGGGACAGACAGTATGGTTACATATACCCGCTTTAACTGACAGCCCGTACCGCGGCCATCGGTTTCCGCCCGAGATCATCTCGCACTGCGTTTGGCTCTACTTTCGTTTCGGCGTGAGCTTCCGGGATGTTGAGGAACTGATGGCCACACGCGGAGTGCTACTGAGCTACGAGACAGTCCGGCGCTGGTGTGATAAGTTCGGCAAACAATATGCTGCCGGTCTGACGAGACAGCGGTTCCGGACTGGGGATAAGTGGCATCTGGATGAGGTCTTCGTCAAAATTAACGGCATTACACACTACCTCTGGCGAGCTGTTGATCAGAACGGTGTAGTGCTCGACATTCTTGTCCAACCCAAGCGGGATCGATTCGCTGCCATCCGTTTCTTTCGCAAGTTGTTGCACGTCTTGGGCATCCCCCGCGTGTGATCATTACGGACAAACTGCGCAGTTACGGGGCTGCAAAACGAATCGTGATGCCCGGTATTGCTCATCGACAACATCGTTATTTGAACAACCGGGCCGAGAACTCTCATCAACCGACGCGGGAGCGGGAGAAGAGAATGAGACGGTTCAAGTCTGCTCGGCACGCTCAGCGTTTTGTCGAGGTGCATGGCATCATCGCTACGCACTTTCGCCCCCGAAGACACTTACTCTCGGCCGCCCAATATCGACAACTCCGCAGCAAACGATTCCGGGGTTTGGAATGAAGTCACCCGGACGGCTGCCCTCGCCTGATCTCTGAGCCGCGTGAACAGCACTGATCTCGCCACAAGAGCGTTCGCACTTCCTTTCGCTCGGCGACGTGACAATGCCGGCTGGCGCACTCGGAACCGGGATTGTTTCGGGGCCGCGGTGTTTCCACTGACCGTGCTGCCGCCAGCAAGTATGCCGAATGAATCGCCGTTTCCTTGGGCGAGGTTCTCGCTCACGAGGCCGAAGGCAACGATCCCCTCATTTCGGCTTTGTTTCCGCTCGGAAAGGGGAACAGATTCGGCAGAGACTGGCCACTTGCCAGGAATCCACTGAAGAGACCTCCGATTACCAGGGCCTGTCTCGGTAATGCTGACCTCATCGTGTTTTCTCCTCGAGCTCGGTGTCATCCTGCTCTACCTGATCAAGCGAGATTTGACCGCGCGCCCTAAGCTTTTGGCTGTATGCAATAGCGAACAGCAGAACAGGTCCTAGAACAAAGAGAAACGATGGTTCCGGGACCTCTGCAAATGTAAACTGCCCCTTGAACACGAAGCCGGAGAACTCGTCGTCATACGGCACAACGGTTGTGGCGGGACCGAGTGTCACACTGCTTGTTGCAAGGAATCCCCCACGCGTATCAACAATCTGCCCACTAACACTGACCGAACCTACGGTTGCATCTGGTGCGAGTTCTTCCAGTGCAAACGGCGTTTGCGCTGTTTCTCCGGGTAGCAGCAGATTCGAGAAAGAAATCTCGCTTCCGCAGATGAAGAACCCTCCGATGATTGGAAAACCAATTGCGCCTTCTCCGACGAGAACTCGCGTTCCATTGTTCAGAAGAATATCGACGTTTGCACCGTAGACATCTACATTCCCGTTGTTTGTGACAGAGACGATCATACCGGCGTTCGCAGCCCCGGAAACTGCAAGAAGGCCAATGCTCAGGATGACGGCTACGTGCACCTTACCGAGGTATTCACGCCTTTGTCTCAATCGCTCAGTCATAGATGACATGCCCGCATCATCTGCACTTGAGATGCCGCCCTCAAATGCGGTTCAGAAAGGCTGTAGCTCTCGGAGGCATTAACAAAAGTTTTCAGCGCCGTAACCGATCCGGATTATGAAAGCACAAAGTGTGCAACGGCGTTCAGACGAGAGTATGAGATAAAGACTTAGCAGCGCTACCCGGTCGTGGCGTTTACCCGCTCCCAACGTGAAAAAGGAATTCTCTCGTCACGTCGTCCTATCGTAAGACGGAAAGATCATGACCACAACGTACAAGGGTGCAAGCCCTGAAGGCACTCCAACAATCAGGGTAGAGGTTTGGCGCAAGCTGTAAGGAGACAATTCGTTCCATTTCCAACAGGCGAGCTGAACGCGAGTGGATCGAGGGCGGCGCTCCTCCAGAAGATTCAGTTTTACAGATACTTCGTGTGTCAACGTCGCGTTTCCGACCGAGTCAAAGTTGGGATTACTACGTCGCTATGAACGGCTTGTTTTAGATAAGATCCCCAGATGGGTTCAATCGCCATTATCGTGATCGGGGTACTGGCTTCTCAGCATTGCTTGGATTAGTAATGCTGCGGGGGATGATATCAGCTGACCGAGCCCAGCGAGATCCATACTATCCCCGCCGTTTTATGCTTCGACTTCTGATTTTCCAGAGTGGGATCTGTGCCGCTGGTGCTACGTTCTGCGTTTTTCAAGCCGCAACGCGGCAACCGCGACAGCAGGTAATTTCCACGCTGTTAATGACGCTGATCAACCTCATAAACGTTATCTGTACGGCGCTAAATTTAAAGACTCCTGCCGTTTGAAGTATCGGCCCGCGAAGCAACGAACGCTGCTCTGGTCCTGACCAGTGGTATGGCCCATACTGATTGACGACAATTAAAAATCAAGCCGTGTTGCCTCAATAAGGAATGTTACCGAAGTGTTAGTTGTCCATTTTAGCGTCGGTTGACCTGCGACGCGAATGGGCCAAAGCTTGGCCTTGAAGACGATTCAGGCGGTTTTCCGGCATACCGAAATGCATCCCCGACGCCTGACGATCGCGTATAGCTCGTTCTAAACGCAAATTTGTTCTGCTTGAGTTTAAGATGATCGAATCCGCTACACTGATCTCGACTTCAGCAGGGATAGAGCAACGCAGGGAT
>JBJMGK010000227.1:0-26684 GCA_045807925.1 Bryobacteraceae bacterium | reverse complement strand
TCTCGATGCCAGTGTCCGCTGCTAGCTTCTCGGCGTTTTCGCGAATGCGGTTCCGGAACGGCTCGGCGAATCTGGGGTAATCGAAAATCCGGATGTTTCTCTCGAACAGAAATGAGGTCATCCCTCCCGCAAAACAGATCTTCGGCAAGGTTCCGAAAATTAGCATCCGGTCCCAGCAACCCAGCACACCCGCCATCTGGTCCCCGTGCCGTTCCGTCAACAGCTCGATGGCCATTTCGGCATCATAGCTTCACCGGTTTGGTTCCGGCTCTGCCGGGTTAGGAGAATCCCAATCAAGAGACGTGAATTCCTTCTCGCCGCCGCGGCGGGAACAAGAGTCCTGTCCGCGCATCATCAACCAGGTGTACCGCCTCGAAGAGTTCCGCCGACTATCGATGTTGAGAAGCTCGCAAGGTTTGTCGATCCGCTGCCTCGACTTCCCGTTGCAAAGCCTATCGGGATGCGACCGAACCCGGACGATCTTAAAGCGAGGCTGCCTTTTTATCGGATCCCTATGCGTGCGGTTTCCACCAAAGTCCATCGGGATGTGCCAGAGACGCGCATGTGGGGCTATGACGGCAGTGTGCCGGGTCCAACGATCG
The DNA here is from genome assembly GCA_045807925.1 of Bryobacteraceae bacterium. Classification (GTDB taxonomy): domain Bacteria; phylum Acidobacteriota; class Terriglobia; order Bryobacterales; family Bryobacteraceae; genus Bog-105. Next base: position 26,082 of record JBJMGK010000227.1, on the reverse strand, counting down.
AGGTGCGGAAGGGCGAAGAAATCCTGGTGGATTGGGCAAATGAACTGCCCTTAAATCACATGTTCGCCATTGATCACAACCTGATGGGAGCCGAGGCCGATAAGCCCCAGGTTCGAACAGTAGTGCATCTTCATGGCGCGAAGGCGCCGCCCGTCAGTGATGGATATCCCGAAAACTGGTACACTCCCGGACGCTCAGTTACGTATCGCTACCCGAACGGACAAGACGCGTCCCTGCTTTGGTATCACGACCACGCCATGGAATAAACCGGCTGAACATGATGACTGGACTGTTTGGCCTTTACATAATTCGGGATCGAGAAGAGGATGCGTTAGATCTGCCGGGTGGAGATTATGAAGTTCCTCTGGTTCTGTTTGACCGAATGTTTACCAAAGACGGTCAGCTCTACTATCCCGTTGCTGATGCCCCAGATGCGCCCTGGGTGCCCGAGTTCTTCGGAAGTGCCTATCTGGTAAACGGCAAGATTCTTCCTTATCTGAAGGTGGAGCCTCGACCGTACCGGTTCCGCATCGCCAACGTTTCGAATGCGAGGTTTTACAACCTGTCGCTCGCAAACGGCGTCGAATTTTCCCAGATTGCCACGGATGGAGGTTTACTATCGGCGTCCGTTTCGGCTAAGGCCGTGTTTCTGGCACCTGCGGAACGCGCCGACATGGTTATCGACTTCTCCAGATTTCAGGGCGAAGAGATTGTGCTCCAAAACGGCGTCGTCGAGGTAATGCAGTTCCGGGTGGCAAGCACATCGACAAGCGTGGCTGCGAGAACTCTGCCTGCGAAGTCGAAAGATGTGCCGAAGATCCTCGAGGCAACAGCGGTTCGTACACGATATCTGACGCTTGAAGACAAGGTGGACGTGCTCGCCGCTCCTATGATCCATCTTTTGAACGGGGCGCGATGCCACGAGCCCGTGACAGAGAAGCCCTTGCTTGGAACAACAGAGATCTGGGCGTTCGTGAACCTGGCGGAGCATTCTCACCCGATTCACCTTCATTTGGTTCGCTTCCAGATTCTGGACCGGCGTCCGTTCGACGACGCCGACTATTAGACGAACCAGACATTGCGCTACACAGGTGATGCGGTGCCGCCCTCACCCGGCGAAGGCGGATGGAAGGACACGGTTCAGGCCCATCCGAAAATGGTGACCCGGATCATCGTTCCGTTCGAAGGATTTCCCGGCCGCTATGTTTGGCACTGCCACATCCTTGAGCACGAAGACAACGAAATGATGCGGCCGTACGACATCGTGAGTCCTGAGACCAGCGAGTAGCCGCTCTCGAGACTCGCCGGTGTGGTAGTTTGGCAAGCGCGGATTGCCCATGGCTCCATCGGGCATCCATGCAGCCCAAATCTTCTTTGCCGCACAAACGTGAAAAGTAACAGCAAACAAGAACTCACCCTGGTTGCGGTGATTTTGCTCGAGATCGCCTTTTTTAGCGTCACCGGTCAAAACTTTTTCTCGCTGCCGAACTTTTTCGAGTGCATACGATTGGGAGTCGAAATCGGATTGCTCGCGCTTGCCCTCACTCCTGTGATCGTGACGGGCGGCATCGACCTGTCTGTCGGGTCCATGATGGGTCTTTGTGCGGTCACCTTTGGCGCCCTGTCGCAGGATGCTCATTGGCCCCTCATCCCGGCGATTCTGGCCACACTACTCGTGAGCTTGCTGGGAGGGGCGGTCAACGCTCTTCCGATCTCTCGGCTACGAGTTTCCCCACTGATCGTGACGCTCGGAACCTATTCTCTTTTTCGCGGGTTGGCTGAGGCAGTGACGAAGGGTGCTCGCAACTACTCCGAGTTTCCGGCGAGCTTCCTGTATCTGGGGCAAGGTTACATCGGTGGTTTTCTGCCGGCCCAGGCACTCGTGGCCTTGCTCTTTGCCCTTGGGTTCTACCTATTACTGCACCGAACCGTGATCGGACGCGGCATTTATGCCATCGGTCATTCGTTCGAAGCGGCGCGCTACGCGGCAATCCCCGTCGTGAGGCGCCTCGCATTAGTGTATCTGCTGTCTGGTTTCTCGGCCGGCGTTGCCGGACTCGTCTATGTAGCCCACCTCGGGCAGGCCAAATCTGACGCTGGCAATGGATATGAACTCATCGCCATTACGGCCGTCGTTCTGGGTGGGACTTCGATCTTCGGCGGCTCGGGAACGATCGGCGGCACGCTCCTCGGACTCGCTGCGACCGTCATTCTTCAGAATGGATTGCGCCTTTCAGGATGGCCGGCCGAGGTTGCAGGGATCGCTACCGGTGTCTTGCTGGTGCTCACCATTGCTTTCGATCGCTTCGCTCACGGCCGCATTTCGGAACCCGTGGATCCTTTGAAAACGCCGACAGCAAGCCGGGTCTGGAAGATAGCTGGCTTCCTTGGTGCGGTCCTCGTCGTTGGAGGAATCGTCACGTATCGGCATACCCAAACCGGCGGCGCCGGGAAGAGTGGGAAAAGAGTGCTGATAGGAGTGATGCCGAAGGCTAAAGGAGATCCGTATTTCATCAGCTGCCGAGTGGGGGCGGAAGAGGCTGCCAAGAAATTGGATGTTGATGTCATCTGGGATGGTCCCACCGGCCTCGATGCGGCGAAACAAAATGAGGTGGTCGAGGGTTGGATCACACGTGGGGTCGATGCGATCTCGGTGAGCGTTGAGAACGCACCAGGTATATCGACGGTTCTTCGTAAAGCGCGTGAACGGGGTATCAAGGTGGTGACTTGGGACGCCGATGCGGAGCCGAATGCCCGAGATTATTTCATCAACCAGGCGACACCCGAGGAGATCGGAAACACGCTTGTGGACGAGGCAGCGCGCTTGATCGGCAACTCGGGGCAGGTGGCGATTATCACGGGCGCTTTGAGTGCGGCAAACCAGAATCTCTGGATTTCGTTCATGAGGAAACGTATCGCGAAGGAGCATCCGAATCTGGAACTCGTGACCGTCAGGCCAAGCGAGGACGATCGCGATAAGGCATTCTCAGAAACCCAGACACTGCTCAAGGTTTATCCGCGGCTGAAAGCTGTCATTGGTATCTCTGCGCCTGCGGTCCCGGGCATGGGCGAGGCTATCAAGCAATCTGGACGATCGGATGTGAAAGTCCTGGGGTTGTCGCTGCCGAACCTCTGCAAGCCTTACGTCCACGCTGGATATATTCAGGCTGTCGTCCTTTGGGACACCAAGAACCTTGGTTATCTTGCCGTAGCCGCGCCGGTTGCTTTAGTGCGAAAAACCCTCCGAAAGGGCCAAACCGTTCTCCAGGTTCCAGAACTGGGTACGCTCGCCATTCAGGGAAGCGACATCATTCTGGGCAAACCGGTGGTCTTTCGCAAGGACAACATAGATAGGTATAATTTCTAGACCCGCAGCCTTATGTCGACTATCAAAGAGGTCGCTGAACTGGCCGGAGTTTCGATCGGGACCGTATCCCATGTGATTGGTGGTTCCGTTCCCGTCAGCGTGGGACTCCGCGAGAAAGTTTTGGCGGCGATCACCGAACTTGATTACCACCCGAATCACATTGCCAGAAGCCTGAAAACTCGAACAACCAGGACGCTTGGGATCGTGGTTCCGGACATGACCATTCCGTTCTATCCGCAGGTCATTCGTAGCGCCGAAGCGGCAGCTCGCGCCTTAGGATATGCGGTGATTGCGGTCAACTCGGATGACAGCACCACGAGGCAAAAAGAAGTGCTTTCCCTGTTGCGTTCTCAACGGGTCGATGGCGTGTTGCTGGTGATTGCTTCCGGGCAGAGTTCGGCGGCGCAAGTCCGCAAGTTAATCAGCTCTGGTATGCCCGTCGTCTGCCTGGATCGCTTGCCGGACGGAGTGGAAGTCGACTCCGTCTGCGTAGAAGATTCGGCGGCCGCTGAAATGGCTGTCTCTCATCTCATCTCGCGCGGCCATCGCAAGATTGCGATTGTCACCGGCCCCCTGACGCTGCGCAATGAAAGAGAGCGGTTGGCCGGTTATAGAGCAGCATTGAAACGGGCCGGGATTCAGCCGGTCAGCTCTCTTATTTGGGAAACAAAGCTTCGCGCCGAAGAAGTGAAGGCTACGTGCGAGCACAATATACTGCGCGTTTCGGGGCGGCCGAGTGCGCTCTTTTGTACAAACGGCATCACCGGGTTAGGCGCGTTACGGTGTATCGTAGCCTGCGGGCTGAGCACGCCTGACGATATCGCCTTTGCCACTTTTGATGAATTGAGCGCCGATGACGTTTTCCGGCCAGGTATCACTTCCGTGGTACAACCCGCACACGAGATTGGTTCTCAGTCCGCTCGAATTCTGATCGAGCGAATTAAGACCGGTTTAGGCTCCAGTCCTCGCATCGACGTTCGACTTCCAGCTACCCTCAAAATCCGCGAGTCCTCGTCGGCACCCGAGCGGCGAAAATCCGCAAATCTCATTTCGTCGGTCGGCTAACGGGAGAGGGTTCTTTGCACCGGAGCGCTGCCCTATTGGGCCGACTTCGATCGGACAAAACTCCCTGGGCTCTCTGGCAAAACGCATATAATTGTCGTTCTGACGTTTTCAAATGAAAGGATTCAAGATGCGTCTTCTCTGCGGTTCCCTGTTGGCAGTTGGTTTGGCAGCTCTTTCTCCTATGACGATGTGCGCTCAGGCGCAATCGGAGACCTCTCGTGAGGTGACGGGCGGCGGTATCTCGGCTCCCGGGTGGACTGGGAAGATTGATCCCAATGAGGAGAAAAACGGCGCCAAGCTGGAAGGCGCCAAGCTGGCGCAAGAGGGTAGCGCTCTTCACGTCACCACCGGCCCAGCAGTGGTTTATTGGAAGCCGACGAACAAAGCGACGGGTGACTATACGGTCAAGGCGACTTTTAATGAGCCGAAGTACATGAACCTGAACAGCCATCCCCATCCGTATGGGATCTTCATCGCGGGCAACGATATGGGAACCGATTCGCAGAGCTATCTCTACTGCGCCGCTTACGGCAACGGCAATTTTATCGTGCGCGGATTCGGTCCTGAGCCGTTTCAGATGAACGGTCGCCGAGGAGAGGCAAACGATGCCGTGCACAAGGCTGCGGCGCAGGGAGAGCCTGTGACGCAAGAGATTACAATGTCTGTCAAAGGCGACAAGGTGTCGTGTTCCATCAACGGAAAAGATGTCGCAACCTATGACAAATCAGCTCTTGTCACAGCGGGCAAATTGAAGTCGACCGATGGAGTCTATGGAATCCGTTTCGCCCACAACACCGATGCCACGGTAACGGGATTATCGTTGCAAAAAGGTCAGTGAATCGGTGGAACGCGGATGGTCGAAGCCCGGCAGTCTCGAGGCGCCGGGCACGTCATCGGTTGCAGCCCTTTTGTCAGGCATATCTCGACCGCTTGCAGGTAGTTGCTCGCGCAGTTGATCATCAGTTCTGAATCGGATAATCCTGGATTTGCCTGTTCGAACGCCTGTTTCACCTGGCGTGGCGACAACGTTTGTTGAGTTTTTGCGGACGTCAACTGCGTCGGTTGTTTTACGGCGCTAAAAGCTTTCCGTATCAACCCGAAGTATTGGTCGGGGCTTAATCCCGAGCAGGTTCCGTGCGTCGTCCATTCATGCTGGATCAACCCAAGATCGGGCATGATGTCGAGCATACTGGCAGGATTTGAGAGACCTGGCTGGGAGCCACAATGCTGAGGCCCGCTGCCTGTCTTGTATTCCGGCCATAACCCGTGAACGACAAAGCCGAAATGTTTGTCCGAAGCACATTGGGTGCTGCTCGTGTGACCGTGGCAGTACTCGGGCGACCACGAGAGCGTTAACAGGTAGTAATCAAATTGCGGTGTTTGTGCGGCGCACGGCAGGGAAGCCGCCGCAAGCAGAACAAACGAAAGCAGCGGCTTCATTCGTTATCTACGCCCGTAAAGTATCGATGAACTTCTCGATGCGGTCGAGTCCACGCTCCAGTTCGGTCATCGATGTGGCGTATGAGATGCGAATGTGCTCGTTTGTGCCGAATGCCTCGCCGGGCACTACCGCGACGTACGATTTGGCGAGTAGCTCGGTCGCGAAATCCATTGCACTTTTCACTCGACCGCTCCCGAACGCAACGCTGATATTCGGATATGCATAAAACGCGCCTTTGGGCATCGTTATTTTGACACCCGGGATTTTCTGCAACCGCGCAACGACAAAGTCTCTGCGCTTGCGATACTCGGCCAACATCTCGGAGACGGATCCCTGTGGGCCGCGCATTGCCTCAATGGCAGCTTTTTGAGCGATAGAGGTTGGATTCGAGGTGCTGTGGCTCTGCAGCTTCATCATCGCTCCGATGATCTCCTGAGGCGCAAGAGCAAAACCGATACGCCAACCAGTCATGGCATACGTCTTCGAGAGCGAACCGGCCACAACGACCCTTTCCTTGGCGCCCGGAACTGAGGCTATCGAGAATGGCTTGCCTTCGTAGACAAACTGGCAATAGCATTCGTCGGTCAAGAGATACACTTCGTACCTTGAAATCAGGTCGAAGATCTTCTTGAACTCCGTGTCGGAAATCACGGAACCGCTTGGATTGCTAGGTGAGTTGATGATAACGAGCTTCGTACGTTCGGAAAGATGCGGCTCAATTATGTCGGCCGTTACTTCGAACCCGTTTGCCTCATCCGTGTCAACGAACACGCACTCGCCCCCGGCATAGTTGACGACGTCCTTATAAGTGACCCAGTAGGGCGCGGCGATGATGACCTGGTCGCCAGGGTCGACGAGAGCTTGGATGAGATTAAAAATCGCATGCTTGCCGCCGACGGTCACCATGCATTCGGCGCTCGAATAATCGGTGCCGAAATCCTGCTTGTGACGTTCGCAGATGGCGGCGCGGAGCTCCGGCGTGCCTCCAGCGTTGGTGTATTTCGTGAAGTTCGCGGAGATCGCGTCTACTGCGGCCTGTTTGATGTTCTCTGGTGTGGGGAAATCCGGCTCGCCGGCTCCAAAATCAACAACGTCGGCACCCTCACGGCGCAGACGGTCCGCGTCGGCCGAGACTTTTAGCGTAGAAGAGACGCTAATGCTGGATATTCGTTTGGCGATCTCTGATGTTGCTTGCATACGGTGCTTCTTATCAATCTAACGCGTCTGAGGAATCTTCGTGCGCAAACGGGCGGTGACAACGGCGGGAACGAAGCTTGTGACGTCGCCACCAAGCTGAAAGATCTCCCGGATCATCCGCGAGCTGACGAACGAGTATTCTTCGCTTGCCATCAAGAACACTGTTTCGAGCTCCGGCCGCATGCGACGATTCAGCAGCGCCATCTGCAGCTCGTTTTCATAGTCGGAAATGGCCCGAATGCCGCGAATGACAACCGTGGCATTCCTTCGCGCCGCATAGTCCACGAGGAGGCCTGCAAAGCCGTCGACCTCAACGTTCGGGAGGTTTGCCGTGGCCTCGTTTATGATGTCAAGGCGCTCGGAGACATTGAAGAGCGGCGCCTTTTGTGTATTCGTCAGCACAGCCACGATCAGGTGATCGACCAGTTTGCTGCCGCGCGCGATAACATCCAGATGGCCGTTTGTCAGCGGATCGAATGATCCCGGGTAAATGGCGACGCTGCCTGGTTTCGGATGGCTTTCGGAAGCTTGACCAGGCATGTGGGAGAGTGATTCAAGTGTACCGAAAGCATGCTGATTTGAAGTGAAATCCAGATGAACGCCAAAGATCTTTTTGATTCGGGCAACCCCGCGATTTATGAGGTGCGGACGCACGCTCCCGGTCCGGCCGGGTTGCTTCCGATCACGCCGGAAATGCTCGTGCAGGAACCCTCCGGGAACCTTTTCGGGTGGTCCCAAAACGCCGGTATGGGTTGGGCTCCGGAAGCGCTCGGGGGCAAGCAGGTTCTGATTCTCTCCACTCACGGTGGCGTGCGCGCGGAAAATGGCACACCCATTGCGCTCGGTTATCACACCGGCCATTGGGAGGTGGGGCTGCTTGTAGCGGAAGCGGCGCGGGAGTTAAAGGCCAACAGAGCGATTCCATTTGCAGGCGCCTGCACCGATCCTTGTGATGGCCGATCCCAGGGAACAACAGGCATGTTCGATTCGCTGCCCTACAGGAACGATGCCGCTATTATCTTCCGGAGGCTGATCCGCTCACTGCCGACCAGAAGCGGCGTTGTGGGGGTCGCGACCTGCGATAAGGGTCTTCCGGCGATGATGATGGCACTGGCGGGAACGCCCGATTTACCTTGTGTTCTGGTTCCTGGTGGTGTCACGTTGATGCCCGAAGACGGTGAAGATGCGGGGAAGGTGCAGTCCATTGGGGCCCGTTTTGCCCATGGCACGCTTTCGTTGCAAGGGGCCGCTGAAGCAGGCTGCCGAGCCTGCGCCTCGCCCGGAGGCGGTTGTCAGTTTTTAGGCACAGCTGCTACTTCGCAAGTTGTGGCCGAAGCCCTCGGCCTCACCCTGCCGCATTCCGCCCTGGCGCCTTCGGGCGAGCCCGTGTGGCTCGATATGGCTCGCCGCTCAGGCCGGGCTGCCTTGAGAATGATTGAACTGAATCTCGCGACGCGGGACGTTGTCACGCTCAGCGCAGTGGAGAACGCCATGGTGGTCTACGCGGCGTTCGGCGGATCCACGAATCTGCTCCTGCATATCCCGGCCATCGCTCATGCTGCCGGTATCCGCCGCCCGAGTGTTGCGGACTGGAGTCGAATCAACTGCAGTGTGCCTCGTGTGGTCGATGCGTTGCCAAACGGTCCGCGCAACCACCCGACAGTCCAGGTGTTCCTTGCCGGAGGCGTGCCCGAGGTCATGCTTCATCTGCGAGACGCGGGGCTTCTCAATACGAAAACGCGTACAGTCTCCGGCGAAACACTCGATACCGTGCTCGATTGGTGGCAGGATTCTGAACGCCGACGCCACTTCCGCTCGGAACTTAAAAAATTAGACGGAATCGATCCGGACGACGTAATCATGTCGCCGAAAACAGCCAAAGCGCGGGGTTTGACCTCCACAGTCTGCTTCCCCCACGGAAATCTCGCTCCTGAAGGGTCGGTGGTAAAAAGCACTTCCATTGACCCCAGCGTTGTGGATGAAGACGGCGTTTACCGGAAGCGCGGCCCGGCGCGAATCTTCCTGACCGAGCACGACACCATAGACGCCATCAAGAAAAAGATCGTTTGCGAAGGTGACGTGATCGTGCTCATCTGTCGCGGGCCTCTCGGGTCAGGCATGGAAGAAACGTATCAGATTACGTCGGCATTGAAGCATCTGGAGTTCGGTAAACACGTCGCTGTTATTACGGACGCTCGATTCAGCGGTGTTTCCACTGGCGCTTGTATTGGTCACGTGTCGCCCGAGGCCCTTGCCGGCGGGCCCGTCGGCAAGCTGCGTGATGGCGACCTGATCGAGATTATCGTCGACAGGAACACGCTGGAAGGTCACGTCAACTTTATCGGTGAGAACGGAGAAACGTTTGACACAGAGGAAGGACACCGCCGCCTTGCTCAGCGGCCGCGGCGACCCGACTTGCGGCCCGATCCGGCGCTCCCGAACGATACTCGTTTGTGGGCTGCCCTGCAACAGGCAAGCGGGGGAATTTGGGGCGGCTGCGTCTACGATGTGGAGTCGATCGTCACCAAGCTAAGCCACTAGTGTCAAAAGCCCCACCGACTAGGAGACCATCCATGAAACGACGACATTTTCTCGCGTCCTCTGCTTACGCCGGCTTGTTCGCTGGCGCCCTTGGCGCGCAGCGCTCCGAGAACGCTCCGTACACGCCGCCCGAGTATCAGAAGCCAGTTTTCGATCTGCACAAATTTTTTCCGCAGCCTGTGAAGATCGAATCCGTCGAGCTTCTGAAAAGGAAGAACAAGTACTTCGTTCGTACTCGCTCGACGGATGGAGCGGTCGGAATCGCGGAAACGAAGAACATGGAGTACTACGTCCCGATGCTGCTCGGCGCGGTCATTCCTTATTTCATAGGTAAAGACGCACGCGATCTGGAGCACCTTGTTGATGGTGTCTACGCGCAAGGGATGAATTACAAAATGGCGGGACAGGCATTTTGGGCGCCGGTGGCTTACGTCGAGCACAGCATCTTCGACTTGCTTGGCAGAATCGCAAACAAACCGGCCGGCGAGCTTATGGGAGGCGTGCTCAAGAAAGAGGTTCCGGTTTATCTTTCCGGGTCTGAACGGGACACGACGGCCGAAGACGAGGTGGAGGTTTACGTCCAGGGTGTAGAAGTCACGGGCGCGAAGGCGGTGAAATTCAAGATCGGGGGGCGAATGAGTGAGAATAACGATCCCTATCCTGGACGGACCGAGAAGATGGTCGCGTTGGCCCAAAAGAAACTCGGCGGCAAGGTGCTCCTTTATTCTGATGCCAACGGTTCTTACACTGCCTCCAAGGCGATTGAAGTAGGCAAGTTACTCGAGGCCAACGGGTTCGTCTGGTACGAGGAGCCTTGTCCCTGGGAGGAACTAAGCGAGACCAAGAAGGTGACCGATGCACTTGATTTGAAGGTTGCCTATGGTGAGCAGAATTCCACTCTGTGGCAGTTTCAATGGCTGATCGATAACCATGTTATGGACGTGGTGCAACTCGACTTGAACTATTGCGGTGGATTCGTGCGAGCGGCTCGCGTGGCGAGAATGGCACGAAAGGCTAACCTCTGGATCGTTCCGCACAATACGCAAACAGGTTCTGCGTCTGTGAATATCCTACAGTTTGCATCAAGCACAAAAGGCACGGGGCCTTACATGGAATACGTCTGGCGCAAACCTCAGAAGCCGGAATCGTGGTACTCACCCCAATTCATCATCAAGAACGGTGCCATTCCGGTTCCGACCGGGCCGGGAATGGGAATTGATTTCGATCCTGAGTTCATGAAGCAACTAACCGTCGTGAAGGCCTGATAAGAGGCTCTGAAATCTTTGGGATGCCCTACCGGGTCGATATCCGTTGTCCACCTGCCGACGCACTTGACGCGCTGGTGGAGTTGGGCGCGCTCGACATTGAAGCGGTGAACGGTGGACTCGCTGCGATTATGCCTGATGGCGTTACGCAGGAGATCGTGGCTCGTACACTGGACGTGTCTGATGTAAGCGTTTCGGCTGCAACCGCGCGAGATGACAGCTCGGTCTGGCTACTTAGTCCACGAGCTGTTCGTATCGGCAATGTTCTGATCGCCTCACCGGATGGAGCCGCTCCAGGCAAAGCGCTGCGCTTAACCGATTCCGATGCCTTTGGGACCGGACATCACGCAACGACGGCTCTGTGCGTGGAGGCTCTCGAACAGATGTTAACTTTCGAGCTGCCAGACAGCATCCTCGATGTTGGGACGGGGTCCGGCATCCTGGCCTTAGCGGCGCTGACGATGGGCGTTCCGCAAGCTGTGGGCCTCGACACTGATGCTGATGCGCTGAAAGTCGCCGCCGAGAATGCGCGGTTGAACAATATGTCCAACCGATTGCAACTGATTCACGGTGGCCCCGATGTTGTGGATCGCAAGTGGCCGCTCGTAGTCGCCAACGTGCTTGCTGCCCCTCTAATCGAGATGGCGCCGATTCTCGTTCGACGACTCAGGAGTCGCGGGCGGCTGATTCTCTCTGGGATTCCATGGTCGCTCGAGTCGGAAGTGAGTCGCACGTATCAGCATCTCGGACTCGGCCATATTGAATCGCAGACACGAAACGGGTGGACGATGCTGATAGCTCAAACCTCCTGGTAAAGGTTGGAGAGCCGATAAACGAGGCGAAAGCTTCGCGCGTAGAATAAAACGGTGCCAACGAAGGATCGAGTCGTTTCCATTCATCCGTATTTCAGAGTCTCGGAAGGAAAACTGGGTGAGTTCAGGAGCCTCTGTGAGCAGTTCCTATCGAAGACCGCTCATGAACCGAAGTGCCTCTACTACGGCTTCAGTTTCAACGGAGATCATGTGCATTGCCGCGAGGCTTACGAAGACGCAGAGGGGCTCCTCGCTCATCTTGCTAACATTAACGACCTTTTGCAAGAAGCCCTGAAAATTGCTGAGATCACCCGTTTGGAAATCCACGGCACGGCCGAGGAAGTAGCCAAGTTAACGGGACCGTTGTCTACCTTAGGCCCAAGCTATTTCACCCTCGAATATGGCATGCGCCGCGAAGTCCCAGGTGAGACGATTACTCCAACATTCAGAACGTAGCTTTGGGGTGAATAGACTGCCCGACCTAACCTCGGCGGCCCCAGCCCTTATGGATACGGTCGACCCGAACGACTTCGGTCTGCTGTGGCGGGCGTCCCCGTTCCTCTTCTTCTTTCTTTTTGCGCTCGTCGTCACTCTTGGGCTCTCCGCCCTTGAAGGTGAGATAGACGGTCACGTTGTGCGTCGAGGGATCGGACGAGTAGTCGGATTTCGCTTCTGACAAATTGTCCAGGACGCCTTGCTCTTTCACCCGATTCAAGAAGAACTCCGGATAGTCCGGATTAAACGGCGTTCCGGGTTTTTCTCCCCAAAGCTTCGTGATCGCGGGCTCGGTGTTGATGTCCAGGCCGCGAATATCGAGCTTCTGAAAGCTGTAAACCGCGCCGGGCGTGACGTTGTAGACAAGATTGACGGCGCGTTTGGTATCGTCCGGCTCGGTCTCGGCCGTGATGTTTGCGTCGAGTAATCCGCGGCGCTTCATGCGATGGATCAGGTCGATGCGGAAATTCTCGACCTGGTCACCGTTGTAGTTTTGGCCGGGTTTGAACGGGATGTTCGAGCGAATCTCTTCCTGGTCCATCCCGTTCCCGCGAAACCGGATACTTCCGAATTTGAAGAGTGGGCCTTCTTTGATTTCCACCTTGACCACAACTCCAAGGTTTGAGGTGGACGGCGTGGTTTCGATCTTAGGAAACGTAACGGCCGCGTAGCCTTTTGCCGCGTAGAGAGGCTTGATCGCCTTATCAAGAATCATCTGTAAACGAACATCCGAAAGGGGCACGCCGACCGCTACCAGGTTCACGGCCCGTAGAATCGTTCCCGAATCGATGGCCTGGTTCCCGCTGACTTGAACCTGCGAAATCGTGGGCGCGGGAGCGCTCGTCGTAAAGAGAACAGTCAGGCCCGCAGGATCATCGTTCGAGACCTGGGCTTTGACCTTAACGGCGGGATTTGTCTTGGCAACGATTTCCTGGACGGCAGCTGCGTAACGGTTTAGTGCACCTTGCGTTCCCGGGATGCGTTCTGAATAGAGCGGGACGTGCTCTTGGAGATATTGGCGAATCGTCTCGGGAGGCACTCCCAGCCGCTCGAAGCGCATTGGAAAGACCTGCTCGTTTTCGACCACCTCAAAGGTGACGTCATATCCGGGAGGGTTGCCGGCAGTGAACCGGTATTCGTCCGAGACGTTGTTGAACAGCTCCGTCCCGAGCAGCTTTGCCCGTGCCGTCTCAATAGTTGCGGCGGTCGCCCTTTCGCCGGGCTTCAATCCTGATTCGCGGATGATGTCGGGTCCCGGGTAAACGCGATTTCCTTTGACGTTGACGGAGTGGATAACGCCTGGAGGGGGCTCTCTCTTGGTGGATTTTGCGGGGCCGGCATTCTGAGCGGCGCTCCCCAAGGCGCCGAGCAAAATCAGCGCCGCGGCCGAAACTGAACGCATAGCTCTCACCCATGATACGTAGCCGGATGCCACTTCGTTTCTTCCCCTCCGCTACTCTCGGTCCACTCCTGTCAAGCGTCCTGGAAATCAATGAAAAATAAGGCCCGAATGCTAAGCTGAAAGGAAAAATGACATACGACGTCGTGGTGATTGGAAGCGGTCCGGGCGGCTATTCAGCGGCCGTTCGAGCCGGTCAGTATGGTTTGAAGGCAGCAATGATCGAGAAGCAGCCGAGACTAGGCGGCACTTGCCTCCTGGTAGGGTGTATCCCGACCAAAGCGCTCCTTCACACGGCAGACGTTTGGGACTACTTCAAAAACCCCGGGGCGCAGGGGATTCAATGCAAAGATCCGCAACTTGAGTTTCCGAAGGTGATGGATCGGAAAAACAAGATCGTCACCAAGCACTCGAAGGGCATTGAGTTTTTGATGCGCAAGAACAAAGTCGACGTCATCAAGGGCCATGCGCGCATGCAGGGTGGCGGCAGAATCGAAGTGCAAACGGACAAAGGTCCGCAGACCGTTGAGGCGAAGAACATCATCCTCGCAACAGGTTCGGAAGCGCGTATGCTCCCGGGGCTACAGCCCGATGCGAATCAGATCCTCACGAATATCGAAATTCTGGATCTACCCGCCATTCCAAGAACTCTGGGCATCATCGGAGCCGGAGCTGTCGGAGTGGAATTTGCTTCCATTTTTAACCGTTTTGGCACAAAGGTAACGATTCTCGAGATGCTGCCCCGGCTTGTCCCTGTGGAAGATGAGGAGATCTCGAAGGAACTCGAGAAGCACTTCAGGAAGACCGGCATTCGAATCGAGACGGGTGCGAAAGCCGAAAACATCCGCAAGGATGCACACGGTGTGTCTCTGACGGCAACCCTGGCAAACGGCAACAAAGAGGAGATGCAGTTCGAAAAGCTCCTGGTGGCTGTAGGACGCCGGCCCAACACAGATGACGTGGGTCTTGAGAACACGAAAGCTCAACTGGACCGGGGTTTCGTCCTTGTGGACGGCCAGCAGCGAACCGGGGAGCCCGGCCTCTATGCAATTGGCGATATCGTCGCCGGGACGCCACAGCTCGCGCACGTTGCCACGGCGGAAGGCATGGTTGCAGTGGCTCACATTGCCGGAAAGCCCGCGCGGCCCATCAACCGTAATCGCATCCCCGGGGCCACGTACACGGATCCCGGTATTGGGAGCGTCGGACTTTCGGAGGCGCAGGCCAAAGCGCAAGGCTTCAAAGTCAAGGTCGGCAAGTTCCCGTTCGTCGGCAACAGCAAAGCCACTATTCTCGACAAGCACGAAGGCTTCGTGAAAGTGATCGCCGATGAAACTTTTGGGGAAATCCTGGGCGTTCATATCATTGGGCCGGAAGCGTTCGAGCTGGTTGCGGAAGCGGTGACCGCCATGGAATCGGAAGCGACGGTGGAATCGATGATGTCGACCATTCACGCCCATCCGACTATCTACGAGGCGATCGGCGAGGCGTTCAACAACGTTTACGGCCTGGCGATTAATATCTAAAACTCAGAAACAGACTTCCATGAGCTACGGCGAGCGATCTCTCGAAGCCGTTGACCTCGGTCGGATGCGATACTCCGATGCCCTGAGCATTCAGGAGAGATTGGTGGAAGAACGAAAGCGAGGGGGAGGGCAGGACACTCTGCTTTTCGTAGAACACCCGCATGTCATCACGATGGGGCGCAACGGGAAAGAGCACCATCTGCTTGCCAGCTCAGAAGTGCTGGCGCGTACCGGGATCGAGTTTTTTGAAACGAATCGGGGCGGGGATGTGACTTATCATGGGCCCGGTCAGTTGGTCGGTTACCCTATTTTTGATCTGCGAGAATGGAGGCGCGATGTACACGCGTTTTTCCGAGGCGTGGAAGAAGCTCTTATTCAAGCGCTTTCAACCGTAGGAGTGGAAGCGGAGCGGCTGCCGCAAAAGAGCTACGAAGGAGTATGGGTTCAGGGCGCCAAAATCGCTGCAATCGGAATCCACATCAGCCGCTGGATCACGTCGCATGGCTTTGCGCTGAATGTCGATACCGATCTGAGCTATTTCAAATATATTGTTCCGTGTGGTTTAACGAAGCCGGTTTGTTCACTGCGCAGCCTTGGTTCCGACGCAACCCGTGACGACATGATGGGTGCTGTAGCCGAAGCGTTCGCGAAGACTTTCGGCTATAGAGTGCAGTTTGCCCAGGAGAATTTGCAGGAGATTTCATGACTGACGTCGTAATGCCCCAGATGGGGGAAAGCATCGTTGAGGGTACGCTTACTCGCTGGCTGAAAAAGCCGGGCGAACAGGTGGAGCGGGATGAGCCTCTGTTCGAGATCTCGACCGACAAAGTGGATACAGAGATACCGTCGCCTACTGCGGGCGTGTTGAGCGAGATTCTGGTTCAGGAAGGAACAACAGTAGCCATCAATTCTGTTGTGGCGCGCATTGGAGACGCAAACGGGGCCGCTCCCGCTGCTGCTCCTCCGGCACAACAGGCCGCGCCGCCACCTCCGCCGCCCGCCGCTCAGCAGGCACCACCGCCACCTCCTCCTTCGGCGCTCATCCCGTCCCCCGCTGACGTTGGCCCTTCGGCTCGGGCGCAAGGCTCTACCCAAGCCGCGCCCCCTCCCGCTCCTGCGCCGAGCGGCGCGGGTCCGTACCCAAGTACTCCATCTCCCCAGCCGCCGCGCCGTCCCGCTCCGAGTGCGCAGCCTGACGGAACCGAAGACCAGGGCGCGTTATCGCCACTCGTCCGGAAGATGGCGCGAGAGTACAACATTGATCTCTCCCAAATCCGAGGCACCGGTGTCGGCGGGCGGATCACGAAGTATGACGTAGAAGCTCATATGTCTTCGCAAGCGGCCCGGACCTACGCTGCGCCGCCTCCCGAGCCCAGGGCGGCAAGTGCGGGTCCGTATCCGGTGGAACCCCCGCCGCAGGCTCCTCCGCAGCAGGCGCCTTCGCCTTTGCCGCTCGCTGAATCAGCGAAGACACGCACTGAGCCGATGAGCACCATGCGGCAAAAGATCGCGGAACACATGATCATGAGCAAGCGCACTTCGGCTCATGTGACCACTGTTCATCGGGTCGACATGACGAAGGTGGCGAAGCTCCGCGAAAGATCAAAGACCGAGTTCCAGGCGCGGAACGGTTTCTCCCTCACCTTTTTACCGTTTGTTGCGGCTGCTGCGGCCGAGGCGCTCCGGGCATTCCCGCTATTCAACGCCTCAATTGATGGCAAAAACATCATCTACTACCGTGACATCAATCTTGGCATCGCGGTGGCGCTCGAGGGGGGCCTCATTGTCCCGGTGATCCGGAACGCCGACGAAAAGAACGTGGCTGGATTGCAGCGGGCGATTGTGGACCTCGCCACTCGGGCGCGCTCACGCCAGCTCAAGCCGGACGAAGTGCAGGGCGGAACGTTCTCCATCACAAATTTCGGAAGCTTTGGCAGCATTTTTGCCACTCCCGTTATCAATCAGCCGCAAGTAGCCATCCTGGGCGTCGGTGCAGTGGAGAAGGTCCCGGCCGTCGTAGATGGGGATGCGATCGCCATCCGTTCGCAGGCGCATCTGGCCCTGACATTCGATCACCGGCTGATCGACGGCGCTTTGGCGGATCAGTTCTGCCAGAAGGTGAAGTCGATCCTCGAAGGCTGGTCGGCGATGATCCTCTAAGAAACGCGTGCAGGCGAGAACGGATTCTCGCCTGCTTTTCCCCTGCCTAGTTACTATTCCCGGCAGACGTGGAAACAGCTGTCCCCGGTGCGTTCTTGACGTACATGTCGAACCAGCGGGACTTTTCCCAAAGTACGTGTTCGATCGTCTCTTTGCCCTTATAGCCGTGCGCTTCATCGGGTAGGAAGACGAGCCGAACAGTAGCGCCATTTCCGCGAAGCGCCTGGTACATCCGGTCGCTCTGAACAGGGAAGGTTCCCGAGTTGTCGTCGGCTTCGCCGTGAATCAGTAACACGGGATCTTTGATCTGGTTCGCGAAGACGAACGGAGACATGCTCAAGTAGGTATCCTTCGCTTCCCAGAACGAGCGGCGCTCAGTCTGAAAACCGAATGGAGTAAGCGTCCGGTTGTACGCACCACTTTCAGCAATCCCGGCTTTGAAGAGCCGGCAGTGCGCCAGAAGGTTTCCGGTCATGAACGCTCCATAGCTGTGCCCCCCTACACCGACCCGGTTTGGATCGATGACCCCCATTTCGGCCGCCTTGTCGATGGCCGCTTTGGCATCCGCTACGATTTGTTCCACGTAGGTGTTGTTCACCACGTCGATAGTTCCCACCACCGGCATCGCGGCGTTCTCTAGAACCGCATAGCCTTCCAGCAGAAAGAATAACTCCGAGTAGCCGGTAATCGTCGTAAAACGCTTGGTTGAGCCCTGTACCTGCCCCGCTGTGCCGGCATCGTTGTATTCGCGCGGGTAGGCCCACATGACCGCCGGCAACTTCGTCCCGGCCTTGTAATCCGGCGGGAGATACAGCTCCATCGAGAGCGGTACGCCATCGGCTCGCTTATAGGTGACGAGTTGCTTTTGGATTCTCCGCAGCTGGGGCGCTGGATCTTTGAGTGCGGTCAGAGCTTTCACCGCCTTCCCGTCATGCAGGTAGAAGTTCGGCGGCTCTGAAGGACTTTCCCATCGCGTGATGAACCTGCTCCCGTCGTTGCTGATCACGGCGTCCACGGTCTCGTAAACGTCGTCGGGGCATTGGAAAATGCGCTCTGACTTGCCCGTCGTCAGATCGAAGCGGTCGAGGAACGGGTGATCACCTTTGGGCGAAGCACCGGCTCCGTTCAGAAAGATGAAATTGCCCGATTCCATGAGTTCCGCACCTCTTGCACCAGAGCGGGGAGCCGGGGCACCCGGAAACGCTGGCGCATTTACGATGCCTTTGCTTGTCACCGGACGGCCCGGGTCTTTATACCGATCCTGACCGTTCCGGCTCCAGATCAGCTTGGCTGGTCCGGTGGGCTTTGCCGGATCGATTTTGAACGTTCGAACGATTCGTGATATGCGCGCCGTATCCTCAATGAGGGCGAAATTCTTGCCGAATTGGATTCCCGAGTAGCGTTCTTCGGTCTTGAATACTTCCGCCGGTTCACCGGTAAAGGGGGCCTTCAACGCCAGGACGCGATCGCGATGAGGAACCTTCTCCTTCGGATTGCCGCCGTCTAAAGCTTCGACCCACATGACCGCGGCGGATTCCGTCGGGATCCATCGGAATTGGCGGGGGCCGGGCTGGACGCCTCCAAGCGGAATGCGCTCTTGCAGCGGTACGCTGGCTACCTTGTGTACCACTTTGCCTGTTCCGTCCCAGATCTCTACCTCCTTCGGGAACTCGTTGGCTGGATGCAAATAAGAAAACGGTCTGTGTTCCCGAGTGACAAGCAAGTCCTTCCCGTCTGGCGAAATATCAACCGCCTCCAAGATGCCGGGCGTGCCGATCGGTGTGACTTTCCCCGTCACAGTGTCCACCGAGACCAGTTGAGAGGTGGCGTAGTACTCATAGAGATCTTCGTCGTGCGGGTTGTGTAATAGGTCTTCGTAGGTGGCAACTCCCATCGCGTGCCCGGCACTCTCCTGCACATGGGGACCGAGCGGAACTTTCGGCTCTTCGGGAGCCGGACCTCTGCCAAGGGGAACCGCTTTCACCAGGAGCGTCCGGTTGTCCGGCATCCAGTCGATCGGCTCACCCAAAACCGCGTTCACCGCTAAACCCGAGATTTCGTGTGCCTTGCCGGTGTTGGGGTCGCCGAGCCAAAGGTCGATTCCATGTGAAGTCGTGTTGGTAAAAACGAAGTGTTCGCCATTGTCCGACCAGCGCAAGTCACTGGCTAACGCTCCGGACGGAAGCGCGAGATCGACCTGTGTACCTTCCGGAAGCTTGACGAGTTTGACTGAGTAATTGTGCGGCGCGAGGTGGAGTCCGTTTGTCCGTGGATCGATACGCATGCCTGCGATCCTCAGCATCGGCTGTGACACTTCCGCAATCGAGGGATACCGGACGACTTGCGAGAGCGAAGCGAAGGTCCTGGTGGGATTTACGGCCAGCACGGGAGGCGCCGGTGCATTCAGAACATCCAAGATGTCTTTTGACGGCTTCTGATACTTAACTTGATCTCCTATCAGTGAAGCCGCACCGATAAAGAACAGCAATGATTTTCGCAATGAGTCGTCTCTCCTTGAGTACAATTGGGCGAGCGCGACAGGGCGTCCGGATCAACTGGCACTTTAACAGTAAGGATAGTACTCTGGTCATTACAGCTTATCTCCCGAGGTAGCACTGAAACGAAGTGTTAGGCCGTCCTACGCGTGCGGAAGGTCCGATGCTGGACGGCTTTACACATACACTCCCCATATGTGGGTGGATCTAGTTTTTTTACTTGACTGATCGCTTCATATGGGTTTAACATTCACCC
The DNA here is from genome assembly GCA_045807925.1 of Bryobacteraceae bacterium. Lineage (GTDB taxonomy): Bacteria > Acidobacteriota > Terriglobia > Bryobacterales > Bryobacteraceae > Bog-105. The sequence goes on along the minus strand of JBJMGK010000227.1, from coordinate 6,063 downwards.
TGTACCAAGTCAGTCTTACTTCAAATCGAAAGAGGTCCTCGCATGACCTTTCAAGTGGGCGAGAAAGTGGTTTATCCAAACCACGGCGTGGGAACGATTGAGAACATAAGCCTGCGCTCTTTTGGAACTCAGCAGGAGCAGTTCTATCTCCTACGGCTATCGCCGAGCAGCATGACGGTGATGGTGCCCTTTTCACACGTCCAGGATGTGGGGTTGCGAAAAGTCACGAAATGCAGCGAGATTAGCCGGGTGCTTAATTACCTCGCTGCTGTCCGTCCGACGTATGCCCAGGACTGGAAAGATCGATTTAAGGAAAACTGCGAAAAGATGAAAGGCGGCAGCCTTCTCGAAATCGCAGAGGTGTTCAAAGGTTTGATTATGATCCAAACCGAGAAGCCCTTATCTTTCCGCGAGAAGAAGATGTTGGAGCGCGCCCGCAGCATGCTGGTACTGGAAACCTCGGTTGCGAAGTCGGTTGCTGAATCGGAAGCTTTGGTGCTAATCGGACGAGCGCTCGCGAAGTGCGGTCTTCCTTTGCCAACCGCACTTTGATCGAATCAGCGGTATCGAGCGCCGCAGTCCCAAAAAGTTCCGAAGCGGATGGCGGTTATACTGAGAACGTAGTCCCCTCTGTGGCGCTATCGTCTAACGGTTAGGACGGAGCCCTCTCAAGGCTTAAATAGGGGTTCGATTCCCCTTAGCGCTACCAATCTTTCAAGGGTTTGCCGACAGCGTCCTAGCAGATCCTAGCATCGGGCTTATTTCCCATATCTCCGATAACCTTTTCCCAGGCATCAGCAGCCGTTCGATCGTCTTTTTCCAAAGCGTGTGAATAGACCAGAGCTGTGATGTGAGTGTTGGCGTGTCCGAGGCGCTTGGATACAGTTGGAAGCGGAACGCCGATTGATAGCAGATGGCTTCCATGCGTATGGCGTAAGGTATGGAGGGAAACCCCCTTGGGGAATCCCAGCTTCCGCAGCAATCGTGAAATGTCTGCAGATACCAATCCGGGTTTCAAATATTCACCGCTGCTTGACGCGATCACCAGGTCCAGATCTGCTCGGTACGCGCGCCCGAAAAGCCGGCGTTGTTCAGCTTGCTTGATCCTATGCCGCCGGAGTGCTTCGATCAGCGAGTCAGACAGCGAAAAGGTCCTGGATTTCCTGCCTTTAGGTCGCTTGATAAAGATGCCTTTTTCTTTGGTCTGGGCAAGTGATTTCGAGATTCTGATGTTCTTGAGATCGAAGTCAATATCCGACCAAGTTAGTGCCAGCATCTCTCCCCGCCGCGCGCCAGTTCCAGCATCTAGCGTGAGGAGAATATCCATCCAGGGGTGACCCTCGACTGCGCTGATCACCCACTCAAGATCGGTCTTCTCGAGTACTTTCGACTCCTTTTCATCTTTCTTCGGCAAAGTGACTCGCTCCATCGGATTGCGGTCTAATTTGCCCCATCGGATCGCCGCACCGAAAGTCATGCTTATTACGGCCGCTGTATCTCGGACCGTTTTCACAGAGAGTGGGCGCCCGGCGGGATACGTCCGGGTCTTCTTCCCTCCACGATCCAGCAAGTCATTCAGGGCGGTTTCGATCTGAAGCGGGCCGATATTCTCGATGGCAATATCTCCTAGGTGTTGTTTTGCGTAAATGCCCTTCTTGACGTACCCTTCCGTGGTTGAGGATTCACACTTGCGCATGCAGTGTTTTTCGATCCACAAATCGAAAAACTCACCGAACGTTTTCGGTCCGGCGAGCGCCGCCGCCATTGGGTTCCTCTGCTGGGCTTCGTAGTCAACGATTGCCTTCCGTAGGGCTGCCTCGGCTTCCGCCTTCGTAGCGAATCCCTGTTTTGTCACTTGATTCCACTTGCCGTCGGGCTTCTTCCCAGTGCGAAAGTAGTAACCCCACGAGAAACGCGTGTTCTTTTTCTTGTATCGGGTGATGGAGCCGGTCATTCATTACCTCCTGCTATGGGCTAGAGTTGCCCGGATTGAATCTTAGGAAGGCGCTTGGAGCCATTCTTCGTAGGCGTTCCTTGTCCTGCTCAGTAAAGGAAAATTCGTTCAAGAGGCGTTCAGTCAGCCCCGTTCCGACCTCACACACAGCTTGAGCTGCGAGTTGTGGCTGTCCATTTTCAATCTCCAACCTGGCTTTGTCCAGAGTATTGATCTCGTTCATCACAAATTTCGCCAGATTCCACAACTTCTGCCGCGCCAGCGCTTCGCTACGGCCTATTTTTCTGCGCTTCTGATTCCGTCGCTCGGGGGCCTTGGTCTTAACCCGGGAGTGAGGGTCCGGGGGCGCCCAATTAGGATCTTGAAGGAGAGTCTCCAAATCGATTAGTCTTTTCATTTCACGCGGGCACCCGTCAATAAACCGCGGGATCACTTCCGGGTGGTCGTTCAACTTGGCAATAGCCAGCAACTTCACGAGATTTTCGTACCCGATGGCCGAATCACCTTGCTCCCAGCGCACGATCGTCCTTAACGCGACCCCCAACGACAAAGCGAGCTGCTGCTGTGTCCAGCCAAGCTTGTTGCGCAAGTGCATAAGGGCTTCTGGAAGAGTATCTAGCTCGTTCTTTTCGATGCCTTCGTTGCTTTCTGTTGACGTCACGTTCCTCCATTTGTATCATCAATATGTGACGTGACGTCACGTCACATATTGAAATACTAAAGGGTTCCAAAGTCGCTTGGTTGCACAACCATCTACACGGGCATGCATAACGCTAAGAGAAATCGCAGAATCATATGGGATCGGTCAAGCGAGCACTCGTAAACTGGCCGCCGAGGGTGTCATCCCCTGTCTGCGCATAGGTAGAAAACTTATCATCCCAAGGGCTGCTTTCGAGCACTGGTATGCAACGAAAGCTACCGCTATTTCAGTTCCGTCCCGCGCTGTCCCAAAAGGCAAATAGCACCTCCGGATAGCACACCAATCAGCTCATCGGCTCATTTGAGCCGCCAGCACTCTCGCAGCAGAAAAGAGTCTGGTATTACTGACGGCCCGTACTCACGGCAACGAGCCACAACAGCCTTTAGAGAATTGTCGGATGCACCCGCCGAGGCGCAGACGCGAGCCGGTAGCGACCAAAACGTACGGTTCGAGCGAGAGGCTTTGGGCCCGTAGCTTCAGCTTGGAGTTAGCAATGATCCTTCGGAATGACCCCGCGGCAGCCTTGCGCGCGCTCAAGGTGTTTCACGAGCCTGACGACATCGTCGAGATTCGGGTCTTGTCAGGCAGGAAGTCAATACAGCTCGCTGGTTATTTTCACGTTAGGAATGAACCGGCAATCCTGAGTGCGCTTCGCGGAATACGGAACGACGCAGGCGGAGTCTATTTTGTTCTCAACAAGATTGATCCAACCCTAATCGCTCGAGCGGCGAATAAGCTTAAACATCTCGGGCACACGACTCGGGATTGCGACATCCTAGAACGCCGCTGGCTCTTCATAGATGTAGACATGCACCGGCCGGCAGGCCTTTCCAGCACCGAGGAGGAGCATCAGGCCGCACTGGATACAGCGACATCCATCAAGGCGTGGCTTTCCTGCGAGGGATGGCCCCTGCCGATCCTGGCTGATTCTGGCAACGGCGCGCACCTGCATTATCGGCTTCCAGCACTGGACTTAACGCGAGGAGACGAATTAGTAAGGCTTTGCCTCAAGGCACTCGCCGTAAGATTTGGTGTTGGTCGAGTGGAAATCGACGAGCGTGTTAAGAATCTCTCCCGGGTTTGCAAGCTGTATGGGACTGTAGCCCGGAAAGGAGACGTTGAATCAGCAGAGCGAGCGCATCGGTTGTCATACATTCTTGAACTGCCGGACCGCGTCGAACCGGTTCCAGTCGAGCTACTTGAACACCTAGCCCGACAAGTCTCTCAACCGAAAGCTAACGTCCCAGTGCGCAAGGCCAACAATGCCGGCGAAATCGATATTGAAGCTTGGCTTCAGAGAAGCTCACTAGATGTAAAGCGTGGGCCAGAGGCTTGGAATGGGGGGCGGCGCTGGGTCCTCAACACTTGCCCCTTCGACCCGGAACACAAAGATTCTGCGGCGATCCTCGAATTGAATACTGGCGCGCTCGCCTTCAACTGTTTCCACAATAGCTGCCAGACACATGATTGGCGCGAGTTGCGCAATTTGGTTGAGTCCGACTCCGCGAACCATCCAGGCCCGATAGACGAAGCCTGTTGCGAGCCGTGGCAGGAGCCCATACCACTTACGGCCGCGCCGCCTGCCTCATTGAGGACGGATGATTTGCCCGGAGTACTAGGAGAGTTTGCGAGCGCGCTGAGCAGGCACACCGAAACCCCGCCCGATCTGTCCATTCTTTCCGTTCTGGGTGCGCTCTCGGCCGCTGTTGCGGGCAAAATCGAAGTCGAAGCCGAGCCAGGTTATATCGAACCCGCTCACATTTGGGTATGCACGCTGCTTGGATCTGGCAGTCGCAAAACTGCGGTCCTTGGACACGTAAGGACCCCAATTGACCAGTTTGAGGACGAGGAGAGGAAGCGGTTGCAGCCTGAAATCCTCAGGGTTGAGAGCGAGCGAAAGACTAAGTTAGCGGTTATCGAGAAGTTGCGGAAAAAATTACCCGTAGATTGCGAAGCAGAGTTGTCGGCGCAAAGAGATCGAATCGGCGATCTGGAAAGCGAGGTTCCAGCCGAACTGCATAGCGTCACGTTATTAACTTCAGATACAACACCGGAGGCACTGGAGGCGTTGATGGAGCAAAACGGGGGGCGTATGGCCATCATTTCAGATGAGGGCGCGATTATTGACATTCTGGAAGGTCGATACAGTTCGCAACCAAACCTGGACATTTTTTTGCGGGGACATACAGCAAGCCGGGTGAACACCGAGAGACGGTCTCGGCGTGCTTTCATTTCGAGGGCGTGCTTGACGATATGTCTCGTCGTGCAGCCTGCCGTTCTGAAAAATCTCAAGCCACGATCGTGCTTGCGCGGCCGCGGATTCTGGGCGCGCTTTCTATACGCCGTGCCCGAATCGCCGATTGGCCAACGCAAGCTGAATCCGGCCGAGATCCCGAGCAGCCTTCAACTCGGATATGCAGCTCTTATGGCCGCCCTGCTCCGATGGAAACAGGAACAGCCGATACTCGTTCGGCTTGCCGAAGATAGCCACCACATCTGGAAGGAATTCCAGCGTCAAGTTGAAGAACTGATGGCCCATGGCCGCCCGTTGGAAACTCTTTGCGATTGGGGATCGAAACTGCCGGGAGCGGCGCTCCGAATCGCCGGAATACTTCACGCCGCTAATCAAGCTAGCAGCCTAGAAGCACTGCCAAATACGATCCAGCAGGAGGAGATGAGCAGAGCAATTGCGATCTGCTCCCGATTAATTCCACATGCGATAGCAACGTTTGACCTCGTTGAAGAACCTTCCTTTATGGCATCGGCGAAGCACATCCTGTCGTGGCTAGAGAAGCAGAAAGCGTCTACCGTCTCAAAGCGGGATTGCTACCGGTCTCTGCATCGGCACTTTGGTCAGGTTTCGGAGATGGACAAAGCTCTCCGGATCCTGACCGACCACTCGTACATACGATTGGTAGCGACCCCGACAGGGGGCCGTCCCTCAGAGTTAATCGAAATCAATCCACATTGGAGTCGCAAAAATTGGTGACAAAGGTGACGAAAGCCTTTGCGTCATTGAAGGATCGCGCTTTTGTCACCTTTGTCACCAATTGTGAACGGGGGGGAAATGAAGATGACCTGTCCGGAGGTGAGCTAGTCCGAGTGAACTGAGCCACTCTAAACTGGTTTGCGAAGCGTTGCCAAGCTATAGCCCCTCGATGAGCTGAATGAATACTCCGTCGGGGTCCGTTGTGACGATACACCGGATGCCTTCTCCGAAAACGTGCGGCTCGCGCGTAAGAAACTCGATGCCCTGGTCCCGCAAAGCGGCCGCTGTTCCATCAATGTCAGATACGCGAAACGCCATCCGGTTCAGCCCCACGTGATTCAAAACCGGGTACGGTTCACCTGACGACGAAGGCTCCAGCCATTGCACCAAGTCAATAAACATCCTGCTCGTCGCGTTAGA
>JBJMGK010000226.1:0-53508 GCA_045807925.1 Bryobacteraceae bacterium | reverse complement strand
CGGCTCACCACAAAAGGCGTTCACGTCGCACTCCTGTTCCTCTTCTTTCACAAGCGCCTCTGTGGCCCCCTGGCGAACAGTCGCTTCCACCATAGACCCAACCCGGCACAACGCCCAAACAGCAAACTCGAAGCCGCGTACCACAAGGCCGATAACGCGATTCAGAGCATCGTTGATCTGTTGGCTGCTGCCTGATACTTATCACATCAAATGTTGAAGTATTTCTATTTACAATCCCCAGTCTAAGAATCTAATTCAATCCGAAGACATCGAAAAACAGAGCTACCAGGGCGCACGGCACGACAAAGAGTAACAGTATTCTGTGCATAGGTGATCCTGATAGCAAAACTCACTGGTTCCGGCAAGTTCCCACCTCCCTACGGGCAAACATGGGGCGCGTGTCGCTTTCAGCCGCTTTGCGAAAAGTTTGACCATCTAGGACTGCACACTGGCTCACATCCGTCGGGCCAGTAGCTATGAGTTGTTTCGGATTGCGTTTCTAACGTTGATCCTGACCGAGCGGACCTCGGCAAATTCCGCTTCACTGAATTTGCCATTGGCTCGCAGCACGTGCGAGTATTCCGAAAGGAGTCTCGCCAAGGTCAAATCCTCGGGTCCGTAAGCTCGCTCCCTGGCTGCGATTGCCTGGCCAAAGAGCGGCTCCGCCTCGCTGTATCGTTTCCGCAGGAGATATGCCTCGGCCAGGTTAGCCGCGACTAAACCGGTGTCGGGGTGATTCGCTCCAAGACTGCGCTCATTGATCGCAAGCGCCCTGCTGAACAGCGTTATCGATTCCTGAAACCGCCGCTCGGAGAACGCAAGAGAGCCGAGGTTGTTTAAATCGACTGCGGTTTTCAGGGCCTCTGGCCCCAGCACGCTCTCATCAATTTGTACGATGCGCTCCAGAACCGGCCTCGCCTTCCGGTATTGCTTGCGGGCTTTATAGATTGCCGCGAGAGTACTCAGCGCTGATGCGACCTCCGGGTGGGCTTTGCCTAGAGTCAGTTCCAGCGTGGGAATTGAGGTGTTCAGAAGAGATGTGGCTGATTGCCAGTCTCCGAGTCGAGTCTTTGCGTCCGCCAGATTAGCAGCAACGGCCGCGACGGTTGGGTCACCGGGGCCGAGAAGGCCACTTAGAATCTCCATAGCCTGAGAAAAGTAAGCTTCCGCCGCTTTGTTCTTGTCTTGAACCAAGCTGATCCTCCCGAGAGTATTAAGCGCAATACCCGACACCTTATGGAACCGCCACTCTTCCCTAGGGAACACACCCAGGCACTCGTTAGACAACGCTTCCGACTCGTTATACTTCGCCTCGGCAAGCAGTACCGGCGCAAGCGTATTTGCCGCTTCAGCAAAGACTGCCGGATCAGTTTGTCCTCTCTTTTCGAGGTTCAGATCCCGACGGGCGAAGTCTTCCGCGTCCGTTAATCTGCCCTCGGCTAAACACACCAGCGTGAGTCCGCGGAGAGCGCCACGACTGTACGATTTCGCAGCCGGATCGCTTTCCGCATACTCGATCGCTTTTCGGTAAAGAGGCTCTGCCTGTCCGTACCTGGCCTGCAACCGATACGTGGCTGCGAGATTGATATTCAAGACTGCAAGCTGAGCCGGGTTCCGAGGTTCGCGGTGCATTGCCGCATCAAGCGCTTTCGCGAAGGCTACTTGAGCTTCCCCGTAACGATTCGCGGCAAAAAGAATATTCCCGCTATGTGCCCAGTCTACGGAGGAGCCGAGTTCCGGCTCGGCTGCCGGCAAGGATGAGCAAAAGCCCAGGATCAACAGGAGAATTGTCTTCACATCCTGATGTTGCGGGCGACCAGGACGCCAGCACCAGTAACGGACGGTTACCTTACGGGGTCATCTTACGGTAAGAGAACAGAGCCCGCTTTCCTGTGGCGAAGCGGCATGACGCGATCGACCAGGACCCCGAATCGCGGTTCACTTCTCAGTCCTTCGTAGGCGGGATGAATGGCCAGCGCTACGACGGACGATTCACGGCGCTCAACCGCCGTTTCGAGCCAGGTTAACGCCCCTTCCGTATCGCCGAGCCCTAGGTGAGTCAATGCGAAGCACGTTGAAGGAACGGGGCGCACGGCCGCGATACTTCGGAGGCGGTCCAAAATGTCGAGGGCTTTGGCGCGATCGCCGGCCAAGCCGTACGCCTGCCCTAGAGCCCCTAAAATACTTGGAATCTGACCACCGAGAGCCTGCCCCTGCTCGAGCATCTCGATCGCTTGGGCGTGCCGGCCCATGTGAAACAACGCACGCCCCATTGATGTATATGGTTTGTAAAAGGAAGGATCTTTGGAGACGATTTGACTGTATCGCGCGACCGCTTCGTCATAGCGACGTCGCAAGAACGAAATGTACGCCCACCCTTCCATCACGATCAGCGACAAGGGATCCAGTTCCAGAGCCTTTCTCAATTCGGCCTCGGCCTCAGTGAAGCGGCCGAGCATGGCGAGATGGTCGACGCTGTACCAGTGACGAGCGGGAGCATAGCTCGGGTTGAGCTGAAAAGATCTTTGAAACGCCATCTCGGCCTCCTCCCAGGCCCAGTCGTATAGGCTCAGAATGAGGCCGTAGGAGGCGTGGGCTTCCGGAGAAGACGGGTTCAACGCAAGAGCGTGCTCGACAGCCTGCTTGGCTTTTTCCATCGACGTTGGGCCATCGGCGAGTCCGTACTCCGCCTGCAGAGTGAGCGTATCGGCCAAACCAGCGTATGCGGAGGCGGAGGAAGGTTCCGCCCGGATCGCACTTTCAAAGCACAGGGCGCTACGGCTCAGCCCTTCGAAAGTCCGTTCTCTGGCATGGAATCGACCTTTTAAACAGAGTTGGTAGCACTCCAGGTTTTGAGATTCTGCCGAACTCGAGAGGTCATCGGTTCGCACGACCAGCTTTGCTCGAAGCGCGAACACGATTGCCCGTGTGATCTCGTCCTGTATAGCGAAGATGTCTTCCAGACGGCGGTCGAAGCTATCGGACCAGAGGTACTGTTTTGTCGAGGTGTCAATGAGATGAGCCAGAACTCGAATCCGGTCGTTTGTCTTCCGAATACTCCCGCGCAATACGAACGAGACGTGGAGAAGATCTCTCGCGGCATCCACACTCTCCCCGTCGGTCTTCACACGCGCTGCGGACGTCCAAGCTGACACGCGCAAGTCCGAAATGCGAGTCAATGCGCTCACCAAATCTTCGGTTAAGCCGTCGCAAAGGAACTGAGTCTCGGTGTCGGAGTTCAGGTTGCTAAACGGCAGTACAGCAATCGAGTTCTCGCGAGTAGACTTTTGTGCCCGTGCTTCGGAAAGCGGTTCTTCCCCCGACCGGATGGTGAAGACGGGCGAGTATCGTCCCTTGGGCAATTCAAAAATCAGGTTGTCGGTTGTACCATCCCGTTCATAGTACTCACGAAGCTTAAGCCGGAGCCTTCTTGCTTCCACCCGAACTATGGGATCGATGCGGGGGTCATAATCGGGCGGTCGATCAAAAACGTGTACCCCGATGACATTCTCTTTCAATCGCGAGCCGTTCCCGGCGAGACTCTCTTCCACAGCAAACTGAAGGAAACGCACCATCCGCTGTGCATCAGCAAACAAAGCGCTTCTCACAATCTTTTCGAGCTGGATGCGAATGGATGCGGGATCGATCGAGTCCTGTGCGCGAGCGAGTGACATACATTATCGGGCTGGTTGGGAGCTCATTCTCCTGGGGATTACAGATTCTTGGCCAGTTCTTTCTTCAAAGCCTTGATCGCGTTTTCGTTGCGTTTGTAAAAGGTCCATTGCTTAATGCGCTTGCCCCGAATCAGATCGGCATCCGAGAGGATTTTCAGATGCTGGCTGGTGGTCGGCTGACTCACTCGGAGCTTCCGCGCAATGGACAAACCACAAACGCCGTCCTTGAGCAGATCGCCGCTCACTTGACGCGGGAAAAGTTGGACTGGAGATTTTAGCCATTCCAAGATCAGGAGCCGCTTGCCACTCGCGAGAGCCCGCATTGCTTTCTCAAGGTGCATGTATAGGGAATTAGTTAATTGGCTAAGTATACTACTCTCACAAAGCCGGATGAGAGGGGTTGAACCGCCACGCCTTTTGGGCGGTGGAACCTAAAAGCATTCCCGGCATATCCGATAACTCGGCTAAGTCGTCTTTTCAACTAGTTACAAGAGCATCGGCACCATCCGTCTCTGACCATTTCGGTGCGAACCGTGCGGACTTCGTGCGGACGGTCGAGCGCTTCGTACAGACCCTTTTCTTCGGGATCATTACCGATGATGAAGGGCGTTTTATATGCCCTTCGCTCTCGCAGTTGATCAAGGTCGCTTCGCGCCGGCGGGCCGGTTGCCTTTCGGCAAACCTTGACAGCTGCTTCTCTGCGGGCCAGATCTGTTCAAGCCGGAAAGGGCTACTCTCGCCCTTTCGCGGCTACATGCCACTTACTCCTGGCTTCTCCTCTCGTCCATCTGGCGCATTCGCGCCGAGGGGTCAGTTTTCGTTCCCCTCAGGCCCGTTGGGCGAATTTCCTGATTCTCGAAACTCAATCCACCTCGAAAGGAATTCTCACGTCAATGAAGAATAGTCTCGCCCGTACTCTGCCCAAAGCCCTGTCGTGGAGTCTCATGCTCGGTTTGACGGCAACACTTGCGTTCGCACAAACCAGCTCTTTCGGTCAAGCTGCGCAAGGCATTGCCACTGAAATGATCGCCATCGCCAAATGGGTTGGCATCATTCTCTGCATTGTTTGCGGCATCGGCCTGATGGCCGGCGGACCTGGCACCATCGCCAAGGTTTCCGGTCTACTGCTCGGGCTTGTGTTCGCGCTGTTTGCGTCCCCCATTATCACGTGGGTGCAGGCGCTCTAGGGAACAACCATGACCAGGCCTGGCGCGAAAGCATTGAATAAGCCGCTTCTGATTGTCGGCGTCGACCGCAAACTGGCAGGCCTGGCATTTATCTTCTCTGTGATCATCGGAGCCAACGACGGCGGTTCTAAGATCGCCGCCATCGTTCTCTTCATCACCATGTGTGTCCTTGGACGGCGACTCACACGTAAAGACCCGAACATCTTTCTCGTTCTCAATCAGATTCGAAAGCAGAAGGCTTTCTACGATCCAGCGAAGCGGCAGATCCGGAGCAGTGCATGGTAGACCTTCGCAAGTTCCTCAAGCCGTACAAAGATGCCGGTGCTCTTCACGCCTTGCTGCCGATCAGCCGGTTCATCGATGACCAGGTGTTCCTGACCAAGCGAAACCAGGTCGGGGTTGTTCTGCAGTTGGCCGGTATCGACGACGAATGTCTCACTGAAGCGACACTCGAGAGCTACACGCGCCGGATTGCGGCAGCTTGGCGATCCTTCGACGAGCGATTCCGGATTTATCAGTACGTGAGGAAGCAAGACCACGCGCCGATACAGCCACGTGAGACTCACTCGGATCCCGCTGTCTCCGAGACGATCGCCAATCGTGCTGCCTTTCTACAGTCCAGATCGCACAGTCTCTACTCAATTCGAATATTCATTGCAATCCTGCTCGAGGCGGGCCCGCTAGATCGTGTTCACGGATTGTCGACTCGAAATGCTATTGACAGAGCCGCCGCACAACTTAGACGCAACCAGAGCACTCTTCGACATCACGTGGATTCATTCGTTCGGACCGTTGGCGATCTGCTGGGAATCACCATCCTCGATAAAGCCGAAGCTTTCCAGTTCTTCCGTGTGCTGGCCAACCTGGACCAGGACCTTGCTTCTGCCGAACGACTTAAGTACGACAGCCATGTCGAATACTACACATCCAGCGTTCCGCTCGCGTGCACAAGCGATGGAATCCGGCTTGGCGACGCAGAACTCGAGGTGCTGTCACTCAGAGAACCTCCGGCCGCCACGATTCCGAATGTGCTTCGCGATCTGCTGGCGATTGATGCCAACTTCGTCCTTTGCTCAGAGTTTAAGAGGGTTCCGAACGAGAAGGCCATCGCGACGATCAGGGCCGCACAGAATCACTTCCATTGGTCGCAGTGGGTATCAGACCTGCCCTCCATCCTGAGCATGGTCCTGAACCGCGGTAAACGCGAAAACGTGATCGCGGATAAGTCGGCGCTCAACGATGTTGAGGATCTGGACAAAACGCTCGCTCGCATCAAGAACGACGGCGAGTATCTCGGGGAGTTCTCGCTTACGGCCGTGCTCTATGACTGGGGCGCTCCAGCGAAAGTACGAAGGGCGGCAGCCGATTTTGTGAAGGTCTTCGGCAATCACGAGGCCTCAATTATTCGCGAGACATACAACGCCCTGAATGCGTATCTGTCCATCTTTCCTGGAAATCAGCCCTTCAATGTCCGGCGCACGTGGCTGCTCAGTGGCAACTATTTCGACTTGTCATTCGTGTATGCGCCGGCCATCGGGGAGAAGCGGAATCAGTACCTCGGGAGCGAGAGCCTGGTTGTGCTCGAGACCAATCAGGGCACGCCATATTACTTCAACGTCTACGAAGGCGACCGGTTCGGGGCTTTGCTCTTCGGTGCGCCTGGTGCGGGCAAATCAGTCTTGGCCAACTTGCTGATCGATCACTCGCAGAAGGATGCACCGTCCACGTTCATTCTCGATCTGGGCGGCAGCTACCGCCAGATCACTCGCAAACACGGTGGCTCATACGTCCAGATGCAGTTCGGGGATGATCGGCAGTCGTTCCGAATCAACCCCTTCGTTCTGGCTCCGACCGCGGACAACTTGCAGTTTCTATTCACGTTCGTTCGTCTGTTGCTGACAAATGCCGGTTATGAGCCGTCCGTCGATGACGACCGGGAGCTCTATGAAGCCGTTGAATCGATGTACGTCTTTTCGCCTGACCAGCGCACACTGCGAAATCTGGCGCAGGGTTTGCCGCCGCATCTGGGCACTATATTGCGGCCGTGGATCGCGAACGGCCAGTACGGATCGATATTCGACAACGTCGAGGACACGCTCACGTTTGCGCGGTTTCAGACGTTCGATTTCCAGGGCATGGATGAGCTGTACCCGCAGGTGCTCGAGCCCTTGCTGTTCTACGTCTTCCAGCGGATCAGCCAAGTAGTTTACGATCCCGCGCTGGTTACCTCACCGAAGCAGCTCTGGGCGGACGAAGTCTGGCGTTTCCTGTCGAACGGGACCGCGCGGCAGTACCTGGTTGCGGCCGGTAAGACGTGGCGCAAGCACAATGGCGGGATCGGCCTAATTACTCAGTCCGCTGCTGATCTCCAAAACGCCGGCATTCTCGACTTGGTCAACGAGATCTGTCCGACAAAGATCCTGCTTGCGAATCCAGGCGCGGACCTGGCGTACTACCAACGCATGTTCCGGCTCAACGAGCGGGAAGTCGAGCTGTTTTCCGCTCTGGTACCGAAGCGGCAGGTTCTTGTGAAATCGGCGACCCGCGCGAAGGTGTTAAACGTCAACCTCGACCCACATGCCTATTGGCAGTACACGAACTCGCCGTACGACAATGAGCGGCGTCGCCAGGCCATGGAGCAACACGGACGAGAAGAAGGCTTGAGAGTTTTGGCCGCAGAAGCCAGGTGAAAGGGAGGTCTGGGAGGACGATGCGTTCAGCGTTCATATTGCACAACTGCCGAGGCCAGCACTTTATCTCGGAAGTACAAGCTGATCTCCTCTGGCTCTCGCAAATCTACTTTCCTACGCAACAGATCCGTGAGTTCGAGTTCCATCCCAGACAAGCCGAAGTAGCCAGGTCCTTGGCCGGGCTCAAACTCTACCAGTACGTCGACGTCGCTCAAAGGCCCAAATCTTGTCGTCAGGACAGAGCCGAACAAAGACAACTTACGGATCTGATGCCGGACGCAGAAGGCCTCGATTTCTTCACGGGGCCATTTGATCGGCAACGAACTCATCGAACCAGGTCTTTACTTGCGAGTGAAACGCCATCAGCTTGCCAGCGGATTGCGCCAGCGCAGTCCGGGGAAGCGAGCGAAATCAGCATCGTTCGAGCACACTTCAGCCTGGTGCTCGATCGCAATCGCGGCCAAAGCCTGTTCAACCGTGAGTGCGCTGGGGAAATTGGCCCGGGTCGTGATCCGCAAGAAGCCGATGAGCACGTTCCAGACGAAACCCACGCTTTCGTCGCCCACCAAGGCCTCATTCAGCCATGCGCTCGCCTTCTCATGAAGGGGGTAATCTCTGTTGATCGCGTAGATGAGCAGGTTAACGTCGGGAACGATCACCTGGGATCCGCCAGCCGCATCTTTCTCAGTCGTTCCAGATCATCCAGTTCATCGAGCTCGGCCAGGATCTTTTTCGGATCTTCCATCGCGCCCATGGAGTACGTCTTCTGCACGAAGCGTTTGCCGTCATGCGCCAATCCGGCACGGACGGCGTCGTTCAGCACTCGATCGAACTCGACATTGCGGTTGCGCGCTTCGTTGCGAAGTAGCTCCTCAACATCGGGATCGAGTTTAACGACGGTCTCCATACGACCAGCCTATCAACGATTGGCTCAATACTTCCGGCCTTCGTTGATGAGGTCCTTAACGGAGAGGCCGCCGAGCGTGTTGCCTTTGCGCAGCTCGCGTATGCGCTCCACGGCTTCTCTGGCACTTACTTGGTTCTTGGCTGTAGGCTCATCCGCCAGCATTTGCTCCAGGGCCATCTCAACGATCTGCTCGGGAGGCCCGAGATGCGCAAGTTCGCGGAGCAACTCCTCCGCACGAGAAGTGAGCGTCACTTCCATGTTCCAGAAACTAGCACGGAGTTCAAACCTATGAAGTTCTGTAAAGCCGCCTTCGCGCTCGCTTGTGTGGGCATCCCCTGTTTCGCCGGAAGTGCGACCGATGTGAAGGTCCTCGCTGGAGATCCAAGCACGGTCAGCCGCACTGTCAGCTACCACGAGACGGATATCGTTCCGATCTCAACCGAGATCCGGTTCACAACCCTAATCGAGTTGCCGAAGGAAGAATCGATCCTCGAGGTCACATGCGGAGACAAAGAGTACTGGCCAGTGAACTGGACCGGCAACCTGGCTTACGTCAAGCCAGCCAAGCCAGGCGGTCGGACCAACATCAACCTGATCACCGCAAGCGGGAACGTATACAGCTTCCTGGCCACGGAGGTCTCACAAGATCCGAACGGCCACGCCGACCTGAAAATCTTCGTGACGCCGTCGGACACGAGCGCGGTAGTGGCAATGAAGAGCAACCCGCGGTTTGTCCCCGCTGAGTCCGTTTCGGTCTATAAGAAGCAGGCCGAGGAGGCTCAGGCAAAGCTAGCAGCCGAGGAGGCCGCAGCACGCCAGGCGATCGCCAAGGAACGCGATGCGATCCGGGCAGAGTATCCGGCCACGATCAAGCACGATTATGCATTCTTTGCCCCACCGAAGAACCCGTTCCATGTGACCGCGATCTATCACGACGATCGCTTCACCTACATCGAAGCGGCACCACAAGAAGCGCCGTCCGTGTATGAGGTTAAGGACGGGAAGCCGAGCCTCATCCAGTACACCTTCAAGGACGGCCGGTACATGATTCCGAAGATCCTCGACGACGGATACCTTCGGGTCGGCAAGAGCGAGCTCAATTTTCACAGGGAGACGGCAGGCTGACCTATGCCGGAAGAGACCCAGCCCGATATCAAGCCGGCAGGACCGCCGTCGGCACCCGATCCCGAGAAGCTGAAGCCCGTCGGCTTAAGCAATACGTACAAGCGCTACATCTACTGGGGCGTCACCGCAGTTCTGGCCTTGCTCATCTTGGCCAACATCGTTGGACCGAAACAGAGCGTTCGTACGACAGCACCGAATCCCTCCGCTCCAGTGCAAAAGGAGAATCCGTCTCCGGCTCAGATCCGCGACTGGGAGAACAGCCTCAAGCAGGCTGAAGCGCAGTTGGAGCAGCAGCAGAAGGACCGACAGCGTCAGCTCGACGCAGCGCGCCTGATGCAGCAGAAGTCGCCACTGACTCCCGAGGAGCAGCTGCAGCGAGCCGAGGCACTGAGCGAAGCCGCGATGGCTCGCCAGCAATACGAACAGAGGTACGGCAACGGAACAGGACAGTATGGGCAGGCACAACAAAAATCGCAGGCCGAAAACGAGCGGGAGCAGCAAGCCTACAAGTCGCTTTTCGCGGACAACGTCGTCCGGCAGGATACGAACCGCACCTTCCGTGACGAACCCGCAGCGAAGACCGCAGCGGCTACATCGGAGCCGACACGAGCGGCAGCGAGGCAGGAACCCGAGTCGAAGGCCGCCGCAGAAGAGAGCAAACGCAAGCCTCTCGACTTCGACCTGGCCACTCAGCCCAGGGTTTGGCTTCCGGAAGGCACGGTGATCGAGGCAGTGCTCACCAACCGCCTCGATGGCGACGCTGTTGGTCCGGTCGACTGCATGATTACCGGCGATGTGTACCAGCCCGGCACACGAGTTCTGTTGGTTCCGCAGGGCGCTCGAGTTCTTGGCGAAGCAAGTGCTGTTTCGTCGTTCGGCCAGTCTCGGCTAGCTGTCGCCTTTCACCGGATCATTGTTCCCGGCCTGCACGCGTATTCCATCCCGCTGGACAAGCCAATGCCGGCACTCAGCCAGGCCGGCGATGTCGGCCTCCATGACAAGGTCAACAACCACTACGCTTCGGTGTTCGGGGCGAGTCTGGCCATCGGAGCGATCGGCGGCCTCGCTCAGATCGGGAACGGCTACAGCGGATTCGGCTACGACCCTTCCGTCGAGATTCGGAACGGAATCACCCAGAGCATGGCGCAATCCTCGTCCCGGATACTCGATCGCTTTCTCAATCGCATGCCCACCGTAACGATCCGGGAGGGCACGCGCGTAAAGGTCATCCTTACCGACGACCTGCAACTACCAACCTACGATTCCATGCGCAAGGGAGATCTCTGATGCAAGCACGTACGGAACGTCTGATTCGCCACTACATTCGGCTGCGACTCACTCCCGCAGTCATCCTGCTCGCACTGTTCGCGGCCGCCTTTCTTCAGATCATCGGTCTTGCGGTGCTGGGCACAGTCGTTCACTTCCTTCGAGCACACGGCTACTGAGGTAATGCATGTTTCACAAACGACTGAAAGTCTCTACCTGCATTCTCCTTGCGCTCACGGCGATTGGGACCCTATTCAACAGCCCTGCACGGGCCCAGTTTGGGTTCAGTATCGTCTCGGATCCAACCCAGGAAGCGCACTCGCTGAGGCAGCTGCTGAATGACATCGAGAAGCTGCAGAAGATGGATGCTCAGATCCAGCAGGCGATCGCCCAATACAACCAGCTTGTCGCTAACGCGAAGTACTTCTCATCGAAAGAGGCTTGGACCGGATTCGGGAACCAGATTGTTCGGAACTGGGCACCGAACTCGTATGGTGCCACTCCGCTCTGGAACATGGCGGTTCTCTTCGGTCCAAATGCTCCGCAAGCGTGGCAGAACGTGATCCTCACGATGCACCACAACCAATACCTGAACGGCATACAGCCGGGCAGCAGCCGACAGTACGCCTATGCTGCCACGGTGGACACCTTCGACGGCGCCGGGCCGGCAGCTCTCACCACCCTTGGCAATGCGCGTTCACAGCAGACGCAAATGGCGCAGGCGATCGCGAACCTGCAGACCGCAGTAACCGACGGATCCGCGGGCACGAACTCCGAGGTTGAGCAGCTCAACCTACTTACTTCCGGCACGGTTCAGAACCTCGAGATGCAGCAGACGACCAACAAGTTGATCACGTCCCTGCTCGAGCAACAGACCATCGCGAACAAGGTTCAGCGGGACAGCCTCGCCGACCACCTGAACTACGAAAGCCAGATGGATCAGTACTTAGTCGCCGAAGGACCGCATTGGGGTGGAGCCGCCCAGGCGATCACGGCTGCACGGTTTCAGTAACGGAAAGGAAAACTCAAATGCTATCTGCCATCCAAATCAAGCTATTGCTCGTCATCATCGGCCTGCTCGCCAGTATCGGTTCGTACCTGGCTTACGAACAGCACCAGCAGCAGGTTCGCGAGGCGAAGGTGAAGAGCCTATTCCGGGCGCCGCGACCGGACGAAAAGAAGGCTCTCGATGCCGCCAGCAGCTGGGGCAGCCAGGTCAACAAGCAGCGGTTGAAGTAGCCTATGCGTCGTCTCATTCTCCTCCTGACGTTCGCGGTATCCACTGCCGTCGCGCAGCAGACAACGATCCCGGTGAACTCGCAGACGCAGGACTACATCAGCCCGGTCACCCAGGCCATGAACAATCTCGTCACCACCAGCGGCGGAATCTTCCTGCAGACGGGAACCCAACTGCTTACGGCGATCGGGATCATCATGCTGGTCATCAAAGGCCTCCAGTGGTCCGCGGCGAGCGCCTCTCGGCACCATGCCGAGTTTGACTTCCCGTCGCTGATCCACTTCTTTGCATTGTTCCTGGTCGCGGAGGCTCTACTGCGCTACTACAACACTCCGCTCCCGTGGACGAGTGTGAGTGTGCACCAGCTCTTCCCGGAAACCGGGCGACAGCTTGCTGCGACGATCGATATCTCGTCACTGAATCAGTTGCTGCAGGCCATTCAGAACCTCGTGAACGGCCAGGAGCGTCCAGGTTTCACGGACTTCACCCTTCTGGTCGTGTATTACGGGATCCTCCTCGACATGATTCTGGTCGAAGGTGTCCTGTTCGCACTGAACATTCTGGCCTTCGTGATGGCCGGCATTGGTGCGATTCTCGGTCCCATCTTCATCCCCTGGCTCATGGTCCAGCGCCTGAGCTGGCTGTTCTGGAACTGGATGCAGTTCATGCTGCAGTACAGCTTCTTCCAGGTGATCGCCGCCGCCCTGACGAATGTCTGGACCACGGTTCTTCTGAGCTTCTGGACGAACGCCATCCATGGTGACTACTCCCTGGCCCATCTCGCAGTCCTGATCCTCCCGCTCGGACTGCTGAACATCGGGTTCATTGTGTGCATCTGGAAGGCCGGCTCGATCACCTCCGATTTGTTCAAAGGAACCGCTTCTGCCGGAGGCAACCTGGCTGGCAGCGTGGCCGGTTCCCTGAGAGGAGCATTCGCCTGATGAGTGAACCGATGTTAGCCGCCGCCCTGCCCCCAATCGAGCAGGCTGCCCGTGAGGAATACGAATACTACGGCTCGACCCTCACGACCAACACCGCGCTGAAGGTCATCACGCTGATTCTGAGCCTCGTAATAGCGATTCTAGGCTTTGCTCTGCTGCGGGCGACGAACGCCGCTCTGCATGTTAGGCCGCTAGTGATCCGGGTGAACGAAGTCGGCCGCGCCGATGCCATCGCTTACCAGGACTTCACCTACAAACCTCAAGCACCGGAGATCCGGTACTTCCTGACCCAGTTTGCGGTGAACTTTTACTCCCGGAATCACAAGACCGTAGCCCAACGGTACGTCGAAGCTTTGTACTTCCTGGACCGGCCATTGTTCTCCGTCATCGATGCCCGGGATCGCCGCTCGCAATGGCTTCCGAAGTTCCTCAGAAGCTCGGACGACGACCTGGATGTCGTGGTCAACAACGTTGTCATCGAAGAGCTCCAAGCAGAGCCATTTCGGGCCCGGGTCGAGTTCACGAAGATCATTTCGAATTCCGCCGGGGCCGAAACCCGGCGTGAGAACTGGGCGGCCGAGTTCGTTTTCCGGATCAACCGGGACGTCCCGAACTCCCTCATCCTCCATAACCCGCTTGGCCTTGCCATCACTTACTTCCGCGAAGACCAGGCTTTCAACTAACCCCGAAGGAGAACCCAATGTCAGCACCTTTGATTGAACCTGAAGATAAGCAGCCGGACGAGAAGATTGAGCTCCGGTTTCGGCCCGAGCTCGCCCGCGAACTTCGAGCTTATGGCGAGTACACCAGCGGCAGTTCCGCCAGCCACATCGTGTCGGCAGCCCTGAAGCGATTGTTCCGGGAAGACAAAGGCTTTAAGTCGTTCCGCGAAGCCAACCCGAACGCCGGCTCGCCCAAGGTCCAGAACATAGGGAAGAGCAAGTCAACCGCGACCCCAGGAGCAGCCTGAAGTCGCCGGCAGAAATAAGTCAGCAGTGAGGTCAAAAGTGAGCCAATTCTCAGCCCCAAGTTCAACCCCCAGGAGCAGCCGTTGTCGCTTCGCTCCAGTCGCATCCGAGTCGGCAGAAAGAGGCGGTGCTGCGCACCGGGTGTCTCAAAACGATATGCCACCCCTTGCAGGTGCACGCCGGTGTACCAGCGATAAATATTGGCGATTCTCGTTTTCCGTGCACAGGGGTGTACCCGTGTTTTTGCCCTCATTGGTGGCTCAACTTGCATAGCTCAAAGCGAACAAAGACGTTGACTAATTACCTGTCATCCCGGCTCACTCCGGACGAAGAAGAACTCATTAAGGTCCGTGCGGCTGAAGCCGGAATTAGCCGAAGTGAATGGTGTCGCAAAGCGATTTTGGGCTGTCTGGACCTCTCGCTCGGGCACCGCTTGATCTTGGAGGAAGTCATGGCGTTGCGGAAGATCATCCTCGGTTTGACACTTGACGAAGCCCATGCAGTTCCGGTGTCTGAGGACCGCTTGCGGTTCCTCATCGAACAGGCTGAAACAACCAAAGCGGCAATGGCGCAAAGCCGCATTCATTCCCTACGGAGCAAAGATCTCAATGACTGATTTAAGCCGTCCCGTTTGGCCGCGCCGCATCCCTGCATTCCGGATCGTTGGGATGGCGCTGAGCGTCGCCCTCGGCATCCTTTTTATACGTGCGTGGCTCGTCTGGTCGGCAACCCCGCTACAGCGTTTCTACTTCCCAACCTACTCGCGATTAACACTCGTCGGCGGCTTCGCCTTGCCAAGGCCAGGCCACAAGGGTACTGGGTTTCGAGTTGTGTTTGTCGGACGGTCTTTGGCCACCGACGCCTCGCTCGGGAACGCTCCGGCGGCCGTCAGCATTCGTTGGATCACAGCCAATGCCGAAAGCTTCCGCAGCTGGCTGCAGGCCGACATATATCGCGGAAAATCGCTCGCCCGAGCACTCGAATACCCGCTCATCGGTTTAGGGATATGCTTTGTTTCGCTCGCTGTTGCCGGAGCAAAACTTGATCGGAAATACGACGCGAAAGCTCGAGAAGGTCGGCTGCTGCGGGGTCCCAGTCTCACCGGCCGCTGGCGCTTCAATCGCCTCACCAAAGGCAACGGTCTGCGCTTTCGTCTCACGAACCGGCGCAATGTCTTCGAGTGGCTAAAGCCGGGCGACTCCGGCAACGACCTGGTCATCAAACGCGATCGCGAGGCCCATCACATTCAGATCGCCGGCGACACGGGAAGCGGGAAGTCGACGCTAATCCGGCAGATCGTTCATCAGATTGCCGCCGCTAACGAAAACGCCATCATCTTTGATCCCGATCGCGAATACATCCGCGAGTTCTTTCGCGAAGACCGCGGTGACTGGGTTCTCAATCCGAAGGACGATCGATGCCCGTATTGGCCGATCGGCGAAGAGTGCGACGACGAAGCCGAAGCCACGCCGATCGCTATCGGTCTGTTCCAGGACGAACCAACGCGGCAACAGTTCTTCCTTTCACACACGCGCGCCATCTTCTCTTATCTGCTCGCGACATACAAGCCGACGGTGAACGAGCTCGCGTACTGGATGGCGCATCCCGAAGAGATCGACAAACGCGTCGTCGGGACCGAGCATGAGCACACGCTTACCGCAAATGCGGCGCCACAACGTGCGGGCATTCTGGGCAGTCTGAACGAAGCCGGAAAACCGCTCCGCATGATGCCAACGCACGCCGAAGGACGCCAGTCCTGGAGCGCCCGCGAATGGAGCAAGAACCGAAAGGGCTGGATCTTTATCACGTCGACTCCGGACACAATCGATGCTCTGCGTCCGCTCCAGAGTCTGTGGCTCGACATGCTGATTCTGAAGCTGCAAACCTCAGCACCGCAACCCGGTCAGGCCCGAGTCTGGATGGTGCTCGATGAGCTCGCATCTCTGAATGCTTTGCCCCAGTTACACAGCGCACTGACGAAGCAACGCAAGTCCGACAACCCGATCGTTCTCGGCTTCCAAGGCATGAGCCAACTGGATGCGATCTACGGCAAAAAAGCCGAGACGATCCTAAGCCAGGCATACACAAACATCGTTCTTCGCACGCGTGAGCCGCGCGCCGCAAAGCACTTGAGCGAGCTCATCGGCAAGGCCCAACTCGAGCGCATGCGCGAGAGCAAACCCTCGCGACTGTTCGACCGCAAACACGGCAGCTTCAGCACCGAGCGTGTTATCGATCCTGTCGTCCTCGAATCGCAGATCCAGGGTCTGGAAGACCTCACGGGCTACTTTGTCCAGCAGGATAAGGTCGTTCCGATCCGGTTCCGATCGCAACCGAAGCGAAGCATTGCTCCCGACCTGATTGAGCGCAACATCCCGCCGGTCCAGCATCGGCCTCTCGATCCAGAGCCGGTCATATCAACCGCTAAGCCGGAACAGGTTTCAATCGGCGTAGACATGCTCGGGTGAACAACATGCTTGATATCTCGAAACCTCTCACAAGCGCCAAAGTTCAGAGCTACTACCGTTCTGAATATTCGTCTGCGTCGAACTCGTACTTCAGCCAAGATGGCACCTTGCGGGGTGAGTGGCACGGCCAAATCGCGGCCACTCTGGGGCTGTCTGGAGCGGTCTCAGCTGAAGCGTTCGACCGCTTAGCCGAGGGCCAGCATCCGGCAACCGGCGAGCAGTTGATCCAGCATCGCGACACCATCAAAACCCAATCCGGCGAAGAGGTCGGGCATCGAGCGGGATGGGATCTCACGTTCAACGCGCCCAAGACGGTGAGCCTAACCGCACTGGTCGGAGAAGACGAGCGCGTACGCGAAGCGCACCGGAACGCTGTTCGAGCCGCACTGACCGAAACCCAGAAATATGTTCAGGCACGCATGGGCGGGAACGCGCCCGCAGAGAACACCGGCAAATGGATTGCTGGGACATTCGAACACGACACGGCGCGCCCCGTAAACGGGTATCCCGCGCCGCATTTGCACACCCATGTGGTCGTGTTCAATAAGACCGAGGATGGCCTTGGCCAGGCTCGCGCGCTCCAGCCGTATGAGCTTTTCAAAATTCAGTCCATGGCCACCGCCGTGTACCAGAATCAGCTCGAGTACGAGCTTCGCCGCGCGGGCTACAAGATCGAACGCGGCCTGAATCATGCACCGGAAATCAAAGGCTATTCGCGTGAGTATCTCGATGCGGAAAGCCTCCGTAAGGCGGAGATCCAACGGGAACTGAAGGAGCGCGGGCTCTCCGGAGCCGAACCCATCAACAACATCAAGCATCAGAACCGCGAGGCCAAGTTGAACCTGACTCCAGTCGAACTTCAGACGATGCATAAGCGGAATGCAGCCGAGTTCGGCGATCAACCCACGCGTGTTGTCGCCGAAGCTGCCGAGCGGAAAACGCACGCGCTGGCACCCGAGAAGATTCAGGACAAAGCGCAAGCGGCTGTCACATTCGCACGAGAGCGGATGGGCGAGAGAAGCGCCGTCTTCGAGCATTTCGAAGTGGTGCGGGATGCGCTCCGCCATGCACAGGGAAAGATCCGTTTGCCGGAAATTCAGGCAGAGCTCGACCGCCAGTTAGCAGAAGGTCGTTTCCAAAAGGTGGATCACATCCGGCCGCATGCGCCCGCGGCACGCTATACGACGCCAGAACTCATCCAAACTGAACGGGATGCGATTGGGCGCGTACGTGCCGGGATCGGCGGGGCCGATCCCATTGCGAACGTCTCCCTCCCGCAAATCAGGCTGCGCTACCAAGGCCGGCTGAATGAACAGCAGCAACGGTTGGTCCTAGATGCGCTGACGTCACGGGACAAGATCTTCGGCATCCAGGGCGGGGCAGGAACGGGCAAAACAACCGCACTCCGCTCGATTGCGGAGATCGCGGAAGCAGCGGGTTACCAAGCTCTCGGACTTGGCCCCACATCGCGCGCGGCGAAAGTTCTGAAAGATGCGGGCATGCAAGCCGAAACGGTGCAAGCGTTCCTGATCCGTGGCAATCAGGGAATAGAAGATGGCCGCCGGCGGTTGTTCTTCGTAGACGAGTCGAGTTTGGCGTCAGGCAGGCAGATGCGTGGTTTTCTTGAGCGCCTGCAGCCGCAAGACCGCGTGCTCCTGATCGGTGACGTCCGGCAGCATCAGTCCGTCGAAGCGGGCCGCATCTTCGAGGAATTACAGAGCGCCGGGATGCATACCGCAACTCTCAGCAAGATCGTGCGCCAGAAGGACGAACAGCTCCGCCAAGCTGTCGAGGCGATGGCTTC
Source organism: Bryobacteraceae bacterium (assembly GCA_045807925.1). Taxonomy (GTDB): domain Bacteria; phylum Acidobacteriota; class Terriglobia; order Bryobacterales; family Bryobacteraceae; genus Bog-105. The sequence goes on along the minus strand of JBJMGK010000226.1, from coordinate 35,241 downwards.
CGGGCAAGTCGAGAAAGCTGTCGAACTGCTATTGACGCAGAATCGCGTTCAGAGTGTTGAGCACCGGGGCGAGCGTTTCAAAGCCATCGCCCGCGCGTTCTCCGAACGCCCGGAAGCCACACTCGTGGTCTCGCCGGACAACAACTCACGACGCGAACTCAACGCAGCGATCCGCGCAGAGTTGCGCGAGTCGGGCCAGCTCGGCAATGACCGCTACAAGCTGCCCGTCCTGGTCAATCGCCAGGAGATCACGGGCGAAGATCGAAAGGTTGCGACTTCCTATCGCGTCGGCGATTCCGTTCGCTATACGCGCGGCAGCGAAACGCTTGGGCTCCAAGCGAAGAGCTACGCGACGGTGATCCAGGTCGAAGCCGAACAAAACAGGCTTACAGTGCAGAAGGCCGACGGCAGCACCGTCGTCTATGATCCATCGCGGATCAAAGGCGTGGCCATCTATTCGCCGGAGCTGCGGGCGTTCGCGGAAGGTGAGCGCGTGCAGTTTACGGCCCCCTGGAAAGAGAAGTCGATCAGCAACCGCGACCTCGGCACCGTGACCAGTCTGGATGAACAAGGCAGCATCTTAGTCAAGCTGGACGGCTCAGACCGCACAGTCGGCTGGAACCTGAAGGACAACAAACATCTTGATTATGCCTATGCGATGACGTCCCATTCTTCCCAGGGTGCCACCGTAGACCGCGCGCTTATCCATGTTGATACCGGCGACACCCGGGTGCGGGCTTTGATCGATCAAACCCTGGCCTACGTTGCGACATCCCGGCCGCGGTACGACGCCCAGATATTTACGGACAATGCGGACCAGCTCGCAGCGGCGCTGTCGCGCCAGCACGAGAATGCGACCGCTCTGTCTCCCGAGCAGATCTCTGCGTACTCACTTTCGATTTAGCTTTATGTCACTCGAAACAATTCTCCCGTTCCTGCAGCCAATCGAGCACCTCATTCTCGATCCCAGCGTCTCCGAGGTCATGGTCAACGGTGATGGAGCGATCTTTACACAACGCAACGGTCTGCTGGCCTCGGTCGATGCAGCAATCGAACCGAAGTACCTGACTCACGCGGTGAAGCGGATCGCAAGGTCTCTTGGGAACGACATCAGTGAAGCAGTCCCCCTGCTTGATGCTCGTCTTCCTGATGGGTCGCGAGTCGCTGCAGCCTTTCCGCCGTGCTCATTGCAGGGTGTGACGCTAACCATCCGGAAGTTCCGGCCACACTGGTTCACCATGCCGCAGCTCATTGATTCCGGGGCTCTGTCAGCCGCACTCGGTATCCGGCTAGCAGATGCGGTTCGCAATCGCAAAACGATCCTCGTCGCTGGTGGAACGGACACCGGTAAGACGACTTTCGCCAAAGCGCTCATCGACTTAATCCCTCCGGAAGAGCGGCTCGGAGTCATCGAAGATACCGCCGAGCTAAAGGTCGACCATCCGAACGTATTCCGGTTCGAGGCTCGGAAAGAGCAAATCGATAGTTCCGGTACGCGAACCATTCCAGCGGTGACCATCCGCGACCTCGTCGAGGCCACACTTCGGCATCGCCCCGACCGACTGATTATCGGCGAAGTACGTGGCGGTGAGGCATTCGATCTCCTTGACGCCCTGAACACTGGGCATACGGGGTCGATCTCCACTGTACACGCGAGCTCAGCACTGCAGGCGTTATCGCGATTGGCGAGTCTGTCCCTCCAAGCCGATGTGGACATCCCATATCGAGCAATTCAAGGCGAGATCGGGGACCTCATTAACCTGGTCGTCTATATCGAACGACAAGATGGCAAGCGGCGCATTGCGGAAGCGCTCCAGGTAAACGGCTTTGATGCGGAAACGGGATGTTATGCAACGAGTTCTATCTACTGCTAAGGGTTCCACCCTCGCGCGAGTACAAGCCGTATCCCCAGGCTTCCGCGCTAACACTTGTGCAGCCCTCCGCTCCGCTGCGCCCTTTCCGCTGCGCTGCAAGGGTGGGTGACCCCCCTCGGCTTGACTGTTGCTACCCCGGACCTCGCCGGTCAGGCAGAGGTTGCATTGCGCAACCTAAATCCCACTCCAGAAAGGACCAAAAACCAATGACGATTAATCGAGTAACGATCGCAGGATTCGCCGGCAAAGACGCCCGGAATAGTTCGACTCAGAACGGCAAGAGCATCACAAAGCTGTCCGTTGCGACAACGAAGCGATACAAGGATGCGGACGGTACGTGGCAGGAGAAGACTCAGTGGCATACCTGTGTTGCATACGGGTCGACGGCGGACTATGCCGCCAAAATCCACACCGGTGATCACGTCTTCATCGAAGGTGAGCTGATCTATCGCGAGTACGAGCGCACGATCGAGACTGAAACGGGTCCGGTGAAGGTGCAGTGGCCCATCACCGAGGTCGTGATCGATTCCGTGTCAGTCCTCGATCGCAGAGACAGGCAAGAAAGGAAAGGGGCCGCGTAACCGGCCTCAGGCCTACCCATGCGAACGACATCCGTCTATTCCGTCGATTGCATCTGCGGTCACCACATCGAGAGCGAGACCGCTGAACTCGTCTGCCCTGGTTGCGGACGCCTCGTCGTAATCGAATGGCCGGCCGTACCGGAAGAAAAGCAACCCTCAGGTGAAACCGCAGTACCCATCGCAGCCTAAGTCACGAGAAGCAAATGCCTGCAGTCTTGAAACACATCGCGGCCATCGCCAAAGGTTTAAATAAGGCGGAGCTGCATGTACTCATTGAATTGGCCGCACGCGCTGAAGTACGAGGAAGTCACGAGGCCGTTGCCAGCAGTCGCGAATTGGCGGCGCACACTGGACTCGCGCGAGCGAGCGTGCAGGCGGCGATCGACTCGCTCAATACGAGCGGAGTGATCAAGAGCGACTCCGGGGGCGCAACCCGAGCGGCCCAACATCAGCTGTCATTTCTGGCCGCTGTGGAAATCGAAGAAGGCCGCCCAACCATCAGGCCAGGGGTGGCCCAAGAATTGGGCCACTGTGGCCGAAATTCTGAGCCGGTATTGGCCCAAAAACTGGGCCAGGGTGGCCCAACAGCTAGGCCTGAGGTGGCCCAAGTTCTGACCTGCCGTGGCCTAAGAACTGAGCCAGGGGTGGCCCAAAACTTGGGCCAGAGTGGCCTTAACTCTGGGCCACTCCCGAACGGAAAACCAAGCACTTGCGAGCCAGCGCATATAGAGAACGCGAGCGCACCCGCGGAATCGATCGAGAAAAACGATTTCGATAATTTGATCGATCGACTCCAGAAGGCTAAGAAAAGCGATTTCAACGACGAGGTGTTCGAGCAAGCTCGTAATCTCATCGCTAGTCACCATGCCAAGTTCGCGCACGGAGGTTGTCAGATGCCCGGTTTACCCGACGACCAGATCACGGCTCAGTTCCTGGCGGTTGCCGACTGGCCACGGCTCAACCGCACGCTGCACGACCTAATGAGCGAGCGCAAGCAATCCAGTCATTCCTGGGGCTGGTACGTCACTGTCGCGCTACAGCGCATTCACGGTATCTCGCCAGATACAGTACGCGGAATGCGAGAGAAGTTGAAAAAGACAGCCCGTTCTCATGTGCCAGGCGCGAGATTGACGAACAGTTTGGTTCGCATCCCGTCTTCTCCCGATTCATATTCGCCGCGCATGCATGATCAAGTGCCGACGAATGTTGGGCTTCATAGCTTCGAAGACCAGATCCGAGCATTAGCGGCAAGTAAGTCCATTCGATGATTGAAGCCGACCATTGCCAAGTCCGTGATCGACTGGATCTGATCCGCATCATTGCGGGTATCGCACATCGAAATTCATGCGATCGCGTGGCAAGTACTCGAGCTGACTGCAACGTCCGCGTTGCGTGCTGCAACGCCGTGCAACGGCCTGCACCACTTGCAACGTCGTGGGACACGATGTACCATTGTGGGAATAGCTGCAACATGCCCATTACAATCGCGGGTCAGACCTATCACAGCGCATCGGAACTCGCTGATGAGCTTGGGATTAGCAGGCAAACCTTATGGCGTTGGCGTGACCAAAAGAAGATCCCGCCTGGACTTCGCTATCGCTCAGGGCAAGTGCTCTTTACCGACGACGAGGCGCAGACGATCAGAGAATTCGCCAACCGATTAGAGCCGATCGAGCCGGGCACGCCGCCGTCACAGATGAAGTTGTTCTTGCGTCCGCGCGGGAAGGGAAAGGCAGGGCATGCCTGAATATCGACCAGCAATAGTCCTTTTAAGTGGAGGGTTGGATTCTGCAACCACCCTCGCCGTTGCCAGGCGTGATGGATTCCGCGTATATGCGCTCTCGTTTCGATATGGTCAGCGGCACGCATGGGAACTTAACTGTGCTCAGCAACTAGCTGACAGTTTCGGGACCGCCGAACACAGGATCATCGACATCGATCTTCGCGCCTTCGGAGGTTCAGCCCTCACCAGCGAAATTGCTGTTCCTAAAGCTAGAAATATCGCCGAGATGGGAGGCGACATTCCCGTGACTTATGTTCCCGCCCGAAATACGATCTTCCTGGCATTCGCGCTCGCTTGGGCGGAGGTGCTAGGGTGCCGCGACATATACATCGGCGTGAATGCTCTGGACTATAGTGGCTACCCGGATTGCCGACCCGAGTTCGTCGACGCATTCCAGAGATTGGCAAACCTCGCCACGAAGTGCGGAGTTCAAGAAGGCCAGACTTTTCGCATTCATACTCCGCTGATCTCGCTCTCAAAGGCCGAGATTATCCGCATCGGCATTGAACTCGGAGTTGATTACGGACTAACTAGCAGTTGCTACGATCCTTCAACTTCGGGACAACCTTGCGGACAGTGTGACTCCTGTCTGCTAAGGCAGAAGGGCTTCGAACAGAACGGTTTGCATGACCCTTTAGATCCACGCCGGCAGTTGGCAGGAAGCGAGCAGGGAATTCCCTCCTAGAGATCCCGAACGCTATGGAGATTTTCAAGGAATTCACGATTGAGGCCGCGCACCGGTTACCCAACGTGCCAGTCGGCCACAAATGCGGACGGCTTCACGGTCACAGTTTCCGCATTGAACTACATGTCACGGGACCAATCCGTGAGCCGTTTGGGTGGGTCATCGACTTCGCTGAGATCAAAATGGCCTTTAGGCCGATCGAAGATCGTCTCGATCATAACTACTTGAATGAAGTTGAAGGCCTCGAAAATCCAACGAGTGAAAACATCGCGCGCTGGATATGGAGTCAACTGAGGGCGACGCTGCCGGGTATGAGTAAGATCGTGGTCCGGGAGACTTGTACCAGCGGGTGCGTTTACGTCGGCGAAGTGGGGAACTGATGGACGACATACAAAATCATCAAGACAACCGATGGATACCGATCGATCGAGTCGGCGTTTGCGATCTTCGATATCCGATTGTGGTTCTTGATCGTGAGAACCAGGAACAGTCCACGACGGCGAAGATCTCAATGTCGGTCAATTTGCCTCAGCAGTTCAAAGGGACTCACATGAGCCGCTTCATCGAAGTTCTGAATGAACACAGAGGCGAAATCACGATGCGAACGTTCACGATGATCTTAACTGAACTGAAGCGGAAGTTGGCGGCCGAGAGCGCACATATGGAGGTGAGTTTTCCTTACTTTGTCGAGCGAATCGCCCCAGTCTCAAGGGCAAAGGCGCTGATGGACTACGAGTGCAAATTTACTGGTGAAATGAACGGCACTGCCGATGATTTCGTCCTTTCGGTCCGTGTCCCAGTCACGAGCCTCTGCCCGTGCAGCAAAGCGATCAGCGACTACGGGGCACACAACCAAAGGGGTCACGTCACAATCGAGGTAAGGACTGCAAGAACACACGACGGAGCTCATTCGCTCATCTGGATTGAGGAGTTGATAGAAATTGCCGAGCAATCGGCATCAGCGCCTGTTTATTCTCTGCTGAAGCGAAAAGACGAGAGACATGTAACGATGCAGGCCCACGATAATCCCGTCTTCGTAGAAGATATCGTCCGGAATGTGACGATAAGATTGCGGGCAGACCCGAGGGTTGTGTGGTTCCGTGTTCACGCGCTCAACTTCGAGAGCATCCACAACCATAGTGCTTTCGCGGAGATAGCCTCGAAGCGCCCTGAAAACCAACCATTCGAGGTGCGCGAGAATGGGCATTCAACTGTGGCTTTCAAGAAATTGCAGGAGGAGTTGCCAAACTGTGCGCGCAGTTAACGTCGTCGTGAGTTGCTCCAGCAGGAAGCGCTATGTCGCGGATCGAGAACTAACGTTGCGTAGAATTCCAAGGGCAGACCTGTCAGTCCGCGTAGCGGAATGGGGACGACGATTGAATTTGGTGGGTACGGCGCATCACCGAGCACAAGATTTGTATATCGGTGACCACTGGTCAGTAGCGCGGAATTTGCCCGAATTCGCGAGAGGATTCGGATTTGACGTAAGGCTCTGGATTTGCTCGGCAGGGTACGGGTTTATCTCGCCAGAGACAAACATCAAGCCCTACGCCGCAACCTTTGCGGCCGATTCTGAGGATTACGTGTCCTGTTCCGGCGATCGGTGTGAGGCAAGGCAGTGGTGGGATGGCGTGTGCCGGCTAAATCCGAGGGGATGCAAAACCGGCCCTCAAACTATCCACGACCTCTGTTCGGTTCATAGTCGCACGCCTCTCATCATCGCCCTTTCACGCGAGTACCTCGACGCCGTTTCCGATGACGTTGAGACAGCGCTCAAGTGGCCTTACTTCCGCGAGCATCTCGCGATTGTTTCGTGCGGGTCATCAAAGGACCGTTCGAGCCTCAGGGGAAATCTCGTTCCGTGTGATAGTTCCATGGCAACCATTGTTGGCGGCGCGTTGACTTCCTTGAACGTCAGGATCGTGCGCCACCTCCTCTCGGCTCTTAACGGGGAGGCGATCTCATTTGTGAACATTTCGAAGGCGATAGTGGCCTCAAGGGTGCCTCGGAGAAAGTTACGCACCGTGAAACCCAGAACGAACGAGGAGATCATCGACTTCATCCGTCGAAACCTGGCAACAACGCAGAAGTCGAGTGCGTCAGCGTTGCTACGTCGCCATCGCGATGCTGGCTACTCGTGTGAACAAAAGCGTTTTTCTGAACTGTATAGGATTGTTTGCGCGACGGGGGCTGCCTAGTAGTGCGCAAACGCCTGCGAGCCTTAAGGAAGCGGACTCTGAGAATAGATCAATGTGAAGGTCATCCGCTCTACCTGCTCTCCATGACGGGAGCCGAACTGCTTTCAATTGCGGAAGTATCCCGCGTATCCCGCGATGAAGCAGGAAAGTTGATCGGATACCAGCGGACAGAAGTGAAACGGCACGTACAAGACATTGTTGAATACCTGAACTCAGATAACGTTCTGTTCCCGAACTCCTTGATTCTCGCTCTTTCATCCCGTGTCAAGTTTACTGCCAGTAGGGGGCCGGCCATTGGTGACCGCGGTGCCACGCCCGGCATCTTGGAGATTCCGCTTCCGGTGAATGGAGCGCCGAAACCCGCCTGGATTGTGGACGGCCAACAACGCGCTCTTGCCATATCAAAGAGTCGGCGGCAGAGCCTGTCGATACCAATAAACGCATTCATCGCGGATGATGTAGAAAGCCAGCGCGATCAGTTCCTTCGTGTGAATAACACCAAGCCGCTCCCGAGAGGACTAATTACCGAACTGCTGCCGAAAGTCTCAACCCCGCTCCCCAGCACTCTGGAGGCGCGCAAGATCCCATCAGCGCTCTGCGATCTCCTAAACACCGACCCCATATCGCCTTTCCATGCTCTGATTCGAAGGACATCGTCTTCCGCGAGGGATCGGAAGAAAGCAGTCATTGCAGATGCCTCAATCATCAAGATGATCCAGGAGAGTATATCCTCCCCTTCCGGATGTCTGTTCCCGTACCGCAATATGGCGTCCGGCGAGACGGACTTCACGGGTATTTGGCGCGTTCTGATCGCCTACTGGACTGCGGTGAAGCAGACGTTCCCAGATGCCTGGGGTAAACCGCCTAACAAGAGTCGACTCATGCACGGAGCAGGACTTCGCGCCATGGGTCGATTGATGGATAGAGTGATGGCGTCGATCAATCCTCAATCGGCGGACGCAATGGCTAGAGCCATGGTGGAAGTTCAGGTGGTCGCACCGTTGTGCCGGTGGACCACCGGTCGCTGGACAGAAATCGGTGACCTGAACTGGGACGATGTGCAGAATGTTCCTCGCCACATCCGTCTTCTGTCCAGTTTCTTGGTTCGAAGCTACGTTCACCATCGAGGTGCGGGAAGGTGAAGTTCTTTTTCCCTGACAGTCAAGATTTCGTAGACGGTAGCTTCGATTTCCGGACCGAGACGCGCTCCGGATCACGCATTCGCCAGAGGGATGATCTTTATCCGCATGAACTCTTTGCCGAGGCGCCGTATGACGGCTTGCTGGTATCCAAGGCGGTCGTAGATGGCATAGGCGGTGGAACCGGGAAGTACAGTGTTGCACAGCGGCACAGGTTCCTTAGGGTGGGTGTGCGAGAGTACTTTCGCATCCAACATCGTCCACTCGAAACTATGGGCGACTGTGGAGCATTTACCTATGTGCGTGAGGAGCGTCCACCCTATAAGGCTGAAGAAGTCGCCGATTTCTACGAAGATTGTGGATTCGACTATGGACTGTCGGTCGATCACGTAATCCTTGGATTCAATGCAAAGGCCGATGACAGTTTGATTGGTTTCGAACCGATTCCGGCCGACTGGCAGCGGCGTCAGGAACTTACGTTCGAACTCGCTGAGAGCTTCTTGAATCACGTGAACCGTTCTCACAAGCGGTTTACGCCAATCGGAGTTGCTCAAGGGTGGAGCCCACAGTCGTACTCGAAGGCGGTAGAGGTGCTGCAATCACTCGGGTACCGATACATCGCTTTCGGTGGTTTTGTCCCGCTGAAGACGCCTGATATTATTTCCTGTCTGCGGGCGGTTGCAAAGGTGAAGGCGGAATCGACGGTCTTTCACCTTCTCGGCATCACCAGATGCGAGCACGTTCAGACATTTGCAAAATTCGGGGTCGTCAGTTTCGATAGCACCTCGCCTCTTCGGAAAGCATTCAAGGACGATAAAAATAATTACTATGCGCCAGACCGGAACTACACAGCGATTCGTGTGCCACAAGTCGATGCCAATCCTGATTTGGTGAAGCGAATCGTTGCCGGTCAAGTCCTTCAGGACCAGGCGCGTGCGCTTGAACAACGCTGTCTGCGAATGCTTGAGCTCTTCGACTCGGGCAGTGCTTCTATAGAGGCGACCGTCGAGGCGCTCTCAGAATACGAGCGTCTGTTCGACGGCAAGACGGACCGTTCGAAGATCTACAGGGATGTTCTGGCAGAGCAACCATGGAAACAATGCTCGTGCGAGGTTTGCCGCACCCTCGGTATCCACGTGATTATGTTCCGCGGGGCCGAACGGAACCGGCGTAGAGGTTTCCACAATTTGTACGTGTTTAATCACCAACTTCACGGGCATCTCAATAAAGATCCCCGGAAGGCGTTCAGGAGAGAGGAAGTCAGCGTCGCATGGGCGTAATCAGAGTCCCGGCCTTGGAGATCCGCCAAGGCCCAAACAGAACCTTCTACACGTTCGCAATTGACGGCAAACTTCTGCCGCGCTTCGCAACCGTGTCACGAATCCGAAGAGATGGAAACGATCTCCTCGTCGGGTATCAGCGACCAGAGGTGCTGTCCCACATCACCGAGATCCGAACATATATCGAATCGCCAGATCCCCTGCTACCAAACGCGATAGTTTTGGCATTTGATAGCCGTGTCAAATTCATCCCGGACGGGGACACTCACGACTACAGTCGATCTGGCACTCTCGCGATTCCCATCATCGAATCAGACGACCAGAACAAACCCGGCCTCATCGTCGACGGGCAACAGAGATGTGCCGCAATACGTGATTCCGCCGTTTCCAGTTTCCCCATTTGCGCAACTGCCTTCATTGCTGATGATGATCGTGAGCAGCGCGAGCAGTTCATCCTCGTAAATTCCACGAAGCCACTGCCGAAAGGACTAATTTACGAGTTGCTGCCGACTACCGAGATGAAGTTGTCGCCTCTCCTCGAAAGAAGGAAATTACCTGCGCAGATTCTCACCCGGTTGAACTCAGACGAAGGCTCTCCATTAAAGGGAAGGATAAAAACGCCGACTACGCCAAACGGCTTTGTTCAGGACAACAGCATCCTGAAGATGCTAGAGAATAGCCTCAGCGACGGCGCCTTGTACAGATATCGGGATGCTGAAACCGGTGAAGTCGACCTCGATGGCGTGTTGACGGTCTTGCGCGCCTTCTGGACGGCAACGTCAACTGTTTTTCCCAAGGCATGGGGTTTGCCTCCAACTCGTTCTCGCCTAATGCACGGTGCGGGAATCATTAGCATGGGCTTTGTGATGGATGCAATCGCGGAGCGGAGAAGAGATCACGGCGTACCGCACGCTGATTTCTTTGCTGACGATCTCCGCCCACTGTCAAATGTGTGCCGGTGGACCGACGGTTATTGGGAATTTGGGCCTGGTATCCAACGGAAGTGGAATGAAGTTCAGAACACACCGAAGGACATTCAGATGCTAGCCAATTACCTGATGGTCCAGTATAAAGCTCTCGTTTGGAACCGGCCGAGTTTGGACGGACCGGGTCGGATGAAGGAGCCAACGAAGGACGAGCGAAATACGTTGTAGTGAAGGCCAAGAACAGATCGGGCAATGGTCAAGGTCACTTATGTGCTTCTATGAATCGCTTCATGACGTGACAAAGATTGCCCTGATCACTCGACCACCTCATTCAAAAGCCAGATCTGGAAAGAGTTGCTTAGACGACGGAAGATCAGGTCCGAGGTCCTGTTTTTCACCGACAACACGTATATTGACGGTGTATGTCTTGTTGCTCTCGCTTTTCAAGACGAGTGCGACCTCGGGCAGGGCACTACCCATTTTTCCTTTCATGACCTCAACCAGGCGGTGGACGTGTTTCCAGGGCAATGCACAGACGTCTTTTGCGTCAGGCCCGACGAGGACACAAACTACGTCATCACAGACCCTTTGTAGCGCCGCGACGAGACTCATGTCACTAGATCCGAGAACAAAGAGACACTCCCGGTAGGATCGTCGTTCGGAGGAGATGAGAGCTGATGTTTTAACGACCAGACCCATTGATTCGTTGATTATGAACACCTCGTGTCCTTCAGCCCATACCGAGTCGAACCTACGGAGGCTGACGAACTTCGGATGGTTGACCAGTTTAGCGAGCACGACGCCCATCTTGACTAGCTTGTTGCTTTTAATCATGTTCATCTTTCCGTCCGAGGGTATTGGGATGGATACTGCGTCTCGAAATCGGTTGAGAGGCAAGCTAACACGAAGTTTTTCTCGCGAGATGTTGTGCTGATTGTTTTGGGCGAAAACACCGGAGAGCATCGATGCTAGGTGCACTGCCGATCCCGCGCATAGAGAGTTGCGGCCTTCTTCGGCTGGTTTGCCTAACTCCAAGTGGCCTTTCAGCTCAGGTTTGTCGCTCCGCGCAAATTAGTTGAGAATCCGCTGCTTCTCAGCCGACCCAGCCCTGTTTGCTGGCGAAGGAAAACACCGAACTTCGCCGTCCGACGAATTCTAAATGGAACGGCCAATATGAGTCGCCAGTTCAGGTAGATTGCTGTTCATTTCGATGCCTCTCGATGACCGGGCAAAACGAGATTCTTTGCAGGAACACCGCCGGTTCAATGCTCAACGGGCGCAACAGGTGCAGCACCCTTCTACCCTTCTTCGCGATCTGGTTCGCGGCTGGAGACAACCCACTCCAGGCTCGTAGCAGTAATCTGGCGACTCAGCAGGTCCGTTGAAGCTTCTCCGATATTTGAACGGATTGTCTCGAGCCATGGTCTTCAGTAGACCTACCCTGATTAACTCCAACAACGTATGTCTGGGAGGTCATTCGAATGCTACAGAGCCAGAGTAAAAATCTGTCCGGAGCGTTCGAACGCCGGATCTGGTATCGATCCCGCGAAGTGCTCAATCATGCTGGTTTTACTTAATGAATACGCTGGCGAACAAGCCGGGAGTGGGGCGCCAAAGAAACCTGGCCGATGCTCCCGATCATCTTGCTGGCAGTGGCCCTAGATTGATCGCGGGAGTATCCTTTCGCACTCGAAGATAGATCGCCCCAGCAGAGTGGACGAATTTCAGACGAACTGCATCTGCCTGGTTCGGCTCCGTCCTGATGTATCCCTTTCCGAGGAGCGCTCGCAAATTCAATCGGTAACAACCAACCGCCAAGACCGGCGAGCTATCCGACTCCTGCCACGTAAGCTTTAGGTCTATGGGAGAGTCGTGCAGATTAATGACTCCATGATGTGTCTTCCGTCCTTTCTCGTCATTGCCGTTCCAAGTCCGAAAGCCAGTTCTGAGCTGAGCTTCATTGAGCCGCGTGAGTTCGGATTCGCTGTCTGCCGCTTTGCCGAGCCTTAGGGTGGTGATCATTTGGAAAGGCTAGCACCCGCAGTGCGATTCAGCTAGTCCTGGTACTGAACGTCGTTTGAGATTCGAAGGAGCGCTCTGCACCGGGCGCAACCAGGCGGCAGCCTCAAGAGATCCTTGGTCCGACATGAGCCGAGGGATCAGATGTGTTTTGAATCGAGATGCCCCCTCAATTGAATTCAGTTGGTGTCCGTAGCGGATCGTATCCGCCATTGAGCAAGAGAATCAGAATTCGAGCATTGTCTACGTCTGCGATGAACGCGGGAGGCGGAAATTCCGAGACCTAGTCAAGATTATCGCCTGCTGTACCAGTCACCGACGCTGGCACTCAATCCCACACTCACGTCGAATCTAGGGACTGAAGAAGGCACGTGCGGGCCATAATAAGCCGCCGTGTTCAAGTACTCTCCGTACACGACAAGCCGGCTTAGCCAAGCTTGGCGAGAAAGTGATGCTTTGGGCAAGCGGGGAGCAAATCGGAAACCTCCACCCACGAGCAACCGGTTTTCCCAATAGAAGTTGCAGGGATTTTGTGGGTTATCAGCCGTTGGCTGAAATCCACAGTCTTGGGTCCCTGTGCGGTTGTACTTGGTCCGAGAACTTATGATCGCCAAGTAGGGCGTAACTAATGATATGAGGCCGCTGCGCGGTTTCCGAATCCCCGAGCGCCATGCGTTTGCAAAAACTACCGAGTCGTAATGGGCCGTAAATTCGTTCGAAGATTGCCAGTAAAGTCCGGTCCACAACTCCGCCCACCAAAAAACCGCCGGGTCATTCACGTTCACAGCTTTCCAATACTCAATGCCAGCCCGAATCTGACTCCGGGGTCTCCAACTGTTCTCCGAGCCCCAAAAGTTGATGCGATTATATTCCGAAAAAAGCCGCAATGGTCCAAATACTGCGCCCACCTTGCTAGTTGGCGTTCGAAAGCGTGTCGAACTGAAGGGATAGACCTGAAATCCGCCTCCGGGGCCGCCCAGCCAACCGTTCGGATAGGCCATTGTTGCTGATTGCGCTATGCCCGCTGCCTTTATGTAAGGCCCCCATGAAAATCTGCCCTTGAACGGTGGCAGCCAGAGTTCGAGTCGACTGTCCCACTGGATCTCCGCGACATTGTAGTCACGACGGTAGAAGTCGGTCTTTCGATATCCTGCTTCAGGAACGTTGGCGGCGACTGTTAGCCAGTCTCCAACACCTATTGCGGGGTAATCTTGTTGGCCTGCATACCCGTGGCCGAAGGAGCAGACCATAGTGATGCTTGTAAACGTCAAGCAAATTAGGTTTCTTGGGTACATCCATATTCCTTTCCAACGAAGGCTATGCGGTGATTCACCAGGTCAAGTTTGGTATTCGTCCTCTTGCTGCCACCTTTTAAGGATCGATATTATATCTAAGCCTTTCCGGTCAGTCCGGGCACAAGGACTGGTGTGGTCTCGAGTGGCGGATCGATATACATTCATGATCGCCGCGCTTCTAATTACCGCGTCGGGATGTATGCATTTCTTTATCCAACGGCTTCACCCTGCTGTGGACCGATTGCGTCAGCAAACCAAGGCAATTCAACCATGAGAGAATGCGCCTTACGTTTGAGCCCACACGAAAGATACTCGCGCGCCCATTTTCGGCCAGGAGCGAGCCAGCATCTGAGGGACTTGCCTTAAGCAGCCCCAATGTAGATTGTGTCTTCTCTGCACGCTCTAATGAACGACAGAAGAAACTTTCGGTCTTCGAAAAAGTGAGTAAAATATCCGATTGGATAACGAGAATGTACATAAAGTGGCTTTTCAGGGCTTCCAGGCCCGTCCAATCTATCTCTAAATTAGGGACGCGCGAACCCAACAGGGTCTATTCGCATTCACTTCTGAAGATTCGCGGACAAGACAATCAAAAATGGAATCGCCTGGAGCGATGGTCCTGCACATAGATCGGCCCAAAATTGCAGAGTGTTGAGTGCTCGCCCTGGGGAACCCGGGCCTGTTCTTCATATGTTGACAGCGGTTGATTAGAGACGTCTGGATCACATGGCTATAGATCTCTCGCCCATCATTTCAGCGACTATCGCCGGTATCTTTGCAGTCGTCGTAGCATTGATCCAAACTGGGAAACTCAGCTTTGAGAAAGGCAAACTCAAGCTTCTGAGCAGCCATTTGTCCGTAGCAGCATTGGGCGTTCTTTGCGGTTTGTTTCTTTCTCAAATCTCCAGACCGGCTGCAGACGTAAAGATATCCTATCCGTTCGATGGAGCATCCATCGAGATTCCGGTTACGATCCACGGCACGTCGCGCAATATCCCGAGTGATCGCTCTCTATACGTTGTTCTGTTTTCGCAGTCCAAGAACCGTTTCTACCCCGAGACGACACCCGCGCAGGTCCAGCCTAACGGGGATTGGTACTACCTTGCCAATGTCGGAGCCAACGAGCCACCACGGAGTGTATTCACCCTAATAGCAGTCCTAGCCGATGCCAAGGCGAAAAAGGCGTTCGCCGCCGCATCTGTGTCCACGGCCGCTCACGAACTGGAATTCGAGAGAATGCCGGATGGACTCACGGAATATAGCAGAGTCACCGTAAACACGAAATGAATAGGCAAGTCACAAAGGAGATGGCATGATCAGGCAATGTAAGTATCTGTTAGTCATTATCGCGGCCGTGGTACTGGATACCGCGGTGCCGTTCACAGTGTGTGCTCAGCAGAAAGAAGAACTGCCGCGAAATGCTCAACTCTCGTCCGAAGCTTTTAAGCATCTCGAGCACAAGCAATACGACGAGGCCATTGAGGTTGCAAACGAATGCATTGTAGAGTTTGGCAAGCAAGCAGAACGCGATGAAAAAGAACTTGAGGACGCTCATGCAGAGTTGCCCGGTAAGGATGTGACCGTTAATGAAAGGGCGAAAATACTTAAACGGGGCGTATTGAACGACGCGGCGAGTTGCTACTTCATTAAAGGGGAGGCGAATAGATTTCGGCACAAGAGAAAGGAGGCACTCGACGCATACCGTCAAGCGGCGCGGTTTACTTACGCCCGCACTCTTGATCCGAAGACGAACTCACTGTGGAGCCCCGCACAAGCTGCGAGCGACCGCATTGAAGTCGTTGAATCAAAGTGACCCACTGGGCCCGATCCCAGCAGGCAAAGAATTTAGGGCCGAAGTTGTCGTTGGAAGGATTAATCGTGTACGC
Organism: Bryobacteraceae bacterium; assembly: GCA_045807925.1. Lineage (GTDB taxonomy): Bacteria > Acidobacteriota > Terriglobia > Bryobacterales > Bryobacteraceae > Bog-105. Next base: position 19,575 of record JBJMGK010000226.1, on the reverse strand, counting down.
GTAGCTGTTGAGCACGATCCGCGTACGCAGCGCTAACCGCTGTGCGGGTTGCTTTTGGCAACTGTACGTGGCCCATTTCGGAAATTTAATCTGGCCCACGCATGATTGAGGTTTAGGCAGGGGTTTTGAGCCTGACCTTTATATAAGGGCGAATCGTAGGAGCGGTGGGAACGTGAACATCCCGCCGGTGTTGCGGGATGTTCACGGACGGTGGGAAAGGTGGAAACGCCGAAGTTGGTTTTCCATGCTTTCCACCGGCCGACATTTCCACGGCTCGTTTTCTTACTGTGCTTTGGCTTCTGATCGGGGTCAAGTATTTTTTCGGCCGAACTATGATTGTCCGCGATCAGCTTCTTTCCTATGTCGCTCGAGAGTCCGTCGAAAGCGATACGACTCAGTTCCGGTTTCGAGGATGTGCGCTCGATCGGTGATGCGATCCAGCAGGGCTTTGCATAACCGGGCATTCGGAATCGCTTGCGTCCATTCCGAGAAAGCTAGGTTCCTGGTTAAGACCACGGCCATCCTTTCTGCACGTTCGGCGATCACCGGCGCGGCAAGCGCCTTCTGCTTCAAAAGCGATCAAGCCCTCATTCCTTCGCCACAGTGAGGAAAGAGCGGAGTGCGTTCAGTATGCTTGCGCATCCCTTTCCTCGCGCGTAAAGAGTCGTTGCGCTACGTGGTCTGTTTGCTTCAATGAAACCCGTTGCTGCGTGTTTTGCGGCGGCTGTCACAAGAAGGAACACGTCCGATTTTAGGGATGCTTGCCGGAGTGCGGGTGAGCCACCGACGTGATCAGAGAAGATCTCAACAGCTACGGATGCAAGGTCCTGAACGATTGCGGCGGCTCGCCTTGCTGCGGCTTCTTGAAGCGAGTAAATCGCAATCCGCTTTCCTGAGAGCCGACGCCAAGCCGTATCAGACGGCCGTGGACCGTCTTCATCAACCTTGGCCTGGGGCACCGCTACCCTCGGAGCCTGAATATCAGTTGCAAGAGAATTGAAAAGAAGAATATATGCTTCGTCAACTCTGGTGAACCACTTCTGGATCAATTCCCCGATCCGACTCGCAAACATTAGCCGTTCGGCAGGACTCGGACAAGCATTAATTATTGTATTTTCGAAACTGTCCAGAGCGGTTTCGATGACAGACGGTGTTCCAACCGAAAAGAACACTTCCGCGAGTTGCCGGAGCATTGCGCTGTAATCCGCGGACGAAGGGCCCGTTTCCATCCGCGCGACACCTAACCTTGCCAGTTGTCGCACCTGAGCGACGCTTGGGTCCGAGTCCAGAGCGAGAATCAAAAAGAGACTCTCGTAGACGGGCGTGAGGACCGTCTTAGCCTCATTACCGAGGAGTGATTCAATCATGTATGGTGCCGAGTTTCGCAGAGCGATCTGGGCCCATAACTCATGTTCGGAAAGAAGAAGATCTGCGCAGAGCTGAATTCGGCTCGAGTCCGCCCATAGTTCGTCGCGCGGCCACTCTCTTGCACCCCGCTCTGCCACGACAACCGCAGCGTTCCACGGTTGTTCCTGTTCGAGCCTCTGAAGCCACTCCAGCCAATTGTGAGGTAGCGACCGCTGGTGATCCTCGGGGGAAAAGTTGACTCGCTGCAGTTCGTCGATCGTGGAACGGAGGACAGCGCTGCGGCTCAATGCAGTCCGCTCGGCATCGGGTAGATCGCCGAGCGCTTGAAGGGCTAATTCAGCAGCGTCCAGTGTTTCCATTTCTCGTGCACACCTTAATAGAAGGACGGTCCTGCGAACAGAATTCGGCTGCATGCTTGCGAGTCGGAAAGCCGAGTCGGTATCGCCTATTGAAAACGCAACTGCGGCACGATCAAGATCCGCCTCGGGTTGCTCATCTGGAGCCTTGACAAGGGGTGTTAGAGCTTCAAAAAATCGCTGTTCGATCGGTTCGATCGGCCGGACAGCCAGAAGCGATTCGGCGAGCGCGACTCGTTGCGGTTCGGCCGCTATCGCCGAGACTAAGAAACTCGCGGTGACCTCGAAACCATCGAGACCGTCCCGAGCACCGTAAAGTGATGAAAACCGTGGGGCGATCTCGGTCTTGAAGTGCCTTACCGCAGCCTCTGCCTGAGCAGCGGCCACATAATCGGCGAGGTGGACATGATATACGGCGAAAATTATGGCTTCCGTGACCCGACGCGGACGTCGCGTCCTTAGCAGCGAGTTCAGGCCGGCCAGTGTAAGTATCTGTGACCATGCTTCGCCTGCCGCCAGCCTTCGTACCTCCAGATAGAGCAGATTGATTGCATCCAAGTGGCCGGCGCTCTGTAGTTCGTTAATGAGTTCGCCAGCAGCAGCGATGTCCTGTGCCAACAGTGCGTATTCAAAGTCCCGGAGAATCCTACCGACTGCACGAGGGACTAAAGTCGTGCGCGCAGGGCGCTCCTCGCCCAACTGCATCAGCAATTGGAGTCGCTGACGAGCGGTCTCGAACAGATCGCGGGTCGGAATCTCAATCTTGAAAACGTTGGACCCATAATTGGCCATTACTGCGCTGTCAATGGGATCACTTGGATCCAGCGCTGGCGGCCTGCCTTCAAAATCAGAGTACGATTGCCCGAGAAAAGCACGGAGTTCGTCCCGTGCAATGCGTGTCGCCCGTGGCGACGAACACAGGACATACCAATGCACGCGACCGTCTGGAAGAACCCGCGGCAAGACTGAATATGGCAAGTTCCTGCGGAAATTGTCGAGAAAAGGTCCAAGGCGTCGCTGGGTATCGGGAGACAACTGACCTCCCGCGATCGCGTCCCAACTGAGCCGGTTTCCTGGGCCAAAGAACTGCCCTTCGAAGCTCAGAGCCGACCTCCATATTCGGCATGAAAGGTGAGACGGATCTGTTCTACGAGACTAGGCTCGGCTTGGACCGTGACCATTTCTGTTAGGCGTTCGATGCCGTTGAAGGTGAGGTTCATAGAGCCGACTATCGCGAGGCTGTCGCCAACGAACCCTTTAGCATGAAGTTCGGCTTGCTCGCGAAAGATGAGTTGACCGTTGGCCGCATGCGCCCCAAGACTGTCAAGGAGTTGGTGATTCCCCGCCTCTGGTCTGGTAGCAATCACCACCACTGTACCCCGGGCTATCAGTTCCCGAAGGATGGAACTCAACCGCACATCGGTGAGGGGGAAATCGGGACACAAGTAGGTAAATCCCCCAGTTCCGTTATCGAGTATCGGTACGTCACGAATCCAAGGTGAAACGAGCCAGAGGGTCCGACTTGGATTCAACAACTCGGCCGCGAAGACACATTGCAGAACCTCCCTAATTGAGTTTCGAGTATCCGAGGAATCGTGAACGAACTGGCGCATCGTGTTCACTGCCAGGCCTCCGGCAGTTCAAGTCGAGCCGTCAGCACCGCTTGGTCCCGCAGCACTGCTGTCAATCGCGCATATGTCAGAACGGGACCGGAGTCTATGGGCAAGACAGTGATGTCTCTGAGGGCGCCCGCGAGCACTGCTGAATTCGACACCGGGCAACAGAGGTCGGCGATCCCATCGTTGGCGAGACACTCCGTTATCTGAGAGAACCAGTCATTTCGTTCAAGCTGCACTCTAGCTGCGCGGTCAGAATTCGCAGCCCGTACGACTAGTCGGTCACACCGCACAGGCCGCTCAAACAAATTCTGGATTTTTAGGGATTCAGCTCTGATCTGCGCACCACGCGCCCACAAGAGTCCCAACAACACCCCATAGCGCCAAGACCGCCCGCCATCGCTACCCTCGACAAGTGTGTCGATCTGCTGATCAAAAGACTTCACGAATGCAAAGACACGGGCGTCAATGTCTATCCCCAGTCTTTGCTCCTCTGAGCGCCAAGACCTGAGCAGCCGATGCATAACTAGGTCCGCAGTCCTGGTGAACCCTGGCCTGAGGAGGCGCGCGTTTAAGGAAATCATCAGTGTTGGATTTGGCAGGACTCCGGTCCTCGAGAGTTCGGCTCTGAGGCTTTTGAGCGCGGCTGTACTCTGTTCGTGAGAGTCAGCGAGACGCGCGCGGGAGACGGCTTCTTGAACAGGAGCTAATGTAGAACTGTCTGAAGCCAGAAACTCCACGATGCGTCCAAGATCGTCCGCAGCGACTTCGAGATCGGACGGGTATAGGGCGGCATCGAGGAAGCGGAAGAACCGCCGCGGATCTTCCGAAAATCGGGCTAAGAACTCTTCTACAAATCCGCTTCCACCAAGCGTCGACTCCGTGATCCAGAAAACATCAGCAGCCGCATGCGTAGCCGCGTCCGGCGCGTCCCACGTTTGCATAGCTGTCAGCTCAAGATTCAGAGCGTCGACCGTTGTACGTGGGCAGATGCGTTGCACCGCTTCGAAGAATGCAGCACCCAGCGTAGCCTTGTAGTGTTCACGCAGCCACGAGTCCCAAGATTCGTCGAGAGTTTGCCACAGCGCTGGAGCGGCATGGTGAAGGATATTTAGCACGTCAGTGTTGCCAAGAAGGTCGGCAAGCTCCTTGTATCGCCGTGGAACATCCGTATGGGCATCGGTCGGCTTATCGCCAACACTCTCGTCAGTGTCGTCTTCGTCTTCCTCAGCAGAATCGTATTCTTCAGCCTCAAATGCGCCTCCCGGTTGAAACATCGTAAGCAGGACGTCTTCGAGAGGCGCCTTTGATTGTTTGGAAAACACACCCTCCTCAGCCGATTCTAGTGTGATATCGCCGAGCACCGCCTCCACGATGACGTTTGAAAGGTAAACGTGTGATAGCCACTCACGTTGAAACATGTTCGCGAGCCCTTCGAGTGCCGGCGTGCCACGAATCAGATCGTGGAAACGTTCCACCCTCAATGCGCGGACTAACGCTGCGTCTTCAGCCAGTAACTCTCGCAGATTCGTTGGATGCAGAAACTCAATCTTCACTGCATCGACATCGGCGACAAAGCCCAGCGCTGCCGGTATTGTTGCGGTCGAAGGGGTCGTTGAAAAGGTAATTTGTCGCGATTCAGATTGTCCACGGCGCCGCGCAATGTGCGTAGTCGCGCCGATAGCAAAGCGCCTCAGTTCGACGGGAGCCCCAAGTTGGTGAGTATGGATTCGAACCGCTTGGATCACGCTCCGCCAGTGTGAGCGTGCGGGTAAATCTAGGCTCTCTCCCGGTGCCGCCCACACTACTTCGGTACGCCAGTGCAAAAAAGAATTTGACGACTGCTGGATGTCAGCTGGGGGCAAGCTGGTGTCGATAACGAACGGGCGGAAGACCCGGATGTTAGAAACTGCCCCGTTGTCCACGTACCTAAACAATCCGAGGTCTTGCCGTGCAGCACTTGAGCAAAAATCGTCTATAAGGACCTCAGCATTCGGCCCGGGATTGATCCAATACCGCTGTCGTCCATGCCTGACACCAAAGCGTCTTGAAACCCGGCCCGGTGCAAATTCTCTAAGGCCCTGCGCCACAGGCATCAATTCAACCCTAAACTGCCCCGGCTGTTGCTCTGGAATTCGAATGCTCAATTCCGGCAACTGAAGATCGCTGAAAAGCGCCCTTGGAACGAATTCAGGAAGGGGCGACCAAGGAATGAATTGCTCGTGGCCTGAGCCGTCTGCGCGTTGCCAGTCCCGTTCCAGGCGGCGCAGGAGTGTGGGAAGGACCTCAGTCATCAAAGATCTCGGCGCTTCCCAAAATAGGGCTGTAACGTCTGGTTCGGAAAGGGCTAGACTACGACCGATGAACTTGGCAAGTTCTTGTCGGACGCCCGGCACCTCGAGAAGTGAACGGATCTCCGCTGCATATCGTAACTGCCGCTCTCTAACGGCGGCTGCCCTGGCGCGGTCGTCATTTGTTGTAGACGGTTGTGAAAAGTCTGACCATGGGTTTGCTTCACCTCTAGTCAGCCGGCCTGCTAGCCACTCGAAGACGACAAACACGGCCTGCATCTTCTGAACTGCACGGTTCGAGATCGGCAAATGACGCACTTGAAGAACCGGCGAGAAGAGATAGTCGTAGGCTTGGTATGCTGCGCGATCACGGCCATAGTCGGACAGGACCACAACGGTCCACGGCCGCATTGTTGCGCGACGCCCAGCCCGCCCCTTCCTCTGAAGAAAAGAGGCGGCACTAAGCGGCGCCTTGTGTTGAAGAACAGCACCGACCTCGGGATCGTCGAAGCCCACCTCCAAAGCCGACGTAGCAACTACAACGTCGGCGTCAGAGTTGACGCCTGCATCCTGTGAACTCGTCCTACCAATTCGGACACGGCTCCCGAACGACAGTGAGTTACCGATATCTTCTACCAGTTCCCAGTTCTGTCCATACAGCAGTCGCTCAGAAGCTGCTGGCATGGTAGAGGCTCGCAAGTTTGCCAGCGATCCCAGTTGGCGCTGCGGGTTTGGCCGGCCGAAAGGGGTCCAACCTTCAGCATCCAAGAGACTGTGATAAAGGCGGTTGATTACGTCGAGATTGTCTGTAAACCCGAATACTCTATGCCCAAAATCCGTCCGCGCTCCGGGTTCTAGGATCCGCCTCAACAGCATCAGCGATTGGATGGAGGTCGATAGCAAACTAGTCCCGGACCCGGGGTCACCTCTAAGCGCGAGCAAGTATTCAGCGCCTTCCTCCCGCAACTCGCCCGGATCTGGCGCAATCTCGGCGACATCCCCGGGTCCAAGGCCAACGAGGTCAGCGAAAAACCGAGGCGCGTCAGCTAATGTTGCGGACAGCCCCACGAAATGGCATGCCGACTCAGATGCCCTGCGCCAGCGCCGAAGGAGAAAGGCAACTTGTGCTCCGTGAACTCCTTCGTACGCATGCACCTCGTCAACGAGCACAAACATGGGTCGGCGCTCCGCCCGAAGGCCCACACCGAATAGCGCCGAGTAGCGCGCCGACGATAGGCGCTGATTCAGCATCTCGGTGGACGTAAACAACAGGTCTGGAGGTTCCCGCAGCATGCGAACTCTCGTCAGACGGAGTTCATCGGCGTCAACCGTCATTTCGCATTCAGAACATTCGAGACGCTCCGTCTCGCTTGAGACATCGCTCGCTAGCCATGCAAGCTTTCCATTACACTGTGGGCAGCGAATCAACGGACACTCGTATGCCCTCCGACCTTTCGCCATGAACACCGGCCATGACGCGTGAGTCGAGACTGCTTCAGCGTTGTAGGGTACATCCTGATAGAGCGCACCTATCGTAATTCTGCGCTTCCTCGACGCGACGAGAGAACGGGTGATTCTTTTTGTGTTAGCCAGGGCCTCGCGCATCTGGTCTTTCAGCAGTTCGCTTCTGGGATAGATCGCGATGCATTTGGTCCAAAATTCCCTCGACAGATACGGAACCATCGCTGCGAAGCAAGGTAGGTAAAACGCAAGAGTCTTGCCGCTCCCCGTCCCAGCCGAAACGATTGTGCCCGACGGCCTTGCCTCACGCGCCATTCGCAATATACGGTCCGTCGCGCGAGATTGAAACTGCCTCAACAAACGGCCCTGCGAAAGTGCCGTGAGAACGTCTCTCTGAACGGGCAGAAGTGAAAGACCGCGCGCGATGCTCTCCATTAGTGCCTCAGCACTGACCTCCCTTTCGGGGTAGAGTCGCGGGCGTATCTGAAGGCGATAATCCGCAACTAAGGTCGGCGAGGACCTCCATGCCTGGTTCCGTGCGTCGGGAAAGATCTGGCGCAGACGAGCAAACAGCCGAACAGCCTCAGCCATACGCGTCCGATATCTGTGCGTGCCTGGGATTCGCCAGAGCAGACGCGCGTCGAGCAAAGCTTCAGCCAGTTGCCATCCATCTACAAATTCAGGGGTCTGTCCTTGTAGTTGACGTCTCGCCAAAAAAGCGCCCGCTCTCTGCTCAATCTCGCTCTCTTCGAACGCACCATCAAGGACTCCCCAGTGGAGCAGTTCCAGTTCGGCTTTTTCAAGGTCGCCGAGAAACTCTATCGCAGTCGCCGATACTGGCATTAGTCTGATTCAGTCCTGCACATACAGCCGAACGCTCTGCAATAGATTCCGGCTTGACAGCCATTCGCGAACCTCCGGCGTGAGGGCCTCCAATTTAGCCCCCTCTTTACGCCGCGCCCATCTATAGAACTCGAGCACAGCAGGGGGGAATTCTGAAGGGTTCAAAGAATCGGCCAACTCGCGAAGTTGTTCACGCTTTGAGAGTAATGAATCCAGTTCGTCAGGACCACGTTCCTTGATGCTGCGCCCTCCGAGTAGTTCCTGCCGACGACGCCTGATCTCCTCAACAGTCGTCTTGTATTGGGGCAGCAGTTCGACCTGTCTCAGAAATGCCTCGTCCGAACTTGGCAGCTCGCGCTCAATTGAGGTGAGCCTTTCCTGGACCGATGATCTGAGGTCATTGGCAATCTTCTGGACTGCCCGCCTGAACTGGGATTGCTCCTGGCCTGACTCCTTCGGCTTTGAAGCCAGTGCAGCAAGATATGTTTGTCTGGCCGACTTGGCAGTTGTGACGCTTGGCGCTTTGTTCAGTTTGAAACCGTGGCGGCTCAGGACCTCAACCAGAGCCAAGTCTGCGAGAATCGATGTCCGGATCTGCCAAAATGCTGTCGTTCGTTCGCGGAAACCTTCAGCGTTCGCGTGCGCGGCCTGTTTTGTATTTCGACATTCGATCTGCAGCTTGATAGCGCTGCACCGTTGGGCTAGTCCCATAACGCCTCAATCATTTCAATTGCAAATTGGAACTCGGTTACTTCGGCAACCAGCGCGCCGATCGCTGTGTTCTCAGGGTCCTCGCCGTACAACGTGAATTCATTAGCTAGTGAAGTATCTACCGTTCGAAGGAATTCGTCCATCGCGGACCGTGTTCGGCGAGCTATGACGACAACTCGGTCGTGCCGCTCTCCCAAGACCGAGAGAATCGTGCTACTGCCAGGGTCGGTTACCAACTTGCCAACATCGTCAAGCGCGGTGACGATCTTCGCTGTGCGGAAGTCTTCGAGATTCCGGATGAGTTCCTGGGAGTTGATCCCGCTCGATAGCCCTGCGGCCTTGGCCACCGTAATCAAGTCCTTCATTTCCTTAACCAGTTCCTCCTTGTCGAAGTCCGCTCCCAACCATTCGATCGCCTCGTCGTGCCATTTCACGAGTTCAGACTGCTGGGCCGTTATCACTGGGGCCAGGCGCTTCAGTTCGTTGTAGCGCTCCCTTACACCTTTGAGTACGGCAACACCGGCCTGAACTGGTGGCGACTGGTCGAGCTTCCAAGTTGTCACCGTGCCCTCAACGGCGGATTTCAACTGCCAAACGTCTATCGCGTGAACCTTTTCGGCCCCACCCTGACGTGCGCCGACATGATCCAGTAACAGTTGCGTCCAGGATATGTATTCGCCAGAACTGTCCGGGGACGCTTGCCGACACGCTTGCAGCATCCGCAAGAACTCGATCCACTGAGACGACTGGGAGTCGGCTAAATCGGCGTCTGAAAGATTGGCGGGCGCAAACAATGATGCAATCAGGGACGCATGGTCGCGATCTCTGGTCGCGCCATCAACTCCAAGCAGTCTTGCGCCGGTGAGAAGTACCTGCGTTAGCGCCGAGATACCATTCCATTCAGCCTTGAAATAGCGCTTCTTGACGAACCGGCGGGCGTCCGCCGCCATTCGGGACATTAGGGCGGAGTACCTGGCGAGATCGTCTTCTGCGCCATCGTAGTCCCAGGTCTTGTACACTCCGTGATACCGGACGATGGCCAGGACTGCTGAAACGACGCTGGCGCTCTGAGTTGAATCCTGGACGACTTCGTCAGTACAAAGGGCCGTCATTGATTTATCGGCACCTCTGCCAGCGTTTCCTGCTGCGTTCGGAATATAGACGTATTCGAAGAAACTGTTGATATCACCATCCTTCCGAGGGCGGAAAAGAATCCAGTCCCACATGACGTAGCTTGCAAGCGCGTCCGCAATCCACTTCCGCAATGTAAGGGCGTCGGCCTGTTGCAGTTGTACACCAGCGCGCCAACGCTCGAGCAACCCTTGCCACTTGACTTCAAGCGGATTTTGCGAGGCCTCTGGTCGGGGCTCAGAAACGGGGTGTGATTCCGACACCTGAGGTCGGGGTTGTAGCACAGGATTCTGCAGATCTCGCCCAAAGCGAGCCTTGTCGAGGCCGAACGCTTCAAAAACGCGAGAGTGAACCCTTTCCACCTCTGCAATTGATGAGGGAAAGCCTGCCCAATAGGTCAAGAAAGGAACATATCGTTCTATGTCCCTCGGATTGACTCGCCTTTGAAGCTCTTGAACCACAGCGGCTGGTAGTGGTCTGTCCGACAACGTGAACGAGTTAGGAGGGAATTGGCGCCGCGCGAAAAGGTCGCGATTCTTAAGAACCCTATTCAGAACGTGCTGGATAACATAGCGAGGATTGAAGACGAGTTTCCCATTCTGGACGCAGCCTTCGCGACTGAACTCTCGGACAGCAAGGGCATTGAAGGGAAAGAGTTCATGTCCGTCCACTGTTCTTCCGAAACACTCGAGCGTCGCCTGCACCTCTGGTTCAAGTCTTGCAGTAAATCGCGGAATCCAACTGCCACTATCATGCTTTGAGTTCGATGTGTATGCATTCTCAACAGTGGCTTGACCGAGACGAGCGGCATTCAGATACGCTCCAACCAGACGTTCAATCCGCTCGAATATCTCGTCTTCGGATCCTGGCTCGTCTGGTATCCGATACTCCACGCTCGCTCGCGTGAGAACCGTTGCGGCATCCATGTAACCAGTCGTGTATGCCAATACTGTTCTTATCGTGCAAAGAACCTGTCGACCATCTCGAAAGGCTTCCTTGATAATGACCTGGAGGATCTGCTTCTGAATGCCGGAGAGGACGACGAAATCCTCGACAAGGAGCACTAGTTCCTTGCCTTCGTTGAAAAGCTGAGCTCGAACAGCATCGAACAGGTCCGCCACAGTTGGATCGAGGCGCAACAATCTTTGCTTAGCGCCATCAAGGGCCAGATTCAGAATGCGGACGGCTTCGCGCCGGCGCTCCTCGCGATCCAATTGGCTCAAGGCCCTCTGTTCAACGGGTCCTAATTGCGATCTGTCTGTATTGGCAAAAATGAGGTCAGCGACAGTAAATTGGTGTTGCCGATCATCCTCGTCGCCGGCCGATCGGCTAACCGTCAACTGCTCAACAAGTCTTCGCACAACGCCCACGTCAGAACTACCTCGAACGAAGTGACTGTCCCGAAGGTGTTGGTTTCGCAGAAGAGACGGGAGCATGACCGGACTGCAGTAGGCTGACAACAGTAACGCGTTTGCATCACGAGGCGCATCTAGAAGACGACGCCTGGCCTCGTTGTACATATCGCTGAGCGTCTGAGCAAGCATTTCGCAAAGTAATCCCGCCGACTCCTCCGGATCGAGTTCGTTTTGTGCGCGCAGAAGTTGCTGTCGAAAAGACTCGTACTGACTGGCCTGAATATGGCTCAAGAGGATGCCGAGGACACCTTTTAGACTCGTGCCCTTAGGTATTCTTATGACAACCCGTTTATCTGCTCCGGGTAATTTCCTGATCTCCGCGTCCAACCATCGCACAACATGCGACTTTCCCGTTCCAGAACTCCCTGAAACTGGCAATATGACTCGTCCGTCGGACAGATTCGGCTCCAACAGCGCTCGGAGAATCTCATATTCGCCACAGGTCTGGAGGTTGCCGCCGTCCCCACCGATGACTCTGCGTTCAAACGTAATGGGTTGATGGACTGCCTGGGAAACTGCTTCGCTAGCCGCTTCGGCATCCGTTTTCACACACGCAACTAAGTCATCCTCCTTAGGCCAGAAGACAAGCAGATCGGTGACGTCCATCAGGCAGTTCCTCCGGAGACGATATGGGAAGCAGTTCTCACCTCCCGCCCGCCACGTCCAAGGAGAGCACTGGAGGGGGCATCCGATCGGAGTTCCAGACGGACTACTTTCTCCGCCTCCAAGGTCAAAAGCGCAAGGGAGAGGGAAGGCGATACTTGGTGAGGCAATAATGTTTGCCACGGGCGGGAGGTCTGAGCATCGACGATACTCCGGTATTTGCCGCCATCGAAGACCGGAACGATGCCCGATAACGCTGAGATAAAATCCCGGACGCCGATTTCGCCCGCAGGCAGTATTCGACGTACTGCCACCCGTGCGGGAAAGGCAGGGTTCACGGTAACGCCGTGCCGGTGCGTAGAGACGCAGAATCCAAGGAACACGGACCACTCTCCAAAACCGACCCAACGCGTGTCGTTGACGAAGACCGTTGGTTCGATGCCTTGTTCGTTTTGGAGCCCTTGAATTCCTGACCACGTGGTAGGGAATGAATACGGATTCTGCGCCAACACCCAACTCAACGCTCGCGTCAGGTCCGACGCTCTCGACGCCTCGTGCTCCTCATCCTGATTTAAACCACTTGATGCGTTATTTTCGGGTTGCAGTACCAGGTCGAGAACTGCTTCGCGAAATAGGTCGATGTCCTCGTCTGTTACAGATTGCAAGAAAGGGTTGAGGGCAGTGCGCCCCTTCGTATCAACTGCGAAAGCACCGAGTTGCTTCCAACGCGACAATGTCTTCTTTGACATATCTTTGGATCCAACACTGGATGGCGAGACGAGATCGACGAGGTCATCGTCCGAAAGTGGCCCATAAGCGACCAACGCTTTGCATAAAGCGACCAGCACGCTGACCAAGCCGTCACTCGCGCGATTCAAAATGCTCATAAGCTAAGCCTTGAAATGAAGGTGTCCAGCGCACAGTGGGGCACCATGTCGCGCAATCGCCTTGAAGGTTGTCTAGGGTCAAGCACATTTTCAGGGAAGAAAATGATATGTGTCGGCCGTTGGACTAGCATTGTGTTTTGAAGCATCGTCAATTCCGAAACCACTAAAGGCATGACAGACGCTCTTGCCAAAAGAGGCGGAGGTGAAAAGGGATCGTCATAGTCGGTTGCGCGGATCACGAAATTGATTGGCGACGCATTCCGCAGTTTGTCCCAGTCTCTCTGTGAAAGGTATCCGTCTGGCACCGCGATTTCAATAACGCCACGACTGACCAAAAGAGTGAGGCATCTAAGAACGTCGCTCAGTGTACGGCGGTGTTGAGCGCGATCCAGACCAGGCAAGGACATTGAGACCCAGCAGCGCTGAGCAGCGTCGGAGCAATTTGAGATCGCCTCGTGCAGTTCTGGCGGAGTCGCGATGGTCGACGTGCATTCAATAGCTTCAGCAGCAGTATTCTCGAAACTCTCGGTGCCCAAGTGTCTCGTCACCGGGCAACTCCCGGAGACGTAGGGCGGCCTCACGTCGGGATTTGCCAAGGTGTAAATCTCTCTGAACAAGTGGTTCAGAGGTCGTTTAAGGTCCAGTAACTCTGCGACGAGTTCGAGCGATTGTCGATCATGAAAGTAAAGTCTCTCACGAGTTCTGCGCACCACAGAATCCCAATGCGCCTTACTCGAATGACGGGGATCAAGGAGATCAATGGGGATTTCAGTCACAAACCTGTTTAGAGCAGTGCTTCTCCGCAGGTTGAACTCTTCCTCTGTTTCGTTTTCGTTCTGTTGTATTTGAGGTGGCCTGTGCGGTAGAAGCCGAATGAGCCCTGCCTGCACCATCAAGATCAAGGTTCTGAGATTCCAGGAAATATTCCTCGGGCCCGACTGGTCGATGTCTGCGGGGCGTTCGTTTAGGTTTACGACGTAGTTCCGTCCCGGTCCCATGGTTTTTCGGACCCACATGGACTGCCATCGCTCAAAACCACGCTGCACACTGATCAGCCGTTCCTTTGCCAGCGACTCTGCTACATCCCAGTCATTTGGGGCTGTCACCAGGAGCGCAACAGAAGCACGACCATCACGACCTGTTCGACCGACCTCCTGATAATAGCGATCCACTGTTTCAGGCAGGCACGCATGAATGACTGAACGAACTTCAGAATGATCCACACCGAGGCCGAACGCCGAGGTTGCCACAACAATGTCGAAGTGCCCTCGTTGCCAGTCACGCAACAGTTCGCCCGCACCTATATCCGACATGTCACCGCCTCGGATCAATCGGATTCGCTGGAAGTCGGCTTGGTGCAACAGGCCGAGGTATTTCTCAGCATCCTCACGCAGTGTCGTGTAGAGGATCAGGGGTCTTGGCAAGAAACGGATAGCTTCGATGACCCGTCGATCGCGCTCCTCTCCATCGACGGCTTGCGAAATCAAAAATCCCGGTTCCGTTCTAAGAGAAAGCTGACCGACGAACTGGCATTCATCGTCACCAAACAATAATCTGATGGTGTCAAGGCATTCTTGTGTAAGCGTTGCGGTTAAAAGCAGAGTGCGCACAGCGCACGATTTCAAAGGGCAGGCCATCCGCAATGAATCTCGCAGCCCTGCCAAGCTTTGGAACTCTGGTCTAAACTGCTGACCCCATTGCGTGATAAGGTGGGCCTCATCAATGACAAGGTACCGAAGCCTCTGCTGCTCCGCCGCCTGGAATAGTGGCCCCCGAAGAGCACCAAGGGCGGCTTCCGGAGAGGTAAACAAGATGGGGGCGCGCCCTTCCCTCAACGCCGTTATCACGGCCGCTTTTTCCTCGGCCGATAATCCACTGTGGTAGGCGAGAGAGGCATCAGGGGAGGTAAGCAGACGATTGCCACTCGAGTCCTTCAAATCCGAAAATCGCAATTCCTGATCTCGCGCGAGGGCTACAGTTGGAACAATAACCACGGTCAGAGCACCCGAAGGGCGATGAACCAGCGTGGGAATTTGGAAGACGAGCGACTTCCCGGCCCCCGTGGGTAAATCTACGATGAGACTCGTCCCGGCGGGCATCAGGAAGGCTGCGCGCATTGCCGCTCGCTGCCCGACTGACGAATACGTCGTGTATCCTCCGAAAGGAGTGAGAACTGGGTCGATCGGCACCGAATGGCGTGAGCGACGTTGTGCACGCGACACGGCGTCCTCGACGACTTGAGACGCCCTCTCGTCCAGCCAGCACGGATGCCAGCCTTCTGCACGTACAACGACTTCAGAGGCGCCCGCGATCGTCGCGCAGCATCCAAACAATTCCCACTCCGAGAGTGTCGGCCAGCCCTTGCCTCGAGGAACTCTCAATTGAGCGCTGCCGTCCGACTCCAGGCTGATCCGTAGCAAGCATTGCCTGACAAGGCCCGCAAGGTCGGCCGTCCCGACGGCACCGGTGCCGTCCATTGCCTTTACGGCATCCACTACGCGCGCAAGCAGATCGTCCTCTGCACTTAAACAAGTACCGGGATTGAGAATCGCCTGCTGAAATGCGTGAACCGGATCGGTCATTCAGCCTGCAGCGGAGTGCCTGACAAAATCATCGCGCCAATGCAATCCAATGTGATATTGGGATGGGCGACGCCATCGCGAACCAAATCGTTGATCGCGGCTTCCCGGTCTGCCATGACCTGTTCCGCAGTCCTCTGGTGTCCCACAAGGCGGGATATCCTTGCTTGAAGGCGGCTTCCTGCCATCGCACTGGCTTTCTGAAAGCACTCTGCACGTTGCACACTGTGCGCGAGCAGTTTGCGATCGCTTCGCATGGCAGCGGTCCCCGCGTTCTTTGCCCGGAGCACCAGTTCGGCCCAGTCCGTGATTGCCACGCTCGTCAGGGTTTCCTCCCAACGCTCGCCACGAACATTTCGGTCGAACCCGCCCGCAATTCGTGCGTCCCGCGAGTAGGGGAGAGACAACGTATTAATCAAGGCGCGGTTCCCGATCGGTTCCAGATCCGCCGTGAGCCAAATTCTGGCGTAGATAGGTGGAAATGCTTCATCAGCCCTCCGGTTGAGCGCCGCGGGCGTCATGCCAAATTCCTCAACCAACTGCTTTGCCCGTCTCAGATCCGCCTCGATTAGGAAATCCAACCGAAAATACAGCGCCGGCTGTCGATTCGAGGGCAGATAGCGCCACATGGCGAAGCACCGACCTCGGTCGTCATTGCCGACCGAAGCCTCGAGCGCCTCCAGAAACGGATGGCCAACTCTCAGCAGAGGCAATTGGTGCTTCTCCGCCTTGCTCCTATCCACCGCGAACGGCTTGAGTGGGAGTTCAAACCGCGAGTTGACGCGAGTCGCTTTCTCGTCGATGCAGGACAGAAAATCACTCACCGCGTTTGAGAGCGGCATTAAAGTGGGTTTCCGGAGGTCGTACACATACCGCTTGACTCCGTCCCCCTCGTCGCGCGACGCGAACCGAAGCCGATCCTTAACCCACGCGTTCAGAGCCTTTTCTCCAACGTCACTGATGTGTTCATCGGCTGCGACGATTCCCGCGAAGAACTTGGCGTCGCTGTCATTTGCGGTGTCGATGGCGTCAAGTGCCTCCTGTGCCTGGATGCGTTCGAGCTCCCTGCCCAGAACCGATGGCAGAGTCAGGGCTTCTCCTTCGATCGCGTCTACACCATCCCGCAGAAGGTTAGCCTTGATCCTGGTCACTGTCTCGGCAAGCGCATATTGCAGCGGCGCGACGGATCGGTCAAAGATCCGAATGCCCCGCACCAAACATTCTTGCCACTGCTTTTCATAGCCGTGGTCCGCTGCGAAGATCACGTTTCGCAGTTGCCCCCGTGCTTCGATTCTGTCCACCCTGCCGATCCGTTGTTCAAGACGGGCAGGTTCTAGCGGAAGATCGCCGTGGATCACAACGGCACCCGCCTGCTGTAGGTTGAGACCTTCTTCCGCTCGGCAGTCGCAGACCAGCAGCACTGGATGGGAAGCCGATTCGAAAGCCTGCAACTCATTCACGGCCCCCCGATACCGGATCACAGCCGCCGGCCCGATGTGATGTTCCAGTTCTGTTGCGAAAGAGTCGGCGACCTCGGAATCGGTGACGAATAGCAATCCCTTCCTGAACTCGCGGTTCGCTGCAATCCAATCTGCCAAGCGCCCCACTCGCACATCGGCGGCCGAAGCATCGAGGATTAGTCTGAGCCGCATCTTTAGGAAAGCGCTTTCTCCTGGGAACAACTCCTCGGATGGGCAAGTCTCTTCCAGCGTTTGGATGCGTTCCTGAACTCGTGCGGCAAGAAGCCGTGGATGCGAAAGACTCGCCTCCACGAACTCGACAAACTGCGTTGAAACACCACCCTCGCCGCACAGCAAGTCGGGAACAGCGAGTCGCCAGGCTTCCAGGAAGTCGGCGGCTTCGTTTCGGGCTTCGTCTTCTCCTGCAATCGTCGTCACGCCGGTTCGCTTTGGCAGGAAGTCGGAAATCCGGGGATCCGCCCGTCTCGTTCTCAGCACTCTCCGGTGAAGCTTGTACGTTTCCGAAAGGTGCTCCCGCAGTGCCCTCAAACTTTCCATGCGACCGGCAGATGTGACTTCCTCCTCGAAGCTCTGTCGTACGCGGGCGCATAGTTGGAGAAGTCGATCGTCCGACGAGAATGAGCCTTCTAATCGGGTGAGTGCTTCCTCGGCGAAGAGTACGCTCGAATCGTCGCTGAGGTCCATCAGCGCCTCCGCAACAGTTTGGCGCTCGCTGACCCTCTTCTGGAATCCGTCGACATCACCCAGCGGGTACGCCGTCGGATCGAGTAGATGCAACATCGCGAGAAATCCGGTCTCCTGGTGAAGTACGGGCGTACCGGAAAGAAGCAGGATACTGCGCGACCGTCTCGCCAGTGAAGCGATGGCCGCATAGAGGGCATGGCTCGGATCCGACTCGCAAAATGCCGACGTTGCCGTTCGATGTGCTTCGTCCACAACCAGCAAGCTCACGCGCTCAGGCAGGGATCGGCCGGGAACGTCCGATTCCGAGATGATATGGACCCGCTCTGCCTCGTGCACAAAGAACTTATTCGCCAACTCCAGGCGCCATTGTTCCACGAGGTGATCCGGAGCCACAATCACAACTTGGTGGTCCCATGGGTTGTCGATCAGGTGCTGGCGTATGAGCACGCCCGCTTCGATGGTCTTTCCCAAGCCAACCTCATCGGCCAGAACGTACCGCTGAACCGGGTCACCAAGCACACGGCGGATGATGGTCACTTGATGCGGGATCAGTTCTATCGAGGATGATGCCAGCGCTGTCAGGCCCTTATAGCCACGACGCTGTTCCAGAAAGTGCTGCACGATCGCAGCCCTGCCATCCGCGAAAAATGGGGTGTCGGACACTTGCGACGCGAGGAACTCGGCTGGATCAGTGATAGGCTTCGACCAACGGACGTACAAGTCCGATACCGGGATGTTCCGATCATTGTGATTGGGAAACCGAACAGGGTAGCACTCTTCGGATGTTCTAGGAAGCTCAGGGGTGATCGGCGACCCGTCGACTCGGCCAGCACGCCAAACGCCGCTCGACTTGTCCAGCCAGAAAACTCTGGTCTGTAAACCGAGTTTTGTCGCGCGAAGTTCGGCCCGTCTAAAGGACCGTCGGTGAATCTTAGGCCCGAATGGGGAGTCGAAAAATTCGACTTCGCCGGCTTCTCCGTGCCAGTCTACAAGTTTGCCGATCCCAAGCGGTTCGGTTCTTGATTCGACAAAGATCGACAGCGGGCGCGTTTGCATTGTTCAGACTCGGAAGCGGATGGGCATGCGGTTACGAAAAGCTGGTTCCAAACATTATGTGGAACTTCGCAAAACTTGTATTGTAAGCGACACATGTTCATAGTCCTTATCGGCCGCATTTTCGCTGTTTTCAAGGTCTAAGTTCCTGTGAGACCTAGTACTTCAGCTTTGATCGAGGGTCAATCGGCAAGGCTCATCGCTGAGTCCGCAGGGCACGGTAAAAGAGTCGAAAAAGCCAATCGTGTCGAACTCAAAGCTGGGATGTAATTAGCCGCATGTAGTCTTGTTTAGACCAGCCGAAGTGCGCGAGCAAGGTACGAAAGACTCCGATGCTCAACGGGTCTCTGGATGGGAGCGTGAACACTTTCCCAGACGTCCCCGCCCATAATTCATGGCTACCCTTGCCGCGCCCTGGAAGCAGCTGATATCCCGCATGCTTTAGAACTCGACCGATCTCACGGCGGCTTGGCGACGAGAAGACGATGCTGGCAAGCAGTCCATCGCCGCCGCCACAGGGATGGCCATGCGAATGACCTTGCCAGGAAGTTCAATCATCCCTTCTCATATCGGCATAAGATATATTGCCGTGAACGCATCGCGGAGTGAAGGGTGAAAAAGTTCATAACGCTGAGGGCTTCGCCCTGGCGCACACAAGAGCGTTTGCGCTTCGCGTTTTGGCTCCCCCTACGGTCTGCCCCCAAAATCCTTCGGACAAAGCTCCCGTGCTTGCCGCCCCACTCTCGCCGGCGAGGCCTCGGAGGTGTTGGTCGATGACGACAACACCCAAATTCCAACCCGAAAGGCCGACCAAAATGAAGACCGACATTTACGAGACCATCACGTGTTGCCTCAATAAGGAATGTTACCGAAGTGTTAGTTGTCCATTTTAGCGTCGGTTGACCTGCGACGCGAATGGGCCAAAGCTTGGCCTTGAAGACGATTCAGGCGGTTTTCCGGCATACCGAAATGCATCCCCGACGCCTGACGATCGCGTATAGCTCGTTCTAAACGCAAATTTGTTCTGCTTGAGTTTAAGATGATCGAATCCGCTACACTGATCTCGACTTCAGCAGGGATAGAGCAACGCAGGGAT
>JBJMGK010000225.1:0-10665 GCA_045807925.1 Bryobacteraceae bacterium | reverse complement strand
AGTGGGTTACGTACCGCTCGCGGAAGTGGGCGCCGAGTTTTTGTTTCAAGTCATCGCCGAGCGTGCCGAAAGAACGGCGGTGGTGTTGACTACGAACCTGCCATTCTCTGAATGGACGCAGGTGATTCCGAATGCCCGGCTTTGTAAAGCATTGCTGGATCGCATCACCGACCGGGCGCACATTCTGGAGACCGGAACCGAATCTTACCGCTTTCGTCGGACGCTGGATCGGCAGAAGAAAGGAGCAAAAGCGCCGATTGATGTTATCCGCGCGGCCGCCGAATGCCTTTACATCGCCAGCGCTTTCAGATATGACCCACTACCCGGCAGCAGTTGTCATTGACTGAGCAACACTGCATGAGGCATACTGACCGGATCTTCAGACTCGGTTGAGAGTCAGCGTATTCGCGGGATGGGTCCCCTGACCCGCACCTCAATGGCATGGCCGCAGCGTTCATGCAGAAAACCGTGCGGACGCGGGTACCATCCAATCAGTCGTCGCTGAGCCCTATTTACTCCATACACAAAGAGCCTGTAGAAGCTAGAGTGCGCTTCCAACTCGGCACCTTTGTAGATCCAGTGGTGATCGTGGTTCTGGGTCGTGAGCGATTCTATCGTCCCCAGTGGCTGGGGTTCAAACGCGCGATGAAGGCCCACGCAGGCCGCTGCGGAGAACGATCTTCATATGCTATCGCGAATCGATACTATTAAAGACTCCCGTCGCCTCGCCTATTTGGCAGGAAGATTACCTGTCCGGGCGGTGATGCCGGGCGTGAGATAGTGCCGAGGTGCCATCATGATCCAACCTTCTGAATTTCGGAGAGCGAGAATCCCGCTCAACCAGGGAACAGGCCAAATGCCCGTACTCGGGTTTGGCACCCTGATTCCCGATGCAGCCGAGGCGATAAGTGCTACCATAGGCGCGCTGGAAGCGGGCTTTCGACACTTCGATTGTGCAGAGCGATCCGGAACGAGCGCTAGGTAGGCGAGGCGTTGCAAGTAGGACTTGCCGCTGGGGGGATCGCGCGTGACGACATCTTCGTTACCACGAAGTTGTGGAACTCCAATCATCGGCCCGAGCGCGTCGAGCCGGCTTTCGCTGCGAGTCTGGATAGACTCGGGCTCAGATATTTGGATCTCTACCTGATTCATACTCCGTTTGCATTTCAACCGGGGGACGAGCAGGACCCAAGGGATCAAAACGGCAACGTCCTCTACGACAAGGGAGTGACTTTGCTCGACACCTGGAGAGCGATGGAAGGTTTGGTGGATCACGGCAAATGCCGAGCTATCGGACTGTCTGACATCAGCTTGAACGAATTGTTGCCTATCTACGAAGCTGCGAGAATAAAGCCGGCGGTGGTGCAAGTCGAGTCACATCCGTATCTGCCCGAAACGGAGCTTCTGGAATTCTGCAAAGAGAAGGGCGTTGTGTTTTGGCGTTCGCGCCGTTGGGTCATGGCATAAGGCCGGGGCCGCTCGAAAATCCTGTCATTTTGCCGATCGCCGCACAGGTTGGAAAGACACCGGCGCAGGTTCTGCTCGGCATGGGCAGTGCAGCGCGGTACGGCTTTGCTGACCACACCCAGAACTGCGACTCGTGCGAGAGAGGACTTTGACATTTCCCCCCTTCCGGAAGACGCATTTAACGAAATCAATCGCATTCAGACTAGGCAGAGGCTGAATGAAGTCGTAAAAACAGGTGTCCCCTGTTTCATCGCATAAGGCGGATAAATATGGAAGACAACCAGCAAGGGGCGCAGTGTATGCAAGAGGAACGAATACGTGAAGCTCTGAATATGCACTGGAAGGCGTCGGCAGCCGGCGATGCGAACGCCGAACACGATATCTACGATGACGATGCCGTTTGTGATTACCCTCAGTCAGGTGAGCGAATCGTCGGGCGAAGTAATTTGCAGGCGTTGCGGAGTCATCATCCGGGCAAGCCATCGGGTTTTAAGGTCAAGCGAGTTCTCGGAAAAGGTGATATCTGGATCACGGAATACACAATTACCTATCAGGGGCGACCAGCGTACACAGTCAGCATCATGGAGTTCCACAACGATAAGGTCGTGCACGAAACACAGTATTTCGCCGATCCCTTCCAAGCGCCGGCCTGGCGGAGCCAATGGGTTCAGTCGATCGCGTGACGGCGCATTGAGGCGAGATTGAACCCGTCGGCGGCTGAACTCTTCCTACTTTGCTGAGGGCCCTTGAAAGTTATGCGGCCCGGGGGAGATCCTTCTCCCGCTGGGCCATTCAAACGCTGCCCGAGAGTAACAAAGCTCCCTTTATCTCCGACGTCGGCAATGCTGATGAGTAACCGACAACTCCGAAATAACTTTTGCTTGGCGTGAAAACGCGCTAGTCGTGCACCTCAGACTGCCTCCTGTGCATAGCCGTATTTCTTGGGCCGGCATGTATTACGTCCCGTCGCGAAACATGGCAATGCTATCGCATTACGGCTTCGATGTCCTTACATCAAGAACATAACTGTGATTATTCGTTGTCACTTATTGCTTGAAGTCACTTCTGTTTTCGGATAGTATCCCGTAGTGATCGAGGATAGCTTCCTGAAATAGCCCAACGCTTCTTGGCCATGAACAGGTTCGACCTTATTGTCTTGGGAGCAGGACCTGCCGGCTGCTCAGCCGCAATTTCAGTGGTGCGGAGCGGCGGCAGCGTGGCTCTAGTTTGAGGTTCTGCGCCCAGGCGTTCAGGCGTAACTGAGACCCTCGATTCGAGCGCGGCGCAATACTTGAGAGTTCTGGGCTTGGAAGAGAGCTTCTCTCAACAAGCATTTCCGTGCTGCTGGAGTTCTCGTTCCGCAGCCATTCGGGAAGCCGTGGCATCAGGAACGTTCACGGAAGAGGAGGCCCGCGCTTTGATGAGTGGAGAGGAAGATCTGGAAATTTTCGAGCAACCCATAGATGCTCCCTGAGCCGTTCTTAATCAACGCGGGCCAATTGACGATCAGCATCAACGATTCCGATTGTTGCAGACGAATCATCTATCGGGGACTTGTAATATGGAGATCTGATTGCCGGGAGGTTCTAGATGGCAAGGGTCTTCATCAGTTACCGTCGTGAAGACAGCGCCGCCTATGCGGGTCGTATCTTTGATCGTTTGAAGACGCGCTTTGGCCCAAAGCACGTCTTCATGGACATTGATTCGCTCCGGCCTGGAGAGGACTTCGTGGAGGCCCTGCAGCAGACCGTAAAATCCTGTGATGTGTTGATTGCAGTCATCGGAAAACAATGGCTCACGGCCCAGGATGACCAACGGCGGCGGCGTTTAGAAAATCCGGAAGACTTTGTTCGCCTCGAGATCGCGACAGCACTGGAACGCGGTATTTTGGTTATCCCGGCGCTCGTGGGTGGTGCTCCCATGCCCCAATCGCACGACTTGCCTGATGCTTTGAAGCAATTGGCGCGCCGTCATGCGGTAAACGTCCATGATGCTGGATTTCATCAGAGTATGGACTTACTGATCGAAGCCACCGATGGTGCTATTAAGGAGCAAAAGCCACGAGGGCGGCCAACTCAAGACAGTAAGGATGTCGAACGGAATCCAGTATCGCGCGAACAGCGGGCAGCATCCCCAGACCACTCGCCCTTTCTCGCGCAGCGTCGTTGGATTTTAATCACTGTTCGCAAATTTTCTTTCCATTTCGCTACACACTATCGGCAGTACGTCTATGTGTCGTCAGCTGTCATGCTCATCGGAGTGTTTGTATGGTTCGTGAGCAATGCGTTGATCTCGGCAAGGCAGACGGCAGCAAACTTAGAAACAGGCAAGAGGCTCTATAAAGCGGGTAACTATGAGGCTGCTATGCCTTTCCTTAAGAGAGCAGCTGACGCGCACAGCCCAGAAGCGGAAAGATACCTCGGTGTGCTAGCAGCGAACGGTGAAGGGGTCAAGCAGGATTTCCAGGTGGCACGGTCGTGGTATGAGAAAGCGGCAGCCGCCGGGGATCCGATGGCGATGTACTTCCTCGGCTGGTTGTATGAGTCGGGCCAGGGCGTGCCGCGGGATGAAAAAAAAGCACGGCAGTCCTATGAAAAGGCTGCCAACGCTGGAAGTTCAGAAGCAATGAAGGCCTTGGGCGATTGGTATAGGGGTTATGACTGGGGACTGCTCTTTAAAGAGTCACCAAGTTATTTGTTTAAACGGCCAACATGTGGAACTGAGATCTCATCCTTGAAGGAGGATTACGATCAGTCACGGAAATGGTATGAAAAAGCAGCGCTAGCTGGAAATGCAGACGGTATGTATTGCCTTGCAGAGCTATATCGATTTGGGCTCGGGACGCATCAGAATGACGAGCAGGCACTGAAGTGGTACGAGAAGGCGGCGCGCGCCGGAAAGACGAAAGCCTTCAACATCGTTGCTGATCTCTATAGCAATAAGAAAGATGACGTAAAGGCTGCAGAATGGTATCGCAAAGCCGCCGACTCCGGTAGTAAGAGCAGCATGTTCAGTCTGGGCTGGATGTACGAGAAAGGCCAAGGCGGTTTACCCAAAGACGATGCTCAGGCCGTCGGCTGGTACCGCAAAGCAGCTGCCGAGCCGTACTCATGGCGTCGTAGCTTTTGGCATAAGAGCGACGCTGATACGGGCGCGATGAACAATTTGGGGGTCATGTATGAAAATGGCCGAGGTGGTTTGCCCAAAGACGATGCTCAGGCTGTCAGTTGGTACCGTAAGGCGGCCGAGGGCGGGAGTGCAATGGGCATGACCAATCTGGGCTCCATGTATGAAAACGGCCAAGGCGGTTTGCCCAAAGACGATGCACAGGCCGTCAGCTGGTACCGCAAAGCGGCTGATATCGGTGATACACGTGGTATGCGCCAACTGGGCATTATGTATGCAGAGGGCCGGGGCGGCCTAGCCAAGGATGAGGCTCAGGCTGTCAGTTGGTACCGCAAGGCGGCCGAGGGCGGGAATACAGCAGCCATGAACAATTTGGGCTGGATGTACGAGAACGGTCTAGGCGGCCTAGCCAAGGATGAGGCTCAGGCTGTCAGTTGGTACCGCAAGGCGGCACAACTTGGTAATACATACGCTCAACAAGCATTAAAACGTTTGGGGCAATGAGGGCGTTCCCTAACAGATGGCTTATAGCCCATCCGCTCCGTTTCATCAAGACGCCCCGATAGGACAGCTCTGGCCAACAAGGGAGCCTCAGAGAGGGATATAATTGCCCGAATGAAGATCTCATTGAAACGGTTCGGCAGCATCTTGGAGTTGGAATGCACGCCCGCGGAACTACGCGATGAAAGAGTTCTCCCTCATTCTGTAGCAATACCCATTATGAGTGTTTTACTCGGGTTTGTAAGCGAATTCAGCAACTAGAACCGTTCAAATCAGGAGATTATCAATGATCAACAAACAGTTCATCGCAAGCATCGGTGCCTGCTTGCTTACTCGTCGGAACTCAGCAGTTCGGAGGGCTGCAATGGAGCTCAAAACCACATCACTATTCCGAGGACTCTGCCCAGCCCTGCTTTTCGCGGCGTTCGTTATAGGACAGTCGAGTGCCTTAGGAGCGGTCAATTTCGTGTCCGGCGACTTCAATGGGGATACGATCTCCGACCTCATGATCGTGACTGCGAGCGGTTCCTATGAATACCTTGGCTTACCAGGCGCCGGATTCAATCCGAACGTCTGGGTCCGCCACGACCTTACGTTGTAGAGGCGATCGTCTGTCCTGTTCTGTAACGTAAACCGGGGGCTGGCACGCTTCTACTGCCAAAGAAGCGTGCCTAATCTGTTGTCAATTTGCTGGACTTAACCAAGAGACAGAGTTTCCGGGTTGTGGCGCCGACCTCATTATCTTTACTGCGAGCGGTTCCCGAGCGGTTCCTATGTAGGGTCCCGTGCGGCCGTGGTGACTTGGTCAGGCGACTTGGAAGTTGGCCATGCGTTCGTAAGGAAAGCGGTTGCGGATGTGGCTGAGAAAGCGCTCAAGAGGAGGGTAACTGCAACCTTTACCTTGCAGGCTGGCGAATGCCTCAATCACCACGCGGTCGATCAAGGCTCCTAAAGTTGCCCTTTCCCCGAGGCGTCCCACCCTTCAAACAACGACAACGTTTTACCAATCGTCAACGGATATCTCCTGGACACATTCCCAGAGATGGAGGGGAACCTGGTCAGCCAGAGAGAAGGCGATCGGCTGATTCAGAACCAGGAGATGAACAATGTCTGCACGATCTGGATTTTGTCGCGTCCTAGTTTGAAGAGGCTTTCACGGTTGTGAGAGTCAGCTTCAAGAGCAACGACAGATCACAAAAAACTGGCGACATCTACATCATAAATACGCGTTTTAGATTAGTGAGATTTCCGAGATCATTAGCAAAGGCTAATCGCTCTCTCTTAATTGGCCCTTAACGCGTGGCAGCGCAAAAGCGATGCTACTCGCCGTAACAGACATCATCAATGCGCCCTGGCCAAGATCCTTGTAACCAAGTTTCACCGGCTGAAACAACTCCATCCGGCCCGTTTGGCCGAGCATGAATATCAAGCCGCACGCCCGGTACTCCGGTAAATCCAACCCTTCCTTTGCAATCCTTGCACGCAGCGCTGTCCACCGTTCCGACCATTTGATGGAGCGATCTTCTTGTGGCATCAAGAGAACCAGTCTGCCCCAAATTTTCTGATCCCGAATCCACTTGATCTCTTGCACAACGCCGGGTGTTTCTCCTGGAAGGAAATCCGCAGCGGTGGGAAATCCATAGGTTTCGGTCATGCCTTTGTGTATATCGTAGATGCCAACGGCTCTGGCAGGGGCAGCGGCCGGTATTCGATCCAACCCGCGCTGAGCCCTGCCCTTTGCTCTCCGGATTCATCGGATAAGAACGCGGTAGTGGATGCGTATGCTCATGCAGCAGAACCAAGTGCTGTTGCATACCTCGAAGACTTCCTCTTGGTTGAACCTTTCGTACTATCGCGGCATTCCTGTCGCAAGCCGATAGACCATTCGGGAGGAACAAGCTGGCTCGGCTGATGTGGCCCAGCTGCGTCATGCGCTCCACCGTCAGTCCAGTCAACACCTGCAGCCTCCGCTGTTCCTCGATGCCCTGCAAGCACCCTTTCAAACAATCGGTCCCCAGCGCCTGCTGGCCGATCTTCCGTTCCAGTTCGGCTACCCGGGCTTCGGACCAGCGCTCTTTTGCGTTGACAGGAAATACGTTGCCGGGCGCTTCCCGAATCTCACGCCGCCAGCGGTGCAGCACGTTCAGATTGACGTCCATGCCACGCGCCGCTCCCGCAATCGTTACACCCTGCTCCACCCGCCGTACTGCGTCTAACTTGATCTCTTTCGTGAACTTGCGAGACAATCCCATTTGACTCAATTCTCCATTCGATGAATCTCGAGTCTCACCCATTTGTCCCCAATATGGGGGCAAGTCCAAATAATCTCTTCGGTGCAGTGAATTAACCAAACAATGCACTGTCCGACTGACCAACTCGAGGTTAAGTCCTTGTAATTAGGAAGGACGCCTTCCGGTACGGGAAATGCTAATGCCATACCGAGTTCTCACCCCTAATGAGTCGTACTAGAATCTCGAAGATTGCAATGGGTTTTGCACAAACGTATCTGATGTGGCCCGTGCTGGCGATAGTGGTGCCAGCCCTGATGATGGGTCAGAGAGTCACGGTGGTGCAGACGAATGCGGATAAGTCCGCACTGCTGGCAACGGAAGCTCCGGCAACGTTTGACAATCAGGCCCCGCAAGCCCTTAACATACTCGTTAACGACGGTGTGCAGTACCAATCAATGGATGGATTCGGGGCGTCCTTCACGGACTCGTCTGCGTGGCTGGTGTGGAACAAGTTAACAGGAGAGCAAAGGAGGTCTCTGATGGCAGAGTTGTTTACGCCGGAAGGGATCAATCTGAGCTTCTTACGGCAGCCTATGGGCGCGTCAGACCTGGCGCTCAGCAATTACACATACGACGATGTGCCGGCCGGCGAGACTGATCCTGCACTGCAACATTTCTCGATCGATCATGACAAGGCCTATATTCTGCCGGTGCTACGGGAAGCACTGGCTCTGAATCCGAATATCACGGTGATGGCGTTGCCGTGGAGTCCGCCGGCCTGGATGAAGGCGGGCGATTCAACAGATGGCGGCAGCCTCGACCAACAGTACCTGCCGGTGCTGGCGAAGTATTTCGCCAAATTCATCAAAGCTTACGGCGATAATGGCGTGCCAGTAACGCGCATCGCCGTACAGAACGAGCCGCTCAACAACAATAATAGCTATCCAACTGAGTTTCTTTCAGACGCCGAAGAAGCACAGTTCATCGGCGGATATCTTGGGCCTGCGATTGAAGGTTTAACTGGCCCGCGCGTTGAGATTCTCGGGTATGAGCATAACTGGGACGTGCAGTGGTATGGCGAGTGGCTGCTGCGGAACCCTGAAAGCGCCCGCTACGTGGCCGGTATGTCCTTCCACTGCTATGCGGGTGACCCCACGACTGCGTCTACCGTGATGAACGACTTTTTTCCGGACAAGGGGCTTTGGTTCACAGAATGCAGCGGAACGGTAGGTTCGTCCTTTGCGGGTGACTTGGCGTGGAACAGCGACATCCTGGCCATTGGTTCAGTCCGGAGCGGCGCCAAGTCGGTCTCCTTGTGGAATCTTGCACTGGATCAGAATAATGGGCCTACAAACGGGCAAGGATGCCAGACGTGCCGAGGCGTGGTGACGGTCGATTGGAGCACAGCGCCGGCTACCATCACACGCAACGTTGAGTATTACGTACTCGGGCAAGCCGCAAAGTTCGTGGTTCCCGGAGCGCGGCGGATTGATTCGAATACGTTCGGCACCGGCAGTATCGAAGATGTTGCATTCAAGAATCCGGACGGTTCCATTGTGGTGCTGGTGCTGAATTCAGCGGCCACTCCGAGCCCATTCAGCATTTCATGGAATGGCAGACGCTTTTCTTATACGCTGCCTGCGGGTGCCGTGGCGACCTTCAAGTGGAATACCGGACAAAGGGGCAATGGTGTTGGCGTAACACCCAGTTCCAAAATTGTGGCGCAGGGTTCCGCGACGCACTTCATGATTGATGGGGATTCAGGAAACGGCCACTCGTGGACTGGCGACCGATTTGCCCAAGACCGGTTGAAAGTGAGTGGTCTTCCTGGTGGAACTGATTATGACGTTACGCGCAATTCGGAGACAGGAAGCACGGAGTTGTGGCTGAAGACGTCTACGGCGACGCCGACGGGGACTTACAGCCTTATTGTTGCCTACTCAGATGAAGCTGCTAATTCGAGCACGGTACAACTCACGGTGGGAACAAGATCCACACCATTCACGGGTACAGCTCCATCAGTTCCAGGAACGACCGTGCAAGCAGAGAACTGGGACGCGGGCACCGAGGGGACGGCTTACGACAACCCGGATCTATTCACGCAGCCCGACTCTTCGCCGTATCGCGCTGGGGAGAACGTGGCGCTCGAACTTGCGAGTGATGTGGGTGGGGGTTACGATGTCTCGTTCATTGGAGCCGGCGAATGGCTAAATTATACGGTGAACGTAACGCAATCGGGGTTGTTTTCGATCCAGTCTCGTTTGGCGTCGCAGTACGGTGGAACGTATTATCACGTGGATGCGGACGGCCGAAATGCAACCGGGCAGATGTATTTCCCGAACACAGGTGGCTGGCAAAGTTGGACGACGGCGAGTTCGCCCACGTTCTATCTAAGCCAAGGTGTGCACGTCTTGCGATATGAGTTCGACAGTAACAATGCGAACGGCGGAGTGGGCAATATCAACTGGTTCGCGCTTGCGCCTGCGGGGCTGGGAACGTCGCACCCGTTTGGCGGGACAGCGGCGCGTGTACCGGGCATCATTCAGGCGGAGAACTTCGACACTGGCGGAAAGAATGTTGCGTATTACAACAGCGCCACGACCAAAGCGAGTGTTTATCGCACTTCGGATACCGTTGGGATTGAAGTGACTCAGGACACGAGCGGCGGATACGACGTGGGCAACACGAATCCGGGGGACTGGCTGAACTACACCGTCGATATTGCGGCCGCGCGAAGCTATACGCTGCAAGTGCGCGTGGCAAGCGGCGTTCCGGGCGGCACATTTCATTTGGCGTGCGACGGCCAGAGGGTAACACCTTCGATGACTGTGCCGTGGACGATGGGATGGGAAACGTTTCAGACCATTGATGTTCCTGGCGTGGAGCTTCCGAAGGGAGTACACGCTTTACAGCTGGTGATGGACAACCCAGGTGTGTATCCGGCGATTGCAAACTTCAACTGGTTCTCGCTGAATTAGCAGGTAGGACGGTTTCGAACGGTTTTCTCGGGCTATTTCGATTGGAGCGCGGCTTCCATGAGAAGGCCACTTCTGTCAACAGAAAACTGTCTGTCCCCGAAAAAAAGGGGATTCACAAGGGGGGCTTGCCCCTCTTGTGGGGGAGCCGGCGTTTTTTTTCCGGCGTGGGGGGAACCCACCCAGCCAAGCGTCCCCTGGGGGATCGGGAAGGGGGAGTTACGTTCTTGTTCCTATAAGTTTGTTCGCCCACCGCCGATTCGCCCTGCTTCCATCCGCACTCTTGCTTGAGCGTACAAGCTCTGGTGCCCGTTGGGGTTCTTCGTTTAGAAAACGGGTGCTGCCATCTCAGCGTCGAACTGAGT
>JBJMGK010000224.1:0-5484 GCA_045807925.1 Bryobacteraceae bacterium | reverse complement strand
CATCCTGGATAATCCGCATTCCGGCGTCCGCAGCCGGACTCGCCGCGTGTGCCGCTGGCGTCCAGGCATGCCAGCGCGCTGGTCAGCAGCCGCATTCTTGGAAGGAGAAAAATCATTCCGCAAGATCATGGGCTTTCGGGATCTATGGGCTCTTAAAGCGATCCTCGATGGATCGCAGCCAGCTACCCGGCTGGTGATCGCGTAGAATCACATGAACCGCCGTTCTCAACTTCTCACTGCGCTCGGGATACCGTCTCGCTCTTGCGTTTAACCAGTTACCCAGTTGAGTGCCATGCGATACATTAGTTCGTCGTTCAAGCACTCTTATGATCAGCGGCGGACACCTCGCTCAACTCAACGCCACAGAGCTGATTGCAGCACGGGCGCGCCGTCGGGTCATGCACCGGATAATGCCATTTTTGCTCGTTGCGTACCTGTGCGCCTACATTGACCGGGCCAACCTCGGAATCGCCAAGCTCGAAATGCAACGTGACCTCGCCTTCACCGAATCCATAATCGGGCTCGGCGCTGGCATTTTCTTCATAGGCTATTTCTCGCTGGAGATTCCGGGCAGCCTCCTCGTAGAAAGATGGAGCGCTCGTAAGTGGTTTTCGCGAATCATGATCTGCTGGGGTCTGGTTGCCGTATTGAGCGGCTTCATCAACAATGTAGGGGAATTCTATGTGGCGCGCTTCATGTTGGGCGCTTCTGAAGCAGGCTTCTTTCCCGGTGTAGTTGTTTATTTGTCGCACTGGTTCCGGCCGGAAGATCGTACTCGCGCCAAATCCTGGTTCATGACGATGCAACCACTTTCCGTTGTGGTTGGTGTGCCTCTTGCGCGCTGGATCCTCGAGACCGTGCATTGGAATAGCCTCCACAGCTGGCGATGGGTGTTTATTCTCGAAGGCTTTCCTTCCATCGTTCTTGGCGTAATCGCGCTGTTTTATTTGACTGATCGTGTTCACGACGCGCGATGGTTGCCAGACGACGAAAAGAATTGGCTAGCCTCGGAGCTCGCGAGAGAAGCCGCTGAAAGAAGTGCCGCTGACCGAGTGAGTGTGTTCGCGGCGTTTCGCCAGCCTCAGACGATTCAATTGATACTTGTCTATTTCTTGATCGTCACCGGGAATCAGGCGATCCTGTTCTTCCTTCCGTCGATTGCAGTCGAACGAGGAAACCTATCGGTGGTTATACAAACCGCCATTGTGACCGCTCCGTACCTGTGTAGCGTTGTGGGCATTTTTCTGAACGGTTACCTGGCTGCGCGTACCGGTGAGCGACGGTGGCACACTGCGGTACCCATTCTATTGGCAGGCCTCAGCTTGGGTTCGGCAGTTCTGACCACACAACATCTGGGCGTGATGTTCGCTTTCCTTTGTCTTATGGGTTTTTCGTTTCAGGCCTACCTGCCCGTGTTCTGGACGCTGCCGGGACTGTATCTCGGCCGGTCTGCCTCGGCAGTGGCAATTGGAGTGATTAATTCTTTCGGCAATCTTGGCGGCTTTGTCGGCCCTTATGCGTTCGGCTATATGAGGACCGCTACCGGAACCTACCGAAGCGGACTCCTCGTGCTCACTGGATGCCTGTTGGCGTCTGGTCTGCTGGCCGCGACCATTCGCATCGAAAATCAAAAAAGCTCATGAAAAAGAATCCTGAAGAACTACGCAGCTTCCGTTGGTTCGGGCCGCAAACAATGCGCGGCTTCAGTCATCGCTCGCGGATGAAGCAATTCGGATACCGGCAAGAAGACTTCACGGGTCGGCCAGTCATCGCAATCGTGAATACCTGGAGCGAGATTAACCCGTGCCACAACCATTTGCGCGAGCGCGCGGAAGCGGTGAAGAACGGAGTCTGGCAAGCAGGTGGGTTTCCCATCGAGATCCCGGCTTTTTCCATCACGGAAACCTTCATGAAGCCGAGTCCGATGCTCTACCGAAACCTGTTAGCTCTGGAGACGGAAGAGCATTTGCGGAGCTTACCTGTGGATGGGGCCGTGCTGATGGGCGGATGTGACAAAACTACGCCTGGCTTGTTGATGGGTGCAATCACGATGAATCTGCCGGCCATCTTCCTCCCTGCCGGACCCATGCTGCGCGGCAACTGGAAAGGCCAATCTCTTGGAAGCGGTACTGACGTTTGGAAATTCTGGGCCGAGCGGCGTGCAGGCACTATCACCGAACAAGAATGGAACGACATGGAGGGGGGCATTGCGCGCTCACCCGGCTTCTGCATGACCATGGGAACGGCCGCAACCATGACCGCGATTGCCGAAGCTCTGGGCCTCACGTTGCCGGGCGCTTCATCAATTCCGGCTGCAGATTCGAATCACACGCGAATGGCAATGGAATGTGGACGGCGGATCGTCGAGATGGCATGGCACGATGTCACACCATCTTCGATCCTTACCTTGAAAGCCTTTGAGAACGCTATTGCCGTAGACATGGCCATCGGCGGATCTACTAACGCGGTCATTCACCTGGTCGCGTTGTCACGGCGGTGCGGCTTCGAAATGCCTTTACAACGCTTCGACGACATCTCTGCCAAAGTGCCGGTACTGGCAAATATCCGGCCATCGGGCAAGTACCTCATGGAAGACTTTTATTATGCGGGTGGCTTACCGGCCCTGATGGCCCAACTTGGCGATGTGTTGCACCGGGACTGCATCACTGTCAATGGCAAAACCATAGGGGATAACATCGCGGGCGCAACGATCCACAATATTGATGTAATCCGCGCACCTCAAAATGCGCTCGTCACAAGCGGCGGTACAGCGATCCTCTACGGCAATCTGGCTCCTAACGGTGCGGTCATCAAAACCTCGGCCGCGGATCCGAAGCGTTTGCAACATTGTGGCCCTGCGATTGTCTTCCGCAACTACGAACACATGGAAGAGCGTATCCATCGTGATGACCTGGATGTAACGGAAGACTCTGTGTTGATCCTGCAGAATGCTGGACCTCTCGGTGGCCCTGGAATGCCGGAATGGGGCATGTTGCCGATTCCAGACAAACTCCTCCGAAACGGAGTACGCGACATGGTTCGCATTTCGGACGGGCGCATGAGCGGAACTTCTTACGGAACATGCGTGTTACACGTTTCTCCCGAATCGTTTGTAGGCGGACCGCTTGCGTTGGTTCGAGACGGCGATGAGATTTCTTTAAATGTTGCTGGTCGCCGCCTTGACGTGCTGCTTCCGGAAGGTGAACTGGCTCGCCGTCAGGCAGCTTGGGTTAGGCCGCAGCCACATTTTACGCGAGGGTACGGCCTGCTTTTCAGCCAACGTGTTCGGCAAGCCGATGAGGGTTGCGATTTCGACTTTTTGGAAGGCCAAATGCCTACCGCGGAACCGCAGATTCACTGACCCAGGACTCAGGATTTGATCTAAGCTGATCTTTCGCCTTCAGTCGAGCATGATGGGACTTGGACGGTTCCCCGATTGCCGTGCATAGATGCCAGACCGCATTCCCCGAAACCGAAGTTCGGTCGGGAAGGCCATGTGCACGAGGGATGCGGGTCGGATAGGGACCGATAAACGCCGCAGCGTACGGCCAGAGTGAGGCTCTACGGCAGTCGGCAAAAAGCGAACAAAAACGCACTCCCAAATCCATACTGAAGTTGCCCGACCTCGAACAATCCAAATCAGCCGTCCTAACCAGCCTGCCATCGGTCAGCTCGCAACGCTCGTACGATCACGCGATCCGCCAATTTATCGACATTGGCACTCAGAGCCGCGTCTGGCCTTCAACAGAATCGTCGTGACAAGATAGCGCATCTGGCTCTGGTGCAAACTTTGCCGAGCGTGCGATCCGCATCCAGAAATGATCGAGCGACGTCAGGCGGCGAGAATAGCCGCCCAAATCTCTGGAGCAGTTCTGGGTCTGCCCGATAACTTCCCCGTCTTGAACTGATCTTTCCGAATCTTCTCCGCAAGCTCGATGCCGCTGATCGTGATCGCTGCAGTTTCAAATTGTTTGAATCCGAGCATTGATCGTATGCGGTGTTTGATTCGACGATGATCCTG
Source organism: Bryobacteraceae bacterium (assembly GCA_045807925.1). Taxonomy (GTDB): domain Bacteria; phylum Acidobacteriota; class Terriglobia; order Bryobacterales; family Bryobacteraceae; genus Bog-105. The sequence goes on along the minus strand of JBJMGK010000224.1, from coordinate 1,463 downwards.
CTCCACAACATTGTTCAGGTACTTGCTGGAGCGTATTCGAACTCGATGCGGCATGCTTCCCGCTGCTTTCAGCTCGGCGATGGCGCGATGCGAAGCCGCATAAGCATCGAGTGTGATGACCCGCGGCGTCGCGTGGCTCTTCATAGCCTTGCGGAAAAAGCCTTTGGCCGCGGCAACATCGCGATGTTCGCGCAAGAGGAAGTCTACCGTTCGACCTTGCTTATCCACGGCTCGATACAGGTACGCCCAGCGGCCCTTCACCTTTATGTAGGTCTCGTCACAGCGCCATGACCCGCCCACCGGTCGAGCGTACCTACTCCAGCGCTTTTCAAATTCCGGCACGTAGCGTTGCACCCAGCGCAGAATCGTCGTGTGTGCGAGCCTAATCCCACGCTCGCTCATCATCTGAACTAGATCACGTGAGCTCAACTTGAAACTGAGATACCAGCGGACGCACAGCACAATAACCTCACGATCGAAATGCCGCCCCTTGAACAGGTCCAGTACCGATTCCGATCCGGTCATCCCGTCCATTATCCCCGTCCACCAAAACCGGCCTCAGTTTGCACCAGAGCCGTTTTCCCGAACCTGGGTGCAAACACCACGACTCGTCCGATCGCCATCGGTGACATCGACGCCGACGGCGACGCCGACATCGTGTGGTGGAACGGTTCCACTGTTACCAGCTGGGACCTGACCAGCGGCATGTACCACGCCAGTCACACCCCTACGAATGCGCCCTCGGGGTACAGCCCCGTCGCGTCCGGCGACTTCAATGGCGACGGGAACGTCGACGTGGTCTTCCAGAACGCGAGCGGCGCGGTGCAAATCGGCTACACCGGAGCCAACTATACAATGAGCTGGAGCTCCATCGGCACGTATGTTCCGGTCATCGGCGCAGGCGACTACGACAACAACAACCTGTCTGACCTCCTGTTGCGGGCCACCAACAAGACCCTTTACATCGCCCTCAACAACAATGGGACCGTAGGTGCCGCCCAATACTTCAACTCGCCCTACAACCACGGTGGCACGAGTGGGAATAACGAGCTCGACGCGTGGCAGACCCCTTGTAATGGCGCGCCGGTTCCGCTCTCCCACTAGTAGACCCTTGCAGTAGCTGGACCAGCAACATCAACCGCGGGCCGCGCTTTTTTCACCCTTCGTGAGGCCTCGGCGCAGGCCGTCGGTTGAGGGACGAGGTCGACGGGTACGTGCTTAGCCACGGGCTGCTAGTCTCCCGTCACAGAAATATGTGGAATAAATAGGACGGAAAGGCGTCCACTCAGTATGCGGAGAGGACGTCCTAAACAAGCGTTGCGCCTAAGCGAAGAGGAGCACCAGCGGCTGCGATCTTTGGCTCAGCGGTCGCGCAGTCGGCCGGCGGTGGCACGGCGGGCGCGAGTGGTGCTGGCCTGCGCCGAAGGTCTGGATAACAGAGCAGTGGCCAAAAAGCTGCGCTG
>JBJMGK010000223.1:0-3158 GCA_045807925.1 Bryobacteraceae bacterium | reverse complement strand
CCGCCTGTGCGGCAAGGAACGGAACTTCACAGGCGAGCATTTCTGGGCTCGGGGCTATGCCGTGTCCACGGTTGGGTTTGAGTTGGAGCAAGTCCGCCAATACATCCGCGAACAAGACAACGCGGATGGAGCAAGCGGGTCCTTCTGAACTGTTGACAAAGGCGCGCTTGAGCGCGACGCCTAAACTAATGGCCAACCGCCTTTGAGGCGGTCCAACTCATCAAGCCACCCGCTCCGCGGGGGGTATCTGACTCTGAAATCCTCCTTTCCGGAACTCATTTCTGACACGCCAAAAACACAGGTTGCGGCACTTCGACCAGGCAGTTTCATCACGAGATAGCGGAAGCGAGCCTGCGGAGGACGATATAGTTGGCTTGCGATGCTACGCGCACTTCTCATTCTTACGCTCTTTGCATGCATACTCGGACACTCGGCCGCGTCCACGTTAACGTCACCTGACGGCAATCTCAAATTCGAGATCAATACTCCGTCCGGTCAACTCTCGTACAGCGTCAGCTTCCAGGGGAAGGCGGTGATCGAACAATCTGCACTTCGACTCCAACTACAGGATCAGAGACCACTTGGAACCGGCATGACGATCGTGTCTCAAAATCCGAGTCAAGGCGTAGATGAATACAAGCTACTTGCGGGCAAGAGAAGTGAAGTTTATGATCGTTACAATGCACTCAGCATCAACGCGGAAGAGGCCGGCCCGCGCGGCAGGCGTTTGCAGATTCAGGCCAGAGCCTACAACGACGGGATCGCGTTCCGCTATGTGATCCTCAGTCAGCCCGCCTTGCGCGAGTATCGGCTTACAAAGGAAGCAACTGAATTTCGTCTCAGCAGAGACGCTGTGACTTATGCGCTCCTGTTGCCGAACTACCGTACTTCTTACGAAAGTGAATACCTGAAAGTCAATGCCAGCTATTTCTCCGGAAAAGCCGGACTCGGCCAAGCGACTTTGATTGGTCTACCGTACCTGATGCATTTGAATGGTATTGGTTGGCTTGCTATCACGGAGGCCGACCTGCGTAATAACGCAGCAATGTATCTCGCAGGGACAGGCCAGGGCTGGGGGGAACACCAGTTCGAAAGCAGGATCTCAGTTGGAGACGAGCCCGAAGTACTCGTGAGGGGAACCCTGCCGCATACGTCTGCATGGCGCGTGTTACTAATCGGCGATCATCCGGGTCGTCTGATCGAATCGACACTGCTGACCAGTCTCAATCCGCCTTCCAAGATCAGCGACGTTAGCTGGATACACGCCGGGCTTGCTGCTTGGGATTGGTGGAGCGGCAGCCTCGACCCCGATGGTAACTCCTCCTTCACTACGGAAAACATGAAGACCTATGTTGATTTTGCCGCTCAATCGAAGTTTCCTTACACGTTAGTGGATGCCGGCTGGGCTAAACCTCATGACATTACCGAGATGAACGGCAAAATCGATATCCCGGTTCTTGTGCAGTATGCACGCGGCAAACATGTGAAGATTTGGATCTGGCTTCATCACGACGATGTGGCCAGACAGATGGAGGAAGCCTTTCCGCTTTACGAGACTTGGGGCGTTGCAGGGGTGAAGGTGGACTTCATCGAGCGAGATGACCAAGTCGGTATCGATTTCTACTACCGAGTGGCGGAACAGGCAGCTCAGCATCACTTGATGGTGGACTTCCACGGAGCAACGAAGCCCTGGGGTATTGAACGGACATATCCAAACGTCCTTGGATACGAAGCCGTTCTCGGGATGGAGCAATCGAAGGCGGGAGGTCGAGACAACCCTGATCATCGCGCCACGCTTCCATTTACCCGGATGCTCGGCGGTCTGATGGACTACACACCGGGAGGTTTTAGCAACGTCACCGAGGACGATTTTGTGCCGCGTGGTAAACGCCCTCTTGTCATGGGCACTCGTGCGCAGCAACTTGCAATGTACGCCATTTACGAAGCACCAATCCAGATGGTTTCCGACTCACCCAAGTCCTATCGCGACCAGCCATCGTTTGAATTCATCGAGCACGCTCCGGCGACGTGGGACGATACACGCGTCCTGAGCGGCGAACCAGGCGAGTACATTGTCATGGCTCGACGTAGCGGCAAGGAATGGTTCGTCGGCAGCTTAACGAACCGACGTGGCCGCGAGATCGATGTGCCGCTCGAATTTCTAGGTCCAGGCAAGTATCAGGCCCAGATCTTTGCAGACGCCCCTGATGCAGATCGCTACCCCAAGAATGTTGCGATTACGAGGCGAGCAGTAGATCAGACGACGCATCTGAAAGCGAAGCTGGCGTCCGGCGGAGGTTATGCCGTGCGAATCGTTCCCGTACCCTGACGGCCCTGGAAGGCGAAACCGTGCGGCTCATGGCTTCGACCCTTCCGTCCTACTTTCGGCTCCCAAAACCCTCTGTACTGAAGTCTCCCAGATAGGTGGAGTACACGAGCCCGGTACCGTCCGGCGTGATTTGGCGACAAACGCCGCGCTATCCCCGGTCTGCTGAAACGCCCCGGGAGTGGTGGGAAAGCCGCTATGCCCGGGTACCCAGGCGAGCCCGTCCCAGGCCTGACGGTGTCGAGCACCGCTTGGTAATCCCAAAGAACGGTAAGTCCACACCACACTGGTGGGAACGAGCGTATCCCAGACTCAGACGACCGCAGGTAAGCGCAGGGGATGTCCCAACTCAGGATTGCTCACCCAGATTTGAGCTTTTCTTCCGCATATAGTGAGAGCTCGATCATGCGTTCCAGTAACTGATCGGCGGGTGATCCCACGAAATTCTTCAGAACTAGCTCTTTGACGTAGAGTCGCACTAGATACCGTAACTGCAGGGCCCGATTGCGCGTCGCGAACACGAAGTCCCGGTGGCCGCTGTTGACCACGATGATGTTGCGCTCGGCGTCGAAGCGGCAGCGCCAAAGATCACCGGCGGCACGCTCAAAGGTATACCCCGGTAACCCCCGCGTATTCACGACAGCCGGGCTCATGGCGCTCTCGAGACTGTCGGTAACCGTGACGAGCGCCTCGGCTGTTATTGCGATTTCGCGCTGGGACACAGTGACTTTCAATCGCTCCAGACCCGGTACCGCTGGCGCTCGGTACTCGACTTCCTGATCCGTGACGCCCTGCAGGGAGCCTTCGCCCTCCGTCAGTTCCCACGCGAACT
>JBJMGK010000222.1:0-10509 GCA_045807925.1 Bryobacteraceae bacterium | reverse complement strand
GGCTGAATCTGGTCGAACGCTGGTTTGCTGAGATCACCAACAAGCGCATTCGCCGTGGTATCTTCCGCAGCGTCAAAGAACTGGAAAGCGCTATCCGGGAGTACATCGATGTTCACAACGAAGATCCCAAACCGTTCGTCTGGACCAGAACGGCAGACCAGATCCTGGCGAGTATTGCGCGTTTCGCTCAACGTACCAGCGTTGTTGGCCGATCAGCTTGATTTATGTCACGAATCAATGTGACAGGAGACTAGCAGCAACAAGCCTAACCTGAACCTTACTCCACCTTGAAGATCGCAGCAGACAAGGGAGGCATCTGCAGACTGTCGGTCGTTTTGCCAACCTTGTAGCTGACACTTTCCGTAGTTCCGAAGAGGTACTTAGGCTGTTCAGCGCCCTGCGAGGCGATCGCGGTTTCTACGCTCCTATTCGAAGGATTCAACGCGATGACATACCGCTCTTTTCCGCTGCGGCGCAAATAGACCATCGGGTAAGAATGTTCAACGTCGCTCAGAAACTCCAAGGTGCCACTGTTGCCAAGTGCAGCAGAAGCTTTCCGCAGCTTCAGCAAATTACGCACATAATTCAGTTGCGAAGCTGGATCCTTATCCTCCTTGGCAACTGTCGGCCGATTCGGATCGGGATCTAGAGGTATGTAGAGTTTGTCTTTCGGAGCTGTCGAAAAGCCGGCGTCTTCGCCGGCGTTCCATTGCATGGGCGTGCGGCTTCCGGACCGGGCACGGCTGCCTTCAACATCCGGAGAGTCAGGAACATACTTTATGCCGATTTCATCGCCATAATAGATGAGCGGAATTCCTGGTTGGGTGAGGAAAAACGTGAGTAGGACCTTCAATTCCGCAGGCGTGTTCCGGTCTGCGTCCGCGATGCGCGGGTTATCGTGACTACCCGTTGGCAGCGATGTGAAGCCTCCGTTGGCCGCAGCTTCATACTGCTCAGTGACGTAAGACTTCCAGTCAGCGATGCTGCCTTCGCCGGTCTTATCGAAATACACCTTCCCGGCCGTCTTCTTGCCTCTTTCAAGAGCCGATGTAAGCTTCCCAGGTCTCAGGAAGTCGATATCGAATCCCGCAGCAAGAGACTGTTTCGGATTGAACCATTCGGCTACGAGCACACCTTGAGGGAAGCTGTGATGAAACCAGCCGTTCAGATCCTTCCAAAGAGCGATGGTCGCTGCTTTATCAGGATCGTTCTTAACTAGGCTTGAGGCCAGATCCACACGAAATCCGTCGACGCCTTTGTTTAACCAGAAGGCAATAATGCTCTGCAGCTCGCGGCGAACGGCGCGAGGCCCCGGGGCGTCTACGGACTGCTCCCAAGGGTGATTCGGATCGGGATGCGCATATCCATAGTTGAGCGCCGGCTGGACGTCGTAATAATTCTTGATGTAGTACTTCGCTCTGGGTGCGTTCGCTTCAACCCAACGCGACGCATCCTGCTGTGACATGTCGGCCGGTTTATTCGATGCCCAGATGTAGTAATCGCTGTACTGAAGATTGGTATCGGCTTGCATGGATTGCTTGAACCACTCGCTCTGGTTCGAGGAGTGGCCCGCAACCAGATCAAGGACGATATGCATTCCTCTGCGATGCACCTCGCCGGCTAGCTGTACGAGGTCGGTGTTGGTACCGAAGCGGGGATCGACCTGGTAGAAATCAATGACATCGTAACCGCCGTCCTTGAACGCTGACTTAAAGATGGGGTTCAGCCATATGGTGTTCACACCGAGAGACTGAACATAATCCAGTCGCGTTTGAATACCTTTCAAGTCGCCGATGCCGTTCCCATCGCTGTCTTGAAACGATGAGGGATAGATCTGGTAAAGAACGGCATCTTTTACCCAGTCGGGCCCCTTTTGTGCGCTCGCCGCCATGCACGTCATCAGGCAGGTCAGTAAGATTAGGGATTTGCTCATAAATCGCTCCAGTTGATCTTGCCTACGCTTTCCTTTGTTTGAACAACCAACTTTTTGCAGCTTTCAGGTAGACGTCAGGAATGCTTCACATTGACGAAAAGACCGGAACAATCCAGGCACGGCAAAGAGGCAGACTTGCTGATCCTAGACGGATATCTCACGAGTAAGTGGCGAAGGGCCGCAACTTCAAAGCGTTGCGTCGCGACCAGCAAATCACGCTGATCAGGAACAAAACAACGGCGATCCAAATCGCGTGATGCGCGACGCTACCCACCACCAGATCTACCCAGCTACGTAAATTGAACATCCGCTCGAGGATCCAGCCAGCGGCTGCAAAGCCGGCAAACAGCGCACCGCCGATTCGCAACGATGGATATGCACGAGTGCGACTGAGAATTACGAACGACGGTACAGTCGCGGCAACTACCACCAACTGCATGGTCTCGATGCCTAGATTGAATGCCAGGATGCTGGCGACACGCTCCCAGCGCGCTAACTCCAATTGGCCGATTGTCGAAGCAAACGCTAGTCCATGAATAAGGCCGAAGAAGGCTGCTATTGCGGCTTCGCGTCCGGGAAACAGGGGACGAATCGCGTGGGCAGCGGAGATGAGAATCGAAACGGCGATCAGCACTTCAATTGGGCGGCTCGGAACGTGGACCAGTCCCAAACCAGCTAACCCGAGCGTAATCGAGTGCCCGACAGTAAACGCTGATACGATCCCTAAAATCTTCAGCACACAATGGCGCACGTCAGCGAAACCGGTCCAACGGGAACCGCCGGCTATGAGCGGTGCAGGAAGAAGCAACGCCAACAAGAACAGAAGATGATCTGTACCTTCAGCGATATGCCGGATACCGAGTCGGAAAATGCTTGTAAAGCCGACACTCGGAGGCGATGGCGGAGCTAAGGGACCGTCCGCCTGGAGATAGTCCAGCCGATATCGCGACTGGCTTTCATTGCGATTCTGGGCGAGGATCTGAACACTCCGGTCACGCGGTAACAAACAATTGATCAGGTACACCGCAATCGCGCTTTGGTGATGGTTTTCGAAGACAAGATTCCGCTTGGTGCCGGCGGGGCGCAAATCGGCAGTGAACTCGATCTGAATTTCCCCAAGTCCTTCTTTCATCTCAGCGAACGATGGAAACTTCAACGACACCAACCGGGGTCTCAAAGCATTTCCGTCAACGCTGAGCGAGAGATCCCTAAGCACACGCTCCGCGTAGCCCTGCCGCTCGGCTGCCGAAACGACGCGGTCCCCATTGGCATCGATGCTCGCAATAACGATGGAGGACACCGCAACACCGGGAATCAAACGGACAAACGCCTGAATACGGTCTTTCTCCACGGAGATGATGGTGGCCTGCAGATACTCGTCCAGCCGGTGCGCAGAGGCAGTTGCGCGCAATAGGAAAACGATCGCAACGGCGGCACTCAGTTTTGTCTTCACTTGGCTGTGAACCTCCGGCCATAGTCGTTCGTCGGATCACGGTACATGGTATGGACGTGCATGGCGGGGTCGCCGCCCAGCTCCTGAGGCGCATACTCAATTACAAGGTGAGGACCCTGAATGCGGTAGTAGGCGGTGATGTTTTTGCCCCGAGTGACCGTTGTCGGACCGCTCCAGGCGAACCAGGTCTCGTCAAGCTCAGCCTTTAGCTCAGCCATTCGGGCCTTAGCCGCGCTTTCGTGAATAATGCTTGCCCATTCGGAAATCAAGTCAAGCAGCAGGACGCGCTGGCGCTCGCTCATGGCGGAGCACTTCAGCCCTTCCGGCACAATCGTCTTGCCATCCTGCCCTGGACCGAGTACAAGATCAGCGAGACTATAGCCCAGAATCGCTTTCTTCCGCTGGTTCTCATCCAGAGCTTGCAGCAAGGCGAACGCCTTGTCGCTCTCCTGGCCGAGAGGCCGCACCGTTTTTCCTTCCAGCGTATAGAGCGCAGGTTGAGCGCCTGTCAAGGTTGGTGTAAGGACGCCCTGTTCCCCGGCGATGGTGATGTTCAGCGCGAGATGGTGACCACCGAACTGCAACATCCACGGATTCTTCTCGGAGGGCTGGCCAAGGATAGAGACGTAGTACAGATCTTTGCCAAATATCGGGCCGTTCCAGGCCGGCCGACGATTACCCGCACCGCCAAATGAAGGTGGACCCCCATTTCCGGGCGGCGGCCCTCCGCTACCGGATCGCGGGCGGGGTCCCCGATTGCCGGATGGTCCCTGGTCAGTATTCTTGTTGACCTCGTCGCCTTCCATGATTTGCTGAACTTTCTCGAAGCCCTTCGGGCTGAGCGCAGACGCGACGAGAGCCATCGCCGCGGAACGCTGAGCGCTATTCAGATCTTTGAGGCTCATTCCGCCGCGTCGAACGAACGAAACCGGGAAATTCGACCAGCGTTTTCGCTGCTCCTCATCATCAAAGGAAAAGAGCACCGCCTGCCGTTGCTTCTGATCGAGCGTCGAAAGGAACATGTTTCCGGCGCTCACGATTCGGGTGGTTGCCGTCTGAGCAATAGCAGGTGTCAGCGACAAACAAATGGAAAGCAAAGCGCGAATCCCAGGGCCAGTTCTCGTCGACAAAATTTTCATACCTCCTCTCCTTCTCTCTGTCGCTTAAGCGACCGCTCCTACTCTGAGCGTTCCGGAGTTCCAGCGCTGCCGGATAGTCGGCCCTTCTGGGAACCGGACCACCATTAATGTGCGGTCGTCCTGCGAAACTCCGAACTTTGCGAACGCCGTGAAATCTTTCATAATTCGCCCGCACATTTCAGACGCCGTGGCATCCGCCGCGTCCGAGATCAACTCTGTGATACGGTCTTCTCCATATTCCTGGCTGTTCTGGTTGGTTGCTTCGTTGATGCCATCCGAGTAGAGGACGAGCATGTCGGAGCTCTCGATCTTAACCGTTCCAGCCAAATACCGCGCCTTTGGGAGCAAACCGAGAACAGGGCCCCCCTCATCCAATCGCTCGATGATCTTCTGGCCGCTGCGAACGAGCATCGGGGCGGCGTGCCCGGCATTTACGTAGCTCAGCGTACTCGTGGCAGGATCGAAGACGCCCCAAAACAACGTTGCGAACCGCTCGCCGGCCGTCCGCTCGCATAACATCCGGTTAATCCGCTCACAAGCAAACTCATGGTTCGATACGCTAGAAGATCGAATCGCACCCTGTAGCACACTCCCGAGCAGCGCCGCCGGCACTCCTTTGCCGGAGACATCGCCCAAAACGATCGCGATGCTGCCGGATTCCGCTTCGAAAATGTCGTGGAAGTCTCCGCCGACGTGGTCGGCCGCGACAGCCGACGCCCCGAACTCAACATGAGGCGATACCGGCTTCGGCTTGGGTTGGAGGTCACTCTGAACCCTCCTGGCCAATTGCAGTTCGCTCTCGAGATACCTCCCGCGAAAGTAGTGGGGCGCGCGCAGACCAATCACCGTGGTCGATACAAACAGCGCGATGGACGCAATCAAGCCGACGATCAGGTTTTGACGCAGTCCCTCGAATGCGCCAGCGACTGTCTTAAGTGAGATTGCAACCTCGAGGACGTAGGTTGTGGGACGGCGCGCACCTGGTAGATGGCTTGGCAACTCAGGCCGACCGGTTGCCGCCTCCTGAAACTGGGGTGGTCTCGGCAGCCGAAACGGCAGCATGACGACGAACGCCTTGCCTTCCGGTGTGTCGACCGATCTTCCCAGACTCTCGTGTTTCTCGACGCTCGCCCACCATTGCGGTGAGACGGTCGCCCTGCCTTGTGGGTTCCCGCCCTGAGCGAGCACGCTATTTTTTAGATCCAGTACACGTACCCAGAGCACGTGATCGGTGGAAGATTCAAGAGCGTGTTGTATGGCAGGCCCGAGCGAGCGCGGATCTGTGATTCCGGCACTTCGCGCCGCTGCAGTAAGGACACCACCCTGTCGCTCCGCCTCACGTTCCGCTTGCTGAGGAACAAGCACGGCATCGGTGTACAAGTAGGTCCGCACACATTGAACGCAGAGCACGGAAGCGACAAGGGCCCCGATCCCGAGCACGAGGCCAAATTTAAATCGCGAATACCTGGGCAGCTTCATAGTGACATTCCTCGGACACTAGCCAGCATCGCCTGCGAACCTTAAATGTTTCTGAAAGGAGGCTTAGCGTGAAGCCGCTACTCCCGATCGTTCTCGGGCCGCTGGCACAAAACACGGCATGGCATCTTCCCAGTGACTATTGGTGAGTTGCCGCTTCTCAGTACCGTCTGCTTTCATGATCCAGATGGACCCGTAGGGCTGGAACGAGTTGTCATAAAGTGCTGCTTCATCCTTGAACCCGTACTCGCCGCTGTTCCACATGATGTGCTTGCCGTCCTGACTCCAGACCGCATGAGCATCGTTAGCAGGGAATGTGGTCAATCGACGGACGTCCGTGGCATCAGGCGCCATCGTGTAGATATCGAAGTTCGCGCCTTCACAGCGAGTGAACAGAATACGGCTTCCGTCCGGTGACCAGTATGGAAGATTATCTGTTCCCTCAGTCAGCACTCTCACCGAGCGATCCTGGACGTGAAGAACACGCAGTCCCATTTCTTTGGGCCCCCAGCTGCGATAGACGATCTCTTTGCCATCCGCTGACCAGCTCGGGAATCCTGCATTCGGCATCCCTGAGGTTAGGTCCTGAGCGTCGGTGCCACTCTTTCGCACCATCATAATCTTTGCCGGACCGGTTCGGCGACCCTGCAGGAAACTGCCGAACCCGAAAGCGATCCACTCGCCATCCGGCGACCAGCTCGGTGCAAAAGCAACTCCGTTCACGGCTTTGTAAACAACACGTTTGTTTTGACCATCGGCATCCATGGTCACGATAGAAGAATCCACATTCTTGTTTGTCACCAGAAGCGTGCCGTACTTTGAGAAGCTCGGAAACACGTCGGTGTATCGGTTTTCGTAATCCGGCTCCCAGCTATAGAGAAGCTGATTCTGTGGACGAGGCGTGTAATCCACTTTTTCGTAAATCACCTGCTTGCCATCCCCCGACCATGCAGGCGAACGCAAACTGCCCGGGAACTTCCCCGCACCTCGGGTATAACCAATACCTTCTTCTTCCCCCGACTTTGTCAAGAAGCCGATTCGCCCATCGGGCAGAAACTGCGGCATGAGCTTGAGACCGGGCCCGGACGTCTCCTCCCCGCGCTTCCCCGTCCCCAGGTCGATAGACACAATTTGAGACGTCGCTCTCGCGGCTAGCCCGAAAACACGTGCATTCCATGTGCCTTCTACTGGAATTTCGTAGAAGACGAGCTGTTTACTATCGGCAGACCACTTGGGGGAGCCTGAGCAGATTCCCGGCTCTGTAATCCGGCGGAGGCCAGTGCCGTTCGGGCGGATGATATAGACGCTGAGCTCTTGCACGTGTTCCCAACCGGAGCCATTGCCGTGTCCCTTCCATTCCGTGTTGCGATCGGAAGTAAACGCAATCCATTTTCCGTCTGCCGACCAAGCCGGTCGAAGGAATGCATCCGGCTTCATCGGGTCGCCCTGGATGCCCGCCTGCCCGGTCAGGTTGCGAAGCTGCTTTGTCCGTAAATCAAGTATCCAGATGTTGGCTCGGTGCGTTTCCCGAGTGGAGACAAACGCCACTTGGTTGCCATCAGGCGACAGTGCGGCCTCATCATCCAACGCAGGATCGTCTGTCAGCCGCTCCAGTCCGCTGCCATCTAAATGGACTCGATAGATATCAGCTTGACCGTACCCGCTGCGCTCGGACGTGAAAACAATCCATCTGCCGTCGTACGAATAAGAAGCGTGGTAATCGAAGCCCGAGGCCTGAAGCAATTTGCGCTCACCGGTTCCGTCCGCATTAGCAATGTAGAGTTCGGATTGAGAAGGGCCGATGCGGTTCATCAGCATGACATCTTTCGCCATTGCCGAAGCGGTCACACTCAGACTCAGCAGAAGGACAAACTTACGCATCTCGCAAGCTTGCGGCCAACACCTTAAAGCCGCCTTAAAAGTAAGAAAACAACTCGTGCGCTAAACGGATTGCTCACTCGACGTGCGTTGCGGCGATAACTGTCCAGCAGACCGCGGGAGCCGAAGAGTAAAAGTCGATCCGAGCCCAACGGAGCTTTCCACCGTTAGCTCCGCCCCATGACTCTGCGCGATTTCGCGCGCAATCGCGAGCCCTAGCCCGGTTCCGCCTGCCTCTCGGGATCGGACTTGGTCGGCTCGCCAGAAGCGACCGAAGATGAACGGCAGCTGATCGGCAGGAATACCCGCCCCTGTGTCTGCTACCGCGATCGTCAGGCTGCTTCCACCTTCAATCAGGCTGATCGTGATGCTGCCGCTTTCAGGCGTGTATTTGATAGCGTTGTCCAGCAGGATGAGCAGCATGCGCCGAAACGACTGTTCGTCAATGGCAGCGTGAACCGGAGCTTCCGGCAGCCTGGTCGAGACGTTCAGCCCTTTGTTGGAAGCAAGCTCCAACATCTCGCTCGTAACGTCCTTGACGGCCTCCCCAACATCACTCAAGACCAGTTCCACCCGGCTGTTTGCCGCATCCGATCGCGCTAGCGTCAAAAGTTGGTTTATCAGCTCCGTGCATCGTTTGGCTTCGCGCAGGATCTTGCGTAAAGCCTCCTTCAGTTCGTCGGGACTGCGATCGCGCCTGAGCGCGAACTGTGCGGCTGTGTAAATCAATGTCATGGGCGCACGAAGCTCGTGCGAAGCATCGGCAGTGAATCGCCTTACCTGCTGAACGGATCGTTCTACCCGGCCGAGCATCTGGTTGACGGTTTCTGCTAATCGCTGCAGTTCATCGCCGGAGGCAGGAACGGACAGTCTTGCGCCAAGGTTGGCTGGATCAATGGCCTGAGCCTCATCGATGATCTGATCGACTGGTCTAAGCGCTCTGCTGCTGAGCCAGTAACCGCCAACCCCCGCTATGGCCAGTACAATCGGAAGCGCAATGTATAGCACGGAATAAAATTCGCGCAGCAGCCCGTCGAACTTACGCTGCGGATCTGCCACTTCGATGGTGAGCGGTTGCCCGCCAACGTAGATTCGCTGGGTCGCCACCCGAAGCCGGAACCATCCAGGCCCGGCACTCCGAAACAGCATACCGGCACCAGGATTGGGCGGCGCTTGCGTGCTGACGTGATGACGTGCTAATCCATCCGACTGCGCCATAAGCTTGCCGTGGGGTCCAAAAACCTGGAAAAGCTCGCCGAGATGATTGAGTTCACGAAGTCTCACCGACAGGTGATCTAACCCCTCCGCTCGGTCTTGATCGATAAAGCCATGTAGGCCAATGAGCCGATACCGCAGACTCTGGTCCAGGGCATGATCCAGACTCACTGCCAACGCCCAACGGCTCGCGCCCGCCAGCGCCAATGCCACTAGGATCAGCGCACACGAATACCAGAGCGTGAGGCGAACGCGCAACGAGTGTAAGTTCAGTCGCGTCATTGAGCACCCTGCCGCAAACTGTAGCCAAGTCCTCGCTCGGTGTGGATCAGCTTTGGCGAGTTCGGCACGTCCACTTTCGACCGAAGAAATTTGATGAAGACATCGAGATTGTTCTCGCTGACCTCCCGGTCGCTCCAAACGGTGTCAATGAGCCGATCCCTTGTAACGACCCGGCCGGCGGACTGTAGCAGACATTCGAGGATTGCGAATTCGGTTCGTGTCAGAACAATCTCCCGCTTTCCGCGCCAGGCCTTGTGCTCCTCCACATCGAGCTTCAAGTCGGCAAAACGCAGCTGTGTGTTCTTCGCGTCAAACTTTCGCGTGCGAGCGCGTATCCGGGCGAGGAGCACATCGAATGAAAACGGTTTCGTCAGGTAATCGTCTGCCCCTGCTTCAAGCCCTCTTACAATCTCCTCGGGAGCATCCCGCCCTGTGAGTAAAAGGATCGGCGTAAGGATATTCTGTCTGCGGAGACTGCGTGTCACTTGTAGGCCGTCCATGAAAGGCATCATCACGTCTAAAACGATGATGTCGAAGGCGGAGGTCTCAGCCAAACGCAATGCTGAGCCGCCTTCGTGCGCTACGACGACAGTGAACGACTCCTGTTCCAGGTCCCGTCGAACATACTCGGCTACTTCCCGATCATCATCAACAAGTAGGACGCGCATCTCACCTTACGAATCATTGCAGCAGATTCCGGCGAAGAATGTGAGCCACGAAAAAAGATTTCAGGTAATTTTAAGACAAGCCGATCACGCTGGATTCGTTAGTGACACGAGAGAGAACCAGTGATTCGCAAAACTCTTTTCTGGCTGCATTTGTTCATTGGCCTCGCGGCCGGTTCATTTATCTTCATCATGGCCGCGACAGGCGTGGCATTGTCCTTCGAAAGGCAGGCCGTCGACTTCGTGGACCGGGACATTCGTTCCGTTTCTGTTCCCAACGATCCCCAGCAGCGCGGTATTGAGGAACTGCTCGAGGCGGTTCGTCGTGCTGGCATAGGTGAACCGACCGCCATCGCTGTGCGCAATCAGCCTCAGGCAGCCACGCAGGTTTCTATCGGAAGAAGTAAGACAGTCTATGTGGACCCGTACAGTGGCGCGGTCCTCGGCGCCAGTTCGGCGCGTGCGCGT
>JBJMGK010000221.1:0-7964 GCA_045807925.1 Bryobacteraceae bacterium | reverse complement strand
GGTCCGCCCACCTGTTCATAAGCGGCGTAGCCGTCACTTTGCAGGATGCCTTCAAACTGTCCCAGAAATCGCTTCGGACCGTCGCGTCCACGCCCGAGCCGAAAATCGAACACCACGTTGCCGCCGGGCCTGCCGTATTGCCACAGGTAGGCCTGATGGTTTTTGCCTCGTCCGTCGTGCATCTGCACGCCCACTGGCGTTTCATCTGCTTGGATATACGTGCCGCTGACCAACTCACGACCGATGGCCGCGGCAATAGGCGAGAGCAACTCACCCACTCGCATGACCCATCCATCCAGCGTGGCGCGGCTGATCTCGAGGCCGGTCTCCCGCTCCAAAATCGCGCTCTGACGGTACAACGGCAAATAGTCACTATATTTGGCGACCACCGCGTCGATCACCACCCGGTCACTCGCCAGGCCCTTGTCGATGATCCGCGTTGCGAGCGGCGCCGTGGCGATGCCGCCTTCTTGACAGAACGGACACGCTCGTTTCTCGCGCTTAGTCACCAGTACAAAGTAGCGGGCCGGTTCCACATCCAGTTGCTCGCTGCGGTCATAGCCGATCACCGTCGTTTGCTGGCCGCAGGCTCGGCAGGTGCACTGTTCCGGTGTGCAGGCCAGCACTTTCTCCCTCCGCGGCAAGTCCGCGGGCAGTTCCTGCCGGCCAGGATGTTTGCGCTTGTGAGGTTTATCCGTCCAGGCCGGTTCTGCTGCGCGTTCGCTCTCCGCCTGGACCTCTACATTGCTCACGCCAGGCTCCCATTGCAACAACTCCAGTTGCGCGTCGCTCAGCTTCTCGCTCGCCGGTCCATACTTGGCGATCAACTCCAAACGCAGTCGCTGCTCCAGAATTTGGATCTTTAGCTCGGCCCACTGCAGTTGCTTCTTGAGCTGTTCAATCTGCTCTGCTTCAGACCGCGGAGGAGTAGAGGAAGAAGGACCCACGTCGCGTTAATAAAACAACGTAACGTATGCTTCCACTTACAAGCAAGTTGTTTCCTACTTATAAATGCTCTTACGCGGATTTACTCTCTTCCGCTGTTACTATCCGATACCATCGTCTGCGTCGTGTCTGTGAAAGATCTATCCCGCCCACCAGCAACACCAACTCTTCCTGGCTGAGTACCACCTTCCCCTGCTCGCTCGCCACCTCCGGCCACCGGAAGCGCCCCTTCTCCAGTCGTTTCGCGCACACCCACAGCCCGCTGCCATCCCAGAACAGCAACTTCAGCCGATTCCGCTGGGCATTCGAAAACACGAAAACATGCCCGCTCAGAGGATCGCCTAACAACCGGTCGCGCACTAGGCCGTATAGTCCTTCAAAGCCCTTGCGCAGGTCCGTTGCACCCACCGCCAGGTAGATCCGTGTGGCCGGTCCCAACCCGAACACTCAAGCCTGCTCCAACACACGCACCAGCTGTTGCAGTACTTTCGGGTCGAATCCGCCGCGCACTTCGATTCTTCGACCGCTCGACAATAATACCGACAACTCACTGCTTGGCTGACTCGCCGCAGCCTGCTCTGCATCCGACAACTCCACCGCTACCCAGCCACTTGTCTCCGCAGGCTCGCTTGGCATCTGTTGCCGTTTTCGATGCCGGTTCAGCGTCGACAATGACAGCCCATGCGTGTTGCAGAACGCCTGCCGGCTTAAACCACTGGCCTCATACTCCGCTACTAATCCTTCCACCTCTGCCTGGCTCCGGCGTCGCCGCGTCCCCGCTTGCTGCTTTCCGTTCATCCTCCAACTTCAGCACCGACTCGCCGTCCATAACAGATGGTTTGCCCTAACGCGTACGACCGGACAAACAGGTCTGATGGTCATCAATTCTCTTCAGGTTCAGGCCGACAAACAAGCAACTTCTTGATCCGACCCTGGATCACGCGTCTGATAAAGCCGACCGCCTGTTACAACAATGGGCGAGGCTCCACTCAGTTCGAAGCATCCTTGCGCTACTGGCCTCGGTCGTCTTTCTCTGGTTGGCACTTTTTTCTTCACCCGGTTCTTAAGCCGTACAGAGAGCGCAGCTGAAACCGAATCCGCACATAGATCAGCGCCCAAATCGCGGTACTACTCGCCTCGCCGGCAAGTGCGAGTAGCATTCTCTGCCCCCTTGTGTCATGATCTGTCACGTGATCATGTCAGCATCGCATGACTGTTCACTGGAGAGCGAAGTTCGAAAAGCGAATTGGCTCCCCGGTCAAGTTTCGAAGTTCGACCCTTCATTTAACAGGTTAGCGGTTTGAGGCCTCAGCCGAAGATTGCCTAACCGCCTGCCTGACTTGTGACTGCCGCATGACTGGACGGGAGGCTGAGCGAAGAATTGGCTGCGACGGCCTGGTGTATTGCTTGGCAGCGGTCATTCAGCCTGTAGGGAAGGGCAGGATTTTGCCTGACTGCTGTTTTACGGAGCGAGGAGGGCGAAGGAGCGGAATAAGGAAGGTCCCCGCTACGGGCGGTAATGGAACCCAAGTTACGCGGAATGGCGGATCGGTTGCGATCGAATCTCACGATGGCCGCTCGCTCTATTACACAAAGAACCTGGATAATAGCGATACGTCCTCCGGCCTGTGGACAAGCCCAGTTTTCGCTGTTCTAGGGCAAAGGACTGCCAGCGCTAAACGCGCGATGATGGATCTGATGAAGCTCCGCGACATCTTCGCATCCGAGATCGAGCAACTCGAAAAAGACACTCCGGAGACCTCCGGATCGTCATGCTGCTTGTTGAGCATCGGTCCGGTATGGCACGAGAAGCAGCCGGCCCCACCCGCCCCGGCTGGAGTAAAGAACAGCTTGGCTCCACGTCGCTCGGCGGGCGTCAGAGCGCGGTGATCTCCGGCCAGAAACTTGTCCCAAGCCGTGTTCCGAGTGACGGCGGTGCGCAGGAATGTTGCGGTTGCCCGCAAGACCGTCTGGTCGTTGATGAGAATATTCATGTCGTTGTTAGCCGCAGCTTCAGCCGCTTCCTCGATTCACTTGTGATAAGTTGCCTGACGGACTCATGAGAATCAACTTGTCAGGAGTGCTCGCCTTTATCACTGCCGCAGCGCTGGCGCAGACACCCTCAAGATGATTCCGACGCCGTTTGGAACGGAGCCTGCCTGTCCGAGGTGCGAGCATCGGAAAAGCGCCTCGAATACGCGCGGCACTAATCGCTATCGGAACCGCTATCGGAACTGCCAAATAGCATCCTGCGTGCGCCGATCTGTTGAAACATTGCATAACTGGCCGAAGTGACCGGCACAAAGCCACTCGCCAATGGATCGGATAAAGAAAACGTCTTCCGCTTAGGCGGTACAGTCTGCTCAGATGTGGGGGCGGCAGCCAAGAACTTCGCGTTCAATGCGTCCCGGTAAGTTTCCCATGCCGTCAGCGCGGAGGTCTTAAATTCGGGAGTGAAGTTAATGTCCTTGCCGACATCACGGAGGAATCGGGCTGCAGCCTCGACGTACGAACTAGCCTTTTTCTTAAGGCCTCGAATACTGATTGCTTTCTTATACCTTTGCTTAACATCTTCGTTGTCAAACCTAAGCTTGTCTTCGAATCTCTGACTGCTCAGCCGGAGACGTTGGGCGTGCTCAATGATGGCTACTATCATCCCAGGTTGGTTAAGTTTTCGGTCCAAAGGCCCTGGTACGCGATATTCTGCTTTGAAGTAACTCTGCGCTAAGTTGACGAGTTGATCACGTGTCAGGGGTTTCTTATTGTATAACTGTATCTCTAACTGTTGGATAGCTTTGGAGACGGCCTTTGACGTGGTTGCCGGTGATAGTAATTTAAGCTCCTGCCAATATCGGTTCAAGAACTCAATGGTACACTGTCGTGGAATTAACTCATTTCTATAGCTGTCGATCACGTCATCTATGGTTATGTCCGTGATGTCTTGACTTTCCCAATCCGTGAGCACCTCCGAGTTAACAAGTAAATCTAGATGTTTAAGGAACTGGTCCTCATGTTTGCCAAAGTCAATAACTGTGAGTACGTGGGTTAAGAATAGTGGAGCCTGTTTCTCGTCAATCGACTGAAGCGCTTGATCGTACTTCCCTTTAATATCCTTGACGTCAGCTCCGGAGAACGCGAACCGGGACGTCTGGTTGTAGTGCAAAAGATCTTTTGCAGCCGCAATCTTGACGTCCCATATGCTGCGAGTTCGCAAAGCATCCATTAGCAATCCTGCGAACGCTTCAGGCTTACTTCCCGTACTACAGGCGACAAGCTTGATGCTTGTTCCGTTCTGAAGCCCGAACCTAGTCACCAGTGCGTCAGCAAAGTCATCCGGTGTCAACTGATCCAGTTGCCTTTCGTTTGCATGCGCTACAAAGTAATGCTTTTCGTCCTTAGTTAGCTTAAACTGATCGCGGTGAAAATCAGCAACCGTCTGACCCGTGGTTGCGGCTAGCGCTGCAATTGAATCATCTATTTCCGCATCATTGGCGAGCGCGACTGCTGAGTGCCCTAAGCCGTAAGACCGCGAAACACGGATGATCATTCGTTGAATCGTTGTATGTCCAATGCTGTCCTGAGGTGCGGACCGAGCCGCTGGCTTCTCTTCAAAGGCAGCGGGCCTGTAAGCAGCGGGTGCGGCTGGTTTGGCTTGCACCGCAGCGGGCTTGTAAACGGAGGGAGCGCCTACTGTCGTCCGTGGCGCAGCGGGCTTGTAAGCAGCGGGTGCGGCTGGTTTGGCTTGCACCGCAGCCGGCTTGTAAACGGAGGGAGCGCCCACTGTCGTCCGTGGCGCAGCGGGCCTGTAAGCAGCGGGTGCGGCTAGTTTGGCTTGCACCGCAGCCGGCTTGTAAACGGAGGGAGCGCCTACTGTCGTTCGTGGCGCAGCGGGCCTGTAAGCAGCGGGTGCGGCCGGTTTGGCCTGCACGGCGGGGGGCCTGTAAACAGGGATAATCATTGATTTGCCTTGCACAATGGAGCCGCAGTTTGCGACAGGTCAGAATGCGATCCCGATCTGGCCTCCAGTTGCGCTATTAAATAGCGTTTGCTGCGCGCTGTCCGCATTGCGGCTTGCACGAGTTGCCTTGCCAAGCCGTGACGGCGGTGCTCCGGGCCGACCTCGAGGTCAGAAATATAAACGGCCTTGTCATCAGGAGTAAGTCGCACAGATCCGACGTGGATGCGAAGTTCGGCAAAGCTCGCCCCCAGTGCCCTTTCCATTTTGGTTTGCACATCCTTAGGCAGCGGTGAATAACCTGACTTGTGCGTCAATTTAAACCGGAAACGCGTCGACCCGGGACGCATTTGAATTGCAGTTTTTCGCTGTAGCACTTTGCCAAGCGCAGTTATGGGGCCACCCGACCGGAGAAAAAATGGCTGGATACCGAGTCCAGTTCGACCTGAGGCGCTGCTGTTCATACCGCTCCGATAGAAGTGCGTCCGCAAAACAGATTGCACTGCGGATTTATGTATCCCGGCTTGCTATTGTTGCACAATGCGACTATGGATTTGGCGTACGCTGGCGAATTGCCTCAAAAGCACGGCGGATTTCAGTTGACCTTGTGCAAGTCGATGACAAGGATCGCACCACGCTCAGTTGCCGATGTCTTCCCCGGCCTGCTAGCAAGCTTCTGCTTATCCGGTTGTTTCAGCACAGCCCAACAGGTTGTGGTTAGACTGGTGGCTCACCAAGGTCGGCCGCACCGCGTATCTGTTCATAAGCCGTAGGTTTGCGCCCAGCTCCAAGGCCAAGCAGAGTTTGGAACGCGGCTGTTGGTGTCTTCCGACGATTGTGGCGAAATACGAACTCATCCAGATAAACCTGGAGCTGATCACGGCTCACCCCGTGGTGAGTACCGAGCAACCACTGCTGGAGGTTGCCAATTGCGCGGTCTGCCAAGTTGCCGGAAAACGGCAGAAGCTTGTTGAGGGCGATGGTTGGGATAGCGGCTTGCGACCCGAGACTCTATCGACCTCTAACTATCGGTCATCGCCCACGCGTAGCGTCCGCCGCGCGGTCGGCTTCGTCCTAACGGCCCAGGGTTTAGTAATTGTTATTTCGCAGACCGGAGCAGAGGCCGCCTTTCAGCGGCGCCATTTCAAACAAGAAACCATTGCCGGTGTGGCGCTTCGAACCCCTTCTTCCCACCAAGCTCCACAATCAGCGTTCATGCAGAAAACGTGTCACGACTTGCTGCGGGCCGGCGATTCTTAAGGGATGCCTGCGCGCCGCTCCGGGCTCGTCAGGCGGCGCCAAAGGCGGCGAATCCACTCCGCTATCGCGAGTCCGCCGAGCAGAACCGCGAGCGACAGGGCACACTGAATTAACGCCCCATGGAGGTTCCGTACCGGGAAAGTGCGTTTAGCGTTGGCGAGATGTGCCGTTCGTGGCGAGTTCGCCTCGTACTCGACAGTCGCAGTTGACCCTTCTTTGATCGCGAGCGACCCGCGATCGATCAGGTCGACCGCTGCCACCGCCTCCCTTCGTCCTTCGGGAACAAACTCGATACCGACGATGTCGATCGGCTGCTCAGCATCCAAACCGCGGGTGCGGCGACCCTGGAACAGGGTGTCAATATGAGAGATGCTCTGGATCCGGGCAGTCCCACGCCTGACCGCAACCTTCGGATCCGCAGTCGCGCGCGGGAAGCTCTGAATCGAAATCAAAACCACGCCGCCCGCTCCCGCTGCAGCGACTGCCCAGCCGAGTGCGCTGGCCCGAGTCACCCTCCACAAGACCACCAGTACGAAGAAACCGCCGGCCAGGCAAGCCGACCGCATGGCGCCAGGGTATCGAAGGCCAGACAGCCTGGAGATCCGCGGGGACTGCAGCGCGGCGACGGGCAGCGCGTGGATCTGCCAAAGGATGTTCGTCAACGGCAACCTCGGGAGATCGCGCCGGAGCAAGTAGCGCACTTCGACCGGTTGGCCGGTTATTAAAGAGTCGTACTGCTGTTCATCCGGCTGCACGTCAAAAAATGAGACCCCGCCCGTTTCCGGAAGTGGGTGCTCAATGGTTGCTTTCCGGTCGAGTTGCCAACCCGAGTGATACGGGCTGACCGAGACCGTTTCATGCTTGTGATACACCTTGCCTCGCAGGGTGATTCCACGCTCCTCCCGCACCCGAACCGCCATGACGAATGGCAGAACGACAACAGTCACGGCGGTTCCGAGAAGTAGGAGAATCATCACGCGCAGCATCCGTGAAGCATACATGACGCGCTCAGAGGCCAAGCTTTCGTCTCAATTCTGCATAACTGAGGAGATGAAGTTTTCCGGCGAAGGAGCCATTCGGATGCTCACTTTTCAGACTAGTCCGACTCTCTTACTCTTACACCGCAAGATGCGACGGCTCTTCAGAGCAGGATGGGTGTGGAAACGGGGATCTCTTCGAGCGTGAAGACTGCCATTTCAAAGGAGGCTTCAAGGCCATGCAAACCATCTTGGAGCAACAGAAGCCGGAAGCGGCCTACTTCCTGGCAGAGAACGGCAAGCGCACCGGCATCCTAATCATGAACCTGCAGGATGCGTCGGAGGTTACATCAATCGCTGAGCCTTGGTTTCTTGCGTTTAACGCAGCCATCGAGGCGGCGCCAGTCATGGTTCCAGCGGACCTCGAAAAGGCGGCTCCAGCCATCGCGCAAGCGGTGAAAACATACGGTAGCGCCGGATAAGCAGATCCGAATCAGCGTTCATGCAGAAAACGTGTCATGACTTGCTGCATGACCGTGTGTCGTGATTTGTCACGTGATCATGTCAGCATCGGATGACTGTTTACTGGAGAGCGTCGGACGACCCTAACGGGACGTCGCCAAGGGCTAAAACTTGCGACGGCTTTCGCCTTGTCTTCGCAAGTTTCTGAGGAGCGAAGTTCGAAGGAAAGAATTGGGTCCCCGGTCGGGATGCGAAACTACGACCCGTTTGTTAACACCGACAGAGTGCCTACCGAGAAAAGGTCAATCAATCGTTATGTTTGAGAGAACCGTTGGGGGACTTCGGAAAAGGCAGAAGTTTGCCTG
>JBJMGK010000220.1:0-6134 GCA_045807925.1 Bryobacteraceae bacterium | reverse complement strand
GTTGTACTCCAGTTGCTCCCTGAGCATGCGCTCGCTGCGGACTGTGTACAGAAGCTGCAGCAGCAAAGCCCGCAGCAGACGCTCAGGTGGAATCGATCTTCGCCCGTCCTCGCCGTAGATCTCGTCAAACCGCGCACTCATGTCCTTCAGCGCGGCATCCACCATCGCCCGAATGGCGCGCAAGGGATGATCGTTGGGCACCCGCTCCTCAAGCGATCCGTAACTGAACAACTCGTCCTGCTGCCGATCTTCTCCCGTCACCTATACGGGAATATCGACGCTCTCACCATTGAGCTTCATTGAGATAGTCCCTATCGGATTTGGAGATTGGCATCGTGCTCTTATTTCATGCGTGTCATATGTGATTAATGGCTCGACCCACAATCGGCATTGAGCTCCAGGAGCGAGGCAGATAGGATTAAGGCCATCTTTGGGTAACCATTCCTTGTCAATTTGTAGATTGAAAACGCGGTAGACCATCTGGCCGCGAATTCTTGAATGCGGATCTGCTGAGCCCTGATCATATTTCCAGTCCGGATCTGCGAGTCTTAGACACGTCTGCCCTTGGTTTTGAATATAGAACCAAATTTTCCTCTTGTGAGTAGCGCCTGGATCTTCGATCACATCCCTCTTTAGTACTTTGATTGAGTCGATTGCGCGTGGCGTCTCTGTAGCGATGACGGGCGGCCGCAAAAGACGCTTGCGTTTTTCTACATTCATCGTGATCGCAAAAGCGAGGGCTGCGGTCGCCAAGAGCAGCATCACTGCTAACCAAAATGGAACGGCTATCATCCTTGACAAGAAGTCGAATGAAATCGGGTGAGCCGGGTCGGGGGGTCTGACATACGTCAGTATCCCCAAGACTAGCGTAGCGATTCCGAAAACGTAGCCCGCAATTACGCCGTGTTTACCCCAGTCGCGCTCGTTATGCTTATCCATTTCGCTGATTTTAACAGCGATATTGCTGAAGCGGGATTCGTAGCGTATAAGGATTCTCTAAAGGCATCTTTTGCTCTCAAGCATGGACCATCAAAAAAAGAAGAACGCTGACTGCACGCCGGATTCAAAAAGCACTGATGCGCTTCCCTGCGCACTGCGGAACAGATTGCCAACGACCCAGTTTGCGTTGGATAGCCCTTCCGAATCGGGATACAAGCTGTGGATGTGCCTGTGCTTCGATCCTATAGGGCCTCCGTTGATCCCAAACTGGTTCCGCTCGATCCGGGTCAATACCGTCGGCACATCGATGCATTCGGCCAGAGGGGTCAAGAAGTAGCTGTCGCGCACCGTCGAATTCGCGCGCAGCGCAGTCGAATTTCGGCCGCAATTCCGGATGCGCGGTCCCGTGGGCCCACGTTCAGATGTTTTCTGAGTCTCGATTGGATCTGGTGTGTTGCCGCTTGCTTCCGAAGTGTTCAGAGGTTCAAACTTCGCTCTCCGGTAAACAGTCATGATTCGCATCTTCTGATCATGGTCATGCAGCAGGTCAGTAAGCGTACGGTGAACCTTTCAATTACCCACAAAGTTGGGAGCCGAAGTGTGAACTGACTAGGTGAAGAACAGAAGGGTTAATTGTTATAAAACATGTCAAGTCCAGAATGTTTTATAGATGGCAGCCACAGATTCCTGGATCGATCAAGAAGTGGCAGGATGTCAGTTTAAAGATATGCGGTTGGGCAAGCGCTTTCGAAAGCGTCACAGAGACTCCTTTCTCTGTGACCGAAGCTAGCTCCGCCCGCCGCAAGCACCAGCGCCTTCCTTCAAGTCTCCTTATCGAAAATGTCGCGGCATCGGCCTTGCGGCTACGCCCAACTATTTCGGCCGCGAAATTTCCGATCAAGGCTAGTGACTACCTGCGGGAAACCCATCATAGGCCAACGCAGTCTGTATTTCCAGGGCTTTCTCAATAAGCACGCAGCTGACTTGCTGAAATCAGCCTTCCAGATCAAGCATGCTAATAATAGATCGCGCTCGAGCCGCAGCCGCCATCGGAGTGTATAAATTGGATCGATAAACCGAGACCCAGTACGTCATCGAAGATCGTTCGAACGCTGCCCTGGGACTGCGAACTTAAAATGGTGGCATCTCGGCAGATACCGTCAAACGGTTCAGGAAACTTTGATGCGACGAACAGGGGCGCATTTTGCCGGTCATCCCCTCGGTGTAAACGTGAGATTTACCCTGGATAGCAGCGCACCATTCTGGACGGGACCTAGCATGCCGTACCTACGAGTCGGATGGTGGATATCCGCTCTGCTTTCCTTTTCGCTCTGTGCACAGGAGTTGCCCAAAGGGACGACCTTGGAAGTACGCTTGTCAACGCCCACAGGTTCTCGCATTTCCCATACTGGAGATCGAATCGAAGGCAGGACCATTGCACCCATCGGTTTTCGTGGCCAGATCCTCGTTCCGCAAGCGTCGCAAGTGTTCGGAACCATAGAAAGCGTGAAACGGTTCGGCTTAGGCCTCAAACACGTGACGGCCAGCATTCATTACCAATTCCATACGGTTCGATTCACAAACGGGGATACAATCCCCATCCAGACTGAAGTTCTCGAAGTAGAAACCGCGAAAGAACGTGTCGATGTTGATGGTACGGTGCGCGGCATTCACCCGGTAGCAAGCCTGTCCTCAAGTTTGTCCCTGTTTACGGCTCCCCTATTGTTTGTAGTGCCGACAGTCGGGGTGCCGGTCTGGTGCATCAAATCCGTCATCGCGCCATCGGCAAATCCGGAGATCTACTTTCCTGCGGGTACTGAGTTGCTTCTCCGATTAACTGCCCCTGTTGAGATTCCCTCTAGTGCAGAAAGACCAGTGGGAATAAAGCCATTTTCCCGGGAGGAACTGAACGAAGTTGAGCACCTGCTGACCGGTTCCGAGCAACGGGCGCGAATGGGGCGTAATCCGTCTGACCTCGTGAACGTTCTATTTTCCGGCAGCCGTGAGGAGATGGACCGCGCGTTTCATGCCGCCGGTTGGGATCAGGCGGAACGAAAATCGCCAGTGTCACTGTATCGCATGTATCACGCCCTTACTCGGCGGATTGGTTACAAGCGGGCCCCGATGAATGCGCTAACGCTAAACGGAGTGCCTTCCGAATTCGTTTATCAGAAGAGCCTAGATACTGTTCAAAAACGTCATCACGTACGATTGTGGAAAGTACAATACACAGCAGACGCCTGGTTGGGAGCTGCCGCGGAAGATACCGGCTTCCGCTTCAAGAGGGCGCACTGGACACATTCCACTGCTCCGAAGATTGACAACGAACGCGGGAAGGTAGTGAATGATCTTGCGTTCACCGGTTGCCTAGACGCTGCCGAGCTGATGTCGCGCCATTCCCCGGACCTACTGCAAGATCCCAAGAGTAAGCAATTGATTTCAACGGACACTGATATTGCGGTGGTCCGATTGAACGTTTGCAACCACCCGAGGATCGTGCCGGGAGTCGATCCGGCGTCCAGTGGTGATCAGCACGGTCGACTGTCGCGCGGTTTGGGAGCATTACGCAATGATATGCGCCAAAACATCCTTTTCACGACCTACAACACACTAAACCTTGCGGCCCAACGTCGAGCATTGAAACCGCTAAGAGAGTCCCCAAGCATCGATTCAAATCCGCCTGGATTGGACTGGCTAAGCTCGCTGCCAACGGGAAGGGCAACTTCCTCCTCAGCACGTTCTCCGAAGGTTCCTAGCACTACGATCCAATGAACATCGAACTGTAGACGCAACTGCGCACGGATGTCTCTAGGAAATGAGAAGGCTCGTCGCGCGTGCCCAGCGGGCAACTATGGCCGTATACGCGCATGGCAAGAGGACCACAATTATAGAACGGCAAAGCGTTGTAACCTGGAACCTCTGGACGCGTTTGTGAGCACCAACCTCCCCGACAGAACCGAAGGACAGAAGATAATCTGGACCAACAGCATTGCCTTTACGCTTCTCCACGGCGGAGCTTCAGCTGCCTTATTCATGTTCAGCTGGCGCGCTTGTGCGGTGGCCGTTTCCTCCACTGAATGACTGCCGGTCTTGGCATCAGCATGGGCTACCATCGGTTGCACACTCACCGGTCATATCAAGTGCCTTGGCCCTCGAGTATTTCTCGTTTTTCTCAAACGCGGTTCGACAGATCTCAAAGGCAATTGAACCGGCTCAAGCGGCAACGCTGTAATTGAGCGACACTGCTCCTGGCAGACGAGACATTCTGTAGTTATCACGTTTCGACACCTACGTTCCGCTCGGCTTCGACAATCCCGAAACTCGAACGTGCAGGAGCTCCTAACAATACCGTAAACGGCCCTGCGGTTCACATTCTGCCGGGCGCGGTTAGGGATTCGCGTAGAGTGAGATGTAGGGGGCATTGTCCTCCGCCCGGCATGAAAGCCTTTTTGAAGTTCAAGCGGCGCTGGCGTGAGGCGAGGATGTTTGCGCGGGCGATGGCGTCCGCTGATCATCCGATTTTGGCTCAGATCGTACCGATCCGGCGTTGCAACCTGGCCTGCACGTACTGCAATGAATTTGATAAAGACTCGCCGCCGGTTCCCACTTCCGAGATGCTGCGGCGGATCGACAAACTCGGCGCGCTCGGGACCAGCATTGTTACTTTCAGTGGCGGGGAGCCCACGCTGCATCCTGATCTGGATTTGCTCATCGGGCGTGTACGGAAACAAGGCGCGATTGCGACGATCATCACAAACGGCTACCTGCTGACGCCGGAGCGAATCAAGCGATTGAATGCGGTCGGGCTCGATTATCTTCAGATCAGCATTGATAACGTGCAGCCAGACGAGGTGTCGAAGAAGAGCCTGAAGGTTCTGGACCGGAAACTCGAATGGCTGAAAGAGTACGCCACGTTTGATGTGACCATCAATTCGGTTTTGGGAAGCGCAATTGCTCAACCGGAGGATGCGTACGCGATTGCGGCCCGGGCGAAAGCGCTCGGATTTAATAGCACAGTTGGCGTGCTGCACGACGGGAGCGGGCAGCTAGAGCCCCTGAACGGAATACAGTCCGGGATCTACCAGCGCATTCTCGGATTGGGGAAAGGATTGTTTTCTTTTTCGCACTTTGAAGCTTTTCAGTCCAACGTGGTCAAGGGGCTGCCGAATTCCTGGCATTGTCCGGCAGGGGGTAGGTTTCTATATATCTGCGAGGATGGGCTGGTTCACTATTGTTCGCAGCAGCGCGGACATCCCGCCATTCCTCTGATGCAGTATAACCACGAGGACCTGCTTCGTGAAGGCCGGAAGGCCAAGGGCTGCGCTCCGTTTTGCACAATTTCCTGCGTTCACCAAACGGCAATGTTGGACGACTTTCGCACGCGGCCCACAGAGGCACTGACAAAGATCCTGAATGGCCGAAAGGAACGCAATGTGGCGTGGAAGCCTCCGGCTGCAGTGCGCGCGCTCGAATGGATCTTCTTGAGGAACTCGCAGCGAAGGGCGGTCATTGGCGCGATAGCCTTGCGTGTATTGGCCGTGAGCCAATCCCGGACGAAATAGTTTCGGAAACGAGTTTTTCTTCGGCGCTCGCCAGAAGTGACCAGCCTGTGTTTCTAAGAATGGCCTCGGGCCGTTACAGCTTTTGCGAATGGTCTCTAGCTCAAAATCAAACATCGCGAGCCGTTTCAAAAGTTCGAGGTCGAGTGCGTCACGGGCGAGGGCGGGGTTCACCGGGGCCCCCGAGGTGGTGTACTTGCCGATCGTGCCATTGTTTAGAGCTGTTCGCAACAACAAACAGGTCCGAGCCAGAGACCGCAATGCGCTCCGGTTGGCTCAACCCCGAGATCAGGGCGGGGTTCACCGTATCCCCCGCGGTGGTGTATTTGCCAATCTTGCCATTGCCAGCGTTCACGACAAACAGATCCGAGCCAGAGACCGCAATGCCTCGCGGGTTGCTCAACCCCGAGATCAGGGCGGGTTCACCGTATCCCCCGCGGTGGTGTATTCGCCAATCGTGCCATTGTAAAATTTCGAGACAAACAGGTCTGAGCCAGAGACCGCAATGCCCACCGGTCCGATCAACCCCGAGATCAGGGCGGGGTTCACCGTATCTCCCACGGTGGTGTATTCGCCGATCGTGCCAATGGCAAAATTCGAGACAAACAGGTCCGAGCCAGAGACCGCAATGCCCAC
>JBJMGK010000219.1:0-109741 GCA_045807925.1 Bryobacteraceae bacterium | reverse complement strand
TCGGACGGAAACGACTATCAACAATACTCGCGACTTCGGCATCGGTAAACTACTCAGGAACCTGCCCGCTCTGCGGCAGGTTGGCTTTCAGGCCAACCGGCGTCTTCTCGACGTTCAGAAAATCTCCCACGACTGCTCGATTGGCGAAGACGCATTCGACAAAATAGTCCGCCCACTGGAGGTGGAAGGTCAGAGGGCCTCCGCGCTTCGCTTTGGCGACCAGCGAGTACAGGCTCTGTTTGCCGTACTGGTCGTATTCGGTCTCCAACCCCGTGGGTTCAACAATCGGGAAATACGCATTCTGCTGACGCAACTGCTGGGTCTCGACGCGGCCGGCTATCCCATCCGGCAGGATGACTCACGACCTTCGCCGTCTCCGCCTCCACGGCGCCATCGAACGCATTCCCCATAGCCACCGCTATCAACTCACGCCAGACGGTCTGCGCATCGCGCTGTTCTTCTCCCGAACCTACGCACGGCTGCTGCGCCCCAAACTCGCCGAGATCATGCCGCAGTCGCGGCCAATCCAAGCCCCTCTCCGCCGCGCTTTCGACCGACTCAACTCCGAAATCGACGCCTGCTGCGAGGCCCAAAGACTTGCTGCGTAAACTTGACTCATTTGCAATACATCTCTTAAGGCAAGGACTCTAGCTATGTCTACTGCGCCGCAAGCTCGTCGTGAGTTTCTTCGGTTCCTTGCAGCCAGCCCGCTTTTGGCTAAGGAACAGGACGGGTCAGGAGCTAGAATTGCGACCCCGAAAGACGCATTGAACGTCATGGATTTTGAGTCGCTTGCACAGAAAGGGCTCTCTCCGGCGCATTGGGGCTATCTGTCAACAGGTGTTGATGATGACCTGACGGTTCGAGCAAACCGCGAAGCGATGACGCATTACCAATTGCGGGCACGCCGCCTGAGGGGGGCGGACAAACCTGACTTGAAAACCGAAGTATTCGGAATGACTTGGGAGATACCCATTTATCTAAGTGCTGTGGGTTACCAGAAAATGTTCCACGCGGACGCTGAGAAGGCGACCGCGCGCGCGGCCAGAGCTGAAAGAGTTACGCAAATGCTTTCGACGATGACGTCGACCCCGGTGGAGGAAGTCTCTCAAGTCTTGGGATCTCCGCCCTGGTATCAGCTCTACATGCCTTCAAAGCCACAAGATACGGAGACGCTGGTCCGGCGAGTGCAGGATGCAGGGTGTCCAGCTTTGGTTTGGACCGTTGACACACTAGGTGGACGGAATACCGAAACTGGCACTCGTCTGGCGAGACTCGATCCGAACAATTGCCTTTCGTGTCACCTCAGCCAACCAATTACCGCACCGCGGACGGAGCGGACATCCAGAATGTTGCGAACGAAGCCAATGTTTGCTGGTTTGTCCAGTGACTACAATCCGGGTTCGGCCGATTGGACTGACTTCGACCGGCTTAGGAAAATGACGAAGATAAAGCTCATCCTAAAGGGGATCGACACCGGTGAGGATGCGAGCCTTGCGTGTGAGCATGGGGCGGATGGCGTGGTGGTTTCCAATCACGGCGGACGAGCCACCGAAACTGGACGCGGAACACTCGACGTGCTACCGCAAGTCGTCGAGGCCGTCGGCTCGAAGATCCCAGTCTTCGTCGATGGCGGATTTCGACGGGGCAGCGATGTCTTCAAAGCACTCGCGCTTGGAGCGCGCGCCGTGGGAATCGGCCGACCTTACATTTGGGGCTTGACCGCATTCGGGCAGGCCGGTGTGGAGCGAGTGGTCCAGATCATGCGAGACGAACTGACGATGACAATGCGCGGTTGCGGCGTAGCGTCGACCCAGCAACTTACTCGTGATTTTCTTCTTCGAAACGGGGCGCGAATCTAGCAGGATGCTGAAAAAGGGTTCTGAGAGGCTTCCATAAAGTCAGATCAGGGGATCTCCAATGTATACCCAAGCTCAAACGATCGCGTATACAACGTTTCTGCAAGAAGTTGTTTTTGGTGTAACCGACTAACCTGGGTCGAAAACCCCTTTTTCAGCATCCTGCTAGGCTAGAGGAGCATTGTCGGAAAGAGCTCACTGCCAACCTCATGCGTGCACATTAAAGTCTTTAGCGATAGAAGGGTTCCCATGTAATCCAGCGTGGACCATAATGAGGTTCAGGCTGGTTCAATTCGATTGCTCCGAGATCGGGCGCTCGGCCAGTGAAGTTGTCATTGATCGTGGGTAGCAGCACGCCCGCATCGATGGCCTTGCCTTTTGGATTCAGGCGGAAGTTCAACTCCATGGCGTGATACACGCGGTATCTCTGTGCCGGGTCGGGCGGCGACAAGTGTTCGAAGACGTCATAATCCAACTCGATCCCATGCACCTCCTGTCCCGTGGCCTTTTGAAAGTCAGATAGCGTGGGAAAGATTCGCCAGTCCGTATGCTTGGGCTCGTAATCCGTTTTGCCGTTTTCCGGCGCCAGCCATTTATATTGCAATGTGACGCCGCGATTCGGGCGGTAGCCGTTATAGTCGCTGCTGTAGTTAGCCGTTGCGTTCGCCCACGTCATGATGCCTCGTTTAGGCGTATCCCCGCCCAGAAACAAGTTATTTCGAAAATGAGCATTGGCGTAAGGATCGCTCGCGGTCTGTTCTGCAATCACCGTGTTCTGGTATGCCAGGATGCCTGCCGGTTTCGCGTTTAACTTGAAGCCTCCGCCCGTAGATACGTGATACAGAACGTTGCGGAAGAAGTAGACCGGGCCACCGAACACCGGCTGTGCGCTCAGGCCATTGTTGGCGGCGTTCACGCCTCGATTCTGATAGACGCGGATGTTGTGAGCGCCGCCGTCGGACTCGATGAAGTCGTCGTTCGTCAGGTGAATGTCGTTGTTATAGATATCGATCGATGAGGCCTGATGCTCGAGATCAGATTCGGGCGGACCATAGGTCGAGACGTCGATGGCATCGTGGAAATAGGCCACGGCATTGTGGGCGATCACATGTCCCGGACCGTATACCTTGACAGCAAAGAAGCTTCGCAATTGGTGGGAAGGGTAGATCCCGGCCGTGCGCTGGCCGGCCTGATTCCAGCCGATCATGCGCATCCGGTCTTCGCGGCCGAGGAACAGATTGTCGGAGATAAAGAAATCGCTTGAATCCGCGTTCTCGGTCCAAATGCCCACGCCAACGTCTTCAAAACGGCAGTTACGTACCGTCAGTGCAACTGCGCCCATAACTTCCTTCTCGCCTGCGAAGAGAGCAACTTCGGTATTACGAAACGTCAGCCCCTCGAAGATATGGTGCTGCGTCGCCATGACATCGAATAACTCGTGATTGCCTGCGCCGTCGAAGATTGCTTCGCCATCCCCTGCGCCTTTGATCGTGATGGGTTTCTGAGCCGTACCCTTTAGGGAGAGCGACCACGTGCCCGTGAACGGTGCACTCAGCGGATCCACATAATTCAGACGTTCCGGACGGTAGAGCCCTGCATGGACGAGGATGGTGTCGCCGGGTTGAGCCTTGTTCATCCTGACGGCAGTCCAGTCGCCGCGACCTTCGCCGTAATACGCGGCTTTGATTCCGATGAAACTGGGCTCCAGCCGGGGACCCTCATGGTCGGGAGGATAAACGTGAAGGACTCGTCCTCCGGCGTACGATTTCGGTTCGGCACGGGTGCTGACAGTGGCGCGTTGTTGTGCCGCTCCGGTGACGCCGTCGGGATCCTTCAAAGTAAATTCGCACTCGTAGCTGGTAGCCGGCTCCAGATTCAGAATGCTGCCGGCGAAGCCTTCGGGAACAGTATAAGTCATGTTCTCGCGCGAGCGATAGACCCGTTCGCCCCCAATGCGCAGCAATGGAAGCGCAGGCCGCCAAGCCTCCGTGCCGACCTTTCGAAACCGGACTTCGACGGTCGCGTTGCGGTTTGCATCTCCCTCAAGTGCCCATTCAAAACCAAGGTTCAAAAGAGTCGGGTGCTCGACGAAGAAACGGCCGGATTTAGTCGAGTTCTGAGCCGCCAGACTGCACGGAAAGAGAAAAAGCAAGGCAGCGATGCGCATGCAAAGGTTCCAATTATATCTGCTGTGCGAACAGGCCAGATCAGCAGGACCGTTTCCTTCAAGACGCGGTTCTGGCCAAAGTTACGGGTCGCGAGCGCATTCCTGAACCTGGTTCGACCAGATATGCTTTGCTGTAGTCAACTTCAATTCACAGCGAGGTAAGGTAGTTGCGAGCCATTCTCATTGTGTTAGCTGCCAGCGCCGTGCTTGCGGCTCAAGACACCAACGTTCGGGTGATTGCTTTTGGAGCCCACCCTGACGATTGCGATATTCGCGCTTCCGGAACTGCCGCCCTGTTTGCTTCCATGGGGCACGCGGTAAAGTTTGTTTCCGTCACAAACGGCGACTCGGGGCACCAGTCGATGAAGGGCCCCGAGTTGGCCGCCCGCCGGCATAAGGAAGCTGCTGAATCAGCACGACGACTCGGCATCTCGTATGACGTGCTTGATAATCATGATGGCGAGTTGCTACCGACGTTGCAGGTACGCCAGCAAATCATTCGAGAGATCCGTGGCTGGAACGCCGATGTCGTTCTCGCACCCCGCCCGAACGATTATCATCCGGATCACCGCTACACAGGAGTTCTCGTGCAGGACGCCGCTTATATGGTCGTGGTGCCGAGTGTTACGCCGGATGTGCCTGCCTTGCGAAAAAACCCTGTCTTCCTGTACTACGAAGATCGCTTCCAGCGCCCGAACCCGTTTCGGCCAGACATAGCCGTTCGGCTGGATGAGGTAGTCGACAAGAAGATCGATGCTCTGGATTCCCATGTGTCCCAGTTCTATGAATGGTTGCCGTGGGTAGATGGCCGGCTTAACGAAGTGCCCGCTGGGGCAGTCGAACGGAAAGCCTGGCTGAAGAAGCAGCGGACCCGTCCGCCCAATGATGCGGTGCGTGCGTCGCTGGTCAAGTGGTATGGCTCGAGCCGCGGCGCCTCGGCGCAGTACTACGAAGCGTTTGAAATTTGTGAGTATGGGGCTCAGCCCGATGAAGCCCGGATCCGGAAGCTCTTTCCCATGCTTCATGAATAAATAGCTGGCCGAAGCAGCCCCGTTTGAACCAGGTTCTCCGGAAGTCGCCTGCCGAACGGGTACACTTGCTATCGAAGGTTCACCAATCGTATCCACACAACGACGATGACATTGGGTGTCTTCCGATTCATCACAAGGCTAATACAGGACAACGAAGTTCCCAGTTCGTCGAGCGTATACAGCAACAAGGCTCCAAGCTGGTACGCCGTCGGCGCTGCCAGTATTCCCGATGCGCTTGCCTTCATTGAAGATCTGCCAATGCACAGAGCCGCCGCGCTTCCAACCCATCCCTTCGGTCCACGACACGAGAAGGAGGCCGTCGCGGTTCAAGGCGAGTGAGGGATACTTCTGGTTCGCTCCGCCGAGGGAAACTGGAGAGTCGCTCACAGTCGCATCCGTCGGATCGATACGCCCGAAACGAACCTGTTTCTCTGTCTCCCAGGCAGCGAATTGTTCGGCGGGTCCGCCGACGAACGCCTCGGAGCTCATGGCGCAGTAGCTAAGGTTCCACTTCGAAATATCGGAGCCTTTGAACGTGGAACCGCGGTCTGTCGATTCGAGCAGATACATATCCCGATGGACCATTTCCTGGGCCGAACGAAACAAAACGTAAATCCTTCCCGCACGATCGGCAAAAGCATTCAAGGAGCAACAGCTGCAAGCACCAGTTGGCTGGTCCCAGGCTATGCGTTCGGGCTCGAACGACCTCCCGTCATCTTCCGAACGCGCCATCCACACTCGCCGAAATTCTTCGCCTTCCTTGCCAGGAATGGGCGCGTGCCAAAAGACGTAGACCCACCCCTGCTGGTCGGCCGCGATTCCAGCGCCGCCGTCAATACCGTACGCCGTGTGAATGAGGTTTCGCTCCGGCTCGAAAATAGTGCGACTTTCATCGAGCTTGCTGAAAAGCATTGGACTGCGGCCGAGAGCAGGATTCCCGAGTTTGGGAGAGGAGTTCCAGGCGACGTACACATTTCCACGTCTCCCGACAGCAATACGCGCAGCACGAATGTTACCAATGGCGATGGCAGTACCAGGAACGGAATTGACTCGGATGGGATCCGAGAACTGTTCTCCATCGTTTGATCGCGCATAGAAGAGGTCGCCCTGGGACGGATCGCCCTTGAAGTAGACCAGATGGATTGTCCCGTTCTGATCAACCGCAACTTGGGGTTGAATTCCGGCATCAGGTACGCGTTTCAGTTCGACTTGCGGGGAACTGAGCGAACGCGAATAGGCAGAAACAACGTTCCACAAGGCAATCACGATCGCGGATCGTAGACAAATAGACATCACCGTAGATACCACAGTTCATTTTCGCGCTTAGCTATATTCATTGCCGGATTCACTCACGCGGAGATTTTCTGAATCCAGCAACGCTGTGCAGTGTAGAACCTTGGAAGCTAGCTAGAAGTGAAGCATGAGGTCCACATCGCAGCGTCTGCCGCTTTACTGTTCGATCTCTTCGATTCTTACGCTGCGCCTCCGGGCGCGTTCTTGCAACAATTAGGCGTGACTTAGCGGTAGGTCATCCTTTCCAATTCCTCCGGGTAGCGGGCGCCTTCCACTGTGATCCTCGAAGCAGCGGTAGCGATGTCGCGGAGGTCGTCCGGCGTGAGTTCCACGTCTGCAGCTCCGATATTCTCTTCCACTCGCGACAATTTCGTCGTACCCGGAATGGGAACGATCCACGGTTTCTGAGCGAGCAGCCATGCCAAGGCAATCTGAGCCGGAGTGGCGTTCTTGCGCTGTGCGATTGCGGTAAGCAGATCCACGAACGTTTGATTCACTTTGCGCGCCTCTGGCGTAAATCGTGGAATACGGCTGCGCAGGTCATTACTGGGGAACGTGGTCTCTTCGTTGATCTTGCCTGTGAGAAAGCCTTTCCCAAGCGGGCTGTAAGGAACAAATCCGATACCAAGCTCCTGTAACGTCGGCAGCACTTCGGCCTCTGGCCGCTTCCACCAAAGCGAGTATTCAC
Organism: Bryobacteraceae bacterium; assembly: GCA_045807925.1. Classification (GTDB taxonomy): domain Bacteria; phylum Acidobacteriota; class Terriglobia; order Bryobacterales; family Bryobacteraceae; genus Bog-105. Next base: position 102,703 of record JBJMGK010000219.1, on the reverse strand, counting down.
TTTGGACTGCGGTGACCGGCTGCACGGCATGCGCGCGGCGAATCGTCTGTGCGGCCGCTTCGGACATACCGAATTGCGCAACCTTCCCTTGCTGAATCAATTCCTTCACCGCTTCGGCGACGTCCTCGATTGGCACATTCGGGTCAACCCGATGCTGATAGAACAAGTCGATCCTTTCGACTTGCAGACGCTTCAGCGAACCTTCCACACTTTGCTTGACCGTCTCGGGCCGGCTATCTACACCTACATTTCGCCGTGCACCATCCTGCTCCTCAAATTTGAAGCCAAACTTCGTCGCGATCACTACTTGTCCTCGAAACGGAGAGAGAGCTTCGCCGACTAGCTCCTCATTCGCGAAAGGACCATATACTTGCGCTGTATCGAAAAAGGTGATGCCTCGCTCCACGGCCGCGCGAATGACCGAGATCATTTGCTGTTTGTCTCCGCCCGGACCGTAGCCGCCGCTCATGCTCATGCAGCCGAGTCCTATGCTCGATACTTCCAGATTGCTCTTTCCAAGTTTTCGCTTTTGCATGCTTAAGATTCCCTCTGCCATTACCGGTTGCTCATCTGTTCCATTTGCTCGGGGTAGCGGGCCCCTAGCACAGTTATCTGCGCAGCGGCACGTTCTATGTCGCCGAGATCGTCGCTCGTGAGCTCTATTCCCGCGGCTCCGATGTTTTCCTCCAGGCGGTGCAGTTTGGTGGTGCCCGGAATCGGAACGATCCATGGTTTCTGGGCCAATAGCCAGGCAAGCGCGATTTGGCCTGGCGTTCCGTTCTTTTTCTTTGCGATATTCTGCAGCAGATCGACTAGTGCTTGATTGGCCTTCCGGTTCTCCGCATTGAAGCGCGGCACGCTGTTGCGGAAATCGGAGCTGTCGAATGTTGTTTTTTCGTCAATCTTTCCTGTGAGAAAGCCCTTCCCAAGCGGGCTGAACGGAACAAAGCCGATACCGAGTTCTTCGAGAGTTGGCAGGACTTCCTTTTCAGGCTCGCGATACCAAAGCGAATACTCGCTCTGAACGGCAGTGACCGGCTGAACAGCGTGTGCGCGGCGGACAGTGTTTGCAGCCGCTTCCGATAGTCCGAAGTGCTTGACTTTGCCTTGCTGAACAAGGTCCTTCACGACTCCGGCCACATCTTCAATCGGCACATCGGGGTCGACCCGGTGCTGATAATACAAGTCGAGTGCATCCACTCTGAGCCGTTTCAGAGAGCCTTCGACGACCTGCTTTATGTGCGCAGGCCGGCTGTCCAGGCGGCTCCATCTCGATTCACCTTCGACGCCGGGTTTCCAGCCGAATTTGGTTGCGATGACAACGCGGCCACGAAATGGTGCGAGCGCTTCGCCAAGGAGTTCTTCGTTCGTGTACGGACCGTACACTTCGGCTGTGTCGAAGAATGTAACGCCACGCTCCACTGCCGCGCGGAGCAGCGAGATCATCTCAGTTCTGTCCGGGATCGGGCTGTAAGACCAGCTCATGCCCATGCAGCCGAGCCCGAGAGCCGAGACTTCGAGGTTGCTGTTTCCAAGTTTCCGCTTTTGCATTTGTTACGATCCTTTCTCCGTGGCATTTCCCGAACGTTTTTCAAAGATCTCTTTCACTACAGGCAGCGCAGAAAACACTGGCGGCCATCCGGTATAGAACGCCAAGTGGGTCAGCATCTCGGATGCTTGCCGATTGGTGAGACCGTTGTCCATTGCTCGATTCAGGTGATATGTGAGTTGGGCAACTTGGCCGGAAGCAATAAGCGCAGTGACCGTGATGACGCTTCGGTCGCGCGGGGCAAGGGCTAGGCGCAGCCAGAGATCACGGAAGAGTATGTCCGTCGTGTACTGCACAAGTCCCGGCGCGACAGTGCCGAAGTTCTGCTCGACAGTAGCCGCCCGCTGGGCCTCCGCTTCTTCATTCAATGGAAGCAGTTGAGGCGAAACCTCCGGAGGCCGCTCAATGCCGATTCCACGCTTCGCGAAGATTTCCTTCAATATCGGAACGGCTGACAAAGCGTTTGACCATCCCGAATAAAACGCAAGGTGGGTCACGGTTTCCGAGAGTTCGCCGGGTGTCACGCCGGTATCCAGTGCGACGTTGAAATAATGCGGCATTCCAATCGTCTGGATGCGCGCGATAAGAGCGGCTACGGTTATGAGGCTGCGGTCACGAGACGATAAGTCGGGACGCTTCCACAGATCCTCGTTGATTAACTTCTGCGTGTAGCTCGCAAGGGCAGGCGATACTGCTCGAATGTCCTCGGCGGTGAGTGCCGAATGAGGCGTATTGGGGTTGTTCATTTTTTATTTCCTTCAGTACCGCTCCCAGGCCACTCTCCAGTGCTCATCCGAGCGAGTTGACTTCACGATGAGTTGTTTGCCCGAGAATTCATACGCGCGTGGCAGATCTTTGCCAATCAGGGATGGCACCAGTGCGCCTTCGATATGAAAGGTGAACGTGTGAGCGCGTTCGTCAACGTTGTAGATGCCCCACGATGCTTCATACCCGCCTGCCGAATATTGCTGGGCTCCGGCATCGCCTTGCATCGGCGGATTGCGTTCCATTACCTGCACAGAGGCTTGCCCATCGCGAGTGAAAACGAACATGCCGCTGCAGTCAATCCTGTGTACCTTTCCATCTGCGCCCGGTCGCTCCAACGACGCGAGCCGCCATGCTCCCACAAACTTGTTCCGGATCTCCGTAGCGCCGCTTCGGTCCTGTCCGGTGGTAATACCGGCTGTCACCAGCAGGAGGCAGATCGCAAAGATGTTCTTCACTGCTTCTCGTCCCCTCTTCAATTCCAAAAGTAGCGACAAAGCGGCGATCGCCGCTTATCCGATCCTGCCGATTCTTTGCCTGATCCTGTCTGGCATTCAGGATTTGTGCACGCAATCCGTTCCGGGCGGTACGCTGAAAAAGGGATCACTGAAATGGCAAAAGCGACCGAAGCGCCGCGCAACGTAGAGGTTGCCGACATGCGGGCTGCGCTAGCGAGCCGGATATCCGCTCTTGTGCAATCGCCCGGAGAGCATGCAACGCCAATTCCGGGCCTTACAGTTTTCCGCCGTGTGGAACCCACGGCTTGCCAACGTGTGTTTTATGAGCCCAGTCTTGCCGTCTTCACGCAAGGACGTAAGTTCCTGAACGTTGGAGGAACAGAGTATGTCTGCGATGGATCGTCGTTCGTGCTGTCCGCGATCGATATGCCGGTTGAAAGCCAGGTTGTCGAGGCCTCGGAAAAGGTTCCTCTCCTCTCGATGCTTCTAAAACTTGATATGCCGATAGTGCGTGAGGTCCTGAGCCGGGACGATGTGCCGGACATCCAATCACGTTCTCAACGGCGGGGACTCGTTGTGGGCGAAACCACGCCCGGACTGTTGAGCGCCTGCCGGAGGTTGATCGAACTGCTGGAGAGTCCCGAAGACATACCATTTATCGCGCCTTTGATCCAGCGCGAAATCGTTTATCGAATACTCCGAACGCCGCAGGGCGAGCGGCTGCGCGCGATTGCGACCAAAGGCGATCTCAGTCACAGGACAGCTAGAGCAATCGCGTGGCTACGGACGAATTACGCAAAGCCGCTGCACATGGAAGAACTAGCAGCCATTGCGCAGATGGGCGTTTCGACTCTGCATCATCAGTTCCGTTCGTTGACTACTATGAGTCCGCTTCAATATCAGAAGCAACTCAGACTGCAAGCCGCACGGCAGCAAATGTTAACGGGCGGAATGGACGCCACGACCGCAGCGTATGAAGTTGGCTATGAGAGCGTAAGCCAGTTCAGTCGCGAGTACAGCCGCTTCTTTGGCCAGCCACCAATTCGTAACATCAAGATGCTGCGAGATAGTAAGATTGCCGCTGTTCACGTGGCGTAGCCCCGTCACGCTGCGCCGTATGCGACTGGAATCCCTATCGCGTGGCTGATCTCGTAGCGCGGGAATTCGCTTTCTCCGTCGATATTCGATCTAGCAGTTCATACCGCGCGCGAACGTTATCGGGACCCACGTGCAGACCTGCGCCATTGCCTTCGACGAGGTGCATCAGTTCGTAACCGTCCTCGCGGGTTGTGCGTGGCCACTTGGGCAAGCCGGGCCCGTTGGGATCGCCAGTTTTTGCGAAATTGGTCCAGTATGAGGAAATGATGTCGGACAGCTTGCGATCCGCGTCCGTCCACGGCAGGTCCTTGGAATCCAATGTCTCAAATACGTACTCGATGTCAGCAGAATGGTAGGCTCCGCGGCTTGGCTTACCTGCAATCTGCGGGGGCGCTTGTTCGAAATGATAGCGATACACCGGCGAGCTTCCCGTTTGCGTTTGTTGGTCAATCCACTTCCATGTACTGTACGAGATAAAGCGGTCCCCTGCGAGAGCCGTTGCGGAGTCGTTCATTTGCGAATCGTTCGCGGCAGGATACAGGCTTAGCATTTCCCGGGCATTCTCGCCGTAGAGAGACTTTATCTTCTCGGTGTAGCTCTCAGCGGTGTGCGGATCCTTGCCGAAGAAGGCTGAAGCGGGCTGTTCGTCCGTGTTCCAGCCCGCGAGCAAAGGAATATGCGCCTGCTTAGCGCGTCCGTAGATGTCGCGCGGCGACTCCGGCATGAAGTATCCGTCTACATTCGGCCAGAAGCGGATTTTAGACCTGTTTTGTTGCGCCCCGTCCAGCAAATCTTTTGCGTTCATCGCTCTAAGTGCGGTCAAGTTTGGAGTGCCAACAGCAGAGGCGAATTCGCTTCCCTGCTGCTCAGCTTCTTCAAGCGACATAGCTGGAGGGCTGAGCATGAACACGGAACCGCTTTCGCCAATGGCTCGCTTGATCAGGTTCTTCGATAGAGGTGATGCCATCTGCGCACTGACCGAAATGGAACCGGCGGACTCGCCGAAGATGGTGATGCTATCCGGATCACCACCAAATGCCGCGATATTCTTGTGCACCCAATCGATGGCTGACGCCTGGTCCATCAGACCGTAGTTGCCCGATGCGTGTTGCGGCGATTCTTTTGTCAGCTCCGGATGTGCGAAGAAGCCAAACACGCCAAGGCGGTAATTCATACTGACAACGACGACACCTTTCTCTGCAAGCTTCGACCCATCCTGACGCGGCTCGGATGCTGCCCCTGCTGCGAAGCCGCCGCCGTAGATCCAGACCATGACCGGCAGTTTCGCGCTTGCCGAGTTCGCTGGCGTCCAGACATTCAGATAAAGACAGTCCTCGCTAGGTCCGGAGTCGCGGAAAATCATGTCGGCATAAATGGGGGCTTGCATGCAACGGGGTCCGAATGCTGTGGTTTTTCGAACACCTTCCCAAGCCTTTAGAGGCTGGGGCGGCTGCCATCGCAGATGCCCGACCGGAGGGGCCGCAAACGGGATGCCCTCAAAGGCCCGCACTTTCCCGTCTGCACTACTCGTTCCTTCGACAAGACCGGATTGAGTTTGGATTTGTATTGGCGGCGCGGCATACACGGTCCCCACAGCTGCGGTCAATGCCATGGTGCGTAGCGCGAATCCTAAGTTCATAGAAAACATATATATCCCCCTCATAAGAACAACACACGTGGTGCCGTTCCGGAGTAGACGCGATCATCAGCGTTTCGGAGCGTGAGATCGGCAGTACCATCCCCGGCCAGCGGATGTTCTTGGCGCTTGACCGGCGCAAACGCCATGATATATGAGCCGAACTGGAATCCCGAAACAACAATGTCGCCATGCTATGGAGCCGCTCGAGCGAGACGAAACCATCCGGTTTGAGCGTCAGCCGGAACAAAAACGCCGGGTCGCGCTCTACATTTACAAGCTGACGCACTGACTGCGTCAGATCTCTTTTTTGCACGCGTCCTGCAAGATAAGTGCGCAAGGTCAATATCGTGCTCTTCTGGATCAACTTATATCGCCTGTTGGTTTGGCTCGCGTCATAAGCCAGATTTGCGCCTTTAACAGAAGCGTGCAGCTTGGAGCATGAGTGATCTCGTTTGCCATCACCATTCGCACGGCTTCGTCCAACCTCAACTTAACGCGCTGAATCACCTCTGCTTCATCCGGATCTTTACGCACTTGCTCCAAATCCAGCGCGAGGAACTGATAATTGGGAGATACCAGCTGAGTAGTGAACGGATCGATGGTTCCGAGCTCGACCCATTGACGCGCAGCCAAGCCCAATTCCTCATGCAGTTCACGCTGTGCAGCGGCGAGTGGCGATTCGCCTTGCTCAATCGCGCCACTGGCCACTTCGACAGAAGGACGCCCTATTGCGTATTTGTATTCGCGGATCAGATAAACATAACCGTCTCCGGTGACCGGAAGGATGGACGAACCGCTTTTGACCTCCGCCACCGAGAAGGTAAATCGCTTGGCACGCGGACCTTCAACCAGATCCTCTCGGAGCTGGAAAACTCCGCTCTCGCATATCGGCCGTGAATCTAGCAGACGGTACGGATTATTCATTCCTTGGGACCCAGTAACGTAGACGCCGTCCGGCTCGCAAGAACTTGCGTCGTAAAACCTCCTGTTTGCGCCGGGGAACGATGGAGCCTTAGAATTGCACCTGGATCGGCGAGCGTCACGCGATGAAACAGGAGAAGGCGATCGGGTTTCTCAAAAACTGTGCGTGGCTACTGTGGCTAGCGGGGTCCGTTGTATGTTTGGGCGCTTGGCTGGAGACGCTCACAACAGGAATAAAGCGGGTACACGCCTCGCAAGTATCCAGGTATATGGCGCTTACCGCAGTCGCACTGCTCGTTGTTGCAAAGATGCTCGAGTATTGCAACGGCCGCCGCGAACAGAGGTCAAGGACGCACTGACTACCGGCCGGCGGAAAGGTCGGCCAACTCGGCGTATAGCTTATCGCCAACAACTTTATGCACCGCCGTCGAAGGATGCCCGGCGTGGTAGTAGAAGAATGTTTCGGGCTGAGCGCAAGGGGTTGCGTCCTCATGAAAGATCTCGCGGCCGGCACAAGCGTCTTTCGTATTGGCTATACCGTAATCGGCGGGATCGCGCATCACCTCGTCGAAAAACGGGCCCCAGTGACTGAGATAAATCCGGGCCTCGGGTACCTGAGAGGCCAATTCCTTCGGGATCTTAGAAAGCTCGGGATTGAGCCGCTCACCCACAGCACTAAAGGCTGGGATGGCGGTGGGCAGGAGAGCAAGAGCCAAGTGCCGCGCGCCTAGTGCGTACAGCTTCTTTATTTCGTCTTCCAGATTGCTGACGGTGGTTTCACTCGGAAGCTTCTTGTCGTTCAGTCCGCCTGCGATGAAGAATAGCGTGGAATCCGGTTTGAACGTAATCTCATGAGAGGTAATGCGCCCGGCGAACTCGTCCACCTGGTTCTGCATACCGTACCCGAGCGTTGCATTTTCCACTTTGCGGCCCGCACCTCTTCCCGATTGCGCACCGCTTACCGCGAAGTCAAGGCTTTGATCCGAGGCTTTCCGATCATTGGAGGGGAGCAGCGTCAGGCCGAGCCGTTTGGCCAGATACGCAACAGCCGTCGGACCATTTCCATCCAGATAACCCTCGCCTATATCTGAATAGCTGTCACCAAACACATACAGCCGATCGAAGCGCTTTTGCCTGAGCTCCGGTCCGATCGCCTTGCTGTGACCAGCCTGGGCCGGCGAAGAAAAGGGCGCAAGCGGACCACACAAGAACACAGTCAGGAGCAACACCGGGCGACGTAGCATGCCCAGATTATAGGAAAGCAATCAGTACTTAGGCACGGAAGGATCGACCTTGTCGCTCCAGGCCAGAATCCCGCCCGTCATGTTGCGAACGTTCTTAAATCCGTTTTGCTTCAGAAGATCGACAGCTTTCTGACTGCGCGCGCCGCTCTTGCAATGAGCCACGATGTCGGCTTCGGGATCAAGTTCGTTCAAATGTTTGGGAAGTTCGCCCAGCGGAATCAGCTTGGCGCCTGGGATCCGCGCAATCTGATATTCGTGCGGTTCACGGACGTCGATCAGCGTGAAAGTCTCGCCGCGGTCTTGTTTGCGCTTTACTTCAGCGGGGTCAATTACACCCTCGCTAGCTAAGGGCTGGGTCGGTTGAGGCGTCACTCCACAAAACTCCTGATAATCAATTAACTTCGTTACGGTCGGATGCTGACCACAAACCGGGCAGTCCGGGTCTTTGCGAAGTTTCAGTTCGCGGAACTTCATACCCAGAGCATCGTAAAGCAGCAGGCGATTTTTCAGCGTGTGCCCGATTCCCAGGATGATTTTCACCGCTTCGGTGGCTTGCACGACGCCGATCAAGCCTGGAAGAATGCCAAGCACGCCGCCTTCGGCACAACTCGGGACTAGCCCGGGCGGTGGCGGCTCCGGATACAAGCAGCGGTAGCAGGGACCATCTTCGTAGGCGAACACGGTAGCCTGCCCTTCGAACCGAAAGATGGAACCGTAAACATTCGGTTTCTTCGAGAGAACACAGGCGTCATTGACAAGATACCGGGTGGGGAAGTTATCCGTTCCGTCCACCACAACGTCATAGTTTTTGAAGATCTCAAGGGCGTTCTCGCTCGAAAGGGCGGTGTCGAACTTGTCGACGGTGAGGTGCGGATTAATGTTCTTCATCGTGTCCGCAGCCGAATCGAGCTTCTTGCGCCCCAAGTCACTAGTGCCGTGGATGATTTGGCGCTGCAGATTCGAGGCGTCGACGACATCAAAGTCGACCACTCCAATCCGCCCGATACCGGCGGCAGCCAGATACATTCCCAGCGGTGCGCCTAACCCGCCGGCGCCGATCATCAGCACTTTGGCCTGCTTCAACTTCAGCTGGCCTTCCATGCCCACTTCGGGCAGGATCAAATGGCGGCTGTAACGCGCGATCTCGTCATTGCTCAGCGCGGCGGTCTCCGGCTCCGCAACTCCGACCGCACCACCCGCGATACTCGGAACAATCGAGATGGTTTCGGTACCTTCGAGCTCCGTTTCGTCTTTGTCCATGAAGCGAATGTCTTCGTCGTTCACGTACACATTCACGAAGCTTCGCAGCTTGCCCTGGTCGTTGAACAAGTTCGTCTTGATGTTCGGGTACTTCGTGGTTAGGTCCTGAAGCGCCTCGCCCACCGTAGCGCCCATAACTTCCACCGAATCGCTTTGTTCAGTGAACTGGCGCAATGCGGTCGGTATTAAAATTTTGGCCATACTAATTCCTCTTCTTCGGCGTTGGTCTGATCAGGATCTGGCAAGAAACTGCTGGCGTGATCAAACCTGCCGTTCTGAACGGAGAGGACCACAAACGAATACCAGGGGCAGGAGTTCTTCAGATCTGTTTCAGAGAAATAGGCATCCGCGTCCGGATGTGAATGAAAGATTCCGATCAAGTCTAAGCCTTGCTTACGCGCGGTTCGCTCCGCTTCGAGAAGGTCTTCGGGTCGCACCTGGTAACGGTCCCCTTGCGCCCCGTTCCAGGAGTTCTGGAGGACGACTGCTTCCGTTACGACCTTTTTGTCGGAGATGGAGTGGCCAAGCATGGCACCGCAGCATTCGTTCGGATACGTCCGCTCCGCGTGCAGCACCATCGTCTGCCAGGCATTTTGTTCGATTTCAATCATTCCAAAAAGATTCGCTCAAGTACTTCTGGCCACCATCGCAGAGAATCGTGACTATCAGTCCCTTGTCGCCACGCTTAAATATTTCGTCGGCCAGCCGGGCCGATCCAAACACGTTCGCAGCCGCCGAGACCCCAACCAGCAAGCCCTCTTCCCGGGCCAGACGCCGAGCCGTTTCGTACGCATCCTCCGTATCGACCCAGATATTGTCATCGGCAAGATTTGGATCGTAAATCTTTGGATGAATCGCACTCGGCATATGCTTCGTCCCTTCTAAACCGTGCAAGGGCGAGGAGGGTTGAAGCGAAAGGCAGCGGACGTGCGGCAGGTCCCGTCTAAGCCGCCGCGTCACCCCCGTAAAAGTTCCAGTGGTGCCAAGGGCGGCAACAAAATGCGTGAGTTGACCGTCTGTCTGCCGGACAATTTCCGGCCCCGTAGTCTCGAAGTGGGCCTCCCAATTTGCCGCATTTCCATACTGGTTGGGATAGAAGTAACGCTCGGGGTCGGCCTGATAGATGTCCTGACAGCGTCGGAAGGCTCCATCTGAACCCTCGCCCGGGTCAGTCAAAACCAGCTCGGCGCCGAACGCTTTGAGAATTTGCTTACGTTCGGGGGATGCATTGGCGGGGAGGCACAACAGGACTTTGTAGCCTTTCGCAGCGCAAACCATGGCGTACGCGATGCCGGTGTTGCCGCTTGTCGAGTCCAAAAGGATCTTTCCCGGCCGCAACTCACCGCTCTCTTCGCCTTTGCGAATCATGTTGTAGGCAGGACGATCTTTGACGGAACCGCCAGGGTTCAGGAATTCGGCCTTGGCTAACACGCAGACGCCCGGTCGGCTTGCGAGACGAATAGGCAGCAGGGGAGTGTTTCCGATCCGAGTCAGCAGATCGTCAGAGATCAGGCAATCGGCAGAGGCAGGCATCTCTATCCAGTGTAAGTCGATAAGGTTTATAGGGATGCGCTTGCGAGCGGAACGAGCCGGTGAAATGATTGCTTCAATTGGTCGATTGCAGAGGCCGCGAGTTTACATATCATCGATCCGGATCTTGACGTCGGCTCGCTCCCATTCGCGGTTGAACTCTTCCCGGACAAGCGAGACAGCGTCCGTTTTCCCCTGTGCTTCCAGCGACTTCCACAAGCCGAAGAGCATGCGGCCGTCTCGAACCGATCGGCGTATGCCTTCTCGAAATACCGTCTCGGCCCCTACAGCGTCCCCGGCGCGGAGAAGGGCGGCACCCAACGATTCGCGCACGGGCATAAACCAGGCGGGCGGCTCATCGTACCGGAGGTGGTCCTGCAGAGCGACTGCACGACGCCAATGCTCGAGCGCGGCGTGATCGTCCCGTTCAAGGCGAGCCTCGAGTATAGCGTCGCCAAGTGCCAGCGCGTCGGAAGCCTTACTGTTCATCCAGGACCACTGGGCTGGAACGTTTGACTTCGCGATGCGAAATTCGCCTGCTTCGCGCGAGGCTGCCCTGCGTTCTCCTTTGCCCGCGAGCGCTATGGCCCGTCCCCAATGCCAAAACGCGTTCGAGGCAACCAGCTTGGCGTGCGGCTTCGGCAAGGCGAGCATGTCGTCCCAGCGGCCGAAGCGAACGCGCGTGAAGATACCGTATGGAGAAAAAGCATCGACCATCTCGGGCATTGCCTTCTCGACAGCAGCGCATTCCGTTACCATGCGGTCGGCAGCGTTGATGGCATCGTCTGCCCGGCCTTGCATAGCGCGGGCATAGGCAACGAAATGCAGGTTGTGAATGTAGTAGCCGAGATAGTTGCTTTGCACGCCTGTCCTCGCGAAGTAATCGCGATCGGCCTGGGCCGCCCGTTCATTCAATGTCGCGGCGATTTCCCACTCGCCCAAAATGACCCAGATATGCGCCGGCATATGGATGATGTGGCCCGCGGCCGGCATAATGCCCATCAGGCGGTAAGCAGACGGAATTGCCCGTTCCGGCGAGGGCGACATCTCTACGGCATGAATATAGAAGTGGTTAGCGCCCGGATGAATTGGATTGCGGCGCATTACCTGTTCGAGAACCGAAACAGCTTGCGCCATCCCTGGAGCCGGCAAGCCGTCGGCCTGCCACCATTGCCATCGCACCGGGATCATAATGCTTTCGGCATAGAGTGTCGCGGCGTCCAAATCATCGGGATACTGCTCGTGTAATCGGCGCATGCGGTCGATGTAGCGGTCCGGATCATATGTTGGGCAGCGGCTTGCGATCGCTTGTACGTACGCCTGTTCGTACACGGAACCGCTTGCTGCCAGTTGGCGGGCTTTCGACAGCGCTTCACAGCTCGCGTTGTTGTTGAAATCCCCGTCCGAGTCCATGTTGATATGAGGCCCAAGCGCCATGGCCACGCCCAAGAGCGGCATGACCGCGCCCGGATCCAGTTCGGCCGAGCGGCGAAATGAACGGAGCGCCTCATAACGATTGAAGCCGTAGAGCAGCCCCAAGCCCTGATCGAAGAATTGCTGCGATTCGAGCTTCGAAGTTCTGATCCGATGAGAGTAACTGCCCAGGTTGTCGAGTAACGCGACCGGTTTCTCGGACGAGTGGGCCTCATGCTGAGCGTTCAGCATCAGCGCCGTTAGAAGAAAGATGGAGAGCATCTTCGGGCGATGGAACATGAACCCTCGTTTCGGCTGAACTGGACACCGAGATTAACACAAAAGTCGTGGCGCGCTCTGGATCCCCTCTCTCAGTTGACTGATAGACTGCCATCGGAGGTGACGCCTACGGCACATCTCTAACGCTCGTTCGGCTTACCGACCCCGATTCCACCGATGCGGACATTTCTATCCCCGAACGATCTCCTTGGGTTTGAAATCAGTGACTACATCGAACTGTTCGCGATCATCGCTCTGGCTTTGGCCATAGCAGTCTGCGCATTGGCTCCTCGGTGGGGGAAACGCATCCGCCCGGAATCCCGCTGGTGGCTTCTGGTCTTCGCGGCCCTTCCCATCGGGCTGCGATTGTGTCTCCTACCGCGATCACCCGCCCCGATTCCGAGCGGGGCTGACGACTTCAGTTACATCCTTCTAGCCGATACGTTACGGCATTTCCGGTTGTCGAATCCAGCTCATGATTTTCCGGAATTCTTCGAACAAGTCTTCGTCCTGCAAGAACGAACGCGCAGCTCCATGTATCCGCTGGGTCAGGGGCTTATCCTCGCTTTTGGCTGGCTCGTATTCGGACATCCGTGGGCGGGAGTTCTCTTGTCTGTTGGCGCGTTCTGCGGCGCGTGCTACTGGATGCTTCGGGCCTGGATCTCGCCAAGTTGGGCGCTCGCCGGCGGACTCTTGGCCGTCCTCGAATTCGGTCCGCTCAGCTATTGGACAAACAGCTATTGGGGTGGCGCTGTGTCCGCCAGTGCGGGATGCCTGGTGTTCGGCGCGCTACCTCGCATCGCGAATAGCCGTCGATTACGGAATCCGGCCTTATTGGGCTGCGGACTGTCACTTCAACTGCTCACGCGGCCTTTCGAGTTCTGCTTTCTCGTTTTGAGCGTGCCCGTATTCTTCTTCCTGACACTGCCGCGCCCCTTTGACTGGACTTGGGCAAGAAGAGCAGCGATCGTTGTATCTGTGCCGCTCTTCGGAGCATTCGCTCTGACGCTTCTCCAGAACAAACGAGTGACAGGCAATTGGGCCACTTTGCCATATATGCTGTACCGGTATCAGTACGGAATGCCGGCGACGTTGACGTTCCAGCCAAACCCGATACCGCATCGCGCGCTTAGTGAAGAACAGGACCTTGCGTACCGAGCTCAATCCGCCATTCACGGCACGGAACCGGAAACTCCAAAGGCTTATCTGGAACGACTGATCTTTCGCATTCGTTTTCTGCGATTCTTTCTCCTCCCGCCGTTGTACGTTGCGGTAATCGCGTCTTTGTCTTGCATTCGGAACCGCCGTTTGGCCTGGATCCTTCTGACCATTGGAGTGTTCCTGCTCGGCAGCAATTTTTATCCGTATTTCTTTCCTCACTACGTCGCTGCCATTGCCGGCCTCTTCGTTCTCCTCTCCGTCATCGGAATTCAACGGCTTGATCGTGCGACTATCGGCGGCCGTGCCTTGCCGCTGCCTTTGGGTAGCCTGATTCTGCTTCTCTGCTCCGTACATTTCGCCTTTTGGTTTGGCGTGAACGGATGGGCGACGAGATACGTACGGTCGGCACTGCTTCCGCTCGAGGCTTGGGATTACATCAACTACGGCGATCCGCAGGGACGCATCGCTGTCCGCGATGAACTTGAAACGCTGTCCGGGAAAAAACTTGTTTTTGTGCATTACGCACCAGGGCACCGGTTCGAAGAATGGGTACACAACGGCGCGGAGATCGATGCAGCGCCGGTTGTTCTGGTACACGACTTGGGACCGATAGCGAACAGCAAGCTTCTGACCTATTACCGTGACCGTACAGCGTGGTTGCTGGAGCCGGATCAGAGCCCGCCGCGGCTCACTCGCTACGTTCCAGCGCTGACGGGATTCCAGACAGTACAGTGAGCTACCCTCACGCGTTCGTCGCCGCGCTCTCTTCTCTGACATTTCCGTTCCGAAACGGAACGCCGATTGCGCTCCTCCTGTTCCTCGTTTACTTCGCGCTGTTCTTACTGCCTGGGTTTGCCGTTGCCACTCTGGTCTGGCGTCCTAAGCAAACAGACTCGCCCGTGCAGTTAGTTGTCACGATCAGCGCCAGCGCTGCGCTCGGCTTCCTTGCATTTTGGGCGTTCTTCTTCAGCAAGGCTTTCGGCAGAGCCCTCTGCTTTGCCGTTTACGCAGCTTCAGTCTTTCTGCTTATTCGGGCCTCTCGGCGTGGGAACACGGTTCTCCTGCTATTCCGCAACGTCCGAACACCTCTTTTGTACACCGCTGCAACAGGGCTGCTTTATACCTCGTTATTCTTTCTTCCCAGCAAGTCCGTCGGGAGCGATCCTGAATACCCAGGCGCGCGATTCTTCGCAGAGGGCCGGCCGAGTGACAACTTGATCCCGCTCTTTCTCGCTGACCGTCTATATGACCGAAGGCCGATTCGCCCGTTCTGTTGTGGAGACTGGCTCAGCAGCGATCGGCCTCCCTTACAGAGCGGGGTGTTCTTACTGCAGCGTCCTCTTCGGGTGGCGGGCGGTAATTGGCTTCACTACCAACTGCTCGCCACTGGACTGCAGTGCTTATGGGTTTGCGGCGTCTGGTGTCTCCTGTTATCGCTGGGAACCAGCAGTGCGCGTACCGGGCAACTACTCCTTTTCCTCAGCACCTCGGGTTTTCTGTTTTACAACAGCGTCTACACCTGGCCGAAGCTTTTCGCCAGCGCTCTTTTCCTTTTTGCCGTCTCCATTCTCATCACCAGCATCCGCGACCAGCGCCGCACAACTATGCTCGAGGCTTGTGCTGGATCGTGCAGCGTAGGACTCGCACTCCTCGCGCATCCGGGAACCATTTTCAGTTTGCCGGCTTTCGGTGTGCTGGCCATTCGTCACCGCCGGTACTTTTCACTCCGTCAACTCGCATTGCCGGCTTTGCTTATGCTTTGTTTGCTGCTGCCATGGAGCGCTTATCAACGCTGGGTTGATCCACCCGGGAATCGTCTTCTCAAGATGCACTTAGGAGGCGAGATGGACCCCACACCTCGGTCCACGTGGCAAGTTGTTCAGGATGCGTATCGGCACCACACGGCTGGCGAAATACTGCGCTTCAAACTATCGAATCTGGCTCTTCTCGCGGGTCGAAGTCCGTGGGACTTGCTCGGAGTCAATGCGGTGGCGCTCCGCCCGGACGTGCATGTTGATCGCGCGTCGGCTGAACGCTCCCGTATTGCTCAAAGCCAGTACATATGGAACGCACTCGGGGTTCTGAATCTCGGATGGGCGGTATGGCTCCTTTCGGCGCTACGCGGGCGCTCGGATTCTGCAGTGCCGTTCGGACCCTGGTTGGCCGTGGCTGGACTGTTCAATCTGGCCATCTGGGCCCTGGTCATGTTCGGCCCGGGAGCAACGGTGACGACGCACAGTTCTTACGCAGACATCCTGCTTCTGAGCATTGGCCTGCTCAGCTGGATCTTTACATTGCCCAGATCTGTTGTGGCATTCGCGTTCGTCCTGCATGCCGTCAATTCCCTGGTCGTTTGGGTTTGGCCCAGGTAGCTACTGCGGCCGTGGAGCCGTAGGCGGCGTATTTTGAAGAGCTCTGCGTTCTGCGGCAGCTTTGGCAGCGGCCTTCTCTATCGCGGCTTTCTCCGCCGCTGCTTCTTCCGGGAACTGATTATGCCTGAGCGGATGGGCGTGTCCCTCATGGCAGGTAAAGCAATCCACGGCGGGATGTCCTTCGAAATGGTCGTGGTCGATTGCCGCAACCATCTCGACCATCTTGCGCGCGGTTTCTTTTTCCTTCTTCTCATCCGAATCAAACTTTCGCGGCACGTGACAGAACTCGCAGTTCCGGTTCAAGGCCCAGGCGAAATAATGCATGCGGTTGAGGAATTCAGATTCGGGCAGGCTCTTGAGCGCTGCCACCTTCACGTTCTTGAACCGCGTTTGCGCGAGTTCTTCCGGTTTTCGCAACGGATCCCCTGCGTCATCGGGCTGTTTCAACAGCACCAGCTTGCTTTGACTGGCCTTCCCGTCCGTCGTGCTTTGGATGGAAACGGTAAGCGTTTTGCCGTCCGGTGAAAGTTTGTAAACGCGCTTAAAGGTACTATCCCGGCCAGCCATTTCGCCATCCACGATAAACTCGTCCGCCTGCCAGCCGGCAGTTAAACGCGTTGGCACACCCTGATAGGAACGGACAATCGCTTTGCTGTTATTGAAGACCGTTAAAGTCGAACGCTGTTGCCCACGTTCTCCCCAAACTCCGGTAGTCTCAACCATTTGTGGAGCCTGCTCCTTTGTACGCTGATCGAACGTCGCCATCTTCTCCTCCACGATCACGAGGTAGTTAGTGGGCTTCGGAGCTCCCGGCGGGCCAGGGATCTTACTGTTCTCGAGGTCCGCTTTCCAGACACCGACGAGTGCATTCGGCCCCGCAAACACATACGTGCCTGCAAAGAGTGCCAAGAGTAAAACCTTTGTCATAGGATTCGCAAAGTATACCAACGAAGGCTCTAGGGGCAGCGGCAGGATAGCTTATGCCGGGCAGGCAGCGATCCGTCCTTTCCAGGGATGCACCGCCCGTGGGGATCGAGGTCAGGGTGCCCCAGCTTGCGGGCGATTCGTTTTTCAAACTTTTCTGAGATGAAGTGTTCCAGCCGCTCTGCCTCCTCGTGTAGCTCGTCGATGCGATAATCCAAGACGCGGAACAGGAACGTCTCGATCAGCCGATGATGGCGGATGATCTCAAGCGCCCGCTTCTTTCCGCGTTTGGATAAACGAACTCCTCGATGGGTTTCATATTCGACAAGCGGTTCGTCGGCTGCGGCCAACTTCTGCAACATGTTGGTGACTGACGCCGGGGCAACGTGAAGTCGTCCGGCAAGTTCATTGCTCCCTACGCGCCGCTCGTTTGCTTCGTTCAGGTTGAATATCGCCTTCAGGTAGTCGTCCACGGACTCGCTACCGACTTTCCGTCCACGCGTTTTCGCCATTACTCCTATTCAAGCGCTCGCTTGACTCCTGTAACGATTTTAGGTAAGCCTAATTGTTAGGATAGCCTAAATTAGTCTCGCCTTGAAGTTATGCGATTACTTCGAATACTGCTCGGATGGACCGCGCCGCTACTCATGTGCACTTGCGAATGCGCGGAACCCGTTGATGAGAAGCTGCAACTGCGGATCCTTGACAGCTCCGGTGCAGCCGTGAGCGGTGCGAGCGTCAGTCTCGTATGCAGCGGCGCTGAAACTCAACTGGATACATACTCGGACGAGACAGGGCTCGCGACACTTCCGCCCCTGCCTCCCTCCATCTGTACCGCAACGGTGAGCGCCGAGAGATTCGAACCGCATGTCGAGCGCTTGGAAGTAAAGCCACATCTCACGCCTTTAGAGATCCAGCTCCGGCCGCGCCCGTCTCGAACCGAGATCGTTGTGGCTTCCGGTCCGGGAGCGATCGAGACATCTCCCACCGTCGCCGCAGGGACCATCAGTCGCGAGCGTCTGGACCGGATTCCACTCTTCAATCGAGCGACCGGCTTTACCGACATTCTGACGCGCACAACGCCCGGGGTAGCTGCTGACTCGAACGGCTTCGCTCATCCGCTGGGAGAACATGCCGACACTTCGATCTCCCTGGATGGCCAGCCGATCACAGACCAGCAGGCAAAGGTTTTTGCTAATCAAATCAACCCGGATACCATCGAGTCGCTTACGGCAATCACCGGCGGCCCGCCGGCGGAGTTCGGAGGCAAAACAAGTCTGGTGGTCAACGTAATGACGAAGTCGGGGCTGGGATCGAAACCTTCCGGATTCCTTCAGACGGAAACCGGTAATTTCGGAACCTGGAATGAGAGCGGAGGCTGGGCGAACGGCGGCCGCGAATGGGGCAACTTCCTGGCCGTATCCGCCAGCAGGTCGACACGGTTCCTCGATTCTCCGGAGTTTTCTGCCATCCACGATGCGGGAAACAATGGCGCGCTCTTCGACCGGGTGGACTGGCACCCGGGCGACAACGACCTTCTCCGGTTGAACTTTTCTTTGGGCCGTTCCTGGTTCCAGACACCGAACAGCTACGACGCGAACGCCTTGGGGCAGGACCAGAGAAGCCAAATCCGGAATGGAAACCTCTCGGGCGGATGGACGCATGTCTTTCGACCGGAATGGGTGATGTCTGTCACTCCGTTCTATCGTCGAGACCGCGCGCAGTACTTCCCTTCCCGAAATCTGTTTGCCGATAACCCGGCCACGCTGGCGCAGGATCGGGTGCTCGCAAACGGCGGCCTACGCGCAGACACGCAGTATACGGCTAAACGATATGCGCTTAAGCTCGGCGGTACATACTGGCGAACCCGCCTTCACGAGCAATTCTCAGTGGGGTTGACCGATCCTCTTTTCAATGCACCTTGCGTCGATGGATCGGGCAGCGCAGTGGGTGACACCACATTGAAGAGCTCACACGATTGCGCGGGGCTGGGATTAAACGCAAATCCGGACTTTCTCGAAAGGCTGCTGCCGTTTGACTTAAGCCGAGATGGGACACTGTATCAGTTCGACAAAGCAGCCAGCGTCAAGGAAACCGCATTCTATGCTCAAGGCGAGATCAGGTTTCACGGCCTTATCCTCAGCCCCGGTTTGCGTTACGACATCTATAACGGACTCAGCCGTGGCCGCCAGCTGCAGCCGCGCTTTGGGATTGCCTGGCAAGTGCCGTCGGTCCGGACCTTGCTGCGGGCTTCGTATGCGCGACTCTACGAGACGCCTTACAACGAAAACCTAATTTTCGCAAATGAGTCAGCGCAAGCAGGTGAGAAGGCGAATCCCTTCGGCAACTACCGCTCGGAGCCCGTGCGTCCGGGTAAACGGAACCAGTTCAACCTCGGGCTGCAGCAGCGACTGGGTCGCCATCTCAGCGTTGACGCCGACTATTACTGGAAGTTTACTGACGGCGCGTTCGACTTCGACACGCTTTTCAACACCCCAATTACGTTCAGCGTGGCTTGGAAGAAATCGAAGATTGACGGGCTAGCGGTGAGGGTTGATCTGCTCGATACGCATGGGCTCACGGCCTATAGCGTGATGGGACACGTGCGCTCCCGATTCTTTCCTCCGCAAGTGGGAGGGCTGATCTTTAACGAAGTGCCTGGTCACGGGGTGTTTCGGATCGACCATGGGGAGGAGTTCGAACACACGACGTACGTCCGCTACGAAAAGCCGCTCCGTTCGGGTAAGTATCGGCCCTGGGTCGCCGGTTCGTGGAGGTTCAACAGCGGGCTCGCCCTTCCGGACACGATTCCGGTTTACACGGATGCGTTGGCGCTCACGGCGGATCAGCAGAGTCAGATGGGTCTGAGTTGTGGAACCAGCTTTGCCACTCCGCAGCACCGAATCAGCAACTGCAGTGAGGCCGAGTTCGGGGCGTCTAGGGTGAGAGTACCTGCATTGGGCACCGCCAACGACGATCACAATCCTGTGCGGGTGGCCCGTAGAACACTGCTCGATCTCTCAATGGGAGAAGATCGCCTGCTAAAGATGGAAAAGGTCACGGTCGGATTCCAGTTCTCGATCATGAACCTTACGAACCGCGTGGCGCTCTACAATTTTCTTTCCACGTTCAGCGGCACACACTTCGTACCTCCACGAACCTATCTTGCAGGTTTGCGGTTCAGCTTCTAACGCTACGCGGACAAGGCGTCAGGCCGGCAAATATTCGCGTAACGGAGTAAAGAAGTTCTGCACGAAAGAAACGGCGGTCTGTTCGGCGGCCTGAATGTTGCCGTCTGAAACGTTCACCACTACACGGACAAGGGCCGTATCGCTGCGGTTATAGCGGATCGCGTCCGTAACGGTGTAGATTTTGGCCGAGTACTCGCTCGCGATCACCCGGTCACGGGCTTGGTACCAATAGAGGACAATACTCTGATTTTGCCCACGCGAAATCACATAGTCGTTGACCGAAATCGGTTGCGAGCCGGGAATGTCGATTGTGCGGGTGGTGGAGCGAGAAGGCGCCCAGCCACTTCCCGGGAGGCAGTTCTTCGGGGAGTGAGGGGCCTTACCGGTTCTCTGGGTTTCGAAGAACGCAACGAAGAGAGTTGCTACCGCGCCATTACTCTTGTTTTGATAAACCCTGGAAATCAGGTCGTCTGCCTTCAAGACGTCCAGTGTTTCGGCGTCCAGTTGAAGATTCTCCACCATGGACCAGTTGCTGGCGGAGGGCAATTGAAAGTCCGCGAGTGGGTTATGGTGCGGAACGCTTTCGCGCCGAGAGAACCCATAAAAGAGCGAAGCCTGTCCTAACAAAACGACCGTCAGGATCCTGGCGCTTCGCGTTCGGAAGAAGCTGCCCATAGTTATGCTTGTTCTACTTTCCTGGCAACAGCACTTAAAATCCGGTGGGTGATGATCAACGCCACCAGAGCGACCACGAAAACGATGTAACCTTCACCTTCATGATAGGCTCCCTGGGCGAGCTTCGTGTTGATCTCCGAAAGAAGTCCGGTAATGGCTACACGGACTCCGTTTGCGCCAATGGCGATGGGAACGGTTGCAAGGAGGAGCGCCCAGCGCATCCAGACTCGCTTGTCAGTGAAGTAGGCGTAGACCAGCGACAGAAATCCAAGTGACAGTAGAGAGCGAATGCCGCTACATGCTTCGGCAATGTCCAACGTTTGGCTCGGCAGCTGAAGCGTGTTTCCAGCCCGCAGGACCGGAATGCCCATCATGCTGATCATCACTTCGCCCAACTGGCTGGCCAATCCTTGCAAACGCAGGGTGAGAGCAGCGTAAATGATCGCCGGAATCGGAATCATGAAAAGGAGCAGCGCCATCGGGAAGGCAAGCGCCTTCACCCAGCGACTTCCTCCCAGGTACAGGATGACTCCGACCAGCGCAATCACGAACGACAGCCGCGCTGTAAACAGCTCGGCGCCCAAAGTCGCGGCAAGCGCCTGAAATGCGGCCCAGATCACCAGGACCAGACCCCATCCATTCGGCTGACGAGGGATTGCGGCGAGAATGCCGCGGCGCTGCCAGCTGATATAGCCGGCCAAAATCGGCACGAAGAAGCCGTGCCCCATGTTTTCGTCCGTAGCCCACTGGACGCCCATGCGGTAGAGAATAGGCGCGTAACAACCCACCAATAGGGCTGCAAACCAGGCAATGGGTTGCCACGACACCTTCACTGGGGAAGGGGCAGCCTCAGCTGGACGGGCAACTGGCGCGCTCACCATGTAGTTAATTTCACCTCTAGTTAATCACAGGGCAGCCGACTGGACAAAATTGCGAAACAATGAATGCTGTGAGCCATTTGCCATGTCCTGCGCGGTTTAGAAGTACTATCCGACTGCTAACCTCAATTTCCGCTCTATTCTTTATCGGCGCGACACTGGCTTTCGCTCAGGGCTTTTTCCAGCTGAAGGATGTCCGTCCCGGCCAGCGCGGAATCGGACGTACTGTCTTCCACGGCAATCGGATCGAAGAGTTCCAGGTCGAGATCCTCGGTGTCCTCGAAAACCTCACGCCAAAGCAGTCCATCGTCCTGGCCAAGCTCTCCGGAGGTCCCCTCGAAGAGACCGGCGTTATGCAGGGAATGAGTGGTAGTCCGGTCTATATCGACGGCAAATTGCTGGGAGCGGTCGCGCTCGGCTTCCCTTTCTCTAAACAGCCAATCGCCGGTATCCAGCCGATCGAGCAGATGATCGCCGATTCGAAGTTGAGCCAACAGGCCGCTGCGGCCCGTCGAGAGAGCGGGGGTTCCTCTCATATGACTGGAAGTACCTTTCCGGTAACAGTCACGGCAGAGAACAATCCGAATCGATTGGAGAACACCTTCGAATCGAAATTTGGCACTCTGACGGAAATCTTTACGCCTCTTTCATTTGCGGGCCTTGGCGCACGCACAATCCAAGCGTTTGCCCCACAGTTCCGGAAGTTGGGCCTGGACCTTCAAGAAGGAGTGAGTTCAGGGTCCCCACCCTCTCAAGCATTGACGGGGACCGTTCAGCCCGGCTCGATGATTAGCGTGGGATTGCTTACCGGGGATATGACGATCAGCGCAGACGGTACGGTCACCTACATAGACGGAAGGCGGGTATATGCTTTCGGCCATCGGTTCCTTGACGCAGGGTCTATCGATCTTCCCTTTGCTCGCGCCGATGTTGTGGCTCTCCTACCGACGCTGAACTCCTCATTCAAGCTGTCCTCACCCAGGGAGTGGGTAGGAAGCATTACCAGTGACCGTTCGAGTGCCATTGCGGGCGAAATCGGGCGACCGGCTCGGATGCTTCCGCTAACGATCACCGTCCGCTCAAATGAAACCAGCGTTCACGATTACCACCTTCGCGTCATCAACGACCGTCTTCTCACTCCATTCATCACCCAGACTGCGCTATTTTCAGTGCTCGACCGCACGGAGCGTACTCTCGGCACCGGTACAGTGCGTCTGAGCGGACAAGTTCGTTTCGAAGGATCATTGCCGCCGCTTGCTGTTCGGGATGTGTTCATCAGCGACAACGCTCTGGCTCAGCAGGTTTCAGTAGACGCCGTGGTGACGCTTGGTTTTGCGCTGAACGCAGGATTCTCGAATCTACAGGTTAAGGATTTGAGCTACAGCCTGGAACCGGTCGAGCAGAAGCGGCAGCTGAAGGTCGCGCAAGTCTGGACATCGCCGAGCCAAGCGCATCCCGGGGACTCAATTGAAGTCAGTGCCCTGCTGCAAGGAGAAAATGGATTCGAATTGACCCGGACAGCCAAATACCAGGTACCCATCGGCATTCAGAGCGGTACTCTGAATGTGACCGTTACTGATGCACTCGGGCTCAACGCTCCGGAGTTCGCCGGGATCAGCCAATCCTCGTTCCGCTCCCCCGAGCAGCTAATTACGGCTATTAACAAATACCGGACTAGCGAAGCCGCTTACATACGAGTCTGGCGTCAGCAGCCTTCATTCACTATTTCAAATCCGCTTCCAGGAGGTGAAATTACCGACCCGCCACCGTCAGTGAGTCTCATCCTTTCGGATCCTTCCTCGTCGCCCACGACCAGTGCTGCTCAGACACTCGTGCGTGGATCTCAGCTGGCTGAAGTTCGTATGGCGGTCGATCGCTACGTGGTCAGTGGAAGCAAAACCGTACAGTTGGAAGTTAAAGATTGAGATCACTTCGCGGAAGTCTCATTCGCCTTTTCGCCCTGTTGTGCTCCGCGACCGCGGTTTTCGCCGCGACAAGTACCTCGTGGGAAACGGCAGGGTACGCTGATTTTGCGAAAGGCCGGTTTTCGGGATTGTCCCTGAGTTCCGACGGGACGGTGCAACTCGGCCCGCCGCTACGATGGCGAACGAACATCGGGCAGCCGACTCTCTGGGGCTTGGCTCTTGCTCCCGACGGTAACCTCTACGCCGCAACCGGACATTCGGGTCGTGTTTTTCGGATCGCCCCCGACGGTACGTCTCAGCCCATCTGGAAAGCAGAGCAGTCCGAGGTTTTCGCGATTGCAATCGGACCCAAGGGCGCTATTTACGCGGGAAGCTCTCCAAACGGCGGATTATTCCGGCTCGAAGGTGGAAAAGCAGAAGAACTATGGCACTCGCCTGCAAAGTACATCTGGTCGGTTCAGCCGGCACCTGACGGATCCGTATTCGTTGGCACGGGAGACGGCGGGCGCATTTACCGCGTCGATTCACAAGGCAAAGCCGAGGTTTATTACGACACTCGGCAGGCCAATGTCACAGCTCTTACGGTCGCACCAAATGGTCAGCTTTACGCCGGGACCGAACCCAACGGATTGGTGTATCACATTTCAGGGAAAGAACAGGGCAGCATCCTCTACGACTCGAGCCTGCCGGAGATTCGGGCCATTGTCATTCATGCGTCGGGGTCTCTTTACGTAGCAGCTATGGGCGGCGCCGTCTCTTCGAGGACCAATACGCCTGCGCCCACCGGAACGACCCCGACAACTACCGTCACGACAGCGACCCCGACCGTGATCACTGTCACGGAATCCGCCAAAGGGGTCGATTCGGCCAATGTGTCGATTCCTGCTGACACAAACAAGCAGGCGACAGGTACCGCTGGAACAGCTTCGACCACAGCGCCCGTGACCGAAACCGCTGGAGTAGAGAAGTCGGCTATCTATCGGATTGCTCCGGACCGAACCGTGGAGACCATCCGCACCTCCAAGGAGGACAACGTCTACGATCTGCTTGTTGACGGTGAGTCGATCATCTTTTCGACGGACGACCGGGGGCGGATCTATCGCTGGAACGCGGGAAAGACCACGTTGCTAGTGGAACCCGGAGATGGAGAAACCACACGCCTTCTTCACAGCTCAACGGGCTTTTATGCAGGAATCAGCAATCCCGCCAGAGCATTGAGCTTTGGCATGGGATTAGCCTCTTCCGGTTGGTATGAATCGCAGGTTCACGATTCGGGCAGCGTCGCGCGGTGGGGACATCTTCAATGGCACGAAGGCGGACCGGCGTTGCGGTTCCGCACACGGACCGGGAATTCGGCCCGACCCGACAACACCTGGAGCCCCTGGTCCGAACCTATTTCAGATCCTCAACACGCCCTTATCACTAGCCCGGTAGGCCGGTTTGTCCAGTGGCGCGCCGAATGGCAGGGCGCGGAACCCAGTGCGATCAATTCTGTTTCCGTGCCTTACCTGCCACAGAACACGTCGCCCAGTATACGCAGCCTTTCTGTGACTTCCATCGTGGGAACCAATGCTGCCAAATCCGCCGCCAGCGCGCCCACTACGGGTTCAGCGTACTCGGTGACAGTGACAGACACAGGCGAACCTCCCGCCGCGACGTCAACCTCCACCAGCACCCAGACCGTGTCACGCCTGCAAACAACGCAAACGCAGATCTCGTGGCAGGCGGATGATTCGGACGGTGACAAGTTGCTGTATGCGGTTTACTTTCGCCCGGAGGACGGCAAAGGGTGGCAACTCATCAGGAATCGGATGTTCGAAAACACGTTGCTTCTTGATCCCGACGTACTAGCTGACGGACGATACTTGTTCCGAGTGGTCGCGTCCGATGCTCCCGGCAATCCGACCGAGTTTGCCAAGCAGACGGAACTTGTCAGCACGCCAGTGTTGATCGACAACACGCCACCAGTCGTCTCGGTCGTTTCCAGCCGCCGGGATGGTGGAACGGCAGAGATCGATTGGGACGTGATTGACTCGACCAGCCCGCTGCGGAAATGCGAATACTCCCTCGACACCGGCGTTTGGCAGCCGGTCGAAGCTACGGACGGAGTAACCGATTCACCGCGCGAGCATTATCATGAGCGGATCGACAAGCTCAGTCCTGGTGAGCACATGCTGGTACTCCGGGCGTACGATGCGGCAGGGAATGCGGGTCTTGCTCGAGTCCTCATCCGGTAAACTGCGTGACGCCACCGCGGCGTGGTGCATATCCATCCGCCTCCGGAAGATGCTCAACGAGGAGCAAAGTGCGGTCTGTGCGTTCACGGGCTTTTGTAAGATAGAGAAGCGCCACAATTGCCGGTGTAGCTCAGGTGGTTAGAGCGACGGTCTCATAATCCGTAGGTCGGAGGTTCAACTCCTCCCGCCGGCACCATCCTCATCCCTTCGTAATTACTCCGTAGATTCTGTCGAGATCTTCTTGCGAGTAGTACTCGATTTCCAATCGTCCGGAATTCGGGCTTTTCGCGTACAGCCGCACTTTCGTGCCGAGCGCCATAGCAATCTCATCCAATGCGGCACGAACGTTCGGGTCTAACTCAGCCCCATTCGCCTTTATTTCGACTTGCGACGGCTGCTTTGCACCTTGCGGACGCACAAGTGATTTCGCAAGGCGCTCCGTTTCGCGAACCGAGAGCTGCTGATTGATAATCCTGCCGCACAAGTCCGCCTGAGCCCGTTCGTCGGGTACGTTGAGCAACGCCCTCGCATGGCCAACGCTGATTCGCCCGGATCCTAGCGCCTCTCGCACCACGCTGGGCAGTTTCAGGAGGCGGATAAAATTTGTGACTGTGGACCGGTCTTTTCCTGTGCGCTCTGCAATCTGCTCATGGCTCAGTCCGTGTTGAGTTGCCAGATTATGAAAAGCGTTCGCGACTTCGATTGCGTTCAGGTCTTCTCGCTGGATGTTTTCGATCAGCGCTAGCTCAAGCAGATGATGCGTCTCAACAGTCCGGACCAGCGCCGGGATCTCGGTGAGCCCAGCCAGGCGAGCGGCTCGCCATCGGCGCTCGCCCGCGATGAGACGGTAGCGGCCTTCGGCAGCACGATAGACGGTCACTGGCTGGAGGACACCGTGGATGCGGATGGATTGCGTGAGTTCCTGAAGCTTCTCCTCATCGAACTCAGTCCGTGGCTGCTCTTGATTCGGTGAAATTTGTTCTAACGGGAGACTCTCGAATCTTTCGAAGTTTTCGGGGAGAGTTGGCGTTGGAGAGGCAGGTTCACTCTTCTTCTCAACGCCCGTGGCATTGGCGCCGAGGTGGTTAGGCCTGCTGGGAAGAAGTGCGGAGAGCCCCTTGCCCAGCGCCTTGCGTTGATTCCGATCTGGCTCTTTTGTCATGGGCCAAGACTTCCTTTGCGAGTTGAATGTAAGCTTCGGCGCCGCGGGATCGCGGATCATAGGCCAGGATCGGCTGTCCAAAGCTGGGAGCTTCTGCGAGACGAACATTACGGGGGATTACCGTCTTGAAAATCTCGTCTCCGAAGAAAGATCGCAGATCCGCCTCAACCTGTCGGGTCAGATTCGTACGATCGTCGTACATGGTCAGGAGAACACCTTCGATGCTGAGCTCGGGATTGAACGACTCTTTCACGCGGCCCACAGTGTCGATCAACTGCGAGATACCTTCCAGGGAAAAGAATTCGCAAAGAATGGGAATGAGCACCGCGTTGGAAGCCGTCAACGCATTGAGAGTCAGCAGGTCGAGTGCGGGCGGACAATCGATGATGATGTATTCGTAATCGCCTGCTATCTGAGACAAGGCGGATTGTAATCGGCTCTCCCGGTCTTCGCCCTCCACCAGATCCAGGTTGGCCCCTACGAGATTTTGGTCCGCCGGCAGCAGCGACAATCCCTCATAGGCCGTCGGAGTAACTACGTCGCGGATCTCTGCCTCATGCAGGATCACGTTGTAGATGGTCTTGCGCTCGGGTCCCTTGGCGACACCCACGCCTGTTGTGGAGTTCCCCTGCGGGTCTGCGTCCACGAGAAGAACGCTCAACTCCGAAGCGGCGAGCGAAGCAGAGAGGTTAATGGCCGTAGTCGTCTTGCCAACGCCTCCCTTTTGGTTTGCGATCGAGATAACTCTAGCCACGGTTCGTGACGATCCTAGCATGTTTCACGTGGAACATGTTTCACGTGAAACGTCGTCCCGCACCAAATTCAGGTAAACATCGAGGATTGCGATAGCAGCGGGCGTTACGCCCGGGATACGACCAGCCTGGCCCAACGTCCTCGGCCGCACGCGCCCTAGTTTTTGCCGAACCTCAGTCGACAAACCCGGAATGTTCGCGTACTCGAACGTGAGTGGGATGGTTCGGCCCTCTGAACTCTGCAACTGCTCGATTTGCCGCTGCTGCTGCAGCAGATAACCCGCGTACTTTACCTCTGTCTCGACGCTAGTCAACACTCCGTGCACAGGCATTTCCCCCAGAGCACGGCCAATCCAGTCCGTCAGCCGTGAAATCTGAGCTTCTGGCCGACGTAACCACACCGCCAGCGTCGGATTGTCAGTCGCTGCGTCCAACCTGACCACGTCACGCGCGTCATTCGCCCTAACGGTCTCGAGCAGCCTTATGACGCGGCCTTTCTGCTCAGTCTTCTTTTCGAGCAGCGCCCAACGCGTATCATCAACGAGCCCGGCGGTGCGACCGAGAGGCGTAAGTCGCTCATCGGCGTTGTCGATCCGCAGTTGCAGCCGGAACTCTGCCCGAGAGGTGAACATCCGGTAGGGCTCATCCGCGCCTTTGCTGACCAAATCGTCGATCAAAATGCCGACGTATCCCTCATTGCGACCAATCCGAAGAGGATCCGTTTCTTTCACGTGGGCCGCAGCATTCAAGCCGGCGACCAACCCTTGACAGCCAGCCTCTTCGTAGCCGGACGTGCCATTGATTTGGCCGGCCAAAAACAACCCGCCAATCGATTTCACCTCGAGCGAATGCTTCAACTCACGGGGATCGATCGCGTCATATTCAATTGCATACCCAGGGCGAATCATTTCGGCGCGCTCCAACCCCGGAACGGAGGCCACCATCGCTTCCTGCACAGCTGTGGGCATGCTCGTGGACATGCCGTTCACGTAAACCTCGTGGGTATCCAGTCCCTCCGGCTCAAGGAAAATCTGATGGCGTCGCCGATCAGGAAACTTAACGACCTTGTCCTCGATTGACGGGCAGTAGCGTGGCCCGATACCTTCGATCTGTCCGCTGTAGAGTGGCGACTGCGAAATACTCTCGCTCAGAATCCGGTAGGTCTCGTCTGTGGTGTAGCCGAGGTGGCACACGATCTGTTCGCGATCGATGCTTTTTGTCAAGAACGAGAACGGGGTCGGCACGGGATCGCCGTGCTGCTTCTCAAACTGTGACCAATCGATCGTCCGTCCGTCCAAGCGAGGCGGAGTTCCCGTTTTCAGGCGGGTCCAAGCCAGGCCCAGAGTGCGCAATTGCGCCCCCAACATATTCGAGGGAGCTTCCCCGTTACGGCCACAGTTGTATTTGTGTTCACCAACGTGAGCCAACCCATTCAGAAAGGTGCCGGTTGTGACCACCACGGCTCTGGCCTGCAGATCTCGTCCGTCTTTGAGCCGAACACCGGTGGCGACACGCCGCTCCTCGGCCGTATGGAACAGCAACTCTCCGACTTCCGCCTGCACCAATCGCAGATTCGGTTCGTTCTCGAGCCACTCGCGCATTTTGATCCGGTACTGCTTCTTGTCGCACTGTGCCCGCGGCGACCAGACTGCCGGACCCCGGCTGGTGTTTAACAAGCGGAACTGAATACCAACGGCGTCTGTCAGTTCGCCCATGACTCCGCCAAGCGCGTCGATCTCCCGGACCAAATGCCCTTTTGCGATCCCACCGATGGCAGGATTGCAGGACATCTGCGCAATCAGATCTGTATTCATTGCCACCATTGCGCTGTGCAACCCAAGGCGCGCACAGGCGCGGGCGGCTTCGCAGCCGGCATGGCCACCGCCGACAACGACGACATCGTACTTCTTCAACATGAGTGGGGGAGCTATTCGTTATTCTAGCCCTCGGGTATACGCTTGAAGATTTTGGTTGTTGGCAGTGGCGGTCGCGAGCACGCGCTCGCATGGAAGCTCGCGCAATCGCCGGACGTTTCGGAGGTGATTGCGTGCCCGGGGAATCCGGGCATCGAAACGTTTGGAAAGTGTGTTGCGAGTCCCGGTTCACTCGATGCCTTGGCGGATCTCACTGCTCATCTCGACGTCGCATACACCGTAGTCGGTCCAGAGGCGCCACTGGTGGAAGGCATTGTTGATCTTTTTCGTGCCCGAGGCTTAAAGGTCGTCGGTCCTACGCGAGCTGCCGCCCATTTAGAAGGCTCAAAAGTGTTCGCCAAGCGTTTCTTTGAGCGCGCAGGCATCCCGACCGCCCGTTCCGTCCAGGTCGAAACACAATCTGAAGCCGAAGCGCAGATTAACGATTTTTCATTTCCTGTCGTTTTGAAGGCAGACGGCCTTGCGGCGGGCAAAGGCGTCATTATCGCTTTCACCTTGGGAGAAGCGACCCACGCCATCAGAAAGCTCGGAACTCCGCTCGTCATTGAGGAGTTCTTGACAGGCGAAGAGGTTAGCTTAATCGGTTTAAGTGACGGTAAAACGCTGTTACCCTTTGCTCCCGCCAAAGACCATAAGAAGCTTCTGAACAACGATGAGGGTCCGAACACCGGTGGAATGGGCGCGTACGCGGGAAGCGGGATTCTCACGAACGCCGAATTGGGCCGGATCATGGACGAAATTATGATGCCCACGCTGCGGCAAATGGAGAGGGATGGTGCTGCATTTACCGGGTTTCTCTATGCGGGGCTCATGATGACCTCAGAGGGTCCGAAGGTACTCGAGTTCAATGCACGGTTAGGGGACCCAGAGACTCAGGCGCTGCTGTATGGACTGGAAGCGCCGCTCGCGCAAATACTCCACGAAACCGCGAACGGAACCAACCCCGGAGCGGATCTTTCACGGTCAAAGCCCTCGGCGTGTGTTGTGATGGCCTCGGAAGGATATCCGGAAAGGCCGACGCCGGGAGCGCTCATTACCGGTATCGAGCATGCAGAGGAGTCAGGCGCGAAAGTCTTCCAGGCCGGCACACGCCGTACAGATCGAGGTCTCGAGACCGCCGGCGGACGCGTACTGGGCGTGACGGCTACAGGAGCCAACCTGCAAGCAGCGATCCGGAATGCATACCGGGGAGTAGCCTACATTCAGTTCGACGGGATGCAGTTCCGGACCGATATCGGCAAGCGGCTTCCAGATCTGGCGTTTAGAATTGAATGAGACGAACCAGAGTGGGGACGTAGCTCAGCTGGATAGAGCGGCCGCCTCCTAAGCGGCAGGTCGGCAGTTCGAATCTGCCCGTTCCTACCAATCTCCCGTCCGTCCCGTCGTGAGCCGGTCGGCTTCGACTCTCATCGCAAGCCCCTGCTATTCTGGCGCTGATCAGGAGGGCCTTCGTTGAAACGAGCCTGTATTCTGGCGCTTGTCGTCATGAGCGCGGCACTAGCCTCCGCGCAAGCGCAAGTTGTTATCAGCCAGATCTACGGAGGCGGTGGTAACATCGGCGCCACACTCCGCAACGATTTCATCGAGCTCTTCAATTCCGGCAGCACTACCGTCGATCTCAGCGGCTGGACTGTCCAATACGCTTCGTCAACAGGCACAAGCTGGCAGACTACGCCGTTGAGCGGCTCACTTCTTCCCGGGCAGTATTACCTGGTACAGGAGTCCGCCGGCACAGGCGGCACACAAAACCTTCCGACACCGGATGCAACCGGCACCATGGCGATGAGTGCGACTGCCGCCAAAGTTGCTCTCATCAGTTCGGTGGCGGCGCTCAACGGCGCATGTCCGACTGGTAGTTCAGCGGTGGACTTCGTTGGATTCGGGGCAACAAACTGCTCCTTGGGTAGCCCGGCTCCAACCCTAACCAACACGACAGCTAATCTGCGTGGCAGCGCAGGCTGTACGAATAGCGGGGAGAACAGCGCTGATTTCGTTGCCGGCCCGCCGAATCCCAGGAACACGGCTAGCCCAACTCACCTCTGCACGGGCGGCGCGGAGATCACGCTCACGCCTGCGGCGCTCGCCAGCGGAACGGCCAACGTGCCTTATTCCGTTACGTTCGCGGCCGCTGGTGGACGAAGCCCGTACCTGTATTCCGTGACGGCGGGGAGTTTGCCAACCGGCTTCGTGCTAAGCCCTGATGGAATGCTCTCAGGAAGGGCGGCGACCGCTGGGACTGCAGAGTTTTCGGTAACCGCGACCGATGCGCTAGGCGAGACGGGAACAGCCGCTTACACCTTAAGGATCGACGCTACGCCCACCTGCAACCCGACCGCAACAATCGCCCAAGTGCAAGGGCCGGGCGACGTGTCCCCTTTGAACGGAACCACCGTTACGATCCAGGGCATCGTAACCGGCACTGATGGAAGCGGCTTCTTCGTGCAGATGGCAACGGGCGATGGCAAAGCTGCCACTTCCGATGGCATTTATGTTTACACGAGCGCAAGCCGGTTGCCGGCGAGTGCCAAGCCCGGAAATAACGTCTGCGTCACCGGGCCGGTCAACGAATATACGCCGAGTACTGTTCCCGGTGCAGCGACCGA
Source organism: Bryobacteraceae bacterium (assembly GCA_045807925.1). Lineage (GTDB taxonomy): Bacteria > Acidobacteriota > Terriglobia > Bryobacterales > Bryobacteraceae > Bog-105. The sequence goes on along the minus strand of JBJMGK010000219.1, from coordinate 70,733 downwards.
CACCGAAATCAATTCGCCCTCAACCGTTGTTCTCATCGCGACGGGCAACGCCTTGCCCCCGCCTATCGTCCTCACACACATCGATCCACAAGGTGCGTTCGACCAGCTCGAGCGGTATGAGGGCATGCGTGTGCAAATTGATTCCGTGACAGTCGTTGCTCCTACGCTGGGCAGCGTCGACGAGACGAATGCCACATCGACTAGCAGCGGCTTCTTCTTCGGCGTGCTGCCCGGAACCGATCGGCCGTTCCGAGAACCCGGCGTCCAAGTGCCAGACAAGTTGCCCAGCGGGAGCGCCTGTTGTATTACTCGCTGGGACTCGAACCCGGAAGTGATTGGTGTCGATGGTGGCCAGCTCGCAACAAAACTCGAAGTAGCAACCGGCGCTACTGTGACCCGTCTCGTTGGGCCCCTTGAGTTCGAGAACAGTGTGTACAGCGTGGTACTCGATCCGACCTCCGGCGCGGCGGCAACGGGAGGCATGACGGCCGCCGCAGTACCGGTATCGGACTCGGCACAACTCACCATTTCAGCCTTCAACCTCGAACATTTCTATGCACCCGGCCCGGCAGACCCCGGAACCACACACGCAACGCCCACGGCCGCTGCCTTCGCAAACCGGCTGAACAAGGCGTCTCTTGCGATACGGAACCTGCTCCATGTGCCGGATATTCTTGCGGTCGAAGAACTGCAGAATCTCGCGACCATTCAGGCTTTGGCGGCGAAGATCAATTCCGACGAGGTGAATGCGGGCCAGCCGAATCCGAATTACCGGGCATTCCTGTCGCTTGGTAACGACATAAGCGGCATCAATTCGGGATTCCTGGTAAAGACACCGAAAGTGTCAGTCAACAGCGTCGTTCAGTACGGGAAAGACACGACCTATGGAACACCGGCACGATCAAACGCCATCCTGAACGACCGTCCACCGCTGGTTCTTACCGCGACGGCGTTGCGCGATGGCTCGGACACGCCTTTACCCGTCATCGTCACCGTCAATCATTTGCGATCCTTGCTGAGCTTAGATGACCCGGGCTCCGGACCCACCGTGAGGGCAAAGCGCGAAGCCCAGGCCGAATACCTGGCTAACCTCATCCAAGGCTTTCAGACCGCTAATCCCAGCGCCAATATCGTCTCTATCGGTGACTACAACGCATACCAGTTCAGCGACGGCTATGTGGACACGATCGGGGTGATCAAAGGCAACCCAGCCCTACAGGATCAGGTCGTCGTGGCAGGGCCCAGGCTGGTGAGCCCTATTTTGACCGATCTGATCGACACAGATCTCATCCGACCCTCGCAGCGTTACTCGTACACGTTCTCAGGGAACGCACAGGCGATTGATCACATCATCGTAAACAGCAACATGCTCAGCCGGGCCACCAGCCTCTCGTATGCCCGGGTCGATGCGGATTTCCCGGATAGTCTGCGCAATGACCCGACGCGTCCCGAACGCGTCTCTGATCATGATCCCGCGGAGGCAAGTTTCGCTCTGCCTCTGGTTGTCTCGAGCAAAGTGACTGTCCAGAACCTCGGATTCGTTTACAACGACAGCACCCATCGCTACAGCGGGAACGTGGTGCTTACAAATACCAGCAACGTGACTATCCCGGGTCCGATCTACATGGGAGTGACGAACTTGCCGACAGCGGTCGTTCTTGTCAATAAGAGTGGCACTCAAAAGGGCATTTCGTTCATCACGGCCGCAAACTCGGAATTAGTACCCGGCCAGTCCGTCACAGTGGACGTGGAGTTCACGAACCCTTTGAAGGTCCCGCTGAACTTCACAAGCGTGATCTACGCCGGGAGTTTATAGGTCCCGTCTCCTGCTTTCCTTGCTGGATTTCCTAACCGAGCAAGGGACGGAAAACGCGATCGAGTTCTGCGTCGTCCAAGGCGCCGAAGGCGATGTTGCGATGGAGCGACCAACGCTCTACGTGGGTCAACGACCGCCCGGGCGGCAGGTCCACCAATGGGCCGAGCGTTTCTAACTCCAGAAACTCCCCGTTGACGAACAACTGCGCCGACGTGCCAAAGTCCGGATATTGAACCTTGGGCTTGGCGTGCGTTTGCTTGATGAACAGCTCGCCGTTCAACAGGTAGGCGCAAACCGTGTGCTCATTGAACAGACCGACTTTTTGCGGATAAGGATTGGACTTGTCGTGCCGGAGAAGCAGGTAGTGGTTGAGAAATGTATACCGCTTGTCGGTGAAATACGTATACGCCCACATGACCAGGGGATTGGTGGGCTGCAGCATCACGTCATGACCGGCTCGCGGCGGGAAAGTCGTAATCGCAACCCCTCCCGGCGCCATCTGGCTTAACACCCACGGAGCCAGGCGTCGTGAACGGCTACCTGTGTTCTCCAGCCGGTGTGTCAGCGTGATCGAGCCTGTGTCCGTCAACTCTATCGTGATTTCTTTCTGTAGTAGGGTTTCGGGCTCAACGGGCTGAAGCAGCGTCATCGCATTTTTGCGAACGCGTACCTGCACCGGAGCATTATCGAGCGCATACGTTTCAGGCACAAGCTCAGGCGCAACCCAAAGTCGATGGCCGCCGCGCATCAGCCACTTCGATTCTCCAGACTTACCCAACTGATCGGCGATCTCGACAAAAAAATTCTGGCTCCCCACGAAGCCACACCGGATAATCCGCGGACCAATGTCGCTCGTCGCAATCAACTCAACTTCGCCATTGGTCAGCCGGTAGCAGCTGGGCCAGCCGGCATAAGAGACTTTCTCGATCGTTACAGGACCAGGCAAGATGAACGTCCTAACTCTTCACTGCAAGAATGGCGTCCACCAGCGAACCGGTCAGCCGATACTCAACGCTTGAAAAACCGGCCGACTCGAGAAGTCCCCGATATTCCAAAAAAGTACGTTCTCTTCCGTCTGTGCACACCAGCATGTTCAAGTCTTGCATGAGCGACGGTTGAGGTCCGGAGCGATCAGCATTCAAAATTGTTTCCTGGATGAGCAAAGCACCGCCTGATGGTAGCGCGGCGAAAACTTTTCGCAACAGCGGCAGAGTCCTCTCATCAGACCAGTCATGGATGATTCGGCCCAGACTGTACAGGTCAGCCGAAGTTAAATCATCCACGAAGAAGTCACGGCCGGCGAAATCAATCCGGTCTGCGGCCGAGCTGCGCGAGATGTATGCCCTCGCAAACTTTTCAACTTTCGGCAGATCCAGGACAGTGGCTCGCAAATTTGGATACGCCTCACACGCGACGATCGCCAGATGACCCGTTGCGCCTCCAAGATCAACCAAATGGGTGAAACGACCGAGATCAAAAGCGCGAACGGCCGGAGGCGACGACAACTGGCCGAAGCCATGCATTCCACCCAGGAAATTCGCTGCCTTCTCATCACTACGGAAGTAATGATCGAACAAGGCGTCGCGGTTTCCGAAGACTTGTGTCCACCGATTTGTTCCTTCCCGGACGGCCTCTTCCAGGCGATCCCATAGCTTAAACAGCGACTCGTTTGAGAACTTGATGTAGCCATTGAGGGCTGCGGGGCTTTGGCCGACCAGGAAGCGATCGGCGACGGCAGTATTCTGATATCCGTCCGCCGTGCGCGCCAGCAGCCCGAGGGAGACACAACCATCCAGCAGCCTTGAGAGCGCCGAAGATTTTACGGCAAGCATTTCCGCCAGCTGTTCCGCAGGCGCAGACCTTCCGGAGAGTTGGTCGAAGATGCCCAATTCGACGGCGGCGAACATCGTTTTGGAACGACGGAAAGCAAGGATGAGGTCGAGAACAGGACTTGCATCTGCCACTCCGGGCGATTCGTTTTGTGTCATGTAAAGTGATCGAAGCCTTTCGGTTGTAAGATATCGCCCGCAAACGTAATCCGGCCGGCTCGACTGTTGACGATCTCGCCGATTTCCGTGACGGGAAGGTCTCCTAAGCGCGCTGGAATCTGAGTTTTCGGAGAGGCCGTAAACAACAACTCGTAGTCCTCGCCGCCATGGAGCGCATCCTGAAGCGACGCTCCGCGTGCGACAGGGACTGAACCGCTGAGCGTTGCACTCACACCGGATTCGCGGCAAAGACGATGCAGATCCAACGCCAGTCCATCGCTCAGATCCATGCAGGACGAAACTCGAAGCCCACGAAGCAGCAGACCTGCACCGATCCGCGGCTCAGGGCGTAAATGGCGCTTCCAGGCTTTGCCGGCGCGGATTGCGAAACCATAAGCAGAGCCTCCCAACTCGCCTGTCACATAGATGCGGTCCCCCGGTCGGGCTCCGCTTCTCACAAGGGCTGTTCCGCGAGGCAGTTCCCCGCAACACATCACATCGGCAGTCACACGATCGAAACTAGCCAGATCACCTCCAGCAAGTGTCGTCTCGTAGCGTGATGCGAGCCGCAGCAGCCCGCGGTAAAAGGCGTCGATCCATTCCTCTCCGAGCTTCGCGGGAAGGGCCAGCGAAACAAGACAGAAAAGCGGCTTGCTGCCCATGGCTGCGAGATCAGAGAGACTACGTGCCAACGCCTTATGGCCGACGTCGGCTCCGCTGTGTGTTCCGAGGTGAAAGTGCCTGGCCTCCAGAACGAAATCTGTTGTAAAGACGAGATCGTGCTTCGCCCTGGGTCGCACGACGGCGCAGTCGTCACCGATACCACACACGACCCCGTTGGTGTACTTTGTTCGTGCGGCGAGCTTCCGAATCCGATCGACGACGGCGGTTTCTCGCATCGGAGAAGTTATACAACGGGTGCTTCCGCCAGGACGAGCCCCGCCGGAAGTTCTTCGCCGAAGGTCCGGCTGCTCGAGGCGGCATCGGTTTCGCCGGCAAACTCCCGAAGCAGGGAAGCGGCTTGCGGTGAGCTCTCGAGGGCACGTCGAATGGAGTCGAGAACAAGCGGAGAAAGATCGCGCGCCACGTCACCCGTCTGTTGACCGATGCGAACCAAGGCCTCCAGGACCGATGGGGTGTGAGGCAGTCGGAGCAGCGCTTCAACCCAACGATTGGCGGCCGTAGCGGCCACGACCAGGTTAATCGGCGCGTTGAACAACTTCCGCGCACCCAATCGGGAAAGGCACCACACTCCGGCCTCAACCATCTCTCCTGCTTTCAGTAACTCGACAACGGAGTCGCCTAGCTGAGCCTTTGTTTGCGTGGGCAGCAACTCCAGACTTGCGGCGGTCCTCCACATCTCGCGAAACAAGCTCGGATTGATGCGCGTCTTGCGTTTTCCTTTCGGAAGCAAAATCGGCGAGAGCCGCTGGTAGAGATCGCCTTGCTGATTTCGATTCAGTCCAGCAGCGATACGGCCGCAGAAAATCCACCAGTCGACTTCGTTCTGCACTTGATTTCCAAACGTGAGACCGGCGGCATAGATGCGACGTGCCTGTTCCACGCGCAGTTCGTCCCCTGGGAGCCCAAACCCGGGACGAAGACAGAAGCCGGTCAGGTTGAGCCATCGCGCTTCGTGCGGAGGATTCTTGCGGCGGCCGTCCGACAACGCCAGGAGCTTATCAGCGAGCGTGCGGATCGTCGCTAGCGGCCAGGATAAACGCCCGAGCCCGAATGCCTGTTCCAATCGCGCAGGAAGCTGTTCCGGAGCGAGCCCGGAAGGCGTTTTGCCGAAGACCGCCTCAATGAGAGCTTCCGCCTCTGCAAGCGCCTCGGCACTAATAACGGCAGTCGACCGGACTGACGACAAAGCTGGGGTGCTGTCGCCCGCGTCTGCAGTTTTGCGCAACTGAAAGTGCAAACGCCAGCGATGTTCGCTGATCTTCGATTCTGCCCAGGCCTCGAGCGTTCCCACCTCGCTCAGACGGGCGCCCAGCGTGACCGGAACGCGGCGCTCACCGCCTTTGCCAAAGCGAATCACGGCTCGCAGCGGCGCGTGAAGACGGGGATCGCTCGCGGGATCGCTCATGTCCTGCGAGCGCTCGAGGGAGACGACCGCGCCTTCAGGATCATCCGTTCGACTGAGCGAACTGTACAAGCGGAAGGCCACCGGAGTATTGGCGAGCAATTCAAGTTCGGGGCTCGTTAATCTGATCTCGCTGCCTTCTTCTGTTCCGCGGGGAACAAGGCAGACGGCCTGAATGGCAGAAGAGGCATTGTCCTGAAGCCCGATGTAATAAGCTCGGGGCAAGCCACCGCGCACAAGCACTCCGCTGCCACTCGCGCGCACATAAGAGTAGTAGGCGGCGCCGAGAGAAACGGCAAGGTCGAGATCCTGGTTTTCGAAAGCGATAGGGCGACGTCCGAACCAGTGCTCGACGACATCGAGAACGCGCTCGCGAAACATGGATGGGATGAAGAATCCGCCGTTGAAGAGAATCGCGTCAACACCGTGCTCGGCAGCCGGCGAGTTCGCAAGAAACTCTGCCAAATGCCGCGTAACAGCCGGATCAGACACATAGGGCAGCCCGAGTTCCCGGAACACGCTCTGTTTTTCCTGCTGCGGTCGATCTGCCAGAGCAACGGGCGGAAGGAAACCTCCCAGCGCCAGTTCGAGAATTTCGTCGCGAGTGATGGAGGTCCGCAGTGTTCCTCCTATGAGCGAGGAACCTGCTCCTGCAACCGTCACATCGACGGTGGCGGGACCGTTTTCTGCTAGCAAGGACTCTTTCGCGGCAGAACACTGACGCCGCAGCGCACTGCGCTGCCGAAGAGACAACGTCTTCCCAAGCTTCGACTCGGCGAGCCAGGAAATAGTTAAATCAAGGTTATCGCCGCCCAGCAGCAAATGACGGCCCACATTCGTGCGCGTAAACTCAACCCGATCGCCTTCACGATTCACACGAACTAACGTGAAATCACTCGTGCCGCCGCCTACATCGCAAATCAGAACCAGTTGACCGTCGAAGAGTTCTTTATTCGATCGCGATAGGTGGGCCGCGATCCACGCGTAGAACGCCGCAGCGGGCTCCTCGAGTAGCGAGACACTCCCTAGCCCGGCGTCTGTAGCTGCTTGCAGCGTAAGCTCTCGCGCTTCCTCGTCGAAGCTGGCCGGAACTGTTATCACCACATGTTCGTCAGCGAGTGGACCGCGCCCGCTACGCTCCCAGGCGTTCCGCAAATGAAGCAGATACTTCGAGGAAGCCTCCACAGGCGACAGGACACGGCCTTCTTCCTGGGAATCCCACGGCAGGATCTTGGCTGTGCGGTCTGCCTCGGAATTAGAGAGCCAAGACTTTGCCGAGTGAACCGTTTTTGTCGGTAAGAGCGCGCCTTGGTCCCGCGCAAACGCACCAACGACCGGAGGGTCACTCAGGAACAGAAACGACGGGAGTGTCCGAAGCGGTGCAGTGCGATTGACGTCAACCTGCTGATCGATCGGCAGCACGTGAATCGGAGGAAAGTCAGCCTCCGCGGCTTCTGCGGGATCAATAAACGCGAGGGCTGAATTTGTCGTACCTAAATCAATACCAACGTTCATGCCGCATTACGTTCCCGAACGTTGAATTCGAGCTTCCAGCGCCGTCCATCAGCCGCAACACACCACAACTCGAGCAATCCGGTCTCGGTTACATTGCTTTCGAGGGTGACCGGCACAATCTCTTCACGTGCCTTGTCGTTCTGGGGAGGCAAGAATACTTCGATGGGCGACAATTCCTCCATGTCCTCCCCAAGTTCCTCTACCATGGAGCCCGGCGCGTCATCACGCCTGGTTGCCGACGAAAAGAAGCGAAACTCAGCAGGCTCGCCTACGACAAGCGCAAAGCGGCGCTGTGGAAGCTCGACTTTCGAACCTTCTTCCAGCCCGAACGGCACAACCGTAAGAGCCTTCATCGGCACGGGCAGGCCTGGAACGGCTGGCAAAGAACTCTCCACGCCGACATAGTAAGTCCGCGGAACACCTCCGCGAATTCGAACGCCCTTGCCGGTGCGCGCAACACCGTAATAAGCCGCACCGCGTGCCACCGCGTGCATCAGATCAGCAGATTTCGATTCGGTTCGCAATTCCGTTGCCGCAGGCGCGCCTTGATCTTCCAGCCACCCGTTCAGCACTTCAAACAGACGCGCCTCGATGGCACTGGCCTGGAGCACGCCTCCATTCAATAGAAGGTGAGTAGGGCACGCGAACGAACCAGCTCCGGAAGAGGGACCCGCTCTTCGCAGGAATTGGGCGAGATGCTTCGTTACCGCAGGATCGGCCGCATAGTTCAACCCCACTTCCATCAGCGCGGCACGGCGTTGGCGCTCGGGAACAGCATCGGCGGGAACCTTGGGGAAGAAGCCATCGAGAAGCAGCGAGCGAACCTCGTCGCGCCCGATCTTCCCGCGAAGCGTTCCGCCGATCAGTCCGGTCCCGCGTCCCAGGATCGTGATCGGCCGCTCTTCCGGAGCATCGGCACTCATCAGCACTTCTTTGGCGGCACGGCACTGCTGCCACAAGGCGTGAAACTGAATCGAATCGAGCCGTGTTCCCTTTGCCGTGAACTGCGCTTCCGCATGTCGAGCAACGGCGAGGTCCATGTTGTCACCGCCAAGCAGTAGGTGATCCCCAACGGCAACACGCTCGAGCTGCAGTTCGCCGCCCGTTTCTGTGACTGCGATTAATGTGAAATCCGTCGTGCCGCCGCCGATATCGACGACCAGGATCAAATCTCCCGGCTTAACCTGATCGCGCCACTTCGGCGTTCTCTCGATCCACGCGTAGAATGCGGCTTGCGGTTCTTCCATGACGATGACGTCGCCATAACCGGCAAGCTTTGCTGCCCGTTGGGTAAGCTCGCGTGCACCAGGATCGAAGGAAGCGGGAACAGTGATGAGAACGGTTTGCGCTTCGAGCGGGGCATCAGGATGCGCCGTATCCCACCCGGAACGCATGTGGAGAAGGTACTGCCTCGAAGCCTCGAGCGGCGACACCTTGGCAACGCCCTCAGGAGCGGCAAGAGGAAGGAGTGGCTGTGTCGGGTCGGCATTCTGATTTGAAAGCCAGGACTTGGCCGACGTTACGAGACGGCTTGCGTTTTCGATTCCTCGATTGCGCGCCAGCATCCCGGTGACATATTCGGGACGACCGCTCCAGGGAAGAGCAAGGGAGCCTTCGACGAACTCGCCCGCGCCTGGGATATAGAGAGACGAGGGCAGCAGATGGAGCGGAGCAACTTCCCCCGCATTGACCAACTGTGGGATAGGGAAGATCTCAACATCTGCATCACTGCCATCGGCCGGCTGTGCTGACCAGCCCAAGGCGCTGTTCGTCGTTCCGAGATCGATACCAACAATAAATTGCGACATGGATAAGCCGGACTATTCAACTTCTAGTTCGGCAGGCGTAAGAATGGATGCGTCTTGCTTTCCAAGAGGCGGCAAATTGATCGAAGTTGCACGCCACCCCCGGTGCCGAAGGATGCCGCCTGCGACCTTCCCGCTTGCCGGCACATTACCGATCAGCTTGAAGCGATTTGGATCAGGCGTTTTCGAGCCGTCAAGCTTTTGAAACGTTCCTTCCACTCCATCGATAACAGGCGCAAGCGTCACGTGGCGATTCAGGCTTGCTTTACAATCCGACTGAACATTGCGCACCACCGCACCGATCTGGTCGTCGGCGTAGCTCGAAAGATCTTCCATCAGGAAGTCCACCAGCCTCGAATCCCGCTGAAAGATATTCAGAAGCTGCAATGCGCCATCAGTTACTTTGGGTAGCTCGACAGGAGGTGGCGGCGGTTGAGGCTTTTCGTAGCCAAACTCCAGCGCGATATCGGCGGGAAGTTCGCCGGAGAAAAGGATAGAGAAGAAGCTTCGAAACGCAGACGAAATTCGGGACAATCACTGCCTCTGGTTGTCAGGATATCAATCACGACAGGTATTTCAGCCATTGCCTGGGCCTGCGCTGCAGATGTGCTCCTGCCAAGCGGAGTCTACCCTACATCTTTTGGATGAAACAAAAATAAGTCTGCAGTTCTCTCAGTGGACAAGGAGAATCAGAGCGGAAACGCCCTGTCACAACGTTTATGGCAACTAAGAAAAAGAGCTCCACGAAGAGATCGTCGTCTGGTTCCGATCCAAAATCGAAAAGAATCGTCCGCAAAAAGGTGGGCGAGACGATGCATGAGTTCAAACATCATGAACTCGAATCCGGGAGCGGCCGAAAGGTCAAGAATCCGAAACAGGCGATTGCCATCGGCCTGAGCGAGGCACGGCGCTCGGGAGCGAACATTCCTCCATCACCAAATCAGAAGAGAAGCCGGAGCAAAAGGTCCGGCGGCGCCACCAAAAAGGCAGCATCAAAGAGAGCACCGGCTAAAAAATCAGCTTCTAAGCGAAGCCCGGCCAAAAAGACGGCTAGCAAAAGAAGCGCAACCAAGAAAACTGCGTCACGCAGGCGCTCGTAGGGACCGCGTCGTCCGAGTAAGTACGCAGAACATTTAACGCCCGGCGCGCGAATCTCGATGCACTCACCCGGATCATTGCCAGGCTTAGTCGGTCAGTTTGCTTCCTGAAGATCTGCTTCTTCTGTGAAATCTACATCGGCGTAAATAGCTGAACACGGCAGGTCGACGCCGACGGACTGCAGATTGATGATGTCGTCCGGCGAAGTAAACTCGCGCATCGTCCAGACTGAGTCGCGAAGTGCGCCGGTGCGGACGTGATGTTCAACGTAAACTCGATCCTGAGCCACGATGAGGTATTCACGGAAAGAGGCAATTTGGCGGTAGCGCTCGAATTTCGCACCCCGATCATAGTCGCCGGTGCTCGTCGAGAGCACTTCCCCAATAACAATTGGATTCAAGAGAGTGTTTCGGTCTGCTTGTTCCGGTGTACACGAAATGACCACGTCGGCGTAGCTGTAGAGCCCGGTTGGAGACGTCCGTAAACGAGCACCCGATCCGCGAACACGACACCCGCTTCTGAGCAGTCGCGATCTAAGCTCGCCTGCCAAGTTGAGGGCGATCAGCTCATGCCTTAGACTTGCTCCAGCCATGGCGAATACTTCGCCGTTCAGATACTCATGGCGATCGAGCGCGGTCTCCTCCGATGCGAGGTACTCCTCTACGGTGACGAAGTGCTTCGGCTGAGTAGCCATCCTGCTTGTCCTATCGAGATTGTCTCATCTGAAACACGATTGAGAAAACAAAAGAGCTCGCCCGGACCATAGTCCAGGCGAGCTCCAAAGTACTGGTCTTTTAGCCGAGAAGTGCTTCTTAGTAGTCCATGTCAGGGCCATGGCCGCCCGGACCTGCGGGAGCCGGAGCCTTCTTCTCAGGGATCTCGCAGATCATCGCTTCGGTGGTCAGCATGAGGGCGCTGATCGAAGCGGCGTGCTGCAAAGCAGAGCGGGTCACCTTCGTCGGATCGATAACGCCCGACTTCACAAGGTCTTCGTACTGACCGGTGGCCGCGTTGAAGCCGTAGCTCGCATCGCCGTTCCCACGAACGCGCTCGATGACGATGGCGCCTTCGTAACCGGCATTGCCAGCGATCTGGCGCAGCGGCTCTTCGGTCGCCTTGCGGATGATGTCGACGCCGATCTGCTCGTCGCCTTCGGCCTTCAATTCAGAGAGGACCTTACCGGCGCGCAGCAATGCCACACCGCCGCCAGGAACGATACCTTCCTCAACAGCGGCGCGGGTCGCGTGGAGAGCATCCTCAACGCGAGCCTTCTTTTCCTTCATTTCGGTCTCGGTCGCGGCGCCAACCTTGATCACTGCAACGCCGCCGGCGAGCTTCGCCAGGCGCTCTTGCAGCTTCTCGCGGTCGTAGTCGGAAGTCGTCTCTTCGATCTGAGCGCGCAGCTGCTTGATGCGGCCTTCGATCGTCTTCTGGGTGCCGGCGCCATCGATGATGGTCGTGTTGTCCTTGTCCACGGTCACGCGCTTTGCACGGCCGAGGTCTTCCAGGCGAACACCTTCCAGCTTGATGCCGGTCTCTTCCATGAGAGCCTTGCCACCGGTGAGGATCGCAATGTCTTCCAGCATCGCTTTGCGGCGATCGCCAAACCCGGGAGCCTTCACGGCGCAGGCATTGAGCGTGCCACGAAGTTTGTTGACCACCAGTGTTGCCAGGGCCTCACCTTCGACTTCTTCAGCGATGACGAGGAGTGGTTTGCCGGAGCGCGCAATCTGCTCGAGCAGCGGCAGAAGGTCCTTCATGTTGCTGATCTTCTTCTCGTGGATCAGGATGTAGGGATCTTCGAGAACCGCTTCCATCCGCTCCGGATCGCTCACGAAGTAGGGAGATAGATAGCCGCGGTCGAACTGCATACCGTCAACGGTCTGCAACTCGGTCACCATGGTCTTCGACTCTTCGACCGTGATGACGCCGTCCTTACCAACCTTCTGCATCGCTTCGGCAATGGTGTTGCCGATGGTGCTGTCGCCGTTGGCAGAGATGGTTCCCACCTGGGCGATTGCATCACCCTGGGACGGAACGTCCTTCGAGAACTTCTTTACTTCATTGACAACGGCCTCGACCGCCTTCTCGATCCCGCGCTTCAGTGCCATCGGGTTCGCACCGGCGGCAACCGACTTCACGCCTTCGCGGAAGATGGCCTGAGCCAGGATGGTCGCGGTGGTAGTACCGTCACCAGCGATGTCGGAGGTCTTCGAAGCAACCTCGCGCACCATCTGGGCGCCCATATTTTCCAGCGGATCCTTCAGCTCAACTTCTTTTGCAACGGTCACACCATCTTTGGTGATCGTGGGTCCGCCGAACTTCTTCTCCAGGACGACATTCCGGCCCTTGGGACCCAGAGTCACTTTTACGGCATCCGCGAGCTGGTTAACGCCCCGAAGAATGGCCTGGCGAGAATTTTCGCTATAAACAATCTGTTTTGCAGCCATGATAGTCTCTCCTACTTACTTTTTCCGGACTTTCCGTTGGAAGAACCGTTCGTCAAAACGCCGAGGATCTCATCCTCGCGCATGATCAGGTATTCGTTTCCATCCAGCTTGATGTCGCTACCGGAATACTTGCCGAAAAGGATGCGATCGCCGACTTCCACGTCAAGTGCATTCACTTTGCCGGAGTCATCGCGCTTGCCTTTTCCGACTGCAACAACTTCACCCTGCTGCGGCTTTTCTTTTGCCGAGTCGGGGATGTAGAGACCGCCCTGCATGGTCTCACCTTCTTCGATCCGTTTAACTACAACACGGTCGTGTAGCGGTCGAATGTCCATACTAAAAACCTCCAATAACAGCAACTAGCTTGTTTGTTGTTGGTGTTCAGGCTATTCCTTTTAGCCCGACCTGCCCACGAGTATTTTTAGCACACTCGCCACCCGAGTGACAACACAAAGCTGTAATTCACACAAAATAAACGAATTATTTCCGGTTGCCGCGAATCGCCTCACGACAAGGGACTCACATTTTGTTCTATTGGTGCTGAATCGGCCGACGGTATATCTTGGGATAAGAACCCGTCACCATCAAAACATGCGGCGATTTTCATTGTTTTTAGCTCTCGCCGTCCTTCTTCTTTCCGCAGCAATCGGCTACACTTACAAGCTTCGTTGGGATAAGGCGCGCCGAGGTCCCCGGCAAATTGCTCCTGAAGTCCGGAGAGGCTATGAGGCAGTCGCGTCTTCGGGGTGGCAATGGGGCAAGGATGATCCGGTCACCAACAAACCCATGGTCCGGGTCTACGCCAAATCCTTCCAGGCAACACACGATCCGTCCACGTTCGAGCTACACGGCTTGTGGCTGAAGCTCTATAACAAGGACGCGTCGGCCTATACATACATCAGCACAGAGCAGGCATTCTTCAACGAGGGTTCGCAGCAACTCAAATCCGACGAACTGGTCCGGATCGTGATGAATGTAGCGACTAACGACGACGCAGAGAACAAGGATGTCGCCGGCAAACACGTCCAGGTACAAACATCAGGCGTTGCGTACGACACGAAGACGGGCAAGGCAAGCACCGAAAAAGCCGCAAAGTTTACGTTTCCGTCCGGCAGCGGCAGCGCGCTCGGCGCAGATTACGATCCCACCACGCGCGTTCTTCACATGAAATCTGCTGTCGCCCTGGATTGGGTTGGCAACGGTCCTGTCGAGAACAAAATGCATATCGAAACCAATGACCTGGTTTACAAGGAACTTGAACAGAAGGTGTACCTGACTCCCTGGGCCAAGCTGCAGCGGCAAACCACGACAATTCAGTGTCAAAACGTTGTTGTGACCTTACAAGACCAGCGGTTACATCAGATAGACGGAGATCATGCGTTCGGCAACGACAATCGGGAGGACCGCCAGACAGCGTATTCGGCAGATAGGATCATGGCGCTGTTCAACGAGGACGGAGTGCTCGTCAACATGATCGGCGATCACAACGCGAAGGTGATTTCGAGCCAGCCGGTAGCGGTTACGACACTCGTTGGAGATCGTGCCGACATGCGCTTCGCAGTCGAGACGAAGTTAGTAAACGGCGCGGAAAAACAGGACAGCAACCTTCATCTGGTTCTGGCAGATGGACATGCTGTCGCGGAATCCCGGCCCCAGCCCCGGCAGGGTGTTGAACTTGCGGATACCCGGACTTTGCGGAGCGATCACATCGAGCTGGAACTGAAGCCTGACGGGAAGGACCTGCAGGAAATTCGCACCTCGTCTCAATCCCAACTCGAGTTCACGCCAAACCGCCCAACGTCCCAACACCGAACGGTCGACGCATCACATCTCCGAGTGTTGTACGGAGAAGGGAGCTATGCCGACACGTTTCTGGCATGGAATGTTGCTACACGGACCGACCGCCAGCCCAAAGCGGGAGCGACCCCGAAGGGTGACAAACCGGGAGCTCCACCCGCTGCCGCTTTGACGTGGAGCGACGAGCTCAGGGCGAAGTTTCAGGCGACCAGCAACGACGTGGCCACGGTGGAGCAGATCGGTAACTTTCGCTACCAGGAAGGCGTGAGGAAAGCGTCGTCAAAGAAGGCCTCGCTCGATCAGAAAAACAATCGCATGGTGCTGGTGGAGAACGCTCGTGTTTCAGACGACACGGGCTCGACAACTGCAGACCAGATCGTTATGGACCAGAGCAGTGGAGACATGACGGCCGAAGGACGCGTTGTTTCGACGCATGCTCCAGACAAGAACGAGAAACCCGGGACGTCCATGCTGGACAACACCCAGCCCATGCAGGCGAAGGCCGACAACATGTCCACGCGAGATAAAAATTCGATCATTCACTACGAGGGCCACGCCGTCATGTGGCAGGGGGCGAATCGAATCAGGGCGTCCGTGCTCGATATCGATCGCGATGAACAAACGCTCCGCGCGAAAGGCAACGTTGTCAGCGAGCTCACCGACACCAAAAAGACCGACACCCCTGGGCCGGGAGCGCCGAGTCAGGCTGTGGCGCCCGGATCGAATTCCCCAAACAATCCAACGTTCACGACTATCTACGCACCTCAGTTAATTTATCGTGATGATACTCGGGAAGCAGATTACAGCGGTGGAGTGAAGCTCGTGCGGGAGAAGATGACCATCACCTCCAGGGAACTTTTGGCCTTTCTTACGCCAAAAACTCCCGGGCATGATGACTCTTCGCTCGATCATGCGTTTGCCGATGGGGATGTCACCGTAGTCGGTGTGGTCGGTCCAAATCATACGCGGACCGGCACATCAGAGCATTGTGAATACTGGACGAACAATTCCAAAGTGATTCTGAGTGGCGGGTCGCCCGAGTTGAAGGACAGCTACAAGGGGATCACCAGAGGGCGTCAGCTCACTTATTTCGGAGACGATGACCGGCTGATCGTCGACGGCATGGAGAAGAAACTGGCTTTCACCGAGATGAAGAAGAAGTGAGCGCGCAACGTATTCATTTCCGGTGATAGATCAGGCTCAGCTTAGTCCGTCCTATCAGCGTGTAGTGAGCCAGCCAATCTCGCACCTCCGGGTATCGATCAGGAGCCAGGCGGGAATTCAACAGACCCAGTCCATCCACCACCCAGATGGGGCTCGAGTGGGTAAGCTCCATCCGGTTTGCGACGGAGGGACCTCCGTAGATGGCGGTTGTCGCGTAAAGATGGCGGTCGGCCGCCACGCCGGTCAGCGGTTGAGAATCCCAAAAGCGGCTGTCCGAAACCATCCGAGTGTAAACGAAGATATCCGGTCGATAACCCCAGACGAACAGCGTGTCTCCAGCCCGGGCGGTAGCAGAAATCCGCCTTGCCACATCCTGACTGTCGACGTCCATGACAACGTCTGACCACCGCGGATCACGTCCTCGCAAATCATCGGCCGCAAGCGTTATGTATCGCGGCCCAAATCGAACGAAAGGCACGGCAAACGCGAGCGCCACGGCCGCCATCAGAACCCGCCTGCGGGTTTGGAATAAGCGCACCATTCCAAATGAACCCAGGACGGCAACAGGCGGAAGAAGTTGCAGAAAGTAGTGCGGAGCGAAGCGTCCGCCGAGCGCTACCGCGAGATACGAGACGACAATCCAGGTACCCAGCTTCCATCGCAGACTTCTCCCGAGACGTGGGACCGCCACGACGGCGGCTATCGCGAGACCCGAATGGAAACCTGCCCAGTTTGCTGTCCTGAGTAACCCGTTAATCCAGGGATGTGCGACCGGCGAACCTGACGCGTAGACGAAACCCCAACGCCAGACTTGCTCTATGTAGCCCGGCCAGGCGCCTGAAACCAGCAGCACCCCGGAACCGATGGCAACCGGAATAACGAAGCCGATAGCAAGCGGAGCCACCTCCGGAAGCGCCCACAACCCTGCAGCCGCTAGTACGAACAGGGCCTTGATGTTTGCGAGAAATGCGACTCCGGCCCAGATACCCGCCCAGAAGTAGCGGCCGCGTGCCGCGGAGTAGAGAGCAAGCAGGTGGGGCACCAGCATGACTGCGTCAGCCGCGAACGGGATCACAGCAGATGGCAGATAAAACGCGAGAAAGAAGGAGACGAGACACGCCGAAATCAGCGCTTCCGTTTCTCCCCACCAAAGCTTTGATAGCCGATAACAAATTCCGCATGCGACAAGCACATACACAGCGTCAAGAAGACGCAGCAGCCAGCCCCAATGGCCCCCGATCAGGACGTAATAAAGAGCGCTCAGGGGCGGCTTGTCGTACCAGAAATCGCGATACGGCACCTTCCCGTGCAGAACATTGATAGCCGCCGCAACGTGATAGTCCTCGTCCGCCCATAGAAGATGAACGTGTGCAAAGCGCAGGCAGCTAAAAACAACAACCAGCCAAAATGCCAGAGCCCGGAATCGCAACCGGTTTGTTTGTGACGGGACGCCCTCCACCAGAGCAACGCCAGGTTACGACTGGTCCGCTCCGTTCTGCTGGGTGGCCGCGCGCTGCGCCCGGATGGTCCTTGTTCGCTGACGAATAGCGAGCAGACGTTCCCTTCCGTTTGGGGTAGCGTCGATCAGCTTTTCGAGGTTACGTAGAAATTGAGGGCCTATGCTGGCCCGAATTTCCGGCAAGACGGGCTCGAGCTTCGCGAAGACACTCAGGTGTTCTCCATTCGTGTCGTTGAAAAGATCCGGGCTGATCGCTCCGTGGTTGACGAGCGCCGCCGCCATGTCCCAATAGGACATCACCATCCGGAGGTGCCCGCTGTGCTCGCTGAACATCCCGTGATTGAAATCGGCGATGGTGTCGGGATTGAAGTCGAGAAAGAACCAGTCACGCGCTTTCCGCATCGTGTCATCCCGACGCAATTCGTAAAGCTTCAAAATCAGCTCAGCTTCCTGCTGCTTAGACATAAAAAATCCTGGAAATGCTCCGAGGCCACGTGCATGGGCGGCCGCCATAGCAGAGTAACAGGCGTCGGCTTTCTCGTATCATGGGAGGAGGGGTGGCGAACGTTTGCATCCGTTGCAGCGTGGAACAGCAGGCTTCGGACCACATCGGCAGTCGACATGGAGCAACAAGGACGATGCAGCCCGAGAAGCGCAGCCGAATACTACAAACCGTCGAGATCTCGAAGTCATATAGCGGGCGCAAGGTCGTCGACAATGTATCCGTGCGCGTCGAACAGGGCGAAGTCGTTGGCCTCTTAGGTCCGAATGGCGCCGGGAAAACAACTTCCTTCCACACGATTGTAGGCCTGGTCAGCCCTGATGGGGGTGAAGTGTTGCTGGATGATCAGCGGATCACACAGCTCCCGATGTATCAACGGGCCCACCGCGGGATCAGTTATCTGCCCCAGGAAGCGTCCGTGTTCCGGAAGCTTACTGTTGAAGACAACTTGATGGCTATCTTGCAAACTCTCCCTCTTAGCGGACGGGAGCGCCGGGAGCGGATGTCGAACCTGATCGCCGATCTCGGACTAGAGACCGTTCGCCACAGCAAGGGATACATGCTTTCGGGTGGGGAACGGCGCCGCGTTGAGATTGCTCGCTGTCTGGTTTTGCAGCCGGACTTTATCTTGTTGGATGAGCCGTTTTCCGGTATCGACCCACTTCAAGTGTTGGAGCTACAGCGAATCATCAGCGATCTGAAAGTTCGCGGTATTGGAATTCTGGTCACCGATCACAACGTGCGAGAGACTCTCGCCGTAACGGACCGGGCTTACATCATTAGTAATGGACGAATCTTCCGGGCCGGGTCGCCAGAGTCGCTGGGCCATGATCCTGAAGTGCGTCGGATTTATCTCGGTGAAAACTTCTACCTGCCACCTGGTCTCGCAAGCTAGACTGGCCGTCGATGTGCTGCGGAATACTGGGAAGCTTCGGGCTTCCCCTATCTTGAGGGTACCGTTTCCGGTGTTAAACTGAGAACCACATGAGTTCGCTTTCGCAACGCCTGCACTTAGGTGTGCAGCAGAAGCAGATACTCACACCAGGCTTGGTGCAGATGGTCACGGTCCTTCAGCTCAACCGGATGGAGCTGAAAGACATGATCATCAACGAAATCGCCGAGAATCCTGTTCTCGAAGAGGCGAGCGAGGCCGGTGAAGAACTTACGCCGGGCGAAGTGCAATCGCTCTTGGAACGAGAGCGCCTCTCGTATCCGGTTGACCCGGCGACCTCCTTAGCTTCCGAGGGAAGTGAGCCCTCATCTCCGTTCGATTTCACTGGCGAACCTTCTGGCGAGATAGAAGGCACGTTGGATGCAGCAGCTCTCGACAATTCGTCCGCCGTGGTTTCGCCGGAACCAGCAAAGTCGGAGACGGATCCCTTCGATGAGATCGATTTCGGCAGTTTCTTTGATGACTATCTGGATCCCGGCTTCAAGAGTCCCGCGTCCGAATCAGTAGAAAAGCCTTCGTTCGAAACCTTCCTGTCATCTCCGGTGACCTTGAGCGATCACCTGCAGGGTCAGCTGAGTATTTCCATTCTGCCGGCCGGAGTTCGCGAGGGCGCGAACAGTATTATCGGCAACCTGGAAGACAGTGGTTATCTCACAATTCCGATCGAGGAGATTGCGCTAGGGGAAGGTTTATCGATCGATGATCTGCAGGCCGGCCTCAAGGCTGTCCAGTCATTAGATCCGAGCGGAGTCGGAGCGACCAACCTCCGGGAGTGCCTGTTGCTTCAATTGGAAGCTCGTGGATCGCGTGACAGTGTCGCTTGGACGATAGTTCACGATCATCTGAAGCTTCTGGCAGCGCGGCAAATCACACAGCTCGCAAAAGTGATGGGGCGGCCTCTCGAGCACATTCAGATTGCGGTCAATGTAATCCGCCATCTAGACCCGGAACCGGCCTCGCGCTTCTCTAATCAGGGCGCCAAGCAAGTCGAACCCGACGTTTACATCTCGAAAGACGGCGAGGATTACGTCATCACGTTGAACGATGACGATGTGCCTGTGTTGCGCCTCAACGGTGAATACAAGCGCATGGTCGATCGCGACCTTGAACCGAATAAAGAGATCAGGAATTACGTTAAGGAGCGGTACGCCTCGGCTCTCCAGCTCATTAAGAACATCGAGCAACGTAAGCAAACCATTCTTCGCGTGTGCCATTCGATCGTACGTCGGCAAGGCGAATTTCTGGAGGATGGTATCGATCGCTTACGGCCCATGATGATCAAGGAAGTGGCTGAAGAGATCGGCGTGCACCCGTCTACAGTGAGTCGAGCGGTAGCCAACAAATACGCCCACACGCCTCAGGGCGTGTTTGAATTGCGGTACTTCTTCTCCGAAGGCGTTCAAGGGCCGTCGGGAAGCGATACGCCGCTGCTCATTGTAAAGCGTCGGGTGAAAAAAATGATCGAGGAAGAGGATTCTGCGCATCCTCTCACCGATGAACAGATTACAGCCCGATTACAATCCGAGGGCATCCAAGTCACCCGGCGCACCGTGGCGAAGTACAGAGAAGACATGAAAATACCTTCGACACATCAGCGTCGCGTGCGCGCCTGATAAGCGGTTTATTGCGAGCTTCTGAACTTTCGGAAAGGAACCGATCGTAGAGGCAATTATGAAGCTGATCTACTCCGGAAAAACGAGAGAATTCACACCTGCTCTAGAAGCGCGGATTTTAACCAAGCTCTCGAAATTGAGCAAGGTGGCGGAGCAACGAGGTGAGCGCGAAATTCACTTCGTTCATCAAATGGAGCGCCATCTCCATAAGGTGGAAATTCTGATGAATTTTTACGATCATCCGCTGGTCGGCGAAGGGCAGGACGAAGACTTGGCCGTCGCGCTTACGCAAGCTGCAGACAAGCTGGAGAAGCAGCTGTTGAAACAGCGCGACCGATGGCGCGATACGCACCGCGATGCCAAAAGCGTTCGGTCCGTGAAAGAGAACTGGGACGAGACGCAGCCGAGACCCACGGTGGCCGTCGATTCTGGAGACGCAGCCAAAGCCGCTTCGAACGGGACCCTTCGAAAGCCCAAAGTGTTCCGCGTGAACTACGATGAGGATCGCAAGCCGATGACGCTCGCCGAGGCGATGCTCGAAATCGACGGCACTGATTACGTCGTCTTCCGAAACTCGGACCGCAATTGCCTGTCCGTGCTCATCAAGCGGGCAGATGGGAATTTCGACCTGGTTGAGTAGCTTCCATCTGTCCATTTGTAGACTCTTCCCGGCCTTTTGGCTATGCTCGGAATTCTATGCCGAAATCTGTCGAGAAGATTGAGATTTCTGCAGCACCGCCGAGGACCAACGCCGTCGCTGATCTGGTCATCATCACGGGCACGAGCGGTTCAGGAAAGCTGACCGCTCTCAAGGCCTTCGAGGATTGCGGCTTTTACGCCGTTGACAATCTCCCGATCGCGCTTGTGACAAAGTTCGCGGATCTCACGCTCGATTCAAAGAGTCAGAAACGCTCAGCACTCATCATCGATATCCGGGAAGGCGACGAACTCAAACGCTTTCCCAAGCTCTACGCCGGTCTCAAAAAACGACTGAACTCAACAATCGTCTTCCTGGATGCAGATGACGAGACACTGCGACGCAGATTCAGCGAGACCCGGCGACCCCATCCTCTAGGCACAGAATCAACCGTGATTGGCAGCATTCACGCTGAGCGTGAGCACCTTGCGCCCATACGCGCCCTGGCCGATCTCTACATTGATACTTCGAAACTGAACGTTCATGAGCTTCGACGGCAGATAACTGAAAAATTCCAAGACGCGCAGGACCCGGCGAGCATCGTTGTCTACATCAACAGCTTTGGATTCCGCTACGGGGTGCCACCAGACAGTGACCTTGTGTTTGACGTCAGGTTTCTACCGAATCCGAACTACATCCCTGAATTCAAACATCTCACCGGACGGCATCCGAGCGTGGCACGCTACATTCGCTCGTTCCCGCAGACAACCGAGTTCATCAACAGAATTTCAGACCTGCTGATCTATCTTTTGCCTCACTATATTCGAGAAGGGAAGAGCTACCTGACGATCTCATTCGGCTGCACCGGCGGTCACCACCGCTCCGTCCTGATCGCTAGCGAGATCAACAAGCGCCTGAAGAAAGCCGGGTTCAGCAGCAAAGAAAGACACCGCGACGCCCAGCGTAGCTAACGCGCAAATGAATCAGCAGACTTCTTCGGCCGTCCGGGGAAATGCATCCGGATCTCTCTCGGCAGGCGGTCCGTCCACACACTCTAAGTCTTTCTCAATGGCAACTGTCAAAATGGTCGTGCCGGCCGGCAGATCGAAATATACGCCAATCTGCTCACTGTCGGCCCAGTCCTGAACGAGCTCTCGCGGAGCAAGCACGGAAATATTGCCGCCTTCATAACGCGCGTGCGCGGAATCACAGGGCGCAGCTTGCAATGTGTAGGTCATCCGCGCATTGCCCGGGAAGAGAACTTCCTCGACGATGGCTGCCCCCGACGCAAGGGTTTGCACCTCGCGCTGGTTGACGCGGAGCCGGAGGCTATTTTTTCGAAAGCGCAGCTTCACTACCTTTTAAGTTTATCCGCCATTCGGCGGCATACACGTTGAATCTTTTCGCGCGAACAAACCCCACTAATGTGATCCCATAGGCGCGCGCTGTCTCTATCGCCAGGCTCGATGGGGCCCCCACCGTCACAATGACCTGCCCGCCTGCCACGATGACCTTCTGCACCAACTCGAAGCTGCTTCGGCTGCTCAGGAAAACGATCTTGTCAGCGAGGGGAAGCAAACGTTCGAGAACACACCAGCCGAGAAGTTTGTCGAGAGCATTATGTCGACCGACATCTTCGAACACCTTCAAGATGGCTCCTGAACTGGTCACAAGCGCGGCGGCGTGCAGACCACCGGTTTTCGAGAAAGCGTCCTGGTGCTCCAGGAGCGCATCGGGCAGGCTCGAAATCATTCGGGATTCAATCGCCACCTTCACATCGGAGGCATTCGCGAACGGGCGGTTGATATCTTCCAGGCTCCGCTGTCCGCAGACTCCGCAGCTCGAATTGACGTAACTTGCCCGAGCCAGACGCCACACCTCAGCGTCCACATGTTTTGCCAGTTCCGCTGTCATCTCATTCGATGGTGAAGGGCCTAAGTGACGAACCTCCGTCACATCGCTCAGATTACGAATCACACCTTCCGACAACAGCGATCCGAGCATCAGTTCGCGGTCGTGCCCTGGCGTTCTCATCGTCAATCCAAGACTCTGGACAGCGGGCACGTCTTTGAACCAATACAAGAGGCGCCGTTCCAGCGGCTCTTCGACCGCGACAACATCGGATACGGTTGTCCCCTGAGAGTGATCCACTCGTCGGACCGAAAATTCTCGTGTTGCCACCTGTTCATCGCTTTCCATTGTTTGTGAGATCCAGACGGAGTTTAGAACCTATGAGCTTGCGCTATCTTGATGTGGAGCTATATGCAGGGCGTTAGCCATGTTGAGTTACTTCTTCTGGCACTCCTTCTCGCCGTCGCTGCGCTTGCGGTGATTGCGAAGTGGCTAACCACCCCCTATCCCATCATTCTCGTCGTAGGCGGCCTTCTCCTCAGCTTAATTCCGAAGACCCCGCACGTGATTCTCAACCCCTCGGTGGTTTTCTTCGTGTTACTGCCGCCGCTGTTGTTTTCTGCGGCATTTCAGACATCCTGGCGCGAGTTCCGGCGCAATCTCCCCAGTATCCTGATGCTTGCTTTTGGGCTGGTGGCGTTTACAGTCTTTGGAGTGGCAGCCGGTATTCACTGGATTGTGCCGGGTTTCGACTGGAAACTGGGGATGGTACTGGGGGCAGTGGTGGCGACGACGGATCCCATTTCCGCTACCGCGACGGCACGCCGGTTAGGCATCCCTCAAGGCATCACAGACCTGATCGAAGCTGAGAGCCTGGTCAATGATGGAAGCGGTCTGGTCGCTCTCAAGTTTACTGCCGCTCTGCTGATTACCGGTCAGACACCGAGCGCTTTGGAAGGCGCCGGGCAGCTGTTTTATCTGATCTTTTTCGGCACGGCTATCGGGTTGTGCGTTGGGCAAGTCGTCCGGTTTGTGCAGAGCAGGATCTCGGAAGCATCCATCGAGATTACGATAAGTCTGATTACTCCGTACATCGCTTATCTGACGGCAGAAGCCGCACACTGCTCGGGAGTGATGGCTACCTTAGCCTGTGGCATTTTTCTTGGTCGCAGGAGCTCGGGCTTCTACTCGCTGAACGCCCGCATCGACTCCACGGCGGTTTGGCGAACTCTCGACTTTATCCTAAATGGGTTTGTGTTCCTTGTGCTCGGGTTGCAGTTACCCACAATCCTGGCACAGATACAAGGCATGAGCATCTGGGGCCTGTTACTGCGAGCCGGCGTTTTCACTTCGCTTGTGATTATGCTTCGCATGGTGTGGGTCTACCCGGGTGCATGGCTCGTTGCGAGGTTCACGAGCCGTGCGGCGCGTTCCCCCGAACTGTTCTCGCCTCGCGCAATCTTTCTGGTGGGCTGGTCCGGGATGCGTGGAGTTCTGGCCCTTGCTGCTGCCTTTTCCTTACCGGAAACTCTGAACGATGGGACACCTTTTCCCCATCGCAACCTGATCATCTTCTTTACGTTCTGCGTTATTTTTGTCACCTTGGTTGTACAAGGTCTCACCTTGCCCCCGCTGATTCGAAGGTTAGGGCTGAGCGGTGCAGCGGGAAGCGACAACGAAGAACAGATGGCACGGCGGGAGATGATCGCCGCGGCATTGCGCGCTCTGGACGAGATCCGACAATCTAGTTCGGACAAAGAGGATAAGACCTTCGCTCAATTGAGCGGATTCTATCGGAGGCGTTTGGCGGTGCTTGACCAGAATGAACAAGCGCATTCCGATTCACCGACGCGAGCCGAAGTAACCAGACACGAGCAGATCGCAGAACACCTTCGACAGATCGAGCGGGACGTGGCGCTCCGGCTAAGGAACGAGAACAAAATACACGACGAAGTTTGGCGGCACCTCGAGCGCGAACTCGATTTGCTCGATGCTCGGTTCCGTCCGCTGGAGACGTAACAGGGATCGACCAGATTACCGCCAGCCAACGATGCTAAACCTACAGACGATGCTCGTTGGTACCGACACGGTATTTGGTATAAGCGGAGTTGTGCAGGCACAGCACGCGCTTACAATCAGCGCCCCAGTCGTCCGGGTGTGGAACTCCAGCGCTCTACGCACGTCCGCTGAGGAGAAGGATTGTCTTTAGCTCTTGTGTGCTGTTTCGGAGCTTTTCTGTTTGACCATATACGATCTCCTGGGCAAGAGACGGCATGAGCGACGCGGAATCCATAGAACGCGCTCGCGGTGACTCTCGCCTGTTTCAAGCTCTCTTCGAGCATGCGCTGGACGCAGTGCTCGTCGCAAACGATGAGAGACGGTATGTGGATGCGAATCGAGCGGCCTCCGACCTTATTGGCGTTGATCGGGAGCTCATCATCGGAAGTCAAATCGAAGACTTCTTTCAAGTCGTCGAAGGTGAATCTGTTCCCGAAGCATGGAATGCATTCCAAATGGAAGGAACGCAGACGGGCGTGTGCCGTGTTTGCCGCCCAGACGGCACAATCAGATTCGCCAGTTTCCGGGCAAAGGCAAATTTCCGGCCCGGCCTGCATCTTTCGATCCTGCGTGACGTGACGGAACAGAGGCAAGCCGAGGAGGCCCTCACGGCAACAAACAAACGACTCGAGAAGGCCAATCTGGAGCTCGCGCGATCGAATACAGAGCTGAGCTATTTTGCTTATGCCGTAAGCCACGATTTGGCCGCACCACTTCGCACAATCGGCCTCTTTTCAGAGCTGATGCGGCGCAAAGCGGCTTCAGACGTCGAAGTTCAGGAATACGCGTCCGAAATCAACAAGGCGATTAAGGGCATCGATGGTTTTCTAGAGGACTTACTAACGTTCGCGCAAGTCGGGCGAGGTGAACAGCCTCTTCATTTGATTAGCGCAGAGGCGGTTCTGTACTTCAGCCTCGCCAACCTACGGGCGGCGATCGACGAAGCAGGTGCATCGATCTGTCACGATCCGTTGCCGAGCTTGTACGCTGATGAGCGGCAACTTGCCCAGTTATTTCAGAACCTGGTGGGGAACTCGCTGAAATACCGCGGGGAAGATCCGGTTCGGATTCACATCACGGCGCAAGCCAGCGGCGATGAGTGGGTGTTTTCGATCTCAGACAACGGCGTAGGCATCCCGCGGGAGCGTCAGAACATCATTTTCGACATGTTTAAGCGATTGCATGGCCGGGAAATACCTGGAACAGGCTTGGGTCTTGCGCTTTGCAAACGGATTGTGGAGAATCACGGCGGGAAGATTTGGGTGGAATCCGAGCCGGGAAAGGGCTCCACCTTTTCATTCACCTTTCCCGCAAAACTGGAGCGATCGGTTTGATTCTCGGGATCTTTATCGTCAACGGCTCGGTTGTGGCGTGACCCGCATCAGCAAATGTTGTTGGTTGCGGGGGCAAGATTTGAACTTGCGACCTTTGGGTTATGAGCCCAACGAGCTACCTGACTGCTCCACCCCGCACTTGAATAGTAGCATTTCCCTCAAGAAGTTCGAGCGGCGACGTATCTCGGCGGAGTTTGGCAAGCGCACCTATTGATAGCCTCGGCCACGCACACCCATTACAGTAGATAAAGTACTGGAACAAGGAGGCCGGAAGCCACTCGCTGCTTATGCCAGCCCGTCTCACGAGAAAACGAACAACAGCGTCTGCGAAGCGAATTGCCACAGGGCTGCATCTGGATTCACCTCAGGCCTACCTCAACCCTCATCTGAGTCTGCTCGCATTTCAGAGGCGCGTGCTTGAGGAGGCCAAAGACGAAAGTTGTCCGCTCCTCGAACGCGTGAAATTTATCTCGATCCTGGGATCGAATATCGACGAGTTCTTCATGGTCCGCGTTGCCGGTCTATGGCAGCAGATCGAAACCCGTACGACGGAAATCAGCCTGGACGGTAGGTCACCGAGCGAGCAATTGGAACTGATTCGCCATGAGGTGACAAGCCTTACGGCCGAGATCTATGCTTTCTGGCGGGACGAGATCATGCCGGGGCTCCGCGCCGCTAACATCCAGATTCTTTCGCTGGACGAGCTCAACCCGCAACAGACCACCGCGGTCGACGATTACTTCCGGCGTGTCGTCTATCCGGTTCTGACACCGCTCGCGGTAGACCAGGGCCGGCCGTTCCCACACATATCGAATCTGAGTCTGAATATTGCGGCAACCGTGAAGAACGGGGACGGTGCGCCTCATTTTGCGCGCATCAAGGTGCCGGACTCCTTGCCGCAGCTGGTGCCACTACCGTCACAAGCCGGCGAGCTTCCGTTTATCTGGCTGGAGCAGCTGATCATTTCGAATTTGCGCATGCTGTTTCCGGAAATGGAGGTTCTCGAGGCAGATCTCTTCCACCTGACCCGTGATGCCGAACTCGCCATTCAGGAACTGGAAGCGGATGACCTTCTCGAGAGCATTCAAGAGGCAGTTTGGCGTCGCAGATTTAGAGATGCTGTTCGTCTGCAGATCAACCCCGGGATGCCTCAGCAGCTGGTCGATCTTCTGACGAGCAATCTCGAACTGGATCAGAACGATTTATACAGAGTCGATGGCCCCCTGGATCTCAGCCGGGTCCGCGCCCTTTCTAGCATCGATCGTCCCCATCTGAAAGATAAGCCTTTCATTCCTTCGGTGCCAAAGGCATTCGCGACCGGAGCAGCATGGGCCGACATGTTCGCCAGCATTCGGGAATGCGATATTCTCCAGCACTACCCGTACGAGTCATTTCAACCATTGGTAGATTTTCTTCGCGCGGCCGCTGAAGATCCTGATGTGCTTGCGATCAAGATGACGCTGTACCGCGTGGGCCGAAATTCGCCGATCGTAGAGGCTCTGCTCAGTGCTAGCCAAAACGGCAAGCAGGTCGCGGTCATGGTCGAGTTGAAGGCCCGGTTTGACGAAGAAAGCAACATCGAATGGGCTCAGAAGCTCGAGCGAGAGGGCGTTCACGTCATCTACGGACTACCCGGCGTAAAGGTACACGCGAAAATGGCCATGGTGGTCAGGCGCGAAGGAGACATGATCCGCCGGTATCTGCATTTGGGTACGGGCAATTACAACCCGTCCACCGCACGCGTCTACACGGACCTCGGGCTATTCACCTCGAACGAGGAGATCGGGGCCGACGTAAGTGACCTTTTCAATTTTCTGACTGGCTACTCAGCAAAAAAGTCATACCGGAAGTTGCTCGTCGCACCCCATAGCATTAGATCCGGACTCGAGCGTCTGATCCGAGCTGAGATCGCTCGCCACCTCGAATTCGGAGACGGACAGATGATTTTCAAGATGAACGCACTTGAGGATCCCGGTATGATCCGACTGCTTTACGAAGCTTCGCAGGCCGGCGTCGAAATTGATCTGATCGTTCGAGGCGTATGCTGTTTACGGCCTGGTGTTCGTGGTTTGAGCGACACCATCCGCGTACGCAGCATTATTGGCCGATTCCTGGAACACAGCCGTATCTATTATTTCCGCAACGGAGGCGATGAACTCGTCTTCGCCGGTAGCGCAGACCTCATGCCGCGCAATCTCAACCGCCGGGTGGAAGTGCTGTTTCCGATAGAAGATCGCCGCCTGATCCGGCGTGTACGCGACCGTATCCTTGCCAAGCAATTAGAAGACGAGGCCGGAGCTCGAAGCATGCGACCTGATGGAACTTACGTCAGGCCGAAACCGCAAAATGGCAAACGGCCAATTGACAGCCAGTCGTGGTTCTTGAGGAGACTTGAAGCCTAGCAATAATGATTAGGCGTACTTCGATTCAACGCTGTCGTGAACTCGAATGAAGACATCCCATCTGGCACCGCTCTTTGCAGCTTGGTGCACCCTGATCCTCTGTCTTCCGATTGGCTTTCTCTGGCTGCGCGCCGACCTTCCGGAGGGCCACCGGGCACCTGCGGCCATCAAGCTGGCCGTCCTCCTCGGCAGTATCTCGTTAGGAGGTTTGGCCGCAACGTTAGCCCTCAGGCGCCGGTGGGCGGCATACATAAGCCAGTTCACCCGGTTCGTTGCCGCATTTCCGGCCCGGGAAACCGATCTCTCGGTCAATGGCCCTCCCGAAGTCGAGAGCCTGGCACGCAACATGCACCGTATGGCGGAGCGCGTTCGATCGATCGTGGAACAGGCGAATCTTGAAGCAACACGACGAGACACCATTTTGGCGTGTATGGCCGAAGGCGTGTTGGCTGTCGATAACCAGCTGAGAGTCATCTTCTGTAACGAAGCGTTCGCGAAGGCGTTTCGAACCCGCACCCCCGTGAGGGAAGGTATCTCGCTTTATGAACTCGTACGCGAGCCACTGTTGCGCGAGATCTTGGAGAAAGTGCTTCGAGGAGCGTCCACCGAAACCGGCCGCTTTCAGTTACCCAGCGCGGAAGGGCGCTGGTTCGAAGCGCGCGCGCTCCCGTTCGGATCGTCTCGTGCCGGTGGGGCGGTCATCGTTCTGCATGACATTACCGATATCCAGAGGCAGGAGCAATTGCGGAAAGATTTCGTTGCCGACGTCTCTCACGAGCTGCGCACGCCACTCGCCGCGATTCGCGGCTTTGCCGAGACGCTTCTGGACGGCGGCCTTGAGGATGCAGAGAACAATCGCCGTTTCGTCGGAATCATTTTGTCCCACGCAATACGTTTGAACGACATCGCTTCCGACCTCCTTGTATTGTCGGAACTCGACTCCGAAGCCGGACCGACGCCCGCCGTGGGCCCTGTCTCCATGCTCGACATCTTCGAATCTGCCGCCAACACCGTTACTCCCGCTGCACAGGCGAACGGCATTCGGATCGATGGGACCGGCTGTGAGGATCACAGTGTGATGGGCCTGCCTTTCCGGCTTGAACAGGTGATGGTCAACCTCCTTGATAATGCTGTTAAGTTCAACCGGCCCGGTGGTGAAGTAAAGATTGAATGCAACAAAGCGAGTGACGGGACTATCCAGGTCTCAGTCACTGACACGGGCATGGGGATACCCAGTGGCGACACGACAAAAATATTTGAGCGCTTTTACCGGGTGGACAAGGCGAGATCGCGGCCCGCAGGCGGAACAGGCTTGGGGCTTCCCATTGTCAAGGAAATTGTGAGTCGCATGGGCGGCACCATTGCGGTCGAGAGTCAACTTGGGCGTGGCTCGAAGTTCATTCTGACTCTGCCCGGATTGATGGAGGGAGCTAACAAAACTCATGCCTGACCGGCAGAACATCTCTTCTGGCATGAAATGGGAAGGCATTGTCGGCTACAGCCGCGCGGTCCGCGTCGGGACCCGAGTCTACGTCACGGGCACAACTGCGACGGACAAAGACGGCAACATTGTGGGCCCGAACGATGCCTATACACAAACACGCCAGGCGATTCTGAACATTGAGAATGCCCTGAGACAGGCTGGCGCGACCCTTGAGAACATCGTGCGCACGCGCATGTTCGTCACCGACATCTCCCGCTGGGAGGAGTATGGTCGGGCCCACGGCGAGTGGTTCAGCAACATCCGGCCCTGCGCCACTATGGTTGAAGTTCGCGCTCTCATCCATCCCGATATGTTGATCGAAATCGAAGCCGACGCCGAACTTTAGACCGCCTGAACCAGTTGTGCGCCTGCTATTCTCATCCTTCTATGAGATGGATTTTGCTAGGGGCTTTTCTTTGCTCGCTCGCTGCTTACGCGCAATCGGGCGTTACCGTAATTAAGGCTTCGCGGCTTTTCGATGGAAAGCGTGACACCGTTGTACAACCGGGAGTGGTCGTCGTCCGGGGGAGTAAAATCGAGGCTGTCGGCGGCCCCGTACCGCCCGGCGCGACGGTGATCGATCTCGGCGACGCGACGCTGCTACCGGGTTTTACCGACTCACACACGCATCTGACGATGGCGTTCAACCCGGACTATAGTGGCGGCCGCTTAGCTGAATTGAGCCGCACCGTTCCGGAGCACGCAATCCGAGCGTCCGAAAATGCCCGCAAAACGCTTATGGCGGGATTCACCACGGTTCGAGATGTGGGTTCCTCGGATTTCATCGACGTAGGGCTGCGCAATGCGATCAATGCCGGGGTGGTACCAGGGCCGCGGATGCTTGTTGCGGTGCACGCGCTGGGGTCAACGGGTGGCCACTGTGACCAGGGCGCGGGTTATCGGTTCGGCTTGTTCAACCATGAAACCGGCCCGGAAGATGGCGTCATCAACTCTCCTGAACAGGCGCGGTATGCGGTCCGGTTCAACATCAAGTTTGGTGCCGACGTCATCAAGACATGCGCCACGGGCGGCGTACTCTCCCCGACCGATGAAGTGGACGTCCCGCAGCTTTCGCAGGCAGAACTGGATGCACTCGTAAACGAGGCGCATACGCTTCGAAAGAAAACGGCAGCTCACGCGCACGGACCCGAAGGTGCGAAGCGCGCGATCCGTGCCGGGATCGATTCCATCGAACACGGGACTTTTCTTGACGACGAAGCCCTGCGCATGATGCGCGAGAAAGGAACCTATCTTGTCCCGACCCTGGCGGTCAGGAGCGGTCTTGCTGAATCAAAGTTCCCGCCGCTCGTTCAGCAGAAAGTAGACGTGACAGTGAAAAGCCAGGACGCGATGGTGCGGCGTGCGCTGAACATGGGCGTGAAGATTGCCCTCGGGACTGACGCCGCAGTTTATCCGCACGGCAACAATGCCCTTGAATTTGTTCTGATGGCAGCGGACGGCATGACGCCTGCCCAATCGTTAAAGGCAGGGACAAGCGTCGCGGCCGATCTGCTTGGGATCGCCGACAAGATTGGGACGCTCGAGGCGGGCAAAGAAGCCGATCTCGTGGCTGTGCCCGGAAATCCGCTCGATGACATCAAAGAAACTCAGAGTGTGTTCTTTGTTATGAAGAGCGGAACGACGTATCGGAACAGCCGGCAGGCTCACTAGTACCGGGCTTGATGCCCGGAACCGCGCTCCGGTGAGGGAAAAGGACACGGTTAACCGCTTTGTAACGCCGCTGTAACGCGCCATTCTTCCATTCTTCCGATACTGGAACCGACTGGATTCTCCGCCTAAGAATTCGTCGCACGAGGGCTCAGCGATTCAGTCAACAGTTATCGAAGCTCCGCGGCAGCGAGGTCCCATGATCACCATCTCCGATCGGCATACAACAAAGCTCTCCATCCTGTCTTTTGCATTTCTCGCGTCCTCGGTAGCCCAACCAGGCTTGGCTCAGGTGTCGCTGACGGGAGCGGGCGCGACCTTTCCGGCGCCCATTTACCAGAAATGGTTCTCCATGTACCAGGGCATCGGCAACGCACAGATCAACTATCAGGCGAATGGGTCCGGCGGCGGCATCAAAGCAGTCACAGAAGGCACGGTCGATTTCGGCGCGAGCGACATGCCAATGACGGACGAGCAACTGAAGGAATACAAGAGCAAACGCGGCTTCGGCGTATTGCTATTCCCAACCGTTCTCGGTGCGGCAGTTCCCGTCTACAACATCCCTGGCGTCTCGCAGGAATTGAGCTTTACGCCAGAGGCTCTCTCCGGTATCTTTCTGGGCAAAATCAAAACCTGGAATGACCCGGCAATCGCAAAGGCCAACCCTGGCGTAAAGCTGTCGGACGCCAAGATCGTCGTTGTTCACCGTTCGGATGGAAGTGGAACGACTTTTTGCTGGACCGACTATCTTTCGAAAATCAGCCCCGAATGGTCCTCGAAAGTCGGGAAGAATACTTCCGTTGATTGGCCCGTGGGCCTTGGCGCAAAAGGCAATGATGGGGTGGCCGGATTGATCAAGCAGCAGCCCGGCTCCATCGGGTATGTCGAGTTGATTTACGCGGTTAAAAACAAGCTGCCTTACGGAAAGGTCAAGAACAAGGCCGGAGGCTTCATTAAGGCAGACCTCGCTTCCGTGACCGCAGCAGCTTCCGAATTGAAGAATATTCCAGACGATTTCCGTGTCTCGATCACGGATGCTTCCAGCAAGGGCGCCTACCCGATCTCGACCTTCACCTGGTTATTGGTTCCTTCGAAGTTTTCCGATCCGGCGAAAGGAAGGGCAATGGTTGGCTTTCTAAAGTGGGCAATCACCGATGGCCAAAATTACGTCGAGGCACTATCGTATTCAAAGCTGCCCCCCGGGTTTGTTACGAAAGAACAAAAGGCGATTTCGTCGGTACACTGAACAAGAGCCTCTGCCGCGCTTTTCTTTAACCACATGGCGAGTTCAACATACACTGCGGGGAGCCCACAGCTACCACTGGCAGGCTTCTATCGGCGGCTGAAAGCATGGGATGAGGTGGCCTACCTGGTCACACTGGCCTCCGCCGTTTTGATTCTCTCCATAGTTGGTCTTATTGTTTTCGAGCTTTGGTTTAGTTCCCAACCGACGATCAAAACCTTTGGTTGGAGCTTTCTCTTCAGTTCTAAGTGGGATCCAAATGCCGGAAAATTCGGCGCTCTACCGTTTATCTACGGTACCTGCGTTACCTCGTTCTTAGCTTTGTTGATTGCTGTTCCTTTCGGAGTCATGGCATCGATATTCCTCGCCGAACTCGCTCCTCCGCGGCTATCGAACGTCCTGACGTTCTTAATTGAACTACTTGCGGCCGTTCCGAGCGTCATCTACGGCCTGATCGGGATTTTTGCCCTGCTCCCAATGATCCGTGCCTATTTGGTTCCGGTCCTGACCGGAGTCTTCGGCTTTCTCCCTATCTTTCAAGGAGACTTCTACGGAGTTAGCTTTCTCTCGGCAGGACTCGTCCTCTCGGTGATGGTCATTCCGTTTATCATCTCCGTCTCGCGCGAGGTACTTCTGGCGGTGCCCGTTGACCAGCGGGAGGCGGCGTTGGCTCTCGGCACGACACGGTGGGAAACAACCTGGCAGATCGTGTTGCCGAACGCGAAGGTCGGCATTATCGGATCCGTATTTCTTGCCTTAGCCCGCTCTCTGGGAGAAACGATGGCAGTGACGATGGTGATCGGTAACACGCCGAAAATAGCGGCGTCCTTGCTTGCACCAGGCTATTCGATAGCGGCAGTAATCGCGAACGAATTCGCTGAGGCAAGCGGTGACCTATACATCTCCTCGCTGATCTTCCTCGGACTTGTTCTCTTCGGGCTGACTATCGTGATTAATGCTTTTGCCCGTATTCTGATCGTCACAACGACAAAGAGGGGTGCCTAGCGATGGTTATGGCCATTTCGCCCCGGCGCAAGTTCATGAACCTATTCATGCTTTCGCTTTCCGGCCTTTGTACCGTGCTCGTCATTGGCGTCCTGTTTTTCATCTTGGGATATCTGCTTTTCCACGGGGCGCGATCGCTCAACCTGCAGTTCTTCACGAGGCTTCCCAAAGCTTCGGGAGAAACCGGCGGGGGAATGGCCAACGCAATTGTAGGAAGCTTCAAAGTGCTTCTGGTTGCTACCATGATCGGTGTTCCGCTGGGATTCCTCGCCGGCGTTTACCTTGCGGAATATAGCGGAAAGACCTTCGCCTTTGTCTTCCGCTACGTCGTCGATCTTCTGAACGGCGTTCCCTCTATTGTGATCGGGATCGTTGCCTACGCCGTCGTGGTCCGGCCGATGAAGCATTTTTCCGCCCTGTCGGGTGGAGTTGCGCTAGGAATCATGATGATTCCCATTGCCGTGCGTACGACCGAAGAGTTTCTCCGAGCTGTTCCTAACTCTCTTCGAGAAGGTTCGCTCGCGTTGGGAGCAACAAAGGCCAAGACAATCTTTGCCGTGGTTGTTCCTGCTGCCATTTCCGGACTGATATCAGGCTTGATGCTCAATCTGGCGCGAGTGGCGGGAGAGACAGCACCCTTATTGTTCACTGCCCTTGGCAATATGTTTTGGAGCCGCGGCTGGATGGAACCGATCGCAACGCTCCCTGTGATGATCTACAACTACGCAATCTCGCCCGAAGAAGATCTTCACCAGCAGGCTTGGGCGGCCGGCTTCGTGCTGCTTGCGCTTGTCCTGGCGGTTAACGTAACTGCGAAAATGATAATAATGAGAGGGCCAGCGGCCTCTCGGAGATGAATGTGGCTACTCCCAGACAGCAAGTGGTGAAAGAACCGGACGCTCCGATCGCGATGCAGTACGAGGCACCAAAGGATTCGTCTCGATGCAAGCTCGATGTCAAGGGTCTCAACTTCTACTACGGATCTTTTCAGGCGCTTCATAACATCAGCATCGATATCTCGCGAAATAAGATCACCGCTTTTATCGGACCTTCCGGCTGCGGCAAGTCGACCTTTCTTCGGACCTTGAATCGAATGAACGAGACCGTCCGGAACACGAGAGTTGAAGGCGAGATCCTTCTCGACGGCGAGAACGTTCTCGATATGGATGTGACCAATGTCCGCCGTCGTGTGGGGATGGTGTTTCAGAAATCAAATCCGTTTCCCAAAACGATCTTCGACAACGTTGCATATGGGCTTCGGGTCAACGGCGTCCGGCGTCAGTCCGTGGTTCAGGAAGCTGTACAAAGGAGCCTGGAGCATGCGGCCCTTTGGAACGAGGTAAAGGACAAGCTGAATAAACCAGCCAGCGCGCTTTCCGGTGGCCAGCAACAACGTTTGTGCATTGCACGAGCGCTGGCCGTAGAACCCGAAGTGTTGCTGCTCGATGAGCCGTGCTCGGCCCTCGATCCCATCGCGACGCGTAAGATCGAAGAACTACTCTTCGCGATCAAGTCCTTGACGACCATCGTAATCGTCACACACAACATGCAGCAGGCAGCGCGCCTGGCTGACTACACGGGATTCTTCTTGCTCGGCAAGCTGATGGAGTTCGACGATACGCGTAAGCTATTCCAGAACCCAAGCGTAAAGGAAACAGAGGATTACGTCACAGGTCGATTCGGTTGAGAGATCGTTGTCTGCGCAATCGGTAAGGAGCAATTTTGCGTCACTTTGATGAAGAGTTGGAGCAGCTGAAAGGCAAGCTCCTCGAGATGAGCGCTCTCGTCGAGAGCGCTATTTACCGCAGCGTACAAGGCGTTGTCGACAAGAACGCCGCCCTCGCTGAGCAGGTGATAAAAAACGAGGCGCGCATCAATCAACTCGAGATCGAGGTGGATGATCTCGCTATCAGTTTGCTCGCCCTGCAGGCTCCGATGGCCGTGGATCTTCGCCTGGTCACCGCAGCCATCAAGATCAACAACGATCTCGAACGGATGGGTGATCTTTCGGTCAGCATCGCCCAAAGCGCATTAGCTCTCATGCATGACCCTGTCATCAGGCCGCTGATCGATATCCCGCATATTGCAGGCCTTGCGCAAGGGATGGTGAGGAAGGCGCTGGATGCGTTCGTAAACCGGGATGCCGAACTCGCTCGCAGCGTTCTGGCCTCGGACGATGCAGTGGACAACATGCGCACCGCGAGCTATCACGAACTGATCAGCTTTATGGAAAAGAATCCCAGCCAGATCTCGCAAGCGCTGTATCTTCTCTCGACCGTGCGCAATCTGGAACGGATCGCCGACCACGCAACCAATATCGCTGAAGATGTTCTGTTTCTCGTGAAAGGTATCGACGTGCGCCACCACAACGAGGAACGGTCAACGATGTTCCAGACGTAGGCGTTCCGGCTCAGCCTAGCTTTGCTTTAAGCACATCGTTCACGGCGGTCGGGTTCGCCTGGCCTCGGCTCGCCTTCATCACCTGGCCCACAAGAAACCCGAGTAGCCCAGTCTTGCCGCTTTTATACTGTTCTACCTGTTTCGGGTTGGCACCGATTACCTGGTCCGCGAGTGCTTCCAAAGCGCTCGAATCTGAAATCTGGCGAAGGCCTTCGCGATCCATGATCGTTGCGGCGGACTCTCCAGACTCGAACATTTTTGGCAAAATCTCTTTCGCGAGTTTACCGGAGAGTTCTCCGGTTCCGATCAGCTTGACAAGCTCACCCAGGTCGCAAGCGCTCACGGGCGACCTGGAAAGGTCGCTGCCCGCTGCTTTCAAAAGGCCCATCAAATCACCGATAACCCAGTTGGCCGTAGTTCTGCCATCGCCGCTTACCGCGGCGGCCTCTTCAAAATAGTCGCCGGTGACCCTCTCCACCGTCAAAACCTGCGCGTCGTATTCACGGAGGCCGTAGTCAGCGACGAAGCGTTCCCGACGATCGGCTGGTAACTCCGGCAACCGCGACTTCACCTCTTGCAGCCAGTGTTCACTCACACGGAGCGGAACTAAATCCGGCTCCGGAAAGTATCGGTAATCGTGTGCCTGCTCTTTACTGCGCATTCCGACTGTTGTGCCTGAGTCGACGTTGTACAGCCGTGTTTCCTGAACGACCGATCCGCCCGACTCAATGAGCTCCACCTGTCGTTCGATCTCATACTCGACGGCGAGCTTGAGGAAGCGGAAAGAGTTCAGATTCTTGATCTCTGCCCTGGTCCCGAGCTTTTCGGTTCCCCTAAGCCGGACAGAGACGTTTGCATCGCACCGCAACTGCCCCTTCTCCATGTCGCAATCCGAAACGCCTATATATTCGATCACCTGCTTCAGTTCGGTCACGTAGGCGTACGCCTCATCGGATGACCTCATGTCCGGCTCGCTGACGATTTCGATCAGCGGCGTACCGGATCTGTTCAGGTCTACATAGGTGTAGCGATCCGAATCTTTGAAACCATCGTGAATACTTTTTCCCGCATCGTCTTCCATGTGGACGCGAGTGACACCAATGCGTTTTTTACCGGAAGGCAGGAGGATGTCGAGATATCCGTGCTCCGCGAGCGGCTGGTCGTATTGGGAAATCTGGTAGCCCTTTGGAAGATCCGGGTAAAAATAGTTCTTTCGCGCGAATCGCGAAAACGGATTGATACGGCAGTGCAAAGCTAAGGCTGCACTCATCGCCGACTCCACTGCCTGGCGGCTCAAGACGGGCAATGCACCGGGGAGCCCAAGGCAAACCGGGCACACATTGCTGTTCGGAGCTGCTCCAAACTCCACCGGACAGCTGCAGAAAATCTTCGTCTTCGTACCCAGCTGAACGTGCACTTCGAGCCCGATCACGGGCTCATATTTAGTGAGAATTTCTTCGGGCACGGCGATGGCGGACATGCTCTGATTGTAAGGCTGCAACTCCCGCCGGCTGCGTCTCGCTGGACCTATATAGTGGGTTCAGTCGTGAACTCGTCCCGCCGAGCCTTTCTGCAAGGTACCGCTGCCGCCGCTTTGCCGCTAGCCGCTGTTGAAGCTACTCCACAACAGGGAGGTTCTGATCGCGAGTATTGGGTCTCTCTCGTCAAACGGATCGCGGAACCCGTCCTGACGTCCTTGAGCGAACGAAAGCTTAAAGCCAGCATGCCTGTAGAGGCTTCGCACGGGAATACCGATGATCGCCGAAAGTATTCTCATCTCGAAGCGCTAGGGCGCCTGCTGACCGGCATCTCGCCTTGGATCGAATCGGGCGACACGGCCGGATCAGAAGGCAAACTCAGAGCGCGGTATTCAGAACTCGCGCGTAGATCCATTGCGGCCGCGGTCGATCCGAAGTCACCTGACCACATGAATTTCGATTCGGGATCACAGCCTGTTGTCGATGCCGCATTTTTAGCGCTCGGCATTCTGCGGGCTCCGAAAGAGCTGTGGGAGAAGCTTGACCCTACCACGAAAACTCAGGTGATTCGCGCCATGCAGGCGAGTCGCGTTATTAAACCGGGATTCAACAACTGGTTATTGTTCAGCGCAACCGTCGAAGCATTCCTTGGCTTTGCGGGAGAGCGCCCGGATTCAATGCGAATTGATTACGCTGTTCGTGAACACGAGGCGTGGTACAAAGGCGACGGCGTGTACGGCGACGGTCCTCAGTTCCATTGGGATTACTACAACAGCTTCGTCATTCAACCGATGCTGCTGCAAGTCCTCGAATCCGCACGCCACTGGTCATCTGCCTGGGAAAGTTTCTATCCCGCGGTATTGGCCAGAGCAAGGCGCTATGCCGTCATCCAAGAAAGACTGATCAGTCCCGAAGGGACATTTCCGGCAATTGGCCGTTCGTTGGCGTACCGGTTCGGCGCGTTCCATCTGCTGTCCACAGTGGCGCTGCGAAAGGAACTGCCGGAAGGGCTTGCACCGGAACAAGTCCGTTCGGCGCTGACGACCGTCATCAGGCGAATGTCTGAAGCGCCGGGCACGTTTGACAAGAATGGATGGCTACAGATTGGATTCTGCGGTCATCAGCCATCCATCGCTGAAGCTTACATCTCGACAGGCAGCCTTTATCTTTGCTCTGCCGTGTTCCTCCCGCTCGGATTAGCCTCTTCCGATCCGTTTTGGACCGGACCCGAAACGCCATGGACGGCCAAGCAGACCTGGGACGGAAAGAACGTTCCGGCCGATCACGCACTACAGTCCTGACCCGCTGCTTTACTTTGCTAAACTTTGGTCAACGAATCGATCAATGTATGTGATCGATGCTTCAGCTAGTGAGGGGTCCATGTTTGTCTCTACCGTAAAAGCACGTATCTGTGCATTCCTTTGCCTACTTATCTGCTCGATTCCGAGCTTTTCCCAAACCAGTTTCGGCCGAATCTCCGGCACGGTGACCGACCCTGGCGGTGCCGTTGTCTCTAATGCTCCGGTGACGATCGTCAATTCCGAAACCCAGGCGACCCGCACGGTCAACACGAATGACAGCGGGTTCTACAGCGCAACTAATCTACCCATCGGCAATTACTCGGTGAAAGTCGAGCAGCCCGGTTTCCGCAAACAGGAGCGTTCAGATATCCGAGTCTCGGCCGATGCGCGGTTAACCATGGACTTCAACCTCCAGCTCGGCGATGTGACGCAGTCGGTGGAAGTGACAGCGGTGGCTGGCGAAGGCGTCAATACGACGTCCGGAGAGCTCGCTCGAGTGATCGACACCAAGCAGGTCTCCAATCTTGCTCTGAACGGCAGGAACTACATCCAGTTGATGACACTGGTCCCCGGCGCCGCCGTCACAAACCCTGACCAGTTTGCAGTGACCACCAGCCTTTCCGCTGGCGGGCAGTCGATAAACGGAAACCGTTCCGACACGAATAACCTGACGGTGGACGGAGCCTTCAACATGGTGGCTGGCAGCAATAACAGCCTGATGAACAACGTGAGCGCCGAATTTATACAGGAAATCAAGCTCCAAACCTCGAATTTCTCGGCCGAATACGGGCGCATGTCAGGCCCCGCGTTCAACATCGTGACACGCAATGGAACGAACGAATTCCATGGCTCCGCGTTCGAGTTCTTCCGGAACGATCTGCTCGATGCCCGCAACTCATTCGCTGCGCAGAAAACAAAACTTCGCTTTAACGATTTTGGATACGACTTTGGCGGTCCGATCGTGAAGAACAAATTATTCTTCTTCGTGGGCGAAGAATGGAAGCGGCTCCGTCAAGCCCAGACCCCCCAGCGAATGACTGTCCCGACTACCGCCCAACTGAACGGATTCTTCGGTAGTACAACGCTTTTGGACCCGACCAGAAGAACGCCGATCCCTGGAAATAACATCTCCAGCAGTATCACGCCGGACGGCCGCGCCATCGCCAACGTGTATCGCCTGATGTCGGCGCAGGCCCAGAGCTTCACTGATGCGCCGGTTTCAAACAACATCACGCTCGCCCCTAATAATCCTTTCGATTACCGCGAAGACCTCGTTCGTCTCGATTACACAATCAATGAAAAGAACACGGTTTACGGCAGATGGATCCACGATCAAAATCAACTAGTCGACCCCTTCGGCACGTTCTCGGCGAGTGGCATCCTTCCCACAACACCCACGTTGCGAATGCGGCCGGGACAGAGTTTCCTGATTGCTGAGACCTGGCTGCCAACTCCTCACATCGTGAATGAAGCTCGCGCCAACGCCAGTTGGGCTTCCCAGCACATACCGCCATACGGCGACACGTGGCTGCGTAGCACGTACGGATTTCAATTCAGTCAGCTCTATAGCGGTGGCCAGTACGACAACGGAATCCCTCAAGTGTCGATTACAGGCTATGCAGGCTTCCAGGGTCCGAATTTCGCCCTAATGTCGCCGAGCACCGACATTCAGTTTTCCGATACCGTGTCGATCACTGCCGGAAACCACCTGATCAAGGCGGGGGCAGTATATATACGAGATCGCGTGGACCAGAATGGCAGACCGGCCTATCCTGGCAACGTCGTGTTTAACTCGGCCAGTAATCCCTTAAGCACCGGCAATGCTCTGGCGGACGCCCTGCTGGGCAACTTCAAGAGTTATACGGAAGCCAGCGCCGACCCGGTTGGGTTCTTCCGTTTCAGCCAGCCCGAAGCTTTCATACAGGACAGCTGGAAGGTCACACCTCGCCTGAGCCTCGAGATTGGAGTTCGTTATCAATACCTGCAGCCGATGTACACGGTCGCGAACAACATGGCGAACTTCGACCAGACTCGTTACAACCCGGCTCAGGCTGTTCAGCTCACAAACGCAGGCATTGTGGTGCCCGGTTCCGGGAATCCCTACAACGGTCTCATCAGGGCCGGGAACGGCGTACCCGCTGATCAGCAGGGTCGCGTCCCCGGTTCGAACAGTCCGCTCTTTCAACAGATCCCGGCCGGAGCGCCACGGGGCTTCTATCAGTCGTCTCACCTTTTCGGCCCGCGTTTCGGGTTTGCTTACTCACCCGACAGCAAGACCGCGATTCGCGGCGGTTACGGCATCTTCTACAACCGCCCGGAAGGAAACCTTATCTTTTCTCAGGTGAACGTGCCTCCCATTTTGCGGGTAACCGAGTACGACAACGCCAACCTCGGGAACATCACGGGCGGCGCAGCAGCCTCGGGAGCGCTCGGATCGATTGACTCCCTGAATCCGAATCTCCAGAACACGTACACGCAACAATACAGCTTCAGCATTCAACGTGAGTTCCAGGGCGGAATTCTCGCTGAATTATCGTACGTGGGCAACCTGGCTCGACACCTCTTGCGGCAACCGAACATCAACTATCCGGATCTCACGCGTATTGCAGCAAATCCTTCGGTCTCGCAGAACGTTTTTGTTCCGTATCTCGGGTTCAGCACTATCAGGCAATACCAAAGCGATTCGACCTCAAACTACAACGCTTTGCAGGCCTACGCTTCGAAGCGGGTGGGCGCGGTGGTCGCCACGGCCAGCTATACCTGGTCCAAGTCTCTTGGCGATGCGAGCGGCAATGGTGACAATCCGGAAAACTGGCAGAATCGCCACTACAATTACGGGCCAACCTCGTTCGATCGCAGGCACATCTTTACCGCCACTTTCGTCTGGCAATTGCCCGCTCTTCGTCAGCACATGGGTCTCATTCGGAACACCGTGGGCGGATGGCAGTTTAGCGGTGTCATTCGCGCGCAAACCGGTGCATATCTCACCGTAACTGGAAACACCGCCACTGGCGCTCGCCGCGCCGACTGGGTGGGCGGTCCCATCACAGTCGCGGATCCCACGCCAACACGCTGGTTCAATACTGCGGCGTTCGCAGCGGCACCAACAGCCCGCTTTGGAAACTCCGGAACCGGCATTATCGAAGGTCCCGGGCTCCAGACGTACGATCTCTCTCTCGCAAAGCATTTCGCCTTCGGGGAACGCTTCGACTTGAAGTTTCAGGGAGACTTCTTCAACGCTCCGAACGTGACCAACTACAACGCACTAAACGTCGTGACATCTAACTCCAGTTTCGGGACCATTTCTTCGGCTTATCCGCCGCGGAACATCCAGTTGAGTCTCAAGCTGGCTTTCTAGCAAAACGCCAGAACCGAAGCGGCCGGGCTGGGCAGACGGCCGCTTTGGTTGGTATAATTTTTCTTTGGGTTACAAGAGCATCTAGAAGTGTGCCTTCCCGACGCGTTTCTTGCCGGCTGCGTTGAACCGAGCTGGCCAACCCGCCCGATCTTACTCAGAGGACCTCACTATGCCAAAACGTACATTTCAGCCGAATAATCGCAAACGCGCGAAGACTCACGGATTCCGCGTGCGCATGAAAACGGCTGACGGCCGTGCCGTACTGTCGCGCCGGAGAGCCAAGGGTCGCCACAAGCTCACCGTTAGCGACGAATCGGCCGTGCGTGATTCAAAGTAGCCTGTAAATCTTTGTTCTTCCGCTGTCACTTCCTAAAACAAGCCGGGTCCTTCGCAGCTCGGAGTTCCGGGAGACCTACAATCGAGGATCGCGCCTCACGAGCCGCTTCTTCGTGGCGTTCTGTCGCCGCGACGATAACACGCCGCACCCTGCCCGTTTCGGATTCACCACGCCGCGAGCTTTGGGGAAGGCCATCGTTCGCAATCGAATCAAACGGCGAATGCGAGAGGCCGTCCGGCACGAACTGGGCGCTTTCCCCGATAATTGGAGTATCGTCTTTAATCCCCGGCGCAGCGTGCTCGAGGTGGGGTTTATTGACCTGCGCTGTGAACTGAGACGGGTTTTGGAAAAGTGCAAGTAGTCCTCCTCGGTATCCTGAAAGGGTACAAGCTT
Organism: Bryobacteraceae bacterium; assembly: GCA_045807925.1. Classification (GTDB taxonomy): domain Bacteria; phylum Acidobacteriota; class Terriglobia; order Bryobacterales; family Bryobacteraceae; genus Bog-105. Next base: position 27,540 of record JBJMGK010000219.1, on the reverse strand, counting down.
TTCATTTCTCCGCTTTTGCCGTCGGCCTGCCGCTACTATCCGACGTGTTCCGAATACATGACGGACGCAGTCGCTAAGTATGGGGCCTGCAAAGGCGTGTGGAAGGGCTTATTGCGCCTGGGCCGTTGTCATCCGTTTCATGACGGCGGGTACGATCCCGTCCGCTAAACGTAAATACGAGATTCAACTATGTCCACAAACATCGGCAGCGTGCCTCCGAAGCCGCCTTCGTTCGAGAAGCGTCTGCCCCTAGCACTGGCGCTAATGATGCTGGTGCTGCTTGCCTCCCAATATTTCTTCAAGCCGGCACCGGGACCCAAGCCGGTTACCCAGGTCAATAAAGAACAAGCAGCGAAACTGACGGATAAGCCGGCCGCTGCCAATGTAGCCGCCTCACCGGCCACACCAGGCGAAACGTCTGGATCTCGGGTTGCGGCCTCCGCAGAAACCGAAACTGCGATTGACACCTCGCTCTATCACGTGGTCTTCACGAACCGTGGGGCCGTCGTGAAAAGCTGGGTTCTCAAGAAGTATCGCGACGAGTCCGGCAAACCTCTGGAATTGATCAACTCTGCGGCAACGGATGTTCCCCGCCCGTTCGCGATTGAGCTCAAGGATCAGAAGCTTACGGTAGATCCTAATGCTGTGCTGTATCGGGGCAAACCATCGGCCGATAATCTGGTTGTCGAGTTCGAGTTCGCAGATGGGAATACGACCATCCACAAATCATTCTCTTTTGCCAAGGACAGCTACCTGGCGGAAGTGAAATCGCAGGTTCTCGTCAACAACACCCCCGCGCCGCATTTCCTGCTCTGGCGAGGCGGGTTCGGTGATCAACGAGTCAACAATGCGGCTCAATCACAGCACACGGTTCGCTACGACTCAGGCGCGGGAAAACTCGTCACGAAAACCGCAAAGGACGCGAAAGACGGCCCGGTGACCGACTCCGGAAACTACACGTTCGCCGGCCTCGAAGACACGTTTTTCGCAGCTGTCGCCCTTCCGAATGGTTCATCCACCTTAGAAGTACGTACGTTCAGCGACTCGGTGAAGCCGCCCAAAGAAGATAAGCCGGTGAACTTTGTAGGTGGAGGGCTTTCGACGGGAGCCCAGAACGATTTCTCTCTGTTTGTCGGCCCAAAAGACATCGACATTCTGCAGAAGGTGAACCCCAAGCTGGGCCAGATTGTAGATTGGGGCTTCTTCGGAATACTGGCGCATCCGCTGTTTACATCCCTCAACTGGGTCCACGATCACTGGACCGGCAATTTCGGCTGGGCGATAATCGTCGTCACGCTCATCATCAATCTGGCCCTCTTTCCGCTGCGGCTCTCGAGTTTGAAATCAGCTCGAAAAATGCAGAAACTTCAGCCGCAGATTCAAGCCATCAATGCCAAATACAAGAACATAAGCCTTCGCGATCCCAAGAAGGCCGAACAGAATCAGGAAGTGATGGCGCTGTACAAACAGGAGGGCGTGAATCCAGTCGGCGGCTGCGTTCCAATGCTCATCCAGCTCCCGTTCTTTTACGCCTTCTACCGGGTTCTGAACATTGCGATCGAGTTGCGCCACGCCCCCTGGCTTTGGGTCCCCGATCTTTCATCAGCCGAAACGCTGCCCATTCACATCCTGCCAATCATCCTGATCGCCACGCAGTTCCTCACCCAGCGGATGACTCCGGCCGCAGGTGTTGACCCGAACCAACAAAAGATGATGATGCTGATGCCGCTGTTTTTTGGCTTCATGTTTTATCACGCCTCGGCTGGACTTGTACTATATTGGTTGACCGGTAACCTGGTTGGGGTCGGGCAACAGCTGCTGATTAACCGATTGATGCCCGCGCTTCCGGCCCCCGCTGCTCCGACGTCCAAAGCGCCTATGAAAAAGATCACCAAGAAGTAAGCCCGATGAAATACACTGTCGAGTCGCTTGGGCCGAAACTGAATCACTTTCTGTTGCCGCTCTTAGAGCATGCCGGCCTCAACGTCACGTATGAATTGCGATCACCGGAGAATCCCCATCCCGAGGTGGAGAATCCGGAGGTGACCGTCAACTTCTCCGGAAACGACGTGGACCTTCTGTTAGCGAACCGAGCGGAAGTATTGCTTGCCCTCGAGCACCTCTCGATGGAAGCGATGCGCATGCCGCCTGAAGATCACTCGCTCATCTCGTTTGACGCGAACGACTACCGTCTCCTTCGCATGGAGGAACTGCGTATGAGTGCGCTCGCTGCGGCGGAAAAGGTGAAGAGAACGCATGTGCCATTTCACTTTAATCCCATGACGAGCAGGGAACGCCGCGTCATCCATCTTGCGCTGCGAGACGAGAAAGAACTCCGAAGCGAAAGCGTCGGAGTTGGTCCGACGCGCGCCGTTGTCGTGATACCCGCGGACATGCCCACGCCACCCGCGCCCCCTGCACCTCCTCGCGGCGCGTATCCGGGCGGCCGGCCTAATGGTTTTGGCCGGGGTGATGACCGTCGCCGGCCAGGCAACGGGAAGTTTGATCGGCGACCACGCTCAGGCGGCGGCGATCGAGGCCGTAGAGGCCCGCGCTAGTTTACTCGTCAGATGAATTTGCGCGACACGATCGTCGCGATTTCCACGCCTCCCGGGCGCGGCGGACTAGGCGTGGTACGTGTCTCCGGCGACCGTAGCCGGGCCATCGCCGAACGAATTCTACGGTTTCGAAACCAGCCCGGTTGGCGCCCCTGGCAGAGCGAACTTGCCGAATTGGTCGATCGCGATGACGCAACGGTCGATCAGGCGGTTGTCTCGTTTTTCGAACGCCCGCGATCCTACACCGGTGAAGATGTTGTCGAAATCGCGTGTCATGGGTCTCCCGTTGTCCTGCGAACGTGCGTGGAGCGTGCAACCGCCGAAGGTGCCCGGCTTGCCGAACCCGGCGAATTTACGTTGCGCGCCTATTTATCCGGACGGATCGACCTGCCCCAGGCGGAAGCTGTTCGCGAACTCATCGATGCGACTACATCCTATCAGGCTCGCGTCGCCGCGCAGCAGCTTAACGGTTCCGTCTCTAATCGTATTCGCCCTGTCAAAGAGCAACTCGTCCAGTTGATTTCGCTTCTCGAAGCCGGCATCGATTTCGCTGAGGACGACGTCAGTGTTGCCACGCCGGACGAGATACTTCGGCGTTTGAGTCCTATCCGACGGGAATTAGAACACCTCGTGGCAAGCTTTGGCGCGGGTAGGCTGGTGTTCGGAGGATTCACCCTCGCAATCGCCGGACGCCCAAATGTCGGGAAGAGTAGCTTGTTCAACCGGCTCCTCGAACAGGATCGCGCCATCGTGACGGACATTCCCGGCACCACTCGGGACATGATCTCCGAATCGACGGCACTAAATGGCATCCCTGTCCGGGTCGTGGATACGGCAGGCATTCGTGAAAGCCACGATCTGGTGGAGGGCTTGGGTATCGAAAAAAGCTATCAAGCCGTTGCCGATTCGGATTTGACTATTTTGGTGCTGGATGGGTCCAGGGAAGAGAGCGATGAGGATCGTGCCTTACGCGAACAGCTGGAGGGCAGCAACCCAATCCTTGTCGCGAATAAGTCCGATCTGACCCAGCGGCTGGACGGTCACATGGACGTCATTGCCGTTTCGGCGCTGACGGGCGCTGGAATCCCGGCGCTTAAAGACGCGATTCTGCGAAGGCTAGCGCCGGGCGGACTGGCCGAACCGGAAGACGGCAGCATCACGAGTTTGCGGCACTTGAACCTGCTTCGTGACAGTCTCGAAGCTCTCGATCACGCGAGGTCGGCAGTCGAGTTTGGGATCCCCCACGAGATGATTCTGATTGATCTGTATGCTTCGCTACGGCCCATCGATGCTCTTACCGGTGCGACAACCGCAGATGACATCTTGAACCGAATTTTCTCGACGTTCTGCATCGGGAAGTAAGTCCCATTTCGATATATCTTTGTATCTATGTCGGACACGCTGAAAGGCAAAGTTGCAGTAGCTGCCGGAGCCAGCCGAGGCTGCGGGCGTGGCATTGCCGTGGCGCTTGGTGAGGAGGGCGCAACGGTGTATGTCACCGGCCGTACCATCCGCGGCGGCCCACCGCCGATCGATAAAGTCTCGGGCACGATTGAAGATACGGCGGAAGAGGTCACGCGCCGCGGGGGCATTGGCATACCGGTCCAGATTGATCACACAAACCCGGAACAGACCAAGAAGCTGTTCGATCGCGTCCATACCGAACAAGGCCGACTTGATATCCTTGCCTGCGCAGTATGGGGAGGGAACGAGCGCTTTATCGATCCTCTCTGGAAACAGCCCTTTTGGAACATGCCGGTGGAACTCTGGGACCACTTCATGGGTGCCGGGCCTCAGGCTTTCTGGATCGCGGCTCGTGAAGGCGCCAGGCTGATGTCATCGCAGCGTTCCGGACTAATCACAGCGATCAGCGAGCCAATCATTCACCCGGACAAATTCAGCGGCAGTGTGCAGTTCGATCTATTCGAACACCTGCCGCATTACGCACTCAACCGTCTGGTCTTAAGCCTGGCTTCTGAAGCAAGCAAAGGCGGAGTCACCTTGCTGGGGCTGCTGCCAGGATTCATGAAAACCGAGCGCGTGCAGGTCCACATGCAAAACGAAGACGAAGCGCTGCAGAAGGTCTATCGGTACGATCTGGCGGAATCCCCCGAGTACACCGGTCGCGCCGTCGTCGCATTGGCTTCCGATCCGCATGTCAGCGCGAAGGCAGGGCAACTGATTTTTGTCGGGGACGCGGCTAAAGAATACGGTTTTACCGATATTGACGGCCGCTACATCGAGAACTTCTATCGCGCGGCCGGATGTTTGTAATTCCGGCCGTTTCCACGGGTCTCACGGCTTTCCGTTCGCAAACCCAGGCACATTCGGCGTCAGCTTGCGCGAAACAAATTCGCGCATCAGATTCTCCACGGCAGTCGCCGCTGTCATCATGAGGCCGTTCCGAAACGTAAGGCTTGTTGTGCGATCTCCGGGCGCTCGGTAAAGATTGGCGATGCCCGTCGCTGCGAAACTGCCCAGCACCTGTGAGTAGTTGGGCTGCAGTCGTCCATTGTCTCCGCGACAGATAATGGCTGAGGTAAGCGCGTGAATCATACGACTGCGAACGCCGTCGGAGCCTTGGTAGAAGTATCGGGGATCCTGGTGGAAAACGGAGGGTAAGGTGGCCCGGCTCACCATTTTGCTAATCATGGTGTCCGCGTACACAGCACCAAATCGCTTTGCATAGCCTTCCGCACCCTGGCCATATCCGGGGAACGTATTGTGCTTTTGCTCAACGCCAGCAAGTGTTGCAACCAGCAGGAAATTGATCGGATCGGTATTTGATCGAAACGTCAGCTTGAATTTCTGCTTGGAATTCATCGGCGCGGCGTCCCAAATATAGCTGGTAAAGAAGTTCGGCACGATGCCCAGCAAGCGCTGTTTTTCCTGCTGCTTCAGCTGTGCTTCTGCTACTTCGCCTGGGTTGGCCTCGACATGGACGGTAGTGCTGATGGTCGCGACGTGGGCCCCGATGACCGGTAAATCTCGTGTCTCTCTCGCTGCGAGTGCCACGTCAACCAGGACCAGGTGTTCGTTATTCCCTGTCGTGTCAATCGTCACCTTGTAATTACCGGGACTCAGATCGCCCAGAGTGAATGCACCCTGGCTGTCGGCCGCCAGGACACGGCTGAAGGCAATGTCTTGCCCCACGACCGTTATGCTCGCTCCGAGAACGGCCTCGCCATGAGCATCCCGGACCGTTCCCGTGATGCTTGCCAGGGATGGGGGCTGAACGGCGTCTAACGCAGCGCTGGCTTGAGCCTGAGCTCCCGGCACCTCCTGCGCATGGAGACAAGTAGACAGGCCACAAACCAGCAAGATCAGAATCGGAACGCCTGCACGCTCGCTGAGTCGCCTTTTGAGCGCGCCTGAAGATACCAAATCGGGGTTCGCGCTCAAAGACTTAGTTGGTGAAAGTGCAGGTTGCGTCAGGTCCTCATTCTCAACTCGGGTTCCGAGTTGCTTGGATTATGTAGTGCACTCACGGCGGAGAAAATCTGCTTGGAGCAAAATGTTTCCGATCATTCATAGCTGCCGCCGCCTCGGCAGAAAGGGCTGTTTTGCCCAGAACCTGTCTGCCGAGGAGAGGCAATGGTATCACCGAACCGACCACGTGCATATACGAGCCCTAAACCGGCCCGTTTTGTTGGAGAGAACGAGGATTCCGCCAATAGACCCCGTGCGAGGTGAACGAAGTACCGGCTTCAGGTCGAGCGGGAAGTTCAGGTTACAAGTTCACAATCAATCGGCGACAATGTCTGGTGCGAAGATCGCTACCTGCCGGCAGCCTGCACCTGACGATGAACTGCGTCCAGTACACCGTTGATAAAAGACACAGACTCATCGTTTGAGAATTGACGCGCAAGCTCAATGGCTTCATCGATGACGACGGGAGCGGGTACGGCGTTCTGCTTCAGTTCGTAGATGGCAAGACGAAGAATGTTGCGATCCACAACGGCCATACGCGAGAGGCGCCAGTGCTCTGACTTCGCTTCAATGTGCTTGTCGATGCCTTCCGCGTTCGCGACGGTACCGCGCGCAAGCTCCTCCATGAAGCGGTCCGGCTTAGGCTTCTTTTCGTCTTCTTCCGAGTAGAGGGTTTCGTAGAAGTGCGAAATGGCGGTATCGATGGAGCCGCCCCGGATGTCCCACTCGAACAACACCTGCAACGCCCGCTTTCTCGACCTGTGCCTAGCGGCCATGGCTTTCGTTGCCCTTCAGCGTCTTGAGCAGGTTTGCCAGCTCAATGGCAACTTCGGCTGCTTCGGCGCCTTTGTTTCCGCTCTTCCCACCGGCGCGGTCCATAGCCTGTTGCATATTGTCGGTCGTGAGCACGCCGAACGCAATCGGCACCCCGGTCGCGAGGCTAACCTGGTTTAATCCATCGGTTACGCCACGGGCAACAAACTCGAAATGCGGAGTGTCTCCCCGAATGACTGCCCCTAACGCAACCAACGCATCACATTGCGGCGCCAGCGCCTTCGCCGCCACAGCTAGTTCCCACGCGCCGGGAACTTTCACCAAGGTAATATTTTCGAGCCGACAGCCTTGCTTTTCCAATACCTGCAGTGCGGCGGTCGCAAGCTGTTCGGTGATGAACTCGTTAAAGCGGCTCACGAGGACACCGATCCGCAAGTTTGTCGCGTCAAGCGATCCCTGGTAGGTCTGATACGGCATGAAGTCAAGCAACGCGCGAGAATTGCGCCTGCTATGGGATAATTCGGTTTACCCTCAGTCTACCTCATTGACATGGATCCCCGTTTCATACGCAATTTCAGCATCATTGCGCACATTGATCACGGCAAATCCACGCTCGCCGATCGCCTGCTCGAACACACCGGAGCGCTCTCCCAACGCGAAATGATGGAACAGGTCCTCGATAGCATGGACCTCGAACGCGAGCGTGGCATTACGATTAAAGCCCATGCGGTTCGCCTGGACTACAAAGCCGACGATGGTCAGCAATATGAGCTCAACCTCATCGACACGCCGGGGCACGTGGATTTTACCTACGAAGTCTCGCGCAGCTTGCAAGCTTGCGAAGGAGCGCTGCTGGTTGTCGACGCTTCGCAAGGCGTAGAAGCGCAGACACTCGCAAATACTTACCTCGCCCTGAATCACGACCTCGAGATCATTCCGGTCATCAACAAAATAGATTTACCGTCTGCCGAACCGGAGCGCATCCGCGAACAGATCGAGCAGGTCATCGGCCTTGATGCAACAGACGCTGTGCTCGCTAGCGCCAAAAACGGGATCGGCATTCGCGAGATCCTCGAAGCGGTCGTACACCGGGTCCCCCCTCCGAAGGGCGACCCGGACGCACCTTTGCGCGCATTGATCTTCGATTCCTGGTTCGACCCTTATCGGGGGGTTATCATTCTCACGCGAATTGTTGACGGCACGCTTCGCAAGGGGCAGAAGATCCGGCTATGGTCGAACGGTACTGTTCACGAAGTCGAGGGCCTGGGGTTCCAATCGCCGAAGCCGATCCCCTGCGACGAGCTGACGGCCGGCGAAGCGGGCTTTCTCTTCGCCAACATCAAGACAGTGTCGGATGCAAAGATTGGCGACACCATTACCGATGACGGGAACCCGGCGACTGAGCCCTTGCCCGGTTTTCAGGAAATCAAGCCCATGGTGTTCGCCGGGCTCTACACGATTGAGTCTCATGAGCACGGTCTCCTCCGCGATGCGCTCGAGAAACTCCGCCTCAATGACAGTGCATTCAACTTCGAGCCCGAGAATTCGGTTGCGCTAGGATTTGGCTTTCGCTGCGGCTTCCTTGGACTGCTTCATCTCGAAATTATCCAGGAACGGCTCGAGCGCGAATTCAAGATCGATCTGATAACGACTGCTCCCGGCGTCCGCTATCGCGTCACGACGACAACCGGAGAAGTTGTGGAGGTCGACAATCCGCAGAAATTTCCCGACCCGTCCTCGATTCAGCAGATTGAAGAGCCAATCATCGACGCGACGGTCATCACGCATGAAGAGTACATCGGCGAGATTCTGAAACTGCTCGAAGAGAAGCGAGGGAATCAGAAGAAGTTCGAATATATCGGCGGCGGACGCGTGCTGCTGTTATACGAGCTTCCGCTGAACGAAATCGTGATGGACTTCTACGATCGCCTGAAGTCTGCTTCGCGCGGATACGCGTCGCTCGACTATCATCTTTCGGGGCATCGCATTTCACCCATGCAGAAGCTGGACGTGCTCGTGGCCGGTGAGCCGGTGGACGCGCTCTCGATGATTGTTCATCGCGATTTTGCCTACGAGCGCGGCAAAGCATTGATCGAACGCCTGCGCAAGCTGATTCCTCGTCAGATGTTCGAAGTGGCATTGCAGGCGGCAATTGGCAACAAGATCATCGCGAGAGAAACCATCTCGGCCATGCGGAAGAATGTTCTCGCGAAGTGCTACGGCGGCGATATTTCGCGAAAACGGAAACTGCTCGAGAAGCAGAAAGAAGGAAAGCGGCGCATGAAACGCGTAGGTCGGGTTGAAATTCCGCAGGAAGCGTTTCTCGCCGTCCTGAAAGTTGCCAGCGGCGATTCCGGTACCGACTGATACCGGAACCGCCGGCCGGCAATCAGAAGTAAAGCTTCATTGCGAACTGAATTTGGCGCGACGTCCGCTGGAAGAAGACTTTATCACCTGCACTTGTAATCGTTCCGGCGGCCGTCGAACCGATCGAGCTATTCGGGTTGTTGAATTGAGGCGTGTTGAAGATGTTGAAGAACTCTGACCGGAACTCAAGCTTCTGACTCTCCTTCCAGAGAGGAAACTGCTTAAACACAGAGAAATCAATCTGGCGCGTGCCCGGTCCGTACAGAGCATTCCGCGCCGAGTTCCCATACTGATAGAGACCCGGCGTAGTGAACGCAGTTGTGTCGAACCAGCGCAGCACGCTTCGCTGATCAGACGGGAGCGTTCCATCAGCTATGCGATTCGCCCTCTGTGTTCCAGTTCCTGCCCCAAGAGTGTTTTGAGCACTCGTGAGTGTAAATGGCGAGCCCGTCATGAACGTATCAATACTGTTGATCTGCCAGTTGCCGAGAACGTATTCTTTTACCCCACGGCTCGACTTACCGAACTTCTGCCCGCGGCCATAAGGAATCTGGTAGGTCCAGCTCAAGACCGCCCGGTGCCGAATGTCGAACTCCGAATTGCCCCGCTCAGCCCTCAGATTCAGGGCATCTTGAGTCCCACCTCCGGTATCGAGGCTGGATGTATCGATGGAGTGAGACCAGGTGTAATTAGCAAGCACTGAGAGCCCTTGCGAAAGGCGTTTTTCTCCCGTGACCTGGAACGCGTGGTAGTAAGAGTCAGCAGCACGCTCAAACCCCATCCCATCCGAAAGATTCGGGTAGGGCCGCCGCAGGTTTGCTGCGCCCGGGCCCGGTACCGGCTGATTGAAGTTCGGAAAAACGTAGAGATGATTACCGCGTGATCCCACGTAAGCCACCGTCAGAACCGTTTGAGCTCCAAGCTCCTGCTGAATGTTGAAGTTCCATTGATGGACCGATGCATCAGGGTCGTTATACGGGTAGAATTTGAATGCACTCCCTGTCGGGTCGAACGTGGTCGGCCGGGCGGTGGGAAATCCAGCAGAAATGGGCACGACCGTATTCAGATTCGTCGCAGTCGTATTGTTCGTGATCGAATAATTGCCGGCCACCGGAGGTGTCTTGGTGGGCAGCTGCGAGGACGCAACACCCGGGAAGCTATAGAACAACCCATATCCCGAACGGATCACCGTTTTCGGGGTCAGCTGATAAGCGAATCCGACACGCGGGGCGAAATCGCGGTAATTTGTCGCTGTGACAGTGTCGCCCGGCAATTGAGGTGTTCCTACCTGGAACACGTTGCGGAGACTTGGAACCAGACTTCCGAGGCGGTTGTGAGTCTCTGTCCACGGCGTGGTGATTTCGTACCGCAGGCCCAGGTTGAGAGTGAGCTTGTTCGTGACACGGATATCGTCGTTTGCAAAGAACGAGTTTTCCCATCGTCGAAGACCGGCGGGATATTCGATGTCCAGGCGAGCGGACGCATCCAGACCGAGGAGCAGATCGGCGCCCCCACTGCCAGTTCCGGTCGCTCGTGCCGGATTCTGCGTAAACTGCCCCGTGAAGGACCACTGACCCATCGGCGCTGTCGGCGAGTACTGATTCATTTGCCGGCGCAGTAATTCGTAGCCGAACTTCCAGGTCTGCCGCCCGCGACTCCAGGTAAGGCGATTCGTGTACTGGTAATTGTTGTTGATCTTCGTTGTCGGGACCGTTCCGGTTTGACCCAGGCCTTGGAAGCCCGACACAGTGATGGGTCCAATGGCACTGAGATCCGGATTGACGTTTACACCCGGAATTCCAAGTTTGTCGGCGATGTTGCTGCCCTGCAGCTCTGAGACGTTTCTGATGTTCAGCCTGGAGAACCCGGCGCGAAATTCATACATGAGAGTGGGAGAAATGGTGTGCGTTTCACTCAGCACCGCTTGTTCTGCCGAGGTGGTGTTGTTCCCTGGATAGGTCGGACCTGCTCCTAAGGCTGGCGCGGGAAGGAAGCTCGGATTGTATGCGCTGAGCAAGGACTGGCTGAAACGAGCAAAGAAGAGGTCCTTGTCGCCGAAACGATGATCCACGCGCACATCGTACTGGTCAACGTTCAAGGCGCGCGAAGGATTGAACAAGTAGTTGTTCGAGATCCCGGGTAGATTTGGATCGGGATACAGATTCATCAGATTTCTACCCGCGTTATTGAAGCGCGAATTCGGGATGGTATTGCCGACGAAAGGATCTCGTACCGTGCTTCCTCCCACCACTCGCGTGGTCGCCGGATCGTAAAGTGCGAACGGAAGCGCGGCGAAATTGCCCTGCTTGAAGGCAGGCGTAGGAACCGTGCTCAAGAACGTCTGCGCCTGCCGATTGCGGGTTCCCTGGTAATCCATAAAGAAGAACGTTCGATCGCGTCGAATCGGTCCGCCCAGTGTTGCGCCAAACTGGTTTAGCCGGAAGGGCGGGATCTTGGCAGTCGGAGAGTCGAAGTAGTTCTTGGCATCCAGGGACGAGTTCCGCAGGAATTCAAACAAGGTCCCGTGCAAGCTGTTTGTGCCGGATTTGAGAACTAGATTGATAGTCGCCCCGCCGTTACGGCCGAAAGAAGCGTCCATGGCGCTGGTTTGAACTTTGAACTCCTGAATGGCGTCAGGACTTGGCTGAAAAATAAGCACGTTCTGGTCGGTGTCCTGGCTCTGGATGCCGTCGTAGCGGAAGTCATTGTTGCTGGGTCTTGCGCCATTGACAGCACCGCCCATGACACCCGTTTGGTTACTGGCCGAAGAATTCAACGTGGGGCCAGTTCCGAGAGGTCCGACGCCTGCGGCGATCTGGAACAGTTGGACGAAATTTCGGCCATTCAGCGGCAGGTCGTTGATAGCCGCAGGTGTTCGCACGTTGCCGAGAGCAGCGCTTTGTGTCTCGAGCAGTTGGGCGCCCGCCTCTACTGTTACTGACTCTGTCACAGAGCCAAGCTCCATGTGAAAGTCGAGACGTGCGCGCTGATCGATATCAAGACTTGCAGATTGGATGGCCTTTTTGAAGCCCTGAATTTCTACGCTGACGGTATAAGTCCCAGGCCGCAATGGCGGAGACACGTAGTTGCCATCCTCGCCAGTTTTAATCGATAGTTCCTGGGACGTCTGCTCGTTGCGAATCATGACTGGCGCATTCGGCACCGGCGATTGCGACATGTCAGTGATTTGTCCTGAAATGGTTGCAGTTTCCGTTTGAGCCGAAAGCCTAAATGGATTCAGCGCTAACAGAGCTAGGAGCAAAACTAAGGATCGAGCAGTCCATTTGTTTTGAGGCCTGGAGATGCAGCCACTTCTTTGGGCTTCAATAACGCTGACGTAGCGAGACAATTTCATTCGTTGGACCCCTTTTATTGCAGTTTAGTTGTATAGAAACATCAGTCGCCGAAATTGTCAAACTCGAAGGCGGCTGAGAACTCGACGTAAAATGAACGGTCGGAACTGGTATGAATAGACGGCGTTTCCTAAATGGTGCGAGGGCTGGATTAGGAGTTATAGCAGCCCAAGGTCTCCTACGGGCTCAACCCAGAAAGAGCGTGGCAATCGTATTGGATCCGATTGATACTGTTGCTTCTGCGCCGCCCAGCCAATGGGCCGTCAAGGAGTTGGAGTTAGCTCTGACAGACGCTGGCGGACGTGTACGCCGCTGTGAGCGCGTCGAAGAAGTGAAACAGGACGAGACGCCCGTGATTATCGCCGGCTTCTCGGCGCCGAACGTTGCGACAGCGAATGTCTTACCAGATGGGACAAAAGCACCGGAAGCTCTCGCCCTGTTCGAGAGGGAGGTCTCCGGTCGCAAGGCGCTAGTGGCGGGTGGTGCTGATCCGCGGGGCCTATCCTACGCAGTTTGTGAACTCGCCGAACGAGTGCGCCATAGCACGAGCAGTGATGCGGCTCTCCAAATCACCCGGTCCATATTTGAGCGTCCCGCGAACGCTACACGCAGCATCATGCGGCAGTTTACAAGCGAGTTGTACGACAAAGCATGGTTTTACGACAAGGAACAATGGAACCAATATCTATCGATGCTCGCGAGTCAGCGTTTCAACCGGTTCGACCTGGCGTTTGGACTCGGCTACGATTCGCTGAATCAAGTCACTGATTCTTACTTGCTGTTCGCCTATCCTTTTCTTCTCGCGGTACCCGGCTACGATGTTCGTGCCACTAACCTGCCGGATGCCGAGCGTGATCGCAACCTGGACACACTGCGTTACGTCAGCGAACAAACGGCTGCCCGAGGCATTGATTTTCAGCTAGGTCTCTGGATGCATGGATACCAATGGCCGAAGACTCCGCGCGTCCGATACATGATCGAGGGTCTGACGAAAGAGAATCATGCGGCGTATTGTCGCGATGCTCTGACGGCTGTGCTGAAGGCCTGCCCTGCGATCTCTTCCGTCGGTCTGCGTATTCATGGGGAAAGCGGGATCGCGGAAGGTAGCTACGACTTCTGGAACACGATCTTTACTGGCGTAGGCAAGTGCGGGCGAACGGTCGAAATCGATCTCCACGCAAAAGGCATCGACGAGAGGATGATCGGCAACGCTCTGGCAACCGGGATGCCCGTGAACATTGCGCCTAAATTCTCTGCAGAGCATCAGGGAATGCCATACCAGCAGGCGTCCATTCGAGAGAAAGAGATGCCTGTAGCGGGACACTCGGGCGCCGGTCTGATGTCGATCAGTGAAGGATCTCGAGTGTTTACGCGGTCGAGCTATGCCGACCTGCTGCGCGACGACCGTAAATATACCGTTCGTTATCGGATGTTCTCCGGCACGCAAAGAATTCTGCTCTGGAATGATCCGTTATGGACAGCCGCTTACTCCCGCAGCTTCGCCTTCTGCGGTTCTAACGGGATGGATCTGATGGAACCTTTGACCTGCCGAGGCCGGAGAGGTTCCGCCCAGCCGGGCAGACGAAGCGGCTACCTTGACGCGACGCTCGAACCTCGTTGGGATTGGCAGAAGTACATTGGATGGTATCGAACGTGGGGCCGGCTCTGCTACAACCCGGACGGCGACCCTGAGGTGTGCAGCCGGTCTTATGTTCGCAACCCGTCTGGTCAGGCGCTGCAATCCGCTCTAGCCGCGGCGGCAAGAATCCTGCCACTGGTCACGACCGCCTATCTGCCCTCCGTTGCGTGTGATGGTTATTGGCCGGAAATCCATTGGAACCAGGCCATGATCGATACCGGAGAACAGAGCCCTTACTCGGGCGACACTCTGCCGCCCAAAGTATTTCAGAACGCGAGTCCCGTCGATCCACAGCTGTTCCTGACTATGGCCGAAACGGCTTCTCAATGCCTTCGCGGGGAAGAAAGCGGCAAGTACTCGATGCTCGAAGTGGCGCAGTGGCTGGACGAATATGCTGAGGAAGTAAACGCGCACATGGCTCAGGTGGCCCAACCCACCTCTCCCGCTATGAGGCGTGGCGCGATCGACGCTCGCATGCAGGCGGGATTAGGTCAGTTCTTCGCAGCTAAGTTCCGATCCGGAGTGTTGTTCGGTCTTCATGAACAGACTGGAGACCTGCGTTCTCTCGAAGAGGCTTTGAAGGCGTACCGGGCGGCTCGGGCACATTGGGTCAGGGTCGTCGATCTTGCAAGAGGCGTCTATGCACTCGATCTATCAGCAAGCGATCGTTTCTCCGAGCGTGGCCAGTGGTCTGATCGCTTGGAAGGTATCGACGCCGATATAAAACGGCTCGAATCGAAGCGGCAGTCCGCGAAGCAGACGGAGGACTCTCGCGTTGAAGCCGCAGTCATGCAGATTCTGGCAAAGCCGGTAAGAGAATCGGCCCAATGCCGCCACGAATCACCGACCGGCTTCCGAAGGACGGAGCCCGTTCGGCTCAGCCTTGAGGTAGACCGCAAGGACCTCGCTTCCGTTCGCCTGTATTACCGGCACGTCAACCAGGCAGAGAGATATCAAACCGCAGAGATGACTCTCAAGGGTACGGCTTATGCAGCGGAGATCCCTCAAGCTTATCTGGACTCACCGTACCCGTTGCAGTACTACTTTGCGTTACAATCCTCGGCAAAGAAGGCCTGGCTCTATCCGGGTTTCAATCGCGAAAGAACGAATCAGCCGTACTTCATTTTGCGCGCCCTGTAATCTGAACCTTCTTACAATGGGATATTGCCGTGCTTCTTGCGCGGCATCGTGTCTCCCTTGTTGGCCAGCATTCGTAACGCGCGAATCACCTTGCGTCGTGTTTCGTGGGGTTCAATCACATCATCGACGTAGCCGCGCTCAGCTGCGACAAATGGATTGGCAAACTGCTCCCGATACTCTTCGATTTTCTCCTGCCGGCTCTCGTCCGGCCGGTCCGAGGTCAGCAACTCTCTCCGATAAAGAATGTTTACCGCACCTTCCGGTCCCATGACGGCAATCTCCGCCGTGGGATACGCGAAGTTGATGTCAGTACGCAGATGCTTGGAGCCCATAACGCAATACGCTCCGCCGTAGGCCTTTCTCGTGATCACGGTGATCTTCGGAACTGTTGCTTCGGCGTACGCGTACAGCAATTTGGCCCCGTGGCGAATAATTCCACCAAACTCCTGCGCCGTCCCCGGAAGAAAGCCGGGCACATCCTCAAACGTGAGAATCGGAATTTGAAAGGCGTCGCAGAAGCGTACAAACCTGGCACCCTTGCTAGACGAATCGATGTCGAGGCAACCAGCGAGGTGAGCCGGCTGATTCGCGACAATGCCAATTGATTGTCCGCCCAGATGGGCGAAGCCAACGACTATGTTGCGTGCGAAATGCTCGGCGACCTCAAGGAAGTAGCCGTCGTCCACCACGCGCGTGATGACGTCTTTGATGTCGTACGGCTTGTTCGATTCACGCGGTATCAGCGTGTCCAGTTCTCTGTCTGCCCGGTCTTCGGGATCATTGCTGGCTTCCTGAGGTACACCGTCCAGATTGTTTTGAGGCAGAAAGCGAAGAAGATTCCGGATGCGCTGTAAGCAATCTGCGTCATCAGCGGCAAGGAAATGAGCCACGCCGCTTGTGGCATTGTGCGTCATCGCTCCGCCCAAATCCTCCTTCGTAACGTCTTCATGTGTGACCGTCTTGATCACGTCCGGACCGGTCACGAACATGTGGCTTGTGCGATCAACCATGAAGACAAAATCCGTGAGGGCGGGCGAGTAAACAGCTCCTCCCGCGCAAGGCCCCATAATGGCGGAAATCTGTGGAACTACGCCGCTTGCGAGGGTATTGCGGAGAAAGATATCTGCATAACCGGCCAGCGAGGCGACCCCTTCCTGAATCCGTGCCCCCCCTGAGTCGTTCAAACCGATGATTGGCGCACCTGTTTTCATTGCCAGGTCCATCAGCTTTACGATCTTCTGTGCGTTCGCTTCCGAAAGCGATCCGCCAAACACTGTGAAGTCTTGCGCGAAGACGAAGACTTGCCGACCGTGGATCAATCCATGACCGGTCACAAAGCCGTCGCCGTCTATCAAGTTGTTCTGCAGGCCGAAGTTATACGACCGATGGCGAACGAGCTTATCGAGTTCTTCGAAGGAGCCTTCATCGAGCAGCAGATCTACGCGTTCACGTGCCGAGAGTTTCCCTTCAGCGTGCTGCCTGGCTTTCCGCTCAGCGTCCCCACCCTCTTCGGCTCTTGAATGCCGACGCCGTAACTCTTCAAAACGATCTGTCATGTTTACTCAGTTATTCGCGAAGGATTAGATTACCTCGAAGACCAGGCACTTCAGGTAGTGTGTCTCCGGAACGGTTAGCAGGATGGGATGATCATTGGCCTGAGTGCGCCGTTCAAGTACTCGCAGTTGCTTGTTTCCGTCGAGCGCAGCTTCTGCGATCACCTCGAACAGGTGGGCTTCAGTCATATGATGAGAGCACGAGCAACTCACCAGGATCCCACCCGTACGAAGCAACCGCAGAGCACGCAAATTGATCTCTTTGTATCCGCGCACCGCGCCTTCCAGAGCGGATCGCGATTTTGTGAAAGCCGGAGGGTCGACGATGACGACATCAAACGTGCGCTTCGCCGAAACGAGCGGAGGCAGGTAATCGAGAACGTTGCTTTCGCGGAACTCGATGTTGGTAATCCCGTTCATGTCCGCATTTCCCTTGGCCGTGCCGATCGCCAGCCCCGAGCTGTCGACTGCTTCTACCGAATCGCAAACCGAGGCTAGATGCAGGGCGAATCCGCCTGAGCCCGTGAAACAATCGAGTGCCCGACCTCTTCCCCACCGGCGTACCGCCAGATAATTCTCTCGCTGGTCGAGAAACACTCCGGTCTTCTGTCCGGTGAGCAGATCAACCTGAAACCGAAGCCCGTTCATTTCAATGGTCACGCGCTCCGGGACCGTACCTGACAGGATCTTAACTTCCTGGTCCAGGTTTTCCTTCGCGCGTGTGGCCACATCATTCCGAGCGATGATACCGTTTGGCTGAAGCAGTTGCCGGAGCACCTCGATGATCTCGGTTGAGAGGCGATCCATACCCTGGTCAAGCAACTGCAGCGAAATGCAGTCCGCGTAACGGTCAACGATTAGCCCGGGCAGCAAATCTCCTTCTGCATGCACCAGCCGATAAGCATTCGAGTTTTGGACAATTCGCTGCCGAAACCGATGAGCCGCTTCTATCGACCGCTGGAGGAACGCTGTATCAATCAACTCGACACGTCTGCTCAGGAACCGCAAGGTGATCTGCGAACTTGAACTGTAGTGTGCGGTCCCAAGAGCTTTGCCTCTCGCATCGGTCACGGTCACGGCGTCGCCAGACCGGGCTGATCCGCGATCGATAACGTCACTTGCGAAAATCCAGGGGTGACCCGAAAATATCCGGTCCGCGGCCTTTCGATTGACGCGAACAACCGGCACATTGGACATCGACTCATTACACCAGAGCACACCGCTTGAGTAAGGCATTTCCGCTCGCCGCGGGGCTGGCGTGCCTGTATCTCTGTTTCTTAACCGCTTCTCACTATTGGGATGGCGTGCTGTTCTCGCTGTACATCGAGAAAGTTGCCGAACGCGCCCTACCGCGCGCGACCCTCTACCATCCGAATCACCTGCTGTATTCGGCAATTGGTTGCGCCGCCTACCAACTGCTCCATTGGATCGGCTTGCGGGTGCGCTCAATAACAGTCCTGCAGTTCATCAATGTGTTCGCGAGCGTATTGTGTTCGGCCATCGTGTTTCGCTTGTGCAAACACCTTTTTCGGTCGCCTGAACTCGCCGTCCCCTGCACTCTGCTGTTTGCCTTGGGAGCGACCTGGTGGAGATTTTCAACGGATGCAGATAGCTACATCCTCTCCGTGCTGTTCCTGACGGCTGCCATATCTCTAGTGTTGGCGTGCCGTTCTCGAATCGTGCTCGCTGGAATCTGTCTGAGCCTGGCGATGCTGATTCACGAGCTGGCGATATTCGGCTACGTGCCGATTCTCGTTGCCATCTGGCGCGAGCGAATTTCGCCGGAGGCGCGACTAAGACGGATTCCCGCATTCGTCGCTGGAACAGGCGCGTTTGTCACGGGTGCGTACTACATCGCTTATCTCGCTACCCATTCACAGCCTTCGGCAACATCGTTTCTCACATGGATCACCAGCATCTCGCACGACACAAAAACGACCCAATCTTTGGCGCAGCTTTTCGTCTCTAATGCGTCCAGTTACATCAAACTATTTGGCGGGGGAAAGCTGAGCCTGGTACGAGATTTCTTCTCGCCGGCGGTTGCGGTTGCACTATTGTTCTCGACGATTTGCGTGATCGCAGTCATTGCAACGGCTCTTCGCCAGAAAACCGCGCCGGAATTTCCTTCTTCGATTACGGATCGGCGCGCACGCGTCGTGCTTTGGTCGTGGATCGCGGTTTACGTGGTTTTCCTGTCCTGGTTCGAACCAGGGAACGCCTTCTACAAGCTATTCATCTGGCCCGCGATCGTTCTGCTGATCGGGTCGTATCTCGACCGCCGCGGCAAGGTGTTCACACCAGCATTCAAGTGGTTCACTCTGGGAATAGCGAGCTGGAATTTCGCAGCGTTCATCTATCCGCACTCGCATGTACAGGCAGACCCCGTCCTGAGTCTGGCTATGCGGATCGACAAGGAGCTTCCAAAGTCCGCGACTGTGTACTACAAGAGCCTCAGTCCCGACGATTGGTATCTGGAGTATTTCGCACCGGGGCGGAAATGGAAGCCACTTCCGCCCATGAGCGAGATTCGGCAGGGAAGCACCACAGCTCCGGTCTGTTTTGAAACCACGGCGCTGCCGTATGTGCAGGGTGAGACCGATCTGGCCTTACGATGGAACCTGGTCAACAGCCAGCACAACGTTCGTCTGGAATGCGTGAAACCGAAAACGAATTAGACGTCCAGATTACGCACGTCGAGTGCATTCTCTTCGATAAACTTACGGCGGCTTTCCACGTCTTCGCCCATCAGTGTCGAGAAGATGGGCTCGGTTTCGGCAAAGTCTTTCAGATCGACTTGCAGCATGGTGCGCGTCTCGGCGTTCATGGTGGTGGCCCAAAGCTGCTCCGCGTTCATCTCGCCGAGGCCCTTATAGCGCTGTACGTTGACCTCTCGCGTGCCTTCGGCTTTCACCGTCGCCAAAAGATCCCGCCAGTTTTGCAAAACATCGCGTTGGGAATCCTTCACCATCGTGAACGGAGGCTTATTGAACCGGGCCGCTTGCTTGACGATCGCCCTCAAGCGCCGGAACTCGGGCATCGATAAAAACTCGGTGTTGATGTACCGAGTGGCGTTCGTCGGATCTTTATACCCGATCATCCACGCTGAGTGCTCTTCTTCCCGCTCCACGGCCACCTCTAGTTTGGCTTGGCGAAGCCGCTCGGCAACGGCCTGGACATTTGCCTCGTTTTGCAGATCTGTCTTGGCATCGATCGGAAGCTCAACATCGGATAGAACCTCGACGACTCGCGACTCCCGAACGCGGCGTTCCAGGCGCGCGCTCATTTCGGACAGCTCATCGAGAGTCATAAGGAACGCCCGCAGTGCACTGCCCTCCGCCTTGACAGGCTCGCCGTTCTCCTGGCTATTGATTTCTACGTGCAGGTTTTCGGTCGCCCGGCGAAGGATCTCCTTCGTAAACTCCTTGTCGTCCTTGATGTATTTCTCGCTCTTTCCCTTTTTAATTCGGTAAAGCGGCGGCTGCGCAACGAATACCTTGCCACGGGTGATCAGTTGCTGCATATGCCGGAAAAAGAAGGTCAGGAGCAAGGTGCGAATGTGGGAGCCGTCCACATCTGCGTCCGTCATGATGATGATCTTGCCGTAGCGAAGCTTCGCCATGTCGAAGTCATCGCCTTTTCCGATGCCCGTACCGATGGCGGTAATCATGGCGCGAATTTCTTCGTGGCCCAGCATCTTGTCGTAGCGGGCTTTCTCCACGTTGAGAATTTTGCCCTTCAGCGGAAGAATCGCCTGGTAGCGTCGGTCGCGCCCCGATTTCGCGGTTCCGCCTGCCGACTCGCCTTCTACGAGGAACAGTTCACAGCGATCCGGATCACGCTCCTGGCAATCGGCAAGTTTGCCGGGCAACCCACCCGAATCAAGGGCGCCCTTTCGACGCGTCAGGTCACGAGCCTTTCGGGCTGCTTCCCGCGCACGAGCTGCTTCGAGTGCCTTCGATACGATCTTTTTCATAACGATCGGGTTCTTATCGAAGAACTCACCCAGTTTTTCGTTGACCAGCTGAACCACGTAGCCCTGAATATCGGAATTCAGCTTGCCCTTCGTTTGCCCCTCGAATTGGGGCTGTGGCAGCTTCACGCTTACAACAGCAGTTAATCCTTCACGAACGTCATCGCCCGTCAGATTCTCTTTCTGATCTTTGATCAATCCGCCCTGTTGTCCGGCCGCATTGATCGTGCGCGTTAACGCGCTACGAAATCCGCTGAGGTGGGTACCGCCGTCAACGGTGTTGATGTTGTTTGCGAAGCTGAAGATCGTCTCGGAGTACGAGTCATTGTATTGCAGCGCAACTTCGATCGTGATCTTACCGCCATTCGGCAATTCACGGTCACCCTCGAAGTGAATAGGTTTGTCGTGCAAGGCCGACTTGCCGCGATTTAGATGCTTGATAAATTCTGCGATGCCGCCGCTGTAAAAGAACTCCTCGGTTCGGATGTTTTCGCCGCGCTCATCGCTCAGGACAATCTTCAGTCCCTTGTTCAGAAAGGCGAGCTGCCGCAAACGTCCAGCTAACGTATCGAAGTTGAACGAAGTCGCGTCCATGATCGTCGGATCAGCTTTGAACGTGATCTTCGTTCCCGTTTTCGTTGATTTACCCGTTTTGGCTAGAGGAGCTTTGGGAATACCGCGCTCGTAGTCCTGTTCCCAGGTGGCGCCCTTGCGCCAGACCTCGAGATGAAGAGTTTCGGCGAGAGCGTTCACGCAGCTCACACCGACTCCGTGGAGACCGCCAGAAACTTTGTAGGTATTCGAATCGAATTTCCCGCCCGCGTGCAGCTTTGTGAGAACAACCTGGGCGGCCGAAACGCCTTCACCCTCGTGAATATCAACCGGAATGCCGCGGCCGTTGTCTACGATCGTGATCGAGTTGTCGATGTGAATCGTGACGCCAATTTCGGTACAGTAACCGGCGAGAGCTTCGTCGACGGAATTGTCGACGACCTCATACACCAGATGATGCAGCCCCATTTCTCCCGTCGAGCCAATGTACATGGCAGGCCGGAGGCGAACAGCTTCCAAGCCTTCGAGGATCTTGATACTGGAGGAATCGTAAGTTTCGTTTTGAGGCACTGTACTCATAAGTCTCTGGACAGCAGACATTAGGCCCCGACAGCGCTGTCCTCGCCATCGCGGCCACAACTTCTATGTCCCGAGGACGTCAGATCCGCATGGGCATCACGACGTAGCGGTACGCCGTTTCCGGCGAACTGCCTCGGGGCCGCAGCTCTCCTGCGCTTCCCGCATCTTTGAAGTGGAACTCGATCTCGGTTCCATCCACAGCCCGAAGGAAGTCGAGGAGATACTGCGCGTTAAATCCGATCTCCGTTTCTGTTCCGTCGTATTCGACCGGAATGGATTCCTCGCTTTCTCCGGTTTCGGAGATCGAGGAGTGTACTTTCAGCTCGTCTTTGAGGACTTTAATCCGAATCGTCTTGGATCGTTCATCCGCAAACTGCGCCACGCGCTCGATAGCGGCCTTCAGCTCGTCTTTTTGGATTACAAGCGTATGCGGATGCTCCTTCGGAAGCACACGCTCGTAGTCCGGGAAATTGCCGGTCAACTTGCGGCTTAGTAGCAGCCTCTTGTCGATCCGGAAAAACAGATGGTTGTCGTTTCCCGAGAACTGAATGGTCTTACTCGCATCGTCGCCGGCGAGCTTCTGAATCTCACTCATGGCCTTCTTTGGAAGAAGAGCGCGGTAGGAAGCGCCGAGGCCGCTCAGGTCAATCTTTTTCTCCACCAGGGCCAAACGGTGGCCATCGGTCGAAACCATCACGAGGCCGGTGTCCTTCAGGATCAGGAGCGCTCCGTTCAAGGTGAAACGGGACTCTTCGGCCGAGATCGCGAAGATCGTACTCGCGATCATCTGGGAAAGAACACCGAGCGGGATCTCTGCCAGGACTTCCGGCATCTGCGGCAATTCCGGAAAGCTTTCGCGAGACATGCCGGCAATGCGAGTGCGGGAACGGCCGCAGACAAAGCTGGCCCACTGGTTCTCCGCGAGCTTCACCTGCACATCCGCATCGGGAAGCAGCCGGACGTAGTCCAAAAGGCGCCGCGCCGGAATCGTACCCGCGCCTTCCTTCTTGACCCGCGCGGGACAGGCACAGCGGATTCCCAACTCCAGGTCCGTGGCGGTCAGCCAGATCTTGTCCCCATCTGTCTCGAGCAGGATGTTCGAAAGGATCGGAATGGTAGTCTTTCGCTCGACCACACCCTGAGTGAGCCCCAGTTCCCTGACCAGATCAGACTTGCTAACTGCAAATTCCATAAAGAAAGTTTGAGAGCTCCTTGGACTTGCTCTTACTATTCCTAGATAGCCAAATAAGACTATCTACAGAGAACCGTAGTAGTAGGGGCTGTGGATATGTTGATTTCTCTCTAAAGTATAGCAAAAAAAATACTTGTCCGCATTTCATCCTGTGGATATCTCCCTCGCTCAGCGTTCAAAATCACCCTGGGTACAAACTTTTCGACAGCCGTTCACAACCGTTCTCGGCTGGATCTGTGGAAATCTCTCCAAGCCTACTGGAGTGAGTCAATTACCCCTTGGATAAGGCTGTTTAAACCCTCATCCTGGTGCCGCAGCTCCTCGATTTTCTGAATGGAGTGGAGCACCGTCGTGTGGTGTTTTCCGCCGAAATATCGACCGATTTCCGGAAGAGAGGCCTGTGTTAGCTCTTTCACCAAGTACATGGCTATCTGTCTGGGGTATGCAATCTGACGCGTGTTGCTCTTCAGTTTTAGTTGAGAAGCCTGCAAATTAAATCGTTCGGCTACGCATCGCATCACCGAATCGACAGAAATTTTACGCTCCGGCGCCGCTGTCAGATGCTTGAGGCTCTGATGAGCCATGGTGAGCGAGATGGGCTGGTTCGTTAGCGAAGAGACGGCTATGAGGCGCGTCAAAGCACCTTCCAGCTCCCGGACGTTGCTCTTGGTCTTTGTAGCGATAAAGATCCGAACATCCTGCGGCAGGAATACGCCTTCGGATTCGGCCTTCTTGTCGAGAATGGCCATCTTGGTCTCGAGATCGGGCGCTTGTACGTCTACCATCAAGCCCCATTCGAACCGGGACCGCAGACGCTCGACCAGACCAGGAAGATGGCTCGGAGCAGAGTCGCTCGAAATCACGAGTTGCTTCTGGTGATCGTAGAGCTCATTGAACGTGTGGAAGAACTCTTCCTGCGTCCGCTCTTTTCCTGCGATGACGTGGATATCGTCTATGAGAAGGACATCGGCGGTTCGGTAGTGGCGGTGGAAGAGTGACATCCGATCGAGTTTGATGGACGTAATCATCTCGTTCATGAACCGCTCGCTCGAGGTGTAAACGACGTTCAGCCCGGCGTAGTTGTCCAGGAGACTTCGACCGATGGCGTGCATCAGGTGTGTTTTCCCAATGCCTACACCGCCATAGATAAACAGGGGATTGTAATTGCGCGAGGGCGCCTTTGCCACAGCCTGCGCAGCCGCATGGGCAAGCTGATTGGAAGAGCCGACCACGTAGCTATCGAAGGTCAGTCTCGGGTTCAGCCATGAGGCTGTGTTCTCGAATCGGGGCTCGGCCGAGGGGAGAGCGCGCCCGTTCAACTTCGTATCGGTCGCGGGGATGCCAACGCTCATCGCGATTGGGGTATGTTCGACCTCGTAGGAGATTTGCTTGACCGCTAGCTTCAGATCCTGAATAACCGACCAGATCTCGACGGCGTATTCCTGCTGGATCCACTGCTCCGTGGTCTCGTTCGGAACCGAGACTGTAAGATGACCGTCAGAAAAGGACCCTAACTTACTGCGGGAGATCCAGTTAGCGTACGCACCCCCCGTCAGCTTTTGCGCTAGCTGTTCCTTGATTCTGTCCCAAACGTCACCCAACGCTACACTCCCGCGCCTACTGTTAGAAATTGACGAAGATTTCCCACATCTTTTCCACACCTGTGGAAAAGATCGAACCGCCGTATAGCTGGTGGTTTGGATGCCGCGAAACGCGGCTGCATGCAAAGCGGAAAAGCCGTTCCCCGTGTCTTCGGAAACCTCAGTCTAGCATAGGGGTTTAGATTTGAAAGGAAAAATTTATACTGAAATAAACACAGGCAAATCAGCTACTTACAGTTCGCTCCTAGCAAATAAACTAGGCTCACCCGGGCCTGGAAATGTAGGTCACGAGCGAGTAAACCTTCTTATTACAACGGGATGAATTGACTTCGTAACAAGATCATCGGAGAATGTCATTTAGTCCCCTGCGGGAGTAACTCAGCTGGTAGAGTGCAACCTTGCCAAGGTTGATGTCGCGGGTTCGAATCCCGTCTCCCGCTCCATCTTTTCAGTCACTTACAACTTCTATTCCAGGCTGTCGCGGTATTCATTACTGGTACTTTACGCGGCCTGCGACCGTAGTTCTACGTTCGCGTGAGCCCGTACTTAGGGTCTGTGGCCAGAGTTGTGTTCGACTGCTAACGCCAGTGCTGCGGACGACCAAAATCGCACTGGTAGTGTGGCCACCTGCGATCCACTTCCCCGTAATCAGTGTCTAAGCCGTTGCAGAACGGCGAATGAGTTTTTTCACTTCCTGCGCCCAAAGCACGGTGCTCGCCACAGCGGCCGAGAAGATCCAGTCTTTCACGTGGATCGGCACAGTTGAGAATGCCTTTTGCAACACCGGAGTATAGAGCACAAACCAATGCGCCAAAATTGAGCTCGCTACCGCGAGCCATAACCAGCGATTTTGACCTAGATGCAGGAACGCGCTTTGCACGCCGGAACGTGCACTGAACACGTTGAACATTTGCGAAAGCATCAGGGTAGTGAATGCCATGGTTTGTGCACGGCTGACGTTCCTCCCATCGGTCGCAAGGGATGTGCCGAGAACAAACAGTGTGCTTGCCGCGATAAGAGCGCCGGTAAAAACAATGTCCCACCACATGCCGGATGTAATCACAGGCTCATGGCGAGGTCTCGGCGGCATCCGCATGACGTCGTGCTGCACAGGGTCCAAACCGAGGGCCAGAGCAGGTCCCCCATCCGTAACGAGATTGATCCACAAGATCTGAATCGGAAGAAGCGGGAGCGTTAAGGAACCTTCCTCAAACTTCATGACCGATCGGGCGAGCCAACATGACTCCAGCAAACATCGTTAAAACTTCGCTGATATTCGAAGACAGTAAATACAGCAAAAACTTTCGGATATTCGCAAAGATCCCACGCCCCTCTTCGACTGCACTGATGACCGTCGCAAAGTTGTCGTCCGTGAGGATCATATCCGCGACCTCCTTCGAGACATCAGTGCCGGTTCGTCCCATCGTGATCCCGACGTCAGCAGCCTTGAGCGCTGGCGCATCGTTCACTCCATCACCAGTCATCGCAACCACGGAGTCATTCTGTTGAAGCGCTCGCACGATCCTTAGCTTGTCTTCAGGACTGACGCGCGCATACACGGAAGTGACCTGAGCGACATGGGATAGTTCGTTGTCGGGCATATCCCGGATTTCGGCTCCTGTCAGCGCGCTTCCGTTGCCGGTAATGCCGACCTCTTTTGCAATCGCAAGAGCGCAGCCTGGGTGGTCACCGGTGATCATGATGGGGCGCACACCTGCTGCCTGGGCGCGAGCGACAGCGGCCTTGGCCTCTGGTCTGGGCGGATCCAGTATTCCGATCAGTCCGGCAAACACGAGATCACACTCGAGACTCTCGTCTGCAATCGAAACGACGGAAGCGTGTTCAGGCAGGATTCGGAACGCGACTCCGATAGTCCGACGCCCCTCGCTAGCAAGCGCTTCGGTGGATCTCATCAGTTGTTGCCGGCGGTCCTCCGATAAGTCGAGGATCTCTGCACGTTTGAACTCACTTACACACTTAGCCATGAGAATGTCCGGAGCACCTTTAGAGAAGACAACCGTTCTCTCCGTTGCAGTATCCAAGTGAATCGTCGACATGAGCTTTCGCTCAGAAGAGAAGGGAATCTCGCGGATTCGTGGGAACCGTGCAGAAAGTAAATCTACCCGTATTCCAAGTCTGCTGGCCGCAACAAGGAGGGCTCCTTCCGTTGGATCGCCCGCGACGACCCAACCCTCCTCACTTGGATGAGCGGAGGCGTTGTTGACCAGTCCGGCTATTGTGAGCGCCTGTTCCAACTCGGGTCTTGACTCATCGTTCAAGGTTTGTAATAGATCTGTAGGTGACGTAGCGTTCGAAAAATCTCGCTCGGCAGGAATACTCGTGACGGCATTGGCGGTCAGCACCTCCCGCACAGTCATCTCGTTCTTTGTCAGGGTGCCCGTTTTGTCCGATGCGATTACGTTAGCGGAGCCCAGTGTTTCGACCGCGACAAGATGACGGACAAGAGCCTTCTTCCTAGCCATTCGCTCTACGCCCGCTGACAAGATCATTGTGAGGATAGTCGGCAAGCCTTCAGGAACGGCGGCCACGGCCAAAGCAACTCCGAACAGAAATACTTCTAGTACTACTGTGTTATAAACAGAGCAAATTTGTGTAAGATTGTTTTGTGGGCAAACACTCCGCGCCAGGCCCACAGGAGAAACGCTTTGCGGCATATATGGATGGCCTGGCGCAAGCCGCGGGGCACGCTGATCGGGCAACGCCGTTGAGGATGTATTGCGCGGGATTGCTGCTGCCGGGAGAACGCAAAAGCGTGGAGCCGATGGCGGCCCGTCTGGCGCCGGACAACGTGCGGCGGATGCATCAGTCGCTG